>NZ_JBSWWX010000002.1:0-736730 GCF_056160305.1 Planctobacterium sp. AWM4_229 | reverse complement strand
ATTCCGAACTCAGTAGTGAAACGTATTAGCGGCGATGGTAGTGTGGGGCTTCCCCATGTGAGAGTAGCACACCGCCAGGCTCCTATTTAGAGAAAGGGCTATCCGAAAGGATAGCCCTTTTTTGCATTTGCGATTCTGAAAAGTCCTGTTGTTGCATCAGTTGTCAATGGATAGCCCTTCCCCTAAATAGAACATTACGTGCTACTTCATGGGAAACCTAACCCATTGTTTATCATGGTTATACTTGTTATCTGATTAGTGTACGGGGAACAATCATCCCTGAAGTGGCTTCCTGCCTCGCCATCCATGGCGAATCGTTCAGGCGGGCGCTGCTTCGCAGCTAAAGAATCCGCCTTCACCCCCATGTGAGAGTAGGTCGGGATTGTTCCCGACAATCCTTCGACACTTCCGAGATCCATGGCGGGCGCTATCGACAACTGTTCCAGACGTTGTTCTACCCCCTACATCCATGTAGGGGACCGCCAGGCTCCTATTTAGAGAAAGGGCTATCCGAAAGGATAGCCCTTTTTTGCATTTGCGATTCTCAAAAGTCCTGTTGTTGCATCAGTTGTCAATGGATAGCCCTTCCCCTAAATAGAACATTACGTGCTACTTCATGGGAAACCTAACCCATTGTTTATCATGGTTATACTTGTTATCTGATTAGGGTACGGGGAACAATCATCCCTGAAGTGGCTTCCTGCCTCGCCATCCATGGCGAATCGTTCAGGCGGGCGCTGCTTCGCAGCTAAAGAATCCGCCTTCACCCCCATGTTCGAGTAGGTCGGGATTGTTCCCTGCAATCCTTCGACACTTCCGCCATCCATGGCGGGCGCTATCGACAACTGTTCCAGACGTTGTTCTACCCCCTACATCCATGTAGGGGACCGCCAGGCTCCTATTTAGAGAAAGGGCTACCAGACTCAATGTCATATCCGGTGCAATATCTGAAACGGTATGGCTCCGACTTACACTCATGGGAAAGAGAAAAGATACAAACCGTTACAGCTTCATAACTTTTAAATGGAATAATATTTTTGGTGGTGCGTTATATTGGTATATGGTCCACAACGTGTCTGAAAATGGTTTAAATCGCCAAAATAAATTAAATTTATGTGAAGGATCAAAAATTGATGTTGCAGGTACACAGTTGATCTTGTAGCATTCATATTAGTTAATTATATTTACTTGAGAGCAAACAATGAAAAAATTTATTTCTATAATGATGGTCGCTCTCTTGTCGCTGGGAGCAAACGTATCAGCACAAGAGGAAGCAGGAGCTGGTACAGCAGCAGGTTCAACAATTGGTGGAATCGCAACCTCTACTGTAGTTATCGGGGCCGTTGCAGTGGGTGTTGCTGCTGCAATTATTTCAAATAATGATGGCGGTGGGGTAGATTGTCGTACAGATCAAATCAATTCTGGCGGCGTCTGTGTTTGTCCCGCTGGACAAGAAGAAGTTAACGGTGTTTGTCAAGATATCGTAAATCCACCTTCTTGTAATGCTGGTGATGAGTTAATTGATGGTGTTTGCTACGGTACAGTGCTAACTGAGACACTTTCTGGTACGACAACTGTATTGGTTCCAGTTACTGTAACTTATTTACCTACCGTTCAGTAAAGATTGTACTTCGATTAAATAAAGCCGCCTTCTGGCGGCTTTTTTGTTGACAATAAGACATCAATTACCATGAAAACACATTTCTCATTTTTCTTAATACTTCTGCTTATTGCCGGTTGTACAAATCCCATCCGCTCTCATATCACCACATTAGAGCTAGCTTTCAGGCTAAATCAAGATGCTGAAATTAACTTGCAAGAAGTACAGGAATCTTCAGTTGATCTCGCTTTGATTCGAAGTGGCGAACGCCCTTTAGCAGTTATCGCCAAGGCGTTTTCTGAAGAGGGTAAAGACAAGTGGATATCTAAGGATAAGGCTTTGTTGGTTGTTGAATCTGGGCGTGTTATCAGGACGCAGGGGTTTAAAAATGATTTATTGGCGCTAAATGGTATTGGTGCCGACCCTTTAGCAAACCCGTCTAGCTTAGACGGTGCAAACTGGCGTGCAATTGCTGATTGGGAAGCTGGAGAGTACGGTTATCTGAGTGAATCAAGTTTTAGTATTAGTGAAGACGATATTCTTATCTTTGACAAATCGTTTGCTACATTGAAAGTAACTGAAACCATTCAATATAAAGCGAGTAAAAACTGGTTGGTTGGAGAGCAAAGTTGGGAAAATGTTTATTGGTTCGAAAAAAACAGTAAAAAATTACTAAAATCCAGGCAAAAGGCTGCGCCTCACTCTAACCAGTTTGTAATCACTTATGTAAGCCAGGCTGCATCATTAGTTTCACAAGGAGAGTAAAGGTGAAATATCTACTGTCGCTTGTCATAGCGCTAGTTCCATTTACGACGCCTGCTAACGTCACCATTGATTATTTGGGCAATCAATTGGTTTACGAAGGCAACCCGAGATTAGAAACAGTTCTCAAAGGGACGGTTAAGAGTCGAGACATTTATTGGCCTGCAGCAGCTTTATTTAACTACAAAGCACCAGAAGAAATGAAGCTTAAGCAGCAATTAATGCAAAAGCTTGCTGAGGTAAAGCTAAGAACAGGCACTAAAACAGCTAAGTATAAGGCGCTATTGTCTTTAGAGGCTCAAATCGAAAGTTGGTCGATTGCCCACCGTGTACCAATCCCAATTGATTATGATTTTGCTCGAGTACGAGAAGAATTGAATCCGCGTATAGATGATGGTCATTTCGCTTTGTTTTTGCCTGCCAGAAGCCCTCAGATCAAAGTTTTTGGTGTGTTAGAGAATGAGTTGCAAATTAATCATGTGGGGGCATTACCTGTACAGTCCTATAAAGACAAAATTGACCAGTTGGACTATGCAGATAGTGAGTTCGTTTTTGTTATTTTTCTTGATGGTCATTTTAAAAAGGTTTCTACAAGTACTCATAGTCAGCAACGAGTCGAGGTTCCCCCCGGAGGTAGTATTTACATCCCTTTGAAGGAGCTTCCTTTCGACTCTGAAAATTCTCAGATAAATCAAATGGTCGTTAAGTTGGCAGGGAGTAGATTACAGTGAACGCATACAAAATCTCACTGTTGAGTGCAGCTGTCACGTTTTTGCTATTGGCTGGCAAGGGACATGCTGACCAGGCGGATAAGGCATACCATCACAAGGTGCAATCATTATCACAAAATGATTTAGGCGGGGTTGGACTGTTGCAAACGCCGACAGCCCGTATGCTAGAAGAAGGCGACCTGACATTAGGGTATAAGGACAATGGAGAATATCGCTTTTGGACGGCCAGTTTGCAGTTGTTCCCATGGATGGAGGCCACAGTAAGATATACCGACTTTAGAAATCTTTTGTACAGCAATGTACCTGAGTTCAGTGGCGATCAAACGGCAAAAGATAAGGGGATAGATGTTAAATTTCGGTTGTTGAAAGAGTCTATGTATTTTCCTCAAGTCGCTGTCGGCTTTCGAGATTTTGGTGGTACAGGCTTTTTTGAAAGTGAGTATATAACCGCCAGCAAAAGAGTCGGGGATTTTGATATACATCTTGGCGTGGGATTTGGTTATTTAGGGAACGCCGGGTCCATAAAAAATCCATTTTGTGAAGTCGCCGATCGATTTTGTGAGCGAAAAGGATTTGGAGGTTTTGGTGAAGATCAGGGCGGACAAATTAACTTTGATGATTTCTTTAGTGGCAACGCATCTCTTATTGGCGGAATTGAGTACCAAACTCCATGGGATCCGCTGAGAGTAAAAATCGAATACGAAGGCAATGATTATACTGACGAGCGCGCATCTCCTCTGGATCAAGACAGCCGTTGGAATTTTGGTGTTAACTATCGGTATAAAGACTTTGATTTAGGATTGTCTTGGGAAAGAGGTAATACACTCGGCTTTAGTGTCAATTACGCTTTTAATTTCCACACGGCAAAACAAGTTAAGGTACAGCCGGAGCCTCAATCTTTAAAAGAGAGAGAGGTAAACCAAAGTGTCAACGACGTAGAACAGTACAAATTGTTGGCGAAAGTGTCTCAATCAGGAATGATAGTATCTAACACGGTACTCAATGAAGAACAATTTATAGTCTATGGTACCCGAACTCGTTACAGGGACGAAGACGAGGCGATTGAGAGAATGGGGCGCGCCGCAGCGGCTATGTTACCTGATAGTGTAAAAAGCTATCACATCGTAGAAACTGCGATGGGCATACCTGCGGTAGAAACCGTGATAGATGCTCCTGAATTTATTAAAGTCGCTAATTATGACACTTTAGAGCGTGATATTACTAAGACCTGGAAACGCCAACAGCCTGACGAGAAAATTGTAGCTAAACAGCCAGAAAATGAAATCAGTGGTTTTTATGCCGACATTAATACGTTTTGGATCCAAACATTTGGTTCTCCTGAGGCATTTTACATATATCAAGGTGGGCTTTATGGCACGGGTGGATATGCTTTTAATTCAAACTTCAGGATCTCCGCTGGCGTAAAAGCGACGCTGTTGGAGAATATGGATAAGTTTAATTTCGGAGTTGATAACTTCGATTCTCCAGTTCCCAGAGTCAGAACTTATATACGTGAATACGTCAGAAAGAGTCGCGTCTCCCTCGATACGCTATACGCCAGTTGGGTGGATCAGATAGCTCCAAATACCTATGCTCAAGTGTATGCTGGTTATTTGGAAACCATGTATGGCGGTATTGGTGGCGAAGTCTTTTATCAGGAAGTAGACAGTAATATTGGTTTTGGACTTGACTTAAATTATGTCAAGCAGCGTTCATTCGAAAACGATTACGATTTTAGAGATTATGAAGCGCTGACTGGTCATGCAAGTATTTATTGGAAACCCGCTTTTTGGAAGGATGTGCAGTTGAGTTTCAACGTAGGTCAATTCCTTGCTGAAGACAAAGGGGTTAACATTGAATTTGCGCGGCGATTTGATAGCGGCATTGTGGTTGGTGCCTACGCAGCACTCACTGATATTTCGGCTGAAGATTATGGCGAGGGTAGCTTTACTAAAGGCTTTTATATCTCAATACCTTTCGATCTGTTCTCTCTAAGACCTTCAACAGGTAGAGGACGGATTCCATGGGTGCCCATTGCTCGAGATGGTGGCCAACCGTTAATACGACCGGTTAAGTTAAGTTCTATTGCTGATATTCGCAGCCCATTTGTGGACTAATAACCCACATGTTACGAAGTTAAGGCACTCAATAGAGTGCCTTATTAATTTATACTCTAGGAATGGGTTGTGAGGTACTAGCGGAAATTTCTGCTGCGTGTGTCCAGTTGCGCCAACAAGTGGCTTTGATCTTCCAGTTTGCCGGCAATCAGGTGAGTAACCCCGCCATCACCTCGTTCCAGAATACCCGTTACTTTTAGTATTTGAGCTTTCAGATAGGCTTGTTTCTGGGCTCTGGCAGTGGCTCTCCAGACGATAACGTTAATATTGCCCGTATGATCTTCTAAGGTGATAAAGGTTACGCCTGAAGCCGTTCCGGGAGCCTGACGACCTGTTACCATGCCTATAGCGGTAATAATTGATTGATGACGTGCATTAGCCAGTTCGCGAGCGCAGGTAAACTTGCTAAGCTGCCCTTGTGCTTGTAACAGGGCTATTGGATGTTGTTTTAGTGTTAGTCGGGTAGACTGATAATCCTCTAACAGATTTTCAATATCGTCAGGTTGGTGCTGATAACCTTGCGCTGGCTCGTGCAGTTCGTTGAACAGTGGCAATTCAGATTCGCGATTTAATAGCGCCCAGCGGGTTTGATATCGGTTTTGTTCAATCTGATGCATGGCATCCGCGCTGGCCAGGGCCTGCAGTTCGTTGCTTTTAATGGCGAGTTGTTTTAGCTCACTGACATATCGATACCCCTCTTTAGGGCGGTTCCCCAGTAGTACATGGGCTGCGCTTTCTGAAAAGCCTTTCACTTGCCTCAAGCCCAGGCGCAGAGCATAACCTTTGCTTTGTTTTTCCATCTGATGATCCCAGCTTGAGTGGTTTATACACACAGGCAATACCTTGATATTGTGCTGTCTGGCATCCTGAACCAGTTGCGAAGGCGTATAGAAGCCCATCGGCCAGCTATTCATCAAACCGGTATAAAAGGCTTCGGGATAATAATATTTTAGCCAAGAAGATACATAAGCCAGAATGGCAAATGAAGCGGAATGGGACTCGGGAAAACCGTATTCGCCAAAACCACAGATCTGTTTAAAAATACGCTCAGCGTATTCGTAGTTGTAGCCGCGATTCATCATGCCGCTGATGAGCTTACTTTTGAACTTCAGCAGTTCACCATTTTTTTTCCAGGAGGCCATCGCTCGTCGTAGCTGGTCTGCTTCGCCGCCGGTAAAACCCGCAGCTACCATAGCCAATTTGATTACTTGTTCCTGAAAGATGGGTACGCCTCGGGTGCGTTTAAGTACAGATTTAACCTCTTCTGAGGGATAGGTTTCAGGCTCTTTGCCGTCACGACGGCGTAAAAAGGGATGTACCATATCGCCTTGAATAGGGCCTGGTCGCACAATGGCTATCTGGATCACCAGATCGTAATAATTACGAGGCTTCAGGCGGGGCAACATACTCATTTGCGCCCGGGATTCAATCTGAAATACTCCCACGGTGTCAGCTTGTTGGATCATGCGATACACATTGGCATCGTCTTGTTCGCGGGTAATGTCGGCAATACTGAGTTTACGCCCATAATGTTGCCATACAAGTTGGAACATCTTACGTATGGCAGTGAGCATGCCCAAGGCCAAAACATCCACTTTCAGTAGTGCCAGACTTTCCAGGTCGTCTTTATCCCATTGGATCACTGTGCGTTCTGGCATGGCAGCATTCTCTACGGGAACAAGCTGGTACAGTGGCCCCGCGGATATCACGAAGCCGCCAACATGCTGCGATAAATGGCGCGGAAAGCCTTTTAGTTCTTCTACCAGGTTCACCAGTTTTTCGCTTTGACTGGCACTACTGGCAAGGCCCAGTTCCACGATTTGTGCCTGCCAGTCCAGACCGCGATCCCGGCGGTTTATATTTTTAATAAAATAATCTAATTGTACTTCGGCAATCCCCAAGGCTTTTCCCACCTCGCGCAAGGCACTTTTGAAGCGGTAAGTGGTGACGGTGGCCGCGAGCGCCGTGCGCTCCCGACCGTATTTCTGATAGATGTATTGAATGACCTCTTCGCGTCGTTCGTGTTCAAAATCCACATCAATATCTGGCGGTTCATTGCGTTCTTTGGAAATGAAACGCTCAAAGAGCACCGAAATCTGTCTGGGATCGACGGCGGTGATCTCCAGGCAATAACATACAACTGAATTGGCGGCAGAGCCGCGTCCTTGATAGAGAATGCGTTGTTGCTTGGCAAACTGTACGATGTCGTAAATAGTCAGAAAGAAGTATTCGTACTCCATCTCGGCGATGAGTTTGAGCTCTTTGGCAATAATGCGTTTGATGGCAAAGTAGTTCTCTGGAGGCTGAGCAAAACGCACTTGCATACCTTTTAATACGCATTCTCGTAAGTATTTCTTGGGGGTATAACCTGCGGGGATCAGCTCTTGCGGATATTGATACTTAAGCTCCTGTGGGCTAAAGCTACACCGTTGTGCAATGTGAGTACTTGCTTCTATCCATTCGCTTGGGAATAGACTTTTTATCTTATCGATTGGCCTTAAACAACGCTCAGCATTACTGAGTAAATTACGACCTAATTGCGCCACTGGCGCACCCGCTTTAATGGCGCTGACAATATGTTGTAACGGTAAACGCTCTGCTTCGTGCATGAGCACCCCGCCACAGGCGCTGATGGGAATGTGCCATTGATTAGCAAGCTGTTTGCAGTGAGACAGGTAGTTTTGCTCGTTAGCCTTTAAATGTCTTTGCACACCCAGCCACAAACGCTGTTTATAATGTTTTTTTAACCATTCTGCCCAGTGTTTGTCAGTCTCCCTGTCTCCGTGGGGAAGCCACAGTACCAGGCAGTGTTGGCAGGTTTTCAGATCCCATTCCTGTAATTGATATTCGCCTTTGGGCGAACGTCGTCTGGCGTTGGTGATAATACGGCACAGTTCACTGTAGGCTTCTTTATGAGGACACAGCAATACCAACTGCAATTCATCCTGAAAGCGAAAGTAACTGCCAACAATAAGTTTGATGGGTAAATCGTGTTTTTGCTGTTCGCTATAAGCGCGAACAATGCCTGCCACCGAGCATTCATCGGTGATCGCCAGCGCCTGATACCTTAAAAAATGGGCGCGCTGAATCAATTCCTCCGGATGTGAAGCTCCGCTGAGAAACGAAAAATTGCTCTGACAAAACAATTCAGCATAAGACATAGGTTTGGCTCAACTGAAAATGCCGTGCAGGAACCATTGCTGTTTTGCGCTGCGGAACACCCAGTACCAGCGCCCCTGCACAGAATGGGCGATAAAATAATCTCGCAGTACCTGATGATCGTCCCACCAACCGGACAGAATACGCTCCGGCCCTTGCACCAGCTGAACTTTTTCGGTCAACCGCTGTGGTTCTGCGAGCAAAAAGAAGGGCCGATTGGCTTGCAATTGGGGGATTGCTGGTAAAGGTTTTCCGGCAGCCTGATAACAATTGATGTACTCAGGACGAAAATCATCTTGCAAACTAACTGTCTGTACCTTTTCCAAACCCAGTCTGGCTTGCAATAAGCTAATCAGCTGTGCTTGAGATAAAACACTTTTTTTGCCGCTAAACAAATCATTGCTTTGTGCTGTTTTGAGTCTGACATTGCCGGTTTCCAATGACAGGGCATATACAGGAGATTGTAGTTGTACATTTTCCAACTTTAATTTTAACAGGGCCTGCCATGTGGTTGCCCGATATTCACCTTCAGCACTATTGATCTGTACGGGCAAGCTAGCTTGCTCACGTTGGTGCAGGCTCAAGATAATTTCTTCGGTAACTTGCTCCCTGATAAGTAAAAAGTCTTCCAGCGCTTCCAAAAGCAATGTCGCTGGAGGTAATAATATCTGGGTATTGTCGATTTCGTAAAGCAACTCAAGGCGACGGTTAAAGCGCTTCTCCGGATGATAAAAATTCACACTGTGATGTAATTCACCCAGCAAGCGCCCCATGTAAGTCAGAAGCTGGATATCAAAGCGCTTGGCGATATCATTGAGAGAAATTGCCGCCAGATCGCCAACCAATCGGATACCGACGCGTTTCAGATTTTCAATGGTTTTGTTATCTAGCTCACTTGCCTCTATAGGTTGTGCTAGTACCTGTTTGCGCATATTGGGATGATTATCGGTGATTGTATCCCAACCTGATTCGGCCAGTAGCTTGGCAGCAAAAGGAGTTGAACCTGTTGCGTAATGAAACCTCACCAGGTTGTTATACAGGGTTCTGGAGATGGCTTGCCAGTAGTTATCCAGGCCTTGATAAAAACGCAGCATGGTATGAATGCGCAATAAAATGCCATTGGGCGAAAATGGCACTATATCGGAAGTGAGTTGGTACAAACTATCGCAAAGATGTTTTATTTTATTGGCTTCATAATCTGAGTTATAAGGCTCTACCTGGAGCTCATGACACAAAGCACTGGCGGTGCCCAGACCCATACCCGGCTTGAGTCCAGCCTGTTGCGCCTTGCTGTTTAACTGGCGGATACGGTTGTCTTTGGCATCCAGAATAATAATAGATTTATCGCTTTCCGTTGCAAATTGACAGTCCATTTGCAGAGCAGGGAAATGCAGGTATAACCACAGTTTCTTCATACGCCACCCGATATTGATGCTTAACTGGCGTGTCTTTTCGGGAAAGGGATGACGTTATTATGATTATTATGACTTTCCGTGAGTTGCAATGCCGGCCAGTGGGGCTGCATATTTACATGGATGTTGCGATGTACCCAGCTACCAATGCGCTTATTGATTTTAACTTCTAAACCTTTGGGTTGTGCACTTAACGACATGGCTAAGGTGACGGGCAGTGACAAACCCCGGGTGAGTTGTGGTCGAAAGATAAATTGCACCGCATTACTTTGTTTTGCCGCCAGCTGTAAGCGCTTAATTTGATGTATTTCTAAATCTTGCAACCAGCTTAATACGGTATGGCAACAATCACTTTTTAAGCATTGTTCTGCGGCCCATAAGGCTTGTTGTTGGTCGCCAGGTGTGATTAACAGCACCAGACTTAAATCAATGCCCATTTGCGCTAACATTTCACCATTAATTAGCAATGGCGGAGCAATAATTACCAGCAGGCGTTGCTGTTGCTCTTGACGGCTTAACAGGTAAGGTAAAAACAAGCGTAGCTCACCAATACCAATATCACTGTGAACATCGATAACACCTTGTCCCGGTAACCCGCCGTCTAACTCAGCATCCAGCTCAGGGTAGCCAGACAAGCCTCCTTCACCGGGCTCGTGTAACGCTTTTCCCTGCCATATCAAATGCTTATTTTTAAGATAGCTAAGGATATTATTCACTGGAAACACCTGAAGAAACGATATAAATATACTGTATTTATATACAGTATATTTGTTGTCGAAAAACTTGCAAGTTTTGTTTTGGCTTGCCGCTTGTTAAAGTCATATCTCTTTGAACTGTGGTGAAAAATATAATGGGATATTGGCTATTTAAAACTGAACCCGATGCGTTTGGCATTGATGATTTGGCGGCTCGGCCGGATCAAACTGAACCTTGGGATGGGGTCCGCAACTATCAGGCGCGCAACTTCTTAAGAGACGATATCAAGCTTGGCGATCAGGTGTTTATTTACCACTCCAGCTGTAAAAATGTGGGTATTGTGGGATTGGCTGAGGTGGTTAAAGAGGGCTATGTGGATGGCAGCCAATTTGACCCTGAGGCGAAATATTACGATCCAAAAGCAAAAACAGAGAATCCTCGTTGGTACCGGGTGGACATTAAGTTCATCAAAAAATATGCGAATTTATTGCCTTTGGCAGAGATAAAATCCATGCCGGAGATTCAGGAATTGGCGCTAGTGAAAAAAGGCGCGAGGTTGTCGGTAATGCCAGTACCTGAGCAGGAAGCTCAGGCGTTACTGAAACGGCTTGCTTAGCTTGCTTCCGATTGATCTGAGATTTCTTTTTTGGAACTGGGATTAGTAAAGTGGTTAACGATGTTGGTGCAGGCAATCACAAAACTGCCCACATTATTTTTAACCCAAGGGACACGCACTTCTGAAGGCATCTCAGAGATAAACTTTCTAACGTCATCCAGTGATTTTCCTTCACTGGCAAGAGCGCGTGTTAAGGCTTCCTCTACAGTGGCACCGTGCTCGCAGCACTGCATTACAACGGTTTCAAAGCCTTTAAAAATTGCTGAGGTGTGTTCGTACTGCTCACCTTTGATCAAGCCGCGTTTATGAGCCGATTCCAGCTGCGAAGTGAGCATCTTCTGAATTTGTGCCGCCAGTGAATCTACCGTGGTCAGGGCAAACCTTGAGCGGTTTTCTGCGCTACGGGCCAAATGCCGGAATTCTCTGAGTTCTTTTGCCATGGTTTGGTTTTTCACAACAAAATAAATCAGGATCATCACCATAAACATAATTATGGAGACTGCTGCAATCATTTTCTTTTTTCCTTTGACGCTAACAAAAGGGCGATACACAAAATAAGGTATCGCCCTGATTCTAAATAAACTGAGTTTAAACTCAACCAGCCTGAATCTTTTTTTTGTATCCGGCTATTTATCTTTCTGCTTGAGGGTCTCGCTAATATAACGAGCGATGTTTTCTTCCAGTGTGGTTAATGGCACAGAACCGTGGGCTAAAACGGCTTTGTGAAAGGCCCGTACATCAAACTTATCCGCCAGCTTAGTTTCGGCTTCCTGACGCAAACGCTTAATGGTGAGTTCCCCTATTTTGTAAGAAAGTGCTTGTGCAGGCCAGGTAATGTAACGATCTACTTCAGTACGCACGTTATGCTCAGACAGCGCCGTATTTTCAAGCATGTAGTTAACAGCTTGTTGACGTGTCCAACCTTTTGTATGAATACCGGTATCCACCACTAATCGCGTTGCGCGCCACATTTCATAACTCAGACGACCAAATTCATCGTAAGGTGTTTCGTAAAAATCCACTTCTTTACCCAGATACTCAGAATACAAGCCCCAGCCCTCACCAAAGGCAGAGATATAGGTGTAGCGTCGCACGTTGGGTAAATCGTTCAGTTCTTGTGAAAGGGCGATCTGTAAGTGGTGGCCAGGAACCGCTTCATGCAGGGTCAGCGCGGGTAATGCGTATAGAGGCCGTTTGTCCAAAGCATAAGTGTTAACCCAGTAATAACCCGGCTCTGTGTCGTTAGTAGGTGAGATGTAGCGACCCGTGGTGTAATTGGGAGCAATGCTCTCTGGTACCGGGGCTACACCATAGGGAGTGCGCGGTAAGTAAGAAAACAATTTCGGTAGCCTGGCATCAATGCGCTTTGATAAATAAGCAGCGTAACGCAAAATTTCGTCTTCAGTTTCGGCGTAAAACTGTGGGTCGGTACGCAAAAACTGAATAAACTGTGCCAGATCGCCTTCATACTGTAACGAGTCAATTACATCCTGCATCTCTGAACGGATACGCTTTACTTCGCTTAAGCCCAGCTGGTGGATCTCATCTGCGGTAAGACTGGTGGTGGTGTAATAGGCAGCGCGATTCTGATAGTAAGCTTCACCATCTGGCCAGCTTATTGCTCCTAAGGTTTTTTTGGCACCGGGAAGGTACTCTTCATTGAGAAATTCATAGAACTTTTGATAGGCCACAATAACGCGATTAGAAATAACCTGTTGTGCTTGTTTTTGTAGCGCCAGCCAGTCATCGTCATTCATAAACGCCACGCCGTCTTTTGCAAATGGCCCATAAAAACCACTTTCCGTTGGGTTTTCATGGATAAAGTTTTGCACTAGTTGTGGCACGATATCCAGCACTTCTCTTGGCTGAGTCTTTCCCGACTTTAAGCCTTCCTTGAGCCAGTGGGTTTGCTCGGCAAAATAACGAGGAAAGTCACTGAGACGCTGCAAATAAAATTCATAATCGGCGGCGCTGTTAAACTTGTGAGTATTGGGTAAAAACGCCAGTCCGCTGTAAAAACCTGATTCGGAGGTAAAAGGCAGATAATGACCTTTGAATTGATACTCATCAATTTGGTTTTGCAGTCGCAGTTTTTGCACAGAAAGTGATATTTGCTCTGATACATCCAGTCGTTTAACTTTGATCTTGTTAAGAGACTGCATGTATTGCAACGCCTGTTGATGTTGCGTTGCCAGTCCCTCTGGCGACAAATCAGCCAGCCGGCCAAATTCTTGTTTCTGGCCCATACGCGTGGCCAGTACCGGGCTGTTATTCAGCTCCCATGTCCAGATGGTATTCAGTAGTTCATTGAGTTTTTTGCTTTCTGAAGCAAAGCTGGTGCCGCTCACCAACAGCAAGGCAAGGAGAAGATGTTTCATTTTTGATTATCATTATTTTACAGATGGCTTAGTGTAAGCCACCTGAGAAGAAATACAAATTTGCTGATGATCAGTTTTTGGGAGTGTAAATGGGAGAGGGGAACTGCGTCACCTTGTCACCCAGCTCAGTGATTTTTGCTGTGCCTTGCTTTTTCACTTCATCAACTTTGAGCACGCTGTGCAAAGGGATGTAAGTGCGGTTAACGTTAGCGTACTCGGATTTGAGTTTTTCATGGCTAGGATCCACCACTAAACTTGTATGGTTATCCCAAACGAAATCTCCGATTTCGATAAAACCAAACAAATTGCCCTGAGTCACTTCGCGCACATAGAGCTCATAGCGCTCACTATTGGCAATAAACTGGATCCGATATAAGGGTTGCTTGTCACTCATGGTCGACCGTCAATTCTAAAAAGAGTCATAATTCGCCATTAAATGGCGCTGATTTGGCGCTTTTCAAGATGGCTGTTTAAGAAAACAGCTTTTTCCAGATACCACTTTTTTCAGGTTTGTTATTGACAATAGTGGCTCGCCAAAGCTGCTCTAAAGCGTGACGTGCCGAGGTGCTAAAGTCAGGCTTCAGTATCTGCAGGCTAGGTGACATTAGCACCTTTGCGATATTGTCAGTGGGATGAGACAACTGCCATAAGCCCAGTAACAACGCATAACTGCGCACAATTAATGAGGCCGCATCTTCTTCGGGTAAGGCGGGTAACATGGCTGATATTGAACGAGCAGCCTGTTTTGTGGCCTTTGCTTGTTCATTCTTATGCGCCAGCAATACTTTGCTATCAACATTTTGTTCGATAACACTGGTGCTCATGCAGGCAAGCTGCATAAAGACCGGGTTGTCTTCCATGTAGGCACAACAGGTATCCAACAAAGTGAGCATGATGGATTCATCAAATTGCCCGTTTTTATGGAAGGTCTTGAGCCAGTTAAGGTGATATTCCTCCAGAATGGCCAGAAAAATCTCTTCCTTACTGCGAAAGTATAGATATAGCGTACCTTTCGCAACACCGGCATCTTTGCCGATTTGCGCTGTAGTAGGCAAAACACCGGGGTTGTTTTGATAAAGCGTGATGGCCGATTGCAGAATGGCTTTGCGCCGAACTTCTTTTTCTTTTGCGCCACGCGCCCGTTTAAATTCAGTCATATCAACCTTCTATGCAGCCAATGGCCCAAGTAGCGCTTCGGTAGCGAGTTCCAATTCATCTGTGGCACCTGCAATGATGCCAGTTACGGCAAAACCCTGCACATAATTACACAGTTGCAGCGCCGTTGCTTCAATATTGATATCAGCGCGAACCTGTTTGTGCTCAATGGCGCGCTCCAGGCAGCCGATAAAACCAATTTCTAATTGGTCAACATAATGCCGACCAATACTGCGTATGTGTTTGTCATCATAGCCCAGCTCTGTCACCGTATTCACCAATAAGCAGCCTTTGCCTTTCACCAGGCTGACATAGTCATTAAAAAACTGCGTAATGGAGCTCAAACCTTGATTGCGTTCCAGGTTACCGAGTATTTGTTGCAGTACGGTGGCCTGGTAGTGTGCTAATACCTTGTACAAAAAAGACTGTTTGGAGCCAAACTCCAGATAAAAGCCCCGGCGATTAAAGCCGGTACGGGCGATAATTTCGTCCATCACGGCGCCATTGTAGCCGTGCTCTAAGAAAATCTGCACGGCTTCGGTGAGTACTTCATCAACATCGTATTGTGGTCTTCTCGCCATTTATACGGTTCCTAAGAATAGCTGTTCTCTTAGCATAAATTATCAACAATGCCTGTCAAGCTGGAAAAAAAGAAACTTATGCCCTAAGGTAGGCGGCATGCGAACACATGGCTCTAATGCGACATGATAAGCCAGTGCTCGAAAAACCAACCCATTCTGGAACGATAAGCCTCTATGAAAAAAATAAAACTCACTCTTTGTTTGCTGCTCGGTGCATTTATCAGCACTGCCAGCCATGCTGACATTCTTAAAGCGGATGACAGCCGTATAAAAGCGCATTTGCGCTTCTTATCTCACGATTTGCTTGAGGGCCGTGATACTGGCTCGCAAGGATTGGAAATTGCATCTTTGTACATTGCTTCACAGTTTGAGCAGTATGGCTTGTTACCCGCGGGTGACAATGGTAGTTACATGCAGCGTGTTACCTTTCGCCAGTCTTTTCTTGATCAAGATTCGCCTGAATTTGTATTGAACAAAGGTGGCGAGACTACAGAGTTGAAATATCCGAAAGAGTTTCTGGTTAGCCCCAGTGCAATGTATGAAGATGCCCATGTTTCAGGGGAATTGGTCTTTGTCGGATACGGAATCATTGCGCCGGAGTTGGAGCACAATGACTATGCGGGAGTTGATGTCGACGGTAAAA
The DNA here is from genome assembly GCF_056160305.1 of Planctobacterium sp. AWM4_229. Lineage (NCBI taxonomy): Bacteria > Pseudomonadati > Pseudomonadota > Gammaproteobacteria > Alteromonadales > Alteromonadaceae > Planctobacterium > Planctobacterium sp. AWM4_229. The sequence goes on along the minus strand of NZ_JBSWWX010000002.1, from coordinate 720,880 downwards.
TTGTGGTGATGCTTTCAGGCAAGCCGCAGTCTTTCCCCAGTGAAGAGGGTGCTCATTTCGCTTCGGGTTACCAGAAGGGCAAATACGCCGCCGAAAATGGTGCTATTGGCACTATTGTAATCCCTACGCCGCGCAGTGAAAAAGCACGTCCTTACGAACGTTCATTAAATTATATTCACGTACCTCGTGTGCGCTGGTTAAAAGAAGATGGTATGCCTGCAAACACCTTTGCTGAACTCAAAAATGGCGCTTCTTTAAGCCCTGAGACAGCGAAAATGTTATTCGCTGATGAGCAAATGAGCCTGGACGATATCTACGCGGAACTGGAAGATGATAAATCTCCCAAAGGTTTTGCCATGCAATCCAGCATCGAATTGAGCAAAAAGAGCGAATTCAAAGAAATTACCAGCCCTAATGTTGTGGCAATATTGCCCGGTAGCGACCCTGAGTTAGCGAAAGAGTATGTTTCGTTTTCTGCCCACCACGATCATATTGGCATCGCCAAAACGGTTGAAAAAGACAAGATCAATAACGGCGCATTAGACAATGCCAGCGGTACGTCAGTATTGTTAGAAACTGCGCGTTTATTAGCCCAAGCACCGGCGCCGAAGCGCTCAATTTTGTTTGTAGCAGTAACGGGCGAAGAAAAGGGTTTACTGGGTTCGGATTATTACGCGCAAAACCCAACCGTACCAATTGAAAGCATTGTGGCCAACGTTAATCTCGATATGCCGGTATTAACCTATGAGTTTGCCGATGTGATTGCCTTCGGCGCAGAACACAGTAGTTTGAAAGCATCAGTGACTGCTGCAGCTAAATACCATGACTTAACTCTCGGACCTGATCCAATGCCCGACCAGGCGATTTTCACCCGCTCAGACCACTACAGCTTCGTTAAACAAGGTGTACCCTCTGTATTTGTGATCCCCGGTTGGACTGCTGTCGATCCTGAAGTAGATGGCGCTAAGAAGTTTGGTGAATTTTTCGGTAAGTGTTACCACAAACCTTGTGACGAATTCTCCGAAGACTTCAATTGGAAAGCGGCTGTGAAGTTTGCGGAAGTGAATATTCAGATAGGCCAAACCATTGCGAATCAAATGGAAAAGCCCACCTGGAATGACGATAGCTTCTTTGGTAATACCTTTGGACGCTAATACAATACGCCATTGAAAAAGGCTGCGAATGCAGCCTTTTTTGTGATTATTTTACAGTCTCAGTTTAGCCAAAAAAACGCTCTCGCATAAACTTCCACTGCGCACCAAAGCCATCAGTGGGGCGGGCGCTGAACTCTGAACGCACAAACTGATTGATGCGGCCATCCACATAGCAAATCAGAATATTGGCAATCAATGTTTCGTCGGCGGGCAGGGCTTTGCCTTCGCGTAATTTACGCTCCCTCAGGATTTGTCTGAGTTGGGTTTCAAGGCGTTCGAAAAGCTGCGCAATGCGAGTGCGTAAGCGCTCCTGTTCACCCTGTAAGGCGTCACCGTTGAGAATACGGGTTATACCGGGGTTTTTCTCAGCAAAACCCAGAATCAAATGCAAGATTAACTGGCAGCGGTTACCGGTATCTTTTTCTTCATCGACAATCTTATTGATGCGGCTGAACAGGGTTTCTTCAATAAACTCTATCAAACCTTCAAACATGCGCGCCTTACTGGGAAAGTGACGATAAAGTGCAGCTTCTGAAACGCCCACTTTTTCCGCCAGTTTGGCCGTTGTTATGCGTTGTCCATGATGGGTTTCCAACATTACCGCGAGTGATTGTAATATCTGGGCTTTGCGGTTGTTTTTACGAGTTGCTGGCATAATGGTGTCCTGAGGTATTCTCGTCCTTGGATTAATGCGTGCCAGAGGAGCCAAAGCCACCCTGACCTCTTTCGCTTTCGGTAAATTCTTCTACAACTTCAAATTGTGCCTGAATTACTGGCAATATCACAAGCTGAGCAATGCGCTCACCGGGATTAATTTGCTGGCTTTGTTGCCCACGATTCCAAACTGACACCATCAGTTGCCCTTGGTAATCAGAATCGATTAACCCTACCAGGTTACCCAGCACTAAGCCTTTTTTATGGCCCAGTCCAGAACGCGGTAAAATGGTGGCGCATAAGCCCGGATCGCCAATATACATGGCAAGACCGGTAGGTATTAACTCAGTTTGACCTGGCTCCAGGGTTAATGTGTTATCCAAACAGGCACGCAGATCCATACCGGCTGAACCCGGAGTGGCGTATTCTGGCAGTGGAAATTCATTACCCAGTCGTGGGTCCAGTATTTTAAGGTCGATTTTGTGCATATCAGCTGTGTTTCTGGTTAAATCGTTGTGCAACTGCTTCTAATAATTGCAGCGCAATTTGTTGTTTATTCGCCTTCGCCAATGGTTGCTCACCATCCGCCCAATACAAAGTGAGCGCGTTTTCATCACTATTAAAGCCAATGTCTAAACGCGATACGTCGTTTGCGGCAATTAAGTCTAACTTTTTACGGGCCAGCTTATCCTTGGCATATTGCGCCACATTTTGTGTTTCAGCGGCGAAGCCAACAGTAAAAGGTGGTTTGGGTAAAGCTGCCACCGAAGCAAGAATATCGGGATTTCTAACAAAAGTAAGTGTTAACTCAATATTACTTTTTTTAATCTTGTGATCAACTGCTTGTGTCGGTTTGTAATCCGCCACAGCAGCACAGCCAATAAATATATCGCAATCCTGAACTTCTGCCATTACCGCGCTCAACATTTCTTCCGCAGTATTCACGTTGTGCAGTGATGCTTGGGGGGGCGCATTAATATTCACCGGGCCGGACACCAGGCAAACTTCAGCTCCGAGTTTGAGTGCAGCCTCTGCAATCGCATAGCCCATTTTTCCGGAGCTGTGATTACTCATGTAGCGCACTGGGTCAATATGCTCACGGGTAGGACCCGCGGTAATAATGACTTTTTTACCGGCCAGTAACTGGCTGCTGGTTTGCGCATCCAATAACTCAGCAATCTCTTCTGGCTCTATCATTCTGCCAGGTCCAATGTCGCCACAGGCTTGTTCTCCCTGGTCCGGGCCGATGAAACTGACATTGCGTTTAGCCAGGATTGCTAAATTTTCTTGGGTAGCCGGGGCACGCCACATTTGCTGGTTCATGGCCGGGGCTAAGTGAATTGGTGCGGTGGTAGCTAATACCAAGGTAGTGAGAAGATCATCTGCCAGGCCATGGGCTAATTTGGCAATGGTATTGGCTGTTGCTGGCGCAATCAGTAATAGATCTGCCCATTTGGCCAGTTCTATATGTCCCATAGCGGCCTCTGCGGCAGGATCGAGTAAATCATCGGAGACAATATTGCCAGAGACGGCTTGCAAGGAGAGAGGACTAACAAACTCTTTGGCGGATTGAGTTAAAACCACTCTAACGTTGGCGCCCCGCGCTTTGAGTTTACGCACCAGATCAGGCGTTTTATAAGCCGCGATTCCACCGCTGATACCCAGAAGAATATTGGTGTTGAGCAAAGATCCCATAGAAGAAATGATGTTGTTCTTTTTCGACTAATTATGTAGATTAACACGAAAGCACAGGAACTGCTTTGTTAATACTGTTAACCAGCACTATTTTTGAATAAAAATTTTGCTTTATACATGGAACGTAATGATGAAACTATCTCAATGGCCCGAGGCGGAAAGACCTCGTGAAAAACTACTCAATTTAGGTCCTCAATCTCTCAGTGACGCTGAATTATTAGCGATATTTTTGCGTACTGGTATTCCCGGCTTTAATGCCGTTGAACTGGCGCGTCAGTTGCTGGTGGAATTTGGCTCTGTAAAGCGCCTGTTAAGCGCCAATCTGGCGCAATTCTGCCAAGGTAAAGGGTTAGGCAAAGCGAAATTTGTGCAACTGCAGGCTGTATTAGAGCTGTCCCGCAGATATTTTGAGTCTGAACCTCAAAGCAAAACACAATTTACCTCTTCGTCGTTTACATGTGAATTTATCAGTCGCAGAATGGCGGGATACAGTCAGGAGGTGTTTGCCATGCTGATGTTAGACTCTCAGCATCAGTATCTGCATTTTCAGCCGGTTTTCTTTGGCACTATTAATGCCGCCCCGGTTTACCCAAGAGAGCTGGTTAAACTGGCGCTTTCTTACAATGCTGCAGCCGTTATTTTGTCTCATAATCATCCTTCGGGTATTGCTGAGCCAAGTCAAGCTGACAAACATATCACTCAGCGTATTGTGCAAGCCATGGAGTTAATGGATATTCGGGTGCTAGACCATATTGTGATAGGCGATGGGCAACATACATCAATGGCAGAGCGGGGAATGATGTAAAGTGTTGAAAATGGCCCATTAATTCAACTTTTACTTGAATCTGCTGATTTTATACTGTATAAAGTGCGCCCTCTTGTATGAGCATCTTCTGACCAGCGGCAATTTGCCGAGTTGAAAAGGTCGGGTTAAGTAAGTAATTTTTGGAGACAACAACAATGTCCAGAGTATGTCAAGTTACTGGCAAACGTCCTGCGGTAGGTAACAACCGCTCTCACGCGAACAATGCAACGCGTCGTCGCTTTTTGCCAAACCTACAATCTCACCGTTTTTGGGTTGAGTCTGAAAACCGTTTCGTTAAACTGCGTGTTTCTACTAAAGGCATGCGTATTATCGATAAGAAAGGCATCGATTCAGTATTAACTGAAATGCGTGCTCGCGGCGAAAAAGTTTAAGGAGTCTGAGTAATGCGCGATAAAATTAAATTAGTATCTACAGCTAACACAGGCTATTACTACACGACAGACAAAAACAAGCGTAACATGCCGGGCAAAATGGAGATCAAAAAGTACGATCCCGTTGTTCGCAAACACGTGCTTTTTAAGGAAGCAAAGATTAAGTAATCTTTTTGGTTTTTGTCTCCCGAAAAACCCGGTTAATTCCGGGTTTTTTGCGTTATCTCGCTGAAAAATTTTAATTTTTCTGTTAAATCGTTACACTGCAGCCATCGCAACTCATATATCAATTCAATGCTCAGACTCAGCCATCGCGCCTGGAACAATGTCGTTATTCTGGCCATGTTATTTATGGTTTATCTGTTTACCCTCAGCAATGACATGATTAACAGCGATGAGGGCATTCCTGAAGAGCTTATGCCACTTTTTCCACCCTTTAGTGTCATCATGACGCTAGATTTTGGTATCGCGCGCATAGAACGAATAGGACAGGATTGGCGCATTCAGGACAACGCAGAAGCGCCACTCAATGATCTTGTGCAAATCTGTGAAAACTGGCGCTCGTTAGAGGTGCGTCCTACAGCAATCATACCGGAACAATCCCCTTATATCGTCTCTGTATTGCTGGCGGGTGAAGATAAAAAGCGGGTTTTCCAGCTGTTTCCTGAAGAGAGTGGGCTCGTTCTACATTCCAATGGTCAACACTATCAAGTCGACAATGTTGCCATTCAGTCTCTATTCCCCATTGCTTTAGTGGATTAGGTTAAAAACCAACAAACAAGGGCTGCAGCGTTAATAGCAACATCAATATCAACGCTGCATGAGTGATTAGGTTGCCTGCAGTCAGCGGTTTGTTTAACTGGCATAGTTTTATGATTATTACACCATAAAAAACAGATTCTAACGCCAATTTACTCGTTACCAGTGATGTGATGGGGTGGCGGGAATAATCGATGAAATACTCAAAAGCCAGAAACCACAACAACTGCCAGGCAAACCATATCGGTATAATGCGCTGCCATAATAGTCGATAAAAGGTCGCCTTGGGTGGTCGCTCTATTTTTGGCATTGACCGCAATAAACAGAGCTGCGGTTAGATAGACGGATCTCTTTTAGTGTTGTCGCGCAGTTGGGGCAGGGCTCCCCCTTGCGACCGTACACCAGCAGTTGTTGTGCGAAGTAACCCGGCTTGCCGTCACCACCGACAAAATCTCTCAGGGTGGTGCCACCTTGGGTAATGGAGCGTTCCAGGGTGCGTTTGGCGTCCGTTACGAATAAGGCATATTTGGCTTTTGACACCTTGCCTGCTGCTTTGTTGGGGTGTATGCCGGCCGTGAATAGTGCTTCAGTGGCGTAAATATTACCGATGCCAGTTACCACCTTTTGATCCATGACAAATTGCTTTACGGCAATGGATTTGCCGCGCGATTTTTGCCATAGATATTCGCCATTAAACTCTTCTGATAGTGGCTCTGGCCCCAAATGACTGAGTAGTTTGTTTTCTAAAGGCGGCGTGTCCAGCCATAAAATACAGCCAAAACGGCGTGGATCGGAATAGCGCAATATCAAGCCGTTTTCAAAGCCAATATCCGCATGATCGTGTTTCAAAATGGCATCATCTGGTTTGGCAATGCGCAAGCTTCCGGACATGCCCAAATGAATAAGCAAAGCTTGTTGGTTGTTACTCTCTAAGTACAAGAGTAAATATTTGGCGCGGCGCTCAATGGCTGTTATTCGTTTTCCGGTGAGTACTTGCTCAATATTCTCAGGTATTGGCCAGCGCAAAGATCGCTGGCGAATGGTCACTTTTGAGATCCGTTGCTGCAAAATGTGAGGACTGATACCACGCTTAGTGGTTTCGACTTCTGGTAACTCTGGCATACCTGGTAATTAAGCTTTTTGGTGAAACTTTTCTATTAATGCTTTTTGCACAATGGGGTGACAAAATTCATGTACTTTACCGCGGTGCAATGCTACCTCCTTTACTAACGTGGAGGAGATAAAGGAGTTTTCCTCTGCAGGCGTTAAAAATACACTCTCCAGATCGCGGTTCAGCCGGCGGTTCATGTTAGCCAATTGGAATTCATATTCGAAATCAGACACAGCCCTTAAACCTCGAATAAGGACATTGGCGTTGTGCTCTTTGGCAAAATCAGCAAGCAGGCCCTGAAAGCCCACCACATCAACATTGTCGAGATGTTCTGTCACCTTTTGGGCCAGTTCAACTCGTTCATCTAAAGTAAACAATGGCTTTTTACTGGGGTTAGAAGCAATAGCAACCGTAACCTTGGAAAATAGTTTGGCGGCACGTTCAATAAGATCGGCATGTCCATTGGTAATAGGATCAAATGTACCTGGATACAGTGCGGCTGTTTTCATAGGGGTCTACCGTTATCCTTAAAAAGCTAGCTTAGCGTGATTGTGGTGCATTTTGAACGCTTTCATCGATAAATATTACCAACGGTAAAACGCGCTCAAGCGGTTGTAGTTGTCACCGAAAGCATCTCTGCCAAACGTACCATCAATCCCAAAAAAGCCATACTCTGTGGCAATACTGTACCTGGCTTTCATCTGAAAGGTATCTGATAAACCAGCGATGTCTTCAATATTCTGATGAGTTAATTTAATGGCGAGTTGTTGCGCATCCCATATCTCCCAATCCATCATAATATGATGAGACAAGGCTTCTGGGCTTAAACCTGCTGCGAACTCGTCAGCGCTCCAATGTCCCATTAACACGTTTTTATTGCGCAACCCTTGAGGATAAAAAGACGATTCGTACCAGCCGGCTTCTCGACTGGTAATTTCGTAACGCAATGACATGGTTTCAAATAATACCGGGGCATAAAAACCCGCTGAAATGGCATGTCCTGAATCATCTTCTGCACTTAAATTGTCCCTCTGATATTGTGCAAACTCAACATAAACGGAAAACGGCACCTCAAGCCCCATATTCCACTTGGCGCTAATTGCCGTTTGCCCATAACCTTGTTCATTATTGTCTTGTGTAGTGTCTTCCAGAGATGATGGGCTGAACAAGCCTTTTAAACCAAGACTTAAATCATTGTCTCGCAGTCCGCCACCGAAATAATAAGTTCGGCTGAAGCCCACAGAAAATCGCTCAAAAGGACTAAGGCTGATATGCATACCCGTCATTTCCGGTTTGCCCTGAGTGATATTGCCTTGACTGATAACGTCCGTTTCTTCGTCATATTTGGCGTAAAATACCTCATAGCGAAGGTTGAAATCGGTTATTCCTGTTGTGTTGCTGAAAGTTACGGAAGGCGGATTTTCAGCGTGAGTGCTGAGCAACATGGCAGAGTCTTGCATCGGCGATAGCCAATGATCTCTGAAGCCAATATCCATTTGTATGTATTCGTTGCCCATACTCAAGTGGGTATTGGTTGCGGCTCTGCCGCCTTCATCGCTGTAATTGGCACCAGCGGAAAGAAAAATATAAGGGTTGTAAAATACATGTCCTGCTGCGGAAACTTCAATCGAAGAAGTATGTTTAACGCCACGGTTGTTCTCCAGGCTACGAGCATTGTCATCACTTGTCGAGAGTGTCACGGCGCGATGAGTGTTGGCGATTTCCTGAGTGTAGCGCTTTAAATAGGCAGACAAGCGGTTGTAAAGTACGGGATGATAATCTTTGATGGCCTCAAGTCGCACCAGTAACTCGGTTGCTTTGTATGGACGAGTAAGTGGCGTATTTCCCGTCATGGCCATCAGCTTCTCAATTTGCAATTCGACTTCCGGCGCCAGATTAATGGGCAAGTAAGGGGATACTCCCTTTGCTGTGCTTTGGCCGATAAATCCCATCAATATCAGGAAAACAATTTGCTTCACGTTTCATCCTCTGTTTGCAATGCGAGGCAATTCTAACAGTGAGAAAAAGTAAGTTGCCAATTTTTCATGGCATTTTTTGGTATTTTGTAACGGAATCGCTTTAAAATGGCTGAAAAGATGATTTTAAAACTAAATAAGCAATACGGGGAGGCGTGATGCGACGCAAGATTTCTTGTTTTGTCATTACCTGTAACGAAGAAGATCGTATTGAGGCCTGTCTGCAATCTGTTGTTGGCTGGGTCGATGAACTTATTGTGCTGGATTCGGGAAGTGATGACGGTACAGTGGCTATCGCAAAACAATATGCTGATACCGTATATGAAACCGATTGGCCGGGGTACGGACCGCAACGCAATCGTGCTCTGGGCTGGTGTAACCACGACTGGGTGTTGAGCCTGGACGCCGATGAAGTGGTGACAGAAGCCTTGAAAAAAGAAGTGGATGAGGTACTCAGCGAGCCCCAATTGCAGGCCAATTTTATCAAATTTCCGTGGCACACCTTTTTGTTTGGCAAACCGTTAAAACACGGTCGCTATGCCACGCCACAGGGAAAACTATTCTTAAAAACAGGGGCTCAATTTAAAGATCGCAGTGTACATGAGTCACTACTTTTACCTGAATACCGTACCCGGGTCTTAAAAGCACCTTTGTTACATTACAGTTGGCGAGATTATCGACACGTGATGTCTAAGCATTTGGATTATGGGGTTTTGGGGGCACAAGAAAAGGCGAATAAGGGGAAAACTGGTTCTTTGGGCTTTGCCATCTTGCGCATGTTTGTGGATTTTTGTCAGCAATATTTTTTGCGTCTTGGTTTTCTGGATGGCAAACGCGGTTTATTGATGGCCATTATTCTGAGCCAGTATGCCTTTCACAAATACGCAGCACTGTGGTCGATTCAAAACAACGGTGAGCAAGATAAGAAATGAGCGCGCAACCAAAACTGCCAATTAGTGTCTTTATAATTACTTTAAATGAAGCGGCACATCTGCAAGAAGTTCTTGAACCCTTAAAGATATTTGACGAGGTAATACTTGTGGATTCAGGCAGCACGGATGATACCGTCAACATTGCTGAATCCTTTGGCGCTAATGTGATTTTTAATCCATGGCCTGGATTTGCACGGCAAAAACAGTTTGCTATGCAGCAGTGTCGCAATGAATGGGTCTTGAACCTTGATGGTGATGAAGTCATTTGCGAAGCTTTGATAAATGAAATTGCTGGCTTGGTAGCTGCCGATGAATGCGATGCCATAAGATTGTTTTTTGAAGATTTGTTTTGGGGCAAACCTATGTCTCGCCGCTCCGACAAACGTTCTATTATTCGTTGCTTTAAACGCAGTAAAGCTTCTTATCCCACCGATCGAAAAGTGCATGAGAATATCGTATTAGAGGCTGGGGCCAGGGTATTTAAAAGCCGATATTTGGTTAAACACTATGGCTATGAAAGTAGCCATATATTGATGGAAAAGCAGAACAAGTACTCGCTGCTAAAAGCGCAAGAGAAGTTTGCCAAGAACAAAAAATCCTCGCTGTTAAAGTTATGGCTGATTTTTCCACTCACTTTTATCAAATTTTACCTGTTCAAAAAAATGTGTTTTTCGGGGCGACGAGGATTGGTACATGCCATGATAGAGGCGCAGTACGCCTTTTTGAAAGAGGCTAAACTCATGGAATTGTGGTCCACGAAACAAGGATGATAGCCGTCACCGCGCTTTCACACTATAGTGATTAAATTCAATTTGTATTCAAACCAATAACGGAAGTCTAGTTGTGCGCAAATCAGTGATTGATGAGTTTTTAGAAAAAGAATCCTCCGCAGGTATCATTCTGATGTTTGCTGCGGCATTGGCCATGATTGTTGCCAATACCCCCCTCTCAGTTTGGTACGACATGCTAATTGACACGCCAGTAGCTGTTAAGGTGGGTAATCTGGAAATTGCCAAGCCGCTATTGTTGTGGATCAACGATGGTTTGATGGCGGTATTTTTCCTTTTGGTGGGATTGGAATTAAAGCGAGAAGTATTAGAGGGCGAACTATCAGATCCGGCAAATATCGTATTTCCCGCCTTGGGTGCCATCGGCGGGATGTTAGTGCCTGCAGCAGTATATTTTTTCTTCAATCAGCACGATCCCATGACATTAAAAGGCTGGGCTATTCCGGCAGCGACAGATATCGCTTTTGCGTTGGGTATTTTGTCTTTACTGGGCAGCAGGGTACCGGTGAGTTTGAAAATATTCTTAACCTCTCTCGCCATCTTCGATGACTTAGGAGCCATCATCATCATTGCTCTGTTTTACACCAGTAAGATCTCTATCGGGGCTTTAGTGGTTGCGGCTCTATGCACCGCTGTATTGTGGTTCATGAACTATCGCGGTATTTCTGATCGAAGTCGTTATGTTTTTGTCGGAGTTATCATGTGGGTAGCCATGCTCAAATCTGGCGTACATGCCACATTAGCCGGTGTGATCATCGCTATGTTTATCCCTATTAAAAACAGCGACCCTGATGAGCCTTCTCCGTTAAAAGAAATGGAGCACGATCTGCACGGGGTAGTGGCGTTTTTCATCCTACCTATTTTTGCTTTTGCCAATGCCGGCATCAGTCTCGAAGGTGTGACTATGGAGCAGGTGCTTCACCCTGTGCCACTGGGAATTGCTGCCGGGTTATTTATTGGTAAGCAGATTGGCATTTTCGGGCTCTGCTGGTTAGGTATTAAATTGGGTTTTGCTCAATTACCTAAAGGCATGTCCTACACGAGTTTATATGGCATCGCCTGTTTATGTGGTGTTGGGTTTACTATGAGTTTGTTTATTGGCTCCCTGGCTTTTGAAGAAACCGGGATTCAGCTATTTGACGAAAGATTGGGCATTATTATTGGTTCATTGCTTTCTGGTATTGTGGGCTTTGTGGTTTTGAAGGCTAGTCTCAAAGAGCCTGAGAAATCCGCAAATTAAAGAATATTCTGAGATTTATTGAGAGAAACTGTTCACTCTGCATCCGGTGTGAGCAGTTTTTCGTAACCTTCAAGCTTATATTTACAAATGTATTCCGGCGTTTTTAGCAAGGAGTTAGCGTAGAACAACCCGTAAATACCTGTCATTAGGATGCTGGGAGCAACTGTCGCAAGAATATCTGGTGTGTTGTTCAGGGCATTGAGCAAAATCACAGTGATGCTTTGAAATAGCAGTGGCGGCAACACGGCTATCTGGGGACGCTTATGGCATTTCATTTTGCTCAATGTCCAATTGAGAAAAGCGGTAAATGTTACCGTCATCAGGGCGCTGTAGGTACCCTGTAGCAGAGCACTGCGCAGTACTAGTGCCTGATCATCACTGGCCATGCTATTAACCCACCAAGACCACAAGCTATAAAAGCTAAAGGCGACGATAGCGGATAGTAAGGCACGCGTTCTGGCTGTCATGGTTAACTTCCCGGAGCAAAGATTATAGGTGTAGACCTTAGCTAGTATTGTTTGCTTTCGCTATAGATGCTAATTGCTATCATTATAGCCAGCTAGCAATACATCCCATTGCTGTTCTTGCCAGTGCAACTCAGGCAGTTTTCGCTTTTCCTTGAGCAATGAGCGCTGCAATCTTGCCAGATTATGCTGCTTCCAACCGTCACCAGATTTGAATCCGCATTTATCAAAATCGATAAGCCAAGGCTTGGCCAGGTTATCCAACAGAATATTTCGGATGTTCAAGTCGTGGTGGTAAACCTGATTGTCATGAAAGGTGCGAATGGTTTTACCCACGGTGAGCCATGTCTCTTCAGACAGGTTTTCTCGACACAGTATGTGATGTAAATCCGCTGCCTCAGGTATGCGTTTAATAATAATGCTATTGCGATAAATTAATCCGCTTTTTTGTATGTAAGCCATGACGGGGGCGGGAACAGGAAGTTGTAACGCCAGCATCTCCAGCAGTAAAAAAAACTCTTGCCAGGCGCGAGTGCGTTCAAAGCCTGCGAACAAAAATTGATTGGATAAAATTTTGCCGGGGATCCCTCCGCGCAGATAGGGGCGTAAAATTAAATCCTGCTGCTGATGACGCACAAACAGGGTTTTGCCGCGCCCTGAAGCTGAGCCAGTGATTTCACCGTTTTTTTGCCACCAGGAGGCGGTAAAAACCGAATTCTCTGCCGGCAAGCTGCAATTCTGTAGCTGAATTATTCGGCTATTCGCATCTCCATAACTACTGACATTGTTATATTTTTTCTGATAATCAGCTGGCATTTGAAGCGGTGTTGTCATCGGATACGCTTGCGGGAGATGGTTAACTGGGGAACAATAGTGCCAGATTACGTTGAATAGTGACAGACTGTCGCTGTCCAGACAGGAAAGTTCGTGCGAGAAAACGCTAAATTATGTTTATTACGTTTGTCAGCGATTGGCGATGTGTGTCATGCCGTTGCGCTGGTGGAGCGGATCCAAAGAATGCGCCCGGATATCCAATTAACTTGGGTGATTGGCAAAGTAGAATATCAGCTTGTATGTGATATTCCCGGTGTTCAGTTTATTATTTTTGACAAAAAACAAGGATGGCGTGCTTATCAAAAATTGCGCTCAGATCTGAAAGGACAGCGATTTGATGCCTTGTTTTTGATGCAAATCGCGCTGCGTGCAAACTTAGCCAGTTTGTTTATTAAGGCGGATAAGACCTTTGGCTTCGATCTCGAACGCGCCAAAGAGTTACATCATCTGTTTATTTCCCACCCCATCAGAAAGCAAGCGCATCCCCATGTCTTAGACGGATTTATGGCCTTTGCGGATGCAGCACAAATCCCCGATGGTGGAATACCCCGTTGGCATATTCCTCTGCCCTACGCAGCACGAGCTAAAGCACAAGCTATCTGCGCAGCGCACGGACGGTTTGCGGTAATATGTCCGTCAGCCAGCAAAGCGGAAAGGAACTGGACTGTGGAAGGTTATCAGCAACTTGCCAGTTGGCTTCAAAGTAAGCAAGTGCCTGTGTTGTTATGTGGTGGACCATCCGACGGTGAGCGTACTTTAGCAAAAGAGATAGCATTAGGGGGCGTTATAACAGAGGATTTAACCGGCCAAACCAGCTTAAAAGAGTTGTTGGCGATTTTAACAAAAGCAGAACTGGTGATTGCGCCGGATACTGGTCCGGCACACATGGCCACCACTGTGGGTACGCCTGTGGTGGGCTTGTATGCTCATAGTAATCCGTTGCGCACTGGACCATACAACAATAAGGACGATGTTGTATCCGTGTACGAAGAGGTTATCTCTGAGCAGCAGGGTAAACCATGGACAGAGTTAACCTGGGGCACCAGAGCCAAAGGGCCAAATCTGATGCAGCGAATTACGCTTGAGCAAGTGATAGCTAAAGTGACGCCGCTTTTACCGCAGGACTAGCTCCATTTTGTTTTTCTCCTTGTTGCATAGAGGTTAAGTTCTTGTTCCCCTGCGGAATAATGAACAGCTCTGCCACGGCAAGGTTCACCAGGAAACCCACCCAAATACCAACTCCTATTACCCATTGTTCGATAGAGCCCATGATTAAATAGGCGGGAATAAAGAATAAGCGCTGAGTGGCTGGACCCAAGGCAACAGCGGTGGCGCGGATCATCCAGGCTCTGTGGGCAGGAATATTGCGTTGTTTTATCCTGATGATCCCCATCATGACGCAGACACAAATGGCCAGTGAAAATGTCATGACACCAAAATATTTCAGCGCTCCACCAAAAGCAGGGTAAATCTCATTCATTAGCAAGGCCGTGATACCAGCACATAGCGCGCAAATGACCATCAAACCGCCGTTACAACGGTGCAACCAGGTGAGTTTTGCGCGAATTGTGCTGGAAAACTGCAATGGACTGAGTAAATTAAACAGCACTCCACTAATAATATGCAGTAGCACAGGTAATGGCATTTGATAGTAGTGGGGAACGTCGGGGTCGTGAGAACTATCGCCAGTCATCAAGCCCGTATTAAGCGCATCCAGTTGCAAGCTGCCGGATGCAATGCTGATGAAGGCGAGCAAATACAGACCTAAAATCTTGAAGTTGAACCAGTATTGCAGTTTCATTGAAGTTTCCACTTGAGTTGTTTTAATGACAGCTTGCAGAAAAGGGAAATAAATATCGTCTTGCTGGTTTGAGAAGGACAAAAAAGTCAGGATTGATTTTAATGACTATGGTTCACTAATGGTTTATGAGATGCAGGAATCGCTATCCAATCACGTATTCGCCATGACTCAAGGGATTAGCTTGGTGTCATTGGCGTGGCTGTGGCTGAGTCACTCAGATGCTGCATTGAAACGGCTTTTTTCACAGCTGATAGTTTCGCTGCTGATAATTTCAATTGCCCCATTTTTAGAGAGCAGTAAAGAAAGCCATATCAACATAGCAATTGCATTGCTACTTATTGCCTTTTTCTGGTTGCCAGTGATTTACTGGCGCCTGATTCACTATCTAACGGCTACCGTCTCGAACCAAAATAGGTGGGGAAAGAAGCACAATATTTTTCCGGGCCTTGTGACCATCCTGGCGGGCTGGTTAATGCTCTTATCAGAAGAAAGAAGTCGCGCCTTATTTGTGCTGGAAGACGCCAACTTGTCAGTCAGTGAAACGATACTTTTGGTGTCGGTGTTTTTGCTGTTTCTGGGCTGGCTTATTTTTTCCTTGTATTACGTCGTTAAAATTACACAGCGACTGGTTTGGTATCGACAGCAATTACCCAAGTTATTTTCCAACTTTACAGGCAAAGATCTGCGTTGGGTTGATTGGCAGGGGGGCTTATTGTTATTGGCTTGGCTGGCTATAGCTCTTGGGTACAGTGATGTGTTTGGCCAAACGCGCTTTTTAAGCCTGCTCACCGGAAGCTTACTTTTAATGGCGCTATTGCTGGTCATCGCTATTTGGGGTATTTCTCAGTTCCCGGCATTTGCCACCATTACATCCTTGAAAGAGCCGTTGGAGGTGTTGATTACCACAGAAGCTACAGCTCCGGGGGAGGATGAAGACAAATCCCGGCGATATCAGAATTCAGCACTGACGGAAAAGGATATTGAGGTTTATAAGCAGAAACTGCTTGAGCAGATGGAGCGAGATATTTATCTGGATCCTGAGCTCAGTATGCCCAAGTTGGCCAGAAGTGCTGGAGTGCCCGCTAATTATGTATCGCAAACAATCAATGAAGCATTCAACTGTAATTTTTATCAATTAATTAACGGTTATCGCATTGGTTATGCCCAGAAAGCGCTGAGAGAAACCGATAATAATGTGCTTAATATTGCGCTTGCCAGTGGATTTAACACGCGCTCGGCATTCTACAATGCCTTTAAACAAGTTACGGGTGTAACGCCATCACTGTACCGACTAAAGCAGCAATCAAGTTAAACTAAAAACCAATCACCTTCAGGGTGCGATCAATCGCACCGGCGTTCTCGCTGAGCACTTTGGCACCAGCTTCTCCGGCCGCGTTTGCATCCTTGGGATTAGCTAGCCAAAATCGAATTTTGTCGGTGAGTTCATTTTCCTCTGCAACGGTTTCCATTGCCTCTGACTGTGCCAGCGCGTCGCAAATGGCAGGATTATTGTGTTGTGAAGGCCCCATCAATACAGGCTTAGACAACAACGCGGCTTCAAGCGCATTATGACCCCCTCTGTCTGCAAGGCTACCGCCCACAAATGCAAT
Organism: Planctobacterium sp. AWM4_229; assembly: GCF_056160305.1. Taxonomy (NCBI): domain Bacteria; kingdom Pseudomonadati; phylum Pseudomonadota; class Gammaproteobacteria; order Alteromonadales; family Alteromonadaceae; genus Planctobacterium; species Planctobacterium sp. AWM4_229. Next base: position 704,665 of record NZ_JBSWWX010000002.1, on the reverse strand, counting down.
TGTGGCAAGCGCATAAATACTCCTGAGCACGCCCATCTCATCGACAAGCAATACATCTGTACTGCTCGCTATGAGCTTTTTGTCGGAAAGTTTCTGATAAATGAGCTTACTCTGAATGATTGTATTTTCCACTCGCTCAAAGCGCTGTGGATGCCTGGGTGTCAGTATCAAAAGTAAATCCGGAAACGCAGGCTTTAAGGCTTGATAACATCTCAGTAGTATTTTCTCTTCTGGGTCGTGGGTACTGGCACCCAGCAATACCGGGCGTGTTCCAGGTTGTAGGACTTTGTTAAGTTCTACCGTTTTTTGTTTGTCTTGTTCCGTTAATTGCAGGTCGAACTTCATATTATTGGTAAGTAACAATTTGTCCTCTTCAACGCCGAGCTTTTGATAGTTGGCAAGATCCCGCTCTCCCTGCGCACAAACGGTATGTATCTTTTGCATCATTGGGGTGAACAATACCTTGAATTTGGCATATCTGGCTGCAGACTTGTCAGTTAATCTCGCGTTGATCAGATAAACCGGAATACTTTTCTGCCAGCAGGCATGGATTAGGTTTGGCCACAATTCTACTTCGGTGATGAGTAATTTTTCTGGTTTAACCCTGCGTAACAAGCCATACATTGCCATATGTAAATCGTAGGGTAGGTAAAAGTGAGTGACGCTCTCGCCGAAGGTTTTTCTTACCTGACTGGACCCTGTAGGTGTTGTGGTGGTAAAGGTAATGGGCAACTCGGGTTGTTGCTTCTGGATACGCTTTATCAATGGCGTTGCCGCAACGACTTCCCCCACTGAAACACAGTGAATGAGTATTCCTCCCTGTTTGTCTATTTTGGGAAGAAAACCAAAGCGCTCTAGTTTGCGCTTGCGATACTCCGGACCTCGAATACCTGCTTTGATCAAAAGGTTAAGTAGAGCAAAAGGGATTAGCACGGCGATAATACTGGAATAGAGCCAGCGCATCATAAATTCGGTCACAGTTTGTTTATAAGGTGATGATGGCATTGATATTATGGTTCGCGAAAGGGCTCGGAAAATTCACATAACTGTATTAATTATGTGCTTTTATCGTCAAGAAAATAATTATGACGGTTTTCTTGCTGATCATACCTGTTTGTCACCCTTTTTGCTGAGTTTTCTGCGTTATGTTGCCTGACTTAAACCATCCTAAAAGCCTTTTGCTAATTCGTTTGAGCGCTATTGGCGATATTGTGATGGCTAGTGGTTTATTATCCGCCATCAAAGCCAAATGGCCAGATTGTCAGATCACCTGGTTGGCTGAACCTGTCGGTGCAGGGCTACTGCGTGGTCATCCATTGCTCGCTGATGTAATAGAGTTACCCAGAACAAAGTGGAAAACTTTGCGCAAACAAGGTCGATTTTTATCACTCATTAGCAGTATTTCACGGACCAGAACTGAACTCAGAAAACAACATTTTGATGTGATTTTGGATACTCAAGGTTTGTTAAAAAGTGGGATTTGGGCCGGGATGGCCAAGGGAAAGCGCAAAATTGGTCTCGGCAGTAAAGAAGGCAGTGCGATGTTTTTTGACTACGTCTTACCTAGAGATGTTTCACCCGTTATTTCATCTGAATACCTGGAACTGGCACGTCAAATTGGCTGTGATAGCCAGCATTTCAGCATGAGCCTGGCCAATAGTGAGCAGGATCGGCATACAGTAACCTCATTTTTGCTTAAACATAACATCCAACAGTATGCGGTTTTTTGTGTCTACACCACTCGCCCTCAGAAACATTGGTTCGACGACTACTGGCAAGCATTGGCAAAAAAGATAGAGCAACAGTTTGGCATTCCCGCCATCGTCGTGGGAGGCCCCGCAGATGTAAAGAGAGCCGAAAAACTAGTGTCGGGCGGTAATATGTACAATGCTGCAAGCCAAACGTCACTTACCGCCACTGCCGAGTTGGTTAAGCGCGCGCAATTTGTCGTAGGAGTTGATACCGGCGTAACGCACATGGGTATCATGCACAAGGTTCCTACCGTTTGTATTTTTGGTTCAACCGCCCCCTATTTGCAAGCAGATGGTGCTGAGATTGTTTATCTCAATAAAGCCTGTTCTCCGTGTCGTCGCAAACCTACCTGTAATGGATCATTTGACTGTATGTCGGATATCTCTCCAGAAATGGTGATGCAGACATTACGGCAGCTTTTAACAGAGCAGGACCAAAGCAAATCATGAGCGTTTCACAGTCAATAAAAGTGCTGCATATTGAAGCGGGTAAACACCTCTATGGAGGGGCCCAGCAGGTGGCGTATTTACTTCAGGGGTTACGAGATTACCCTGTGGAAAATGTGGTGTTGTGTCCACCCAATAGTGGCATTGCCAGGGCAGCTGACAGGTTTGCCAAGGTGATAGAAGTAAAAATGGGGGGAGACCTGGATTTTGGATTGGTCAATCGAATTGGCCAGCAAATCGCCCGGGAAGCCCCTGATATCGTGCATGTTCACAGCCGCAGAGGGGCAGATCTTTTCGGGGCCATTGCAGCAAAAAAATGTCAGGTACCAGCTGTTTGTTCACGCCGGGTAGACAATACTGAAAACCCTTTGTTTGCGCGTTGGAAATACGCCAAATATCAGAAGGTTGTATGTATCTCAGAAGGTATTGCTGGGGTCGTAAAAGCCACCGGTTATCCAACCCGAAAAATACAAACCATCCACAGTGCGGTGGACCTGGAGCGTTACACTCCGGGCGGTGATATGCAATGGTTTCGTCGAGAGTTTAATATTCTAGAAGACGATTTTGTGATTGCTAACTTTGCACAAATGATTGAGCGCAAGGGGCAGCGACACCTGATTGACGCTTTTCATCGAATACACCATCAATATCCAAAAGTGCGATTATTACTATTTGGGAAAGGTCCAAAACTTGAACAGTATCAACAACAGGTAAGAACTTTAGAACTGGAGAACAAAATACAATTTCCGGGTTTTCGAAGTGATTTAAACAATATTATTCCGCTAGTCGACCTTGTGGTTCATCCAGCCGTAACCGAGGGCTTGGGGGTGGCGCTGCTGCAGTCAGCGGCCTGTAGTCGACCCATTGTCGCCACTCGAGCAGGCGGCATACCAGAGGTGGTTAGACATGAGCAAAATGGTTTATTGGTGCCTGTTGGCGATATTAATACACTTGCGAAGGCGATGAGTCGCTTGATTGAGCAACCGGAACTTCGTTTACAAATGGGGGAGTGTGGCCGAAAAATCATGCTAGAGAATTTCTCCATTGCCACCATGGCCAGACGCAATTTTGAAACCTACCAGTCTATTTTCAAGAGCACTTAACCGACTTCCCTGTCAGTTTTTAATTACATTTTAAATCAGGATCTAACCAGCCTGTCTAACAGGAATGTGTTGAGTCAGTTACTATTGCCTCGGAATCAATTAAAATAATCAGAAATTATAAAAGAAATAAACAATTTAACGCAGGCCTACGAATGAGCATGATAGAACATCTACAAAACGAACTGGCAAATCTGAAAGAAGAAGGGCTTTATAAGTCTGAACGCATTATCACTTCTCAGCAGGACGCCGATGTCAGCGTCTCTACAGGAGACCAGGTGCTGAACTTCTGCGCCAACAATTACCTCGGATTAGCCAATCATCCGGAACTAATCGAAGCTGCGAAAAGTGGCTTGGACAGCCATGGTTTTGGTATGGCTTCTGTGCGTTTTATTTGTGGTACCCAAGATAATCACAAGGTACTGGAAGGCAAAATCGCTGAATTCTTAGGTATGGAAGATACGATTTTGTATTCTTCCTGTTTTGATGCCAACGCAGGGTTATTTGAAACCATTTTAGGTCCCGAAGACGCCATTATTTCTGACGCGCTCAATCACGCCAGTATTATCGATGGTGTGCGCTTGTGTAAGGCCAAGCGTTTTCGCTATGCCAATAACGACATGGCTGACCTGGAAGCCAAATTGCAGGAAGCGACAGAACAGGGAGCGCGTTTTAAGCTTATCGCCACTGACGGCGTTTTTTCCATGGATGGCATAATCGCCAATCTCAAAGGTGTATGTGATTTAGCTGACAAATATGGCGCCATGGTGATGGTGGATGACTCTCACGCCGTGGGATTTGTGGGCGAAAATGGTCGAGGTAGTCACGAGCATTGTGACGTGATGGGGCGCGTTGATATCATCACTGGCACCTTGGGTAAAGCCCTTGGTGGTGCTTCTGGCGGTTACACTTCTGGCAAAAAAGAGGTGATTGACTGGCTGCGTCAACGCTCTCGACCTTATTTGTTTTCTAATTCTCTAGCTCCCTCTATTGTGGCCGCTTCTATTCGCGTTATCGATATGTTGCAGGAAGGCAATGAACTACGCGCTAAGCTGGTGGAAAACAGCCAGTATTTCAGAGAAAAGATGTCGGCTGCAGGCTTTACTTTAGCTGGTGCTGATCACGCTATTATTCCGGTGATGATCGGTGATGCCAAACTCGCTTCTGAAATGGCTGATAAGATGCTGCAAAAAGGTATCTATGTAGTGGGATTTTCTTTTCCTGTGGTGCCCAAAGGCCAGGCGCGCATTCGCACCCAAATGTCTTCAGCTCACTCTAAAGCACAACTGGATAAAGCGATTGATGCCTTTATCAGCACGGGTAAAGAGTTGGGAGTTATCTGATGAAAGCCTTATCTAAACTGCATTCGGAAAAAGGCATCTGGATGGTGGATGCCGAAAAGCCTGAGATGGGGCACAACGACTTACTCATAAAAATCCGTAAATCTGCGATCTGCGGTACTGACATGCATATTTACCATTGGGACGAATGGGCGCAAAAAACCATTCCAGTACCCATGGTGGTGGGTCATGAATACGTCGGCGAAGTCGTGGACATGGGCAGTGAAGTCGCCGGCTTTAAAAAGGGTGACAGGGTGTCAGGTGAAGGACATATTACTTGTGGTCATTGCCGCAATTGTCGTGCTGGACGTCGTCATTTATGTCGCAATACCTATGGTGTTGGTGTTGACCGCCCCGGCTCTTTTGCCGAATACCTGGTGATACCTGCATTTAACGCGTTTAAAATTCCCGACAACATCAGCGATGATCTGGCCGCGATTTTTGATCCCTTTGGCAATGCCGTTCACACAGCGTTATCTTTTGACCTGGTGGGTGAAGATGTGCTTATTACAGGCGCGGGGCCAATTGGTATTATGGCCGCTGCCGTAGCCAAACACGTAGGTGCCCGGAATGTGGTGATCACCGATGTAAATGAGTATCGACTTGAATTGGCTCGAACAATGGGCGCGACTCGCGCGGTTAATGTGGCATCGGAATCCCTCAAAGATGTGATGCGTGAATTGGGAATGACAGAAGGTTTCGATGTTGGCCTGGAGATGTCCGGCGTCCCTATGGCGTTCCGCGATATGCTCAACAATATGAATCACGGGGGGAAAATATCCCTGCTGGGCATTCCGCCATCAGACATGGCCATTGACTGGAATCAGGTGATTTTTAAAGGCCTTGTGATCAAAGGCATTTACGGTCGGGAAATGTTTGAAACCTGGTACAAGATGGCCAGTTTGATCCAATCGGGACTCAATCTCGAACCTATGATTACTCATCAATTTAAGATAGATGACTTCCAACAGGGCTTTGAAGTGATGGCTTCCGGCCAGTCGGGCAAAGTGCTGTTGAATTGGTAGGAGCAATGGCTTAAATGGAAAGCTTTAAACACATCGATGTAGCGGGCACCCTCAAGTTGTTAGAGCAGGGAGCGACAGTTTACGATATTCGCGATCCTGGCAGTTTTGCCGCCGGGCATATACCCGGTGCTGCACGCCTGACCAATGACAATATACAGCAAGAAATTACCGAAACACCCGTAGATACCCCTGTTGTGATCTGTTGTTATCACGGGATTAGTAGCCAACAAGCGGCTCAGTATTTTGTTGCTCAAGGTTTTACTGATGTTTATAGCATGGATGGCGGCTTTGAGGCGTGGCGCAATTCCGGGGCTGATACAGAATAATGCTGTTGGTGGCGTTTCCACAAAAGGGGCCTGCCAGTACGCTGGTGGCTTACCTACAGGGCAAGGGAATCGAATGCCATTGTTACGAAGAAACACAGCAGTATCAGGTAATACTAAATAATGAAGCCGATTTTCAGATCGCGCGCGAGATATTGCAGCAATTTTTGCAAAATCCCAATGCACGGGAGTTTCAACAAATTGCCTGGCAGAATTCCGAACCTGTTTCTTTAATCGGCCCTGGTACTGGTTTATCGCTGACTAAGGTAATTAATTCACTGGGCAATGCCCCTGTTAGTGCATTAGTACTACTTGTTGCATTAGCGATCCACACTGTGGTGTTTCTGTTTGGCCAGGTGCAATTGTTTGACCATCTCTATTTTGTGCCATGGTCAGAGGTTGCCAACAGTGGTGAGTATTGGAGGCTACTTACTCCCACTTTGATGCATTTTTCTGCCCTGCATTTGATTTTTAATTTGGCCTGGTGGTGGACGCTGGGAAAAGACATTGAAGCTAAATTTGGAGCCAGTGGCCTTATCTTGCTCTATTTGGCGACAGGCTTGCTGTCTAACTATGCCCAATTTTTGGTTTCTGGCCCTGGTTTTGGAGGTTTAAGTGGTGTGGTGTATGGCTTATTCGGCTTTGTATGGTGGTGTGGTTGGCTGCGTCCGCAATGGGGCTTGAGTTTATCGAAACCTTTGTTGGGCTTTATGCTGCTGTGGCTGGTGATAGGATTTGCAGACGTGCTTTGGATAAACATGGCGAACACCGCTCATTTAACGGGCTTGGTTAGTGGTTGTTTGCTGGCATTGCTGGCCAGTAGAGTTTTTACCAAGGTGTAAGCTGCGGCTTTAAATATTTCAAATTTTTATCCACAATTAATTGGTGTAATTTTTTCCACATTTCTATATGATTCAAACTCGTTTGGTTTCTCGCGATAACTTTATGCAATCAGGAGTGCTTATGAATCACCTTACTCGACGTAACTTTCTCCAGGCTGGGGGCGCTGTTCTAGGCGTTTCAGCAATGGGTTTTCCTCACTTTGTGAGTGCAAAACAAGATCATTTGACTGGCGATTACCCCATTCCAACTGCGCCCCTGGACGACTTTGTGTCGGTTCTAAGGAATATTATCCCGGATAGCGACGCGGAATATTGGCAAGTCAATTGGCAGTTTGCCGAAGATCCTTATTTCGAATCGGTCGTTAATGCAGATAGTGTGAAATACAAAGCTGATGGTGAAAAATTGATTTTCATCAGATTGGAAAAAGTGCCTGCAGGTAAAAAGCTCTATTTCAAAATTGAGTGTGAGAATTGTTATGCGGATGAGTTGACCAGGGGTTTGGACAAATACGCTGCTACGCAGTTTGTTGTTTTCCCGACCTCTGAAATGTCTACTGAGGGCTTAGATGTTAAAACATCCCCGACACTGGCAGCAGTTTACTGAGCTTCAGTATAGCCGGAAATCGGGTTATCTGCCTGAACAAAGAGTGTTCAGGCGGAGCCAGAGCAGTGATTTAACCTTGATAAAGATATTTGGTGAAAATCACGTCTTTAATCATTTCTGAGCCGGTTTCGGCTTTCATTAACTTGCGCAATTCATCCAGACAGGCACGGCGGATATCCTCTCTTCCTGTCAGTGATTTCACTTGCTCTTCAGATTGACGGCCAAAGATGTCTATTGTGGTGGCGCGCAATAGCGGTGCGTGATGTTCCGCTGCTTCAAGGTGCTTTGAAGAGTCCAGCATTAATTCTATCGTGACTCTGACATAGCCGATTTTGCTACTGTTAGAGCTGATGTAATTGGTAACAATGTCTGGCTCAAGGCCAAAATAGGCGGTGTCACGGGCGAGGGCGCCGGGACTGGAGAGCAACATACTGGCCAAAAAGGCAAAACCCAACAATTTCATTTTCATAATTGCTACCAAAAAACCAATAATAAACAGAGTGATACTGAATCAGATAACTGTAGATTATATTACGCTTACGCTTTTGTCTAAATCCCGTAATTGTTATTATTTTACATAATCTAATCAAATAGAATGAATTTTGACTGAAAGTCTGCTGAATATCGGGCCGATCAAAGAGCCTTGGCTATCTCCTGAGCGTTTATGTCCTCAAGATCCTCTGCTGCGTAACTGGCTGTTAAATACCGGATCTTTAACTGAACGGCTGCAATCACAGTGTTTGCGTTTTACGGTTGAGGTGTTAAGCCAAAGCGTTAATGATATTTCACAAGATGAAACTCACTACCTTTACGGTCAATTTGATGTGCCAGCACAAAGTACTCAAGTAAGAGAAGTAATTCTCAAAGGCAATGATCAGCATTGGGTGTTTGCCAGGTCGTTGTTACCTTGCGATTTTTTACAGCAGGAAATGGCAGAACTAACCCAACTGGGTAATCAACCATTGGGTAAAATTATCTTCAATGATGACCGATTTGAGCGCTTGGGTTTTCAGTTAGTGGAATGTCCGGTGGCGGGAGCAACGCAAGCAAGTCTTGCCATTCGGGCCGGGTTCTCTCTTTGGGGTAGACGTTCTTTGTTTCGTTTTAAACAACACCATATTATGGTGGCCGAGATATTTTTACCTGATAGCCCTGCTTATTCTTACAATCCTTGAACATGAAGAGAATCACTAATGCCTAGTCATCAGGCTAAATGGAATGCATATTGGCGCTTAATGCGCGCAGATAAACCCATTGGAAGCTGGTTATTGCTGTGGCCTACAGCTTGGGGATTGTTACTTGCTGCACAAGGGTTACCCTCATGGCATATCATTTTAGTATTTTTCGCGGGGACTTTGTTGATGCGTGCCGCAGGGTGTGTGATTAATGATTTTGCTGATCGAAAAATTGATGGCCATGTGGAGCGTACGCAAGCCCGTCCAATAGTCAGTGGTGAGGTTTCCACCAAGGAAGCTCTGGGCTTATTTCTCCTGCTGGTGGTTGTCGCTTTTTTGCTGGTCTTAACCTTGAATTGGCAAACGGTAATGCTGTCATTTGTGGCTCTGGCATTGGCGTTTTGTTATCCCTTCATGAAGCGATATACCTATTTACCTCAGTTCGTATTGGGTATGGCATTTAGCTTTGGTATCCCGATGGCGTTTATGGCTATCAGAGAAGAATTACCTTGGTGGTTGTGGGGAGTTTATCTGGCCAATCTTTTATGGACTGTTGCATACGATACCGTGTACGCCATGGTAGACAGGGACGATGATCTGCGCATCGGTGTAAAGTCAACGGCGATACTATTTGGAAAATTTGATAAATTGATTATCGGGCTATTGCAACTACTTAGTTTGTTGTCTTTATTTGTTGTCTATCAGCACCTGCAGCTGGGTTGGTTTGCTTACGGTGGGCTTGCTATTTCGGCTGTGATGTTTGTTCAGCAACAAAAAATGATCGTAGAGAGGCAAAGGGAAGCTTGTTTTCGGGCTTTTTTACACAATAACAAGGTGGGAATGGTGATCACTTTAGGTTTGCTGGGGGAGTTTCTTCTCCCCCTTTAAAATGCCAGATTAAACAGCGGGTTATTTGATTTGTTGTAAGCGCTTTACAAACTCCGGGGAAACTAAGCTAAACAACAAATTTTGCAGCTCCCGGCTTTTGTCTGAATGCAACAATAATCCCTCTTCATTTGCTTCCCAAATTTCATATTCTCTTGCTGCCGCAATAAACGTGGCCAGCACATTTTTATCGTAAAACTCTGGTGCGCTAATTCCTTGTAGTGTCGACATGCGCTCTGCCACCTGACGACTGCGTTTTTCCAGAGCTCCGCGCGAGGTTGTGCCCAGTTGTTCCAATTGATTGAGCACTAATGCGTAACGCTGCAAGGTTTCCTGGATCACGGATTTTAGCAACCACAGGCTGTAAAACTGCACACTATTGGTTTCGGCAGGTGTTAATGTATCCTCATTATTGATTAACATACCTTGGGCCACCATTCCGTCAATCAGACTGTCGGTGTACGCCATTGCCTGTTCTTCGCTCATATAGATGAATAGCTCTTTCTTGAGCAACGGGTAGATGCGGCCGACTAAGGTGAGCAATTGCTCACGATGGCATTCTCCATGCGCTATTACAATGGCAGCAATTAAACCGGGTATACAAAACATGTGTAAAATGTTGTTGCGGTAATAGGTCAGAATAATGGCATTGTTGCGTTCAATGGAAATGATTTCACCAAAGCTGTCTTCAGTGACGTCGAATTTTTCCAGGCGCAAGGTGTTTTCCAGTAATTTTTCGGCACTGACCTGTGGAAAACTACTCTGTTCACTAAAGGGACATTGACGTAACAAGCCCAGATAGCTCTCCATCACTTGTAATAGTTCCTCTCGACTCATTGCGCGTTTTTCTGCGGCCAATAAACACAAGGACGCCAGAGCCATTCCGCTGACAGCCGACGCTTGGTTAATGCGTTCATTGATATTGTGACTTAAGCTATTAACTGTGGGGGTTAACCAAGCGGGCTTTTTGTCATCAATGGTAGCTTGATCCTGGCGCCACTCTGGCGTTTTCACATCCAGGTACTGGCTCAGGTGGATTGGGTCGCCAAAATTCAAAAAACCGTAGCCATAATTTTTTAGCTTGCGAATCGCGGAAAACACCCCGAGAAAGGATTCTTTCTCTTTGTTCTTACCTCTGAGCTCTTTGAGGTAACTTTTTACCTCCATGACATGCTCGTAACCAATGTATACCGGTACGATACTCACCGGGCGTTTAACGCCTTTCACCATTGCCTGAATGGTCATGGCTAACATCCCTGTTTTTGGCGGAAGCAATCGACCGGTTCTGCTGCGGCCACCCTCAGCGTAGAATTTAACGGAATAACCTTTGTTAAATAGCTGCTCCAGGTATTCACGAAATACCGCTGTGTAGAGCTTGTTACCGGCAAAAGAGCGGCGGATGAAAAAGGCACCGCCGCGTCTGAATAACCCACCGATGGGCCAGAAGTTGAGATTAATACCCGCGGCGATATGGGGTGTGACCAAGCCTTCGTGATAAATAACGTAGGTGAGTAACAGGTAATCCATATGACTTCTGTGGCAGGGAACATAAATTATTTCGTGGCCGTTTTGCGCAAGCTCGCGAACCTTATCGGCATTTTTCACTTCAATACCGTTGTAGATTTTATTCCAGACACGACCCAGCAAGCGGTCGCCTAAGCGTATAACGCCCTCGCGATAATCGGCGGCAATTTCTGAAATGTAGCTTTTGGCCCGGGCGCGAGCTTTTGCAAGCTCCGCTGGAGAATTTTTGGCTTCTAATGCCATAGCACGTTTTACCGATGCAGAGCCTAAGATACTGTTAAACAACTGATGCCTATCCATCAGCATCGGACCGTTCATGCTTTGCTGCCGGCGATAAAAATGAGTTCTGGCCAGTCGGATTAGCTTATGGGCTATTTCTGAATCGGTGCCGTGCGTGGTGGCCATTTTTTTACTGGATACCGCTGGGCTGTAATAGGCAAAATTATCTCTGCCCAGGAATAGCACGATAAAAAACTTGCGTAACCAGGAAGGTGAAGCTCGATCGGCAAGTAACTCTGCCCAGCCTCTTGTTTCTTTGCCGGGTGCTCGTCCCCAGAAGATAGACACAGGCACAATTTGCAGATCCAGTTCTTCATCATTGCGGTGCATTTTGAACAAGCGGGTGAAGCTTTTATTGATATCAGTATGCTTGGTTTTTTTGGAAAGCAATGATTCTGGTTCTTGTAAAAATAAGCAGCTGGCTAGCTTTTTAGAACCAATTTTTAATTGTTTGTCCGGGGCGGGTAAATCCAGCATTTTGGTGGAAATTTCAAGCGCCACTCTGTCGGTCAGGGAATTAGTGCGCAACAAGTAAATAATCGGACGATGTTTGTCGATCCCCAGCTCGCTTTCTATGTTTGCGGGGATGTTGCTGGTTTTTACTAACCAACGGGTCGGGTATTTAACAAGGTTAAAAAAGAGGTTTTGATACCAGGCCATCATCAATAAAAAATAATTAAAACTGCACCGATCATAGCACGGCCTGGCAGCTTTGGCTCTTGTAACTCTATAAATCCAAGAAAATCAGCAAATTATGTTGAGTTTATGGCTTGACTGTATATACTGCCAGTTACACTGTACGAAAAAACAGGTTTGTTATGCGCCCACTTACATTGCGTCAAGAACAAGTTCTTACTCTTATTAAAGATACCATCGCCGATACTGGTATGCCGCCAACCAGAGCAGAGATTGCGAGGCAGCTTGGCTTTAAAAGCGCTAATGCAGCAGAAGAGCACCTCAAAGCATTGGCTCGTAAAGGGGTTATAGAGATTCTACCGGGTACCTCCAGAGGGATCCGTCTTGTGGGGCAGTTAGATGAGCCTGCCGAAGATGATGGCTTGCCGTTAATTGGTAAGGTGGCAGCAGGTGAGCCCATTTTGGCTCAAGAGCATATTGAGAGTCATTACCAGGTGGCTGCAAATATGTTTCAGCCGGAAGCCCATTATTTATTGCGAGTCGATGGCGAAAGCATGAAAGACATCGGCATTATGGATGGGGACTTGTTGGCAGTGCATCGCACCAACCAAGCGCGAAATGGTCAAGTAGTGGTGGCGCGAGTAGAAGACGATGTAACTGTGAAACGTTTTGAAAAGTCGGGATCTGAAGTGTTACTTCACGCAGAGAACAGTGATTTTGCTCCTATTAAGGTGGATTTGAACTCGCAACCTTTAAATATTGAAGGTATAGCTGTTGGAATCATCCGAAACAACGCTTGGATGTAAATAACTTCGAGACGTACTGTTTTACCTGATTAATTTGCCTTTTCTTGATAGCCCATTGATTAATGGGCTTTTTTGTATCTGTGGTACGGCCACATTTATTCACCCAGACAAAAATTTGCACAAAAAATAGCGAATTAATTTCCTTTTTTCCTATTCGGGTCTATTTTTGACACATCAGCTGGTTAAAAAAGCGTCTTTTTTAGCCGTCTAAATGTTTTTTATCTTCGAAAATTGTTTACATATCATTCGGTTTTTAACATAGTAATAACAAATATGTTTCAAAATCGTAACTTATGGTGCGATTTCCGTTGTGCTAATGACCAAAAATAAAGCAACGGACAGGAAAGGAGGAACACACAGGTGAGCAGAATTTTAATAGGTTTTTGGGGATTGTTGCTTAGTTGCGCATCATTTGCCGCTTCTAATCCGCAGCCGGACCAATATCAGCTGAATTTGAGACCGGGTGTGACTGAGATAAGTCAGCAGGTTTACGAATTGCATATGATCATATTCTGGATCTGTGTGATCATCGGGGTGTTGGTATTCGGCGTTATGCTTTGGGCTACTATCTTTCATCGCAAGTCCAAAGGGGTGAAGCCAGCAACATTTCACGAAAGTGTTAAGGTTGAAATTGCCTGGACAGTGGTTCCTTTTCTTATTCTTATCGGTATGGCTATCCCCGCCACTAAAACACTGATCGCGATGGAAGATGTGTCATCTCCTGATGTGACAGTGTTAGTTACCGGCTCTCAATGGAAGTGGCATTACAAATACATGGATAACGACGTTGAATTCTTTTCTCTACTTGCCACCCAACCAGAGCAAATCAATAACAAGCTGGAAAAGAATATCAATTACCTGTTGGAAGTTGATCGCCCTTTGGTTATTCCTACTAATCAAAAGGTCCGTTTTCTGATCACCTCAGACGACGTTATTCATTCCTGGTGGGTTCCGGATTTTGCTGTTAAGAAAGACGCCAACCCTGGTTTTATCAATGAAGCCTGGACACGAGTTGATAAGCCCGGAATCTATCGCGGTCAATGTGCTGAACTTTGCGGAAAAGATCACGGTTTCATGCCTGTTGTGGTTATTGCTAAGGAGCCTGCTGATTATGCTGCCTGGATCGAAGAGCAAGAAGAAATACAACGCAAAGCCAAAGAAGAAGAGCAAAAGCTGCTGGCGATGAATATGGATATGGATGAGTTAATGAGTGTTGGTGAGCGAGTATACGTTACCAACTGTGCTGCTTGTCACATGCCTAATGGTGAAGGTTTACCTGGCGTATTTCCTGCTTTGAAAGGCAGCGACATTGCCATAAACGACATGCAAAAACATATTGAAGTTGTGGTTAATGGCGTAGCAGGTACGGCCATGCAGGCTTACGGAAAACAACTTTCGATGAAAGAACTAGCAGCAGTAATTACCTACGAGCGTAACGCATGGGGCAATGACACTGGTGAATCAGTGCAAGCTAAAGACGTTAACGCCGTATTGAACGGACAATAAGGGGAAGTTGAGATGAGTACAGTGACAGACGATATCCATCACGACGAGCACCATGATCACCACGATCATAAACCAACGGGCATAAAACGCTGGTTGTACACCACAAACCACAAAGATATCGGCACCTTATATCTTTGGTTTGCATTTATTATGTTTTTAATCGGCGGGGCTATGGCCATGGTGATCCGGGCAGAGTTATTCCAGCCTGGATTACAGATTGTCGATCCTAACTTCTTCAATCAGATGACCACAGTGCATGGCTTGATTATGGTATTCGGTGCTGTAATGCCAGCATTTACCGGCCTCGCTAACTGGATGGTGCCCTTGATGATTGGTGCACCGGACATGGCACTGCCAAGAATGAACAACTGGAGCTTCTGGATTTTACCTTTTGCTTTCCTGATATTGCTGATGTCTTTGTTCATGGAAGGTGGTGGTCCCTCTTTTGGTTGGACCTTCTACGCGCCACTATCCACAACCTACAGTAATGACTCTACAGCACTGTTTGTATTCTCTGTTCACATTATGGGCGCCAGTTCCATCATGGGGGCGATTAACGTTATCGTCACCATTTTAAACATGCGTGCCCCTGGCATGACATTAATGAAAATGCCCTTGTTTGTTTGGACCTGGCTAATTACCGCATTCTTATTGATAGCGGTTATGCCAGTGCTGGCGGGCGCGGTAACTATGGTGTTAACCGATAAGTTCTTTGGTACCAGCTTCTTTGATGCGGCTGGCGGTGGTGATCCGGTGATGTTCCAGCACATCTTCTGGTTCTTTGGACATCCGGAAGTTTATATCATGATCTTGCCAGCCTTCGGCATAATCTCACAGATAGTGCCCACCTTTTCCCGAAAGAAATTATTTGGCTATTCCTCGATGGTTTATGCGACAGCTTCTATCGCGCTATTGTCCTTTATCGTGTGGGCTCACCACATGTTTACCACTGGGATGCCGGTAGGGGCCGAGCTGTTCTTTATGTTCGCCACCATGCTGATATCGGTACCCACCGGGGTTAAGGTATTTAACTGGGTTGCTACCATGTGGCGCGGCGCCATTAGCTTTGAAATCCCCATGATGTTTGCCCTGGCCTTTATCGTGTTATTCACCATAGGTGGCTTGTCAGGTTTAATGCTGGCGATTACCCCCGTGGATTTCCAATATCACGATACGTATTTTGTGGTAGCACATTTCCACTACGTTCTGGTGACTGGCGCAGTGTTTTCAATCATGGCTGCCACCTATTATTGGCTGCCAAAGTGGACCGGGAAAATGTACGACGTGACGTTAGCCAAGTGGCACTTCTGGTGTTCTTTGATTTCAGTAAACGTGCTGTTCTTCCCTATGCACTTTGTGGGTTTGGCAGGCATGCCTCGTCGAATTCCAGACTATGCGTTGCAGTTTGCTGATTTTAACAAGTGGATCAGTGTGGGGGGCTTTGCGTTTGGGCTTTCACAACTGATTTTCCTGGCGTTACTAATCAAAGCGTGTCGCAAACAAGGCGAGCCAGTTACGGCTCAAGTTTGGGATGGCGCAGAAGGTCTTGAGTGGGAAGTTCCGAGCCCGGCTCCTTACCACACTTTTGAAACGCCACCGGTTGTAAAGTAAGTCATTTTTAACAATGAACTCTGAAAAACAACAAGAAAACAAAAAGGTCATCATTAAGTTGGTGGCCGTTGTTTTCGGTATGTTTGGTTTTGGCTTTGCGTTAGTTCCTTTATATGACGTGTTTTGTGCCGTAACAGGTATCAATGGAAAAACCTCTAACGAAGCCGCGCTATACCAAAATATTGAAGTGGACGAGAGTCGTCTTGTTACCGTGGAGTTTATTACTCGCACTAACACAGGTATGCCATGGGAATTTGAAACTAAGACGCGGCGTGTAGAAGTGCACCCGGGAGCAATGCACCAGGTAGACTTTTATGCCCACAATCCCAGTCAAAGAGATATTGTCGGTCAAGCCGTACCATCTGTCTCGCCTGGGCCTGCAGCTATTTATTTGAATAAAACAGAGTGTTTTTGCTTTGAGCAGCAACCACTCAAAGCGGGTGCTGAGATCACTATGCCTATGCGTTTTTATGTGGACCCAGCACTACCGGATAATATTACATTTTTTACAGTGCAATATACTTTGTATGACGTAACCGAACGTGGCCAAGAAATTGCCATGAATCGCGGTTAAAGGAGATGAAATGAGCGAACAACAATACGAAAAATACTATGTTCCCGACCAAAGCCCTTGGCCATTTGTGGGGGCCGTTGCCCTGTTTTTGATGGCCTATGGCGCTGGCACCTTTGTCATCGAAATGAAGAACGGTACGGATGGCAGCGGTTCGCTCATCCTGCTGGCCGGCTTTTTGGTTTTACTGTTCATGTTGGTAGGCTGGTTCAAAAACCAGATTGATGAATCTATGTCTGGTATGCATAGCGCGCAATTGGGTCGCTCTTACCGTCAGGGCATGTCATGGTTTATCTTTTCTGAGGTGATGTTCTTTTTTGCCTTCTTTGGTGCACTATTCTACGCAAGAGTAATTGCCGTTCCTTGGTTAGGCGGAGCGTCCAACAACGCTATGACTAACGAAGTCTTGTGGCCCACTTTCCAGGCCATGTGGCCTTTGGTTGAAACACCAGGCGGGACGACCACAGAAGCAATGCCTTGGACCGGATTGCCACTCTATAACACCTTAATCCTGTTATTTTCTTCTGTTACTGCGCATTTTGCTCATGTGGCGTTGGAGAAGGGAGAGCGCGGCAAGTTAAAACTGTTTTTAGGTGTGACCATCCTGCTGGGTTGTTCATTCCTGTATTTGCAAGTAGTCGAGTATGTACATGCATACCAGGAAATGGGACTGACGTTGGATTCAGGCATCTATGGCAATACTTTCTTTATGCTTACTGGATTCCACGGACTCCATGTCACATTAGGCACCATTATGCTGATAGTGATGTTCGGCCGAGTTATGATGGGGCATTTCTCTCATGACAATCAATTTGCCTTCCAGGCGACCAGCTGGTACTGGCACTTTGTTGATGTTGTATGGGTATGTTTGTTCGTCTTTGTATACATACTATAATGAGAATTAAAAGGGCCGGGGATTAGGCGTAATAATCCCCGTTGCTACCGCGATTACCAGTAGCAAAATTATGATGGCAGAGGTCATCACTCTTCTGCCAATAAATTTAGTCATTGAGCCCTGTCCAGGTTCGTTCTTAAGCATAATCATCATGGCTTTAAATAAATTGTAAATCATAAACAATAACAGTAACGCCACGATAATTTTAACAGCCATAAATAACTCCGGGTTTGTCGCTAAGCAGTAATGAAAAAACCGCCTTTAGTCCCTACCATAATCAGTTTTGTCGCGGTTGTCATCTTATTGAAATTGGGTTTCTGGCAATTGAGTAGAGCGCAAGAGAAGCAGTTGATTGCTGAACGAAAAAGTACGCAAGAAGAAGTGGTTTTCAATAGCGTGCAATCGGCACTGGCCACAAGTGGAGCGCACGACTTTAAGCGAGTAAAACTAACTGGTCAGGTGGATCTGGAGCATTTACTGTATTGGGATAATAGAGTACTTGATGGGATCGTGGGCTATGAAGTGTTGGCGCCGGTGACTACCAATGCTGGAGTTTTGTTGGTGAATTTTGGTTGGGTACCGGACCAGGATTTTCGTCGCTCTTTGCCAGAAGTGAGTTTACCTGAAGTCATACAACAAACTCACATTGTTTTGTATGCGCCCTTGCACAACCAATTGGTTCGTCAATCTGGAGTGCCAGAACAGTGGCCTCATCTATTGCAGCAACCAGACTTAAAAATGCTGAATGAGATATTGCAAACAACGCTCATTCCCATGTTAGGTTATGTAGAGGACTCAAAAGCTTTTGGGTTGAGCAACAATTTTAAACCGGTAACTATGTCCCCAGAGAAGCACATAGCCTATGCTATTCAATGGTTCCTCTTGGCGTTGGCATGTTTATTAATTTACGGCTTTGCGTTAAGGAAAAAATGGAAAGATGAGCGAACAGAAAAAACAAAATAATCGCAGTACCTTGGTCATTTTTGTATTGGTATTTCTTTTACCTGTGGTATTAGCTTGGTTCGCTTTGCAGGGGGATTGGTTTAATAAAGGTGCGACAAATAAAGGTGAACTCATGTCACCTGCGGTTGAAATGGCGGATATTCTTCGTGGTGACAAACCCGTGTGGCGTATTGTTTATGTGTTGCCACAGCAATGTGATGCGCGATGTGAAAACGCCCTTTACAGTTTGAATCAGGTTTGGGTTGCCTCAGGTAAAGCCCAAGAACGGGTGGTCCCCAGCTTGTTAGTCCTGCCAAAGAGTGACGTGGGTGCGGTAGAAAAGCTCAGCAGTGAAACGCCATTCGCTTTAATAAATACAACTTCAACATACCTTGATAAGGTGTTTAAAAACCAGTCTGTTAGTGGTATTTTCATTGCAGATACGCTGGGGAATGTAATTTTGCGTTATTCCCTCAGTGAAGAACAACAACAAGCGGTAATGCAAAGCCGCGATATACTTGCCGATCTAAGAAAGGTCCTGAAGCTTTCGCGTATCGGATAGAGCTGTTTTATGAAAACGTTAGTTAAGGTCAGCATTTTTCTTGCTTTGGTGGTCATCATTTTGGGGGCATATACCCGATTGACTGATTCAGGGTTGGGGTGTCCAGACTGGCCGGGTTGTTATGGCCATATGGTCGTGCCTAAATCAGATGAGGCGATATCCAAAGCGGAGATTGCTTTCCCGGAGCGTCCTCTAGAGGCCAGCAAAGCCTGGATCGAAATGATTCACCGTTATTTCGCAGGCACTTTAGGATTGCTGATTTTATTCATATTCATAAGTGCCCTCAAAAACAGACAGCAACAAACACCCATTAAACTGCCCTTTGTTATATTGTTATTGGTTATCTTCCAGGCAGCATTAGGCATGTGGACTGTGACCATGAACTTATTGCCAGTGGTGGTGATGGGCCATTTGTTGGGTGGCTTTACCTTACTCTCTTTACTGTTTCTATTACACCTTCGTTTGAAACCCTACCGAATTCCCGGTGGCGATCCCAGAGTACGTAAGTTCGGTCGATATGCGACGTTGGGTTTATTCATTTTAGTGATTCAGATTGCGCTTGGCGGTTGGACCTCTGCCAACTATGCTGCTTTGGCTTGTACTGAGCTACCCATTTGTGAGGGCAACTGGTATGAAAATCTTAACTTCTCTGGTGCTTTTAGTGTGCCGGAAGCAGACAATTATGAGTTTGGTGCGCATCCTTACGACGAGCGCATGACCATGCACATAGTGCATCGATTTGGTGCACTCATTACCTTCTTGTATTTGTGCTGGTTGGGTATCAGATTGTACACCTCAGCAATTTCCGACCGGGTAAAAAACCAATCAGTGTTGATGGTATCTGTATTAGGAGTACAGATTGCTTTGGGTGTTTCGAACGTCGTGTTTAGCTTGCCCGTAGCCGTCGCGGTTGCACACAATGCCGTCGCAGCTCTGCTGCTTTTGACTCTAATCTTGTTGAATTACACCCTGTATAGAAAGGCGTAATGTTATGGAAAAAGTAATAAAAAACGGGTCTTCTTCGCAAACGTTTCAGGGGGCTTCCTGGCGTGATTATTATGAAATGACCAAGCCTAAAGTGGTGTTGTTGTTATTGCTAACTGCGCTTGTGGGCATGTGTTTGGCTGTTGAAGGAGCACTACCGATTCAACCGCTTGTTGCTGGTATGATTGGAATAGGCATGCTGTCTTCCTCCGCAGCGGTGATCAATCACGTTGTGGATCGCAATATCGATGGCAAAATGGCACGAACTTACAACCGTCCTGTGCCAAAAGGCAAAGTCTCCCCCGGACGTGCCTTGGTGTTTGCCGCGGTTCTATGTGTCGTTGGTTATCTTATTTTAGAGTTATTTGTAAACACGCTGACAGCTGTATTGACCTTTGCCAGCCTGGTGGGCTATGCCTGCGTTTACACTATGTACTTAAAGCGTGCTACGCCACAAAACATTGTTATAGGTGGTTTGGCTGGAGCGGCGCCGCCGCTACTTGGTTGGACCGCTATGACAGGGGAGATCCACGGTAATGCGTTACTGTTGGTGCTTATTGTCTTTACCTGGACACCACCTCATTTTTGGGCGTTGGCCATACATAGAGAAAAAGATTACGCCAAAGCTGAAGTGCCAATGTTGCCAGTAACACACGGTGTAGAGTTCACCAAAACCTCGGTTCTCGGCTATACCGTATTGCTTGGATTGATATGCTTAATGCCCTATCTGGTTGGTATGTCTGGATTGATATATCTCGTAGGGGCGACTTTACTCAATATTGCCTTTTTGATTTACGCTTGGAAACTCAAGTTTGCCGCCAATGAGCAAACAGCCATGAACACCTTCAAGTTTTCGATACTGCATCTGATGATTCTATTTGTTGTGTTGTTAGTGGATCACTATTTTAAAATAGTTATATGAAACAAAACCTTTTTATTGGTATCTGCGCCGTATTAGCACTGATAGGTGGCATTTGGGGAGCGTTAAATGTCGCTCCGCCGAAAACCCCGGCTTATGCTCAAATGTACCCAGTACCGCGTATATTGCATGAAAGTGAATTGAACGCTCATGATGGTTCGACGATTACCCCTGCGTGGTTCAAAGATCAGTGGACACTGGTTTTTGTAGGGTATACCTGGTGCCCGGATATCTGCCCTACCACATTGGCGGAACTCAAACGAATTTATCCAGAATTACAAGCTATCAGCAGTCAATATCCAGTCAGAATTCTGTTCGTTTCAGTTGACCCCGGCCGAGATGATGTACCACGGCTTAACGAGTACATTCAGTTTTTTCACGAAGATTTTTTTGCTGCTACTGCTGAGCACAAACAACTCTTTCCGCTAGTGCGCAGCATGGGAATGGCATACGCGATAGCCGAAAGTACTGACAAACCCGATTACCTTGTAGATCACAGCGCCTCGATTGCTATCATCAATCCGGATGCTCATCTTATCGGGCGATTTAAGCCCAATTATCAGCCCGGTGAAATGGCGATAAGTGACGGTCAACAGATATTGGCGGATCTACCTATTCTAATCGGCAGCCACTAGTCTAAAAATTTTCCTTCCGAGGTTGCCACAAACCAAGGCTGAGAGTGCCAGTAATAGCGGCCCTTATAAGTTTTACTGGGGGCTGTGCAATTTACTCGCGAGCGTCCCGGTTTAAGCGTCACATCACTGGACACGTACAATGTATCTTCTTGCCATAAGGTGCTGATGCGCTCGCCGCGGAAATAGCAGCTTAGCAGAGTTTTATTAAAATCACTGGTGTCTAGTGTTATTGCATACTCTAGTTTTGGAGGCGTGTAAAACACCGGGTTTTCTATGGCGGCGGATACAACTGGCATGGCCAGAGTTTGTAATTTGGTCTTCAAGGTATTGAGGTTGCTGTATATGCCTGCTGCAGGAAAGCGCGGTACCTCCGACAGTTTGGTTTGATACCCGACAGCCCCTGAATGCTGAGCAAACCCAATCAGTCCAAGCTCTTCGATTAATTTGCTTAGAGCCTTATTGTATTCACCGAAGGGGTAGGCAAAAAATCCTGGTGAACTCCCCAGGTTTTTTTCTAGTGCTGCTTCTGCATTCAATATGCGCTGTTTGGTTTGAACCAGCCAGTCAGCTTCTCTGGCCTTGTCCAGCATGTGGCGGTGATCCCAATAATGATTTGCAATTAACACCCCTTCTTCGGACAAGTGTTTTAGTTCTTGCCAATCCAGATGACTGGGGCTGACTCCCACCTCCGAAGGATTGATAAAAATAGTGTAGGGAAAGCCTCTTTCTTTCAGCAATGGATGCGCATTATCCTTGATATTGCGAAAGCCATCGTCGAACGTTATGGCTACAGCCTTGTCAGGTAGCGGGGCATTTGCTTTTATCTTCGCCATCATTTCTTGTAATGACAATACGTTATGGTTGGCGTTCAAATAGGCTAAGTGTTCTGCAAATTTTTCAGGGGAAATTGAGGTCGAGGGGGGCGTATCACTGCTGACGTGATGGTATAACAGAATGGTTGCGCTATTATTGGCCTGCGCCAGGGAAACTGCGGTGAAGTAGAAAACAATGGCAAATACTCTGATTAATACACTCATACAACTCACTAATTAAAATCCAATACAGAAGAAGAGTATCAGTTTGACTTTTTATCATGCAACTCGTCATTTCATTGCTTTGGCCTTTCCCATGATTATCAGCAATATTTTCTTGCCATTGGTAGGGCTTGTGGACACGGCTATTGTAGGGCATTTGCCGGGTAGCCACTATCTCGCAGGTGTTGCTCTTGGCAGCATCATCATTACCCAGCTTATTTGGGTTTGTGGTTTTTTGCGCATGGCCGTAACAGGGCTTAGCGCCCAAAGCAGCGGCCCGGAACAAAAGCAAGAATCCATCTCCGTGCTGGGTAATGGGGTTTTATTGGCTTTGCTGTTGGGCTTATTGTTGTGGTTGTTCAGTCCCTTCCTGTTTCAAATGGGGGTGTATTTTTCCGGTAGCAATACACAGGTGGTTGCAGTTGCTCACGATTACTTTTTTATTCGAATGTCAGTTGCGCCAGTTTCGCTGGTAAATCTGGTGCTGATAGGCTGGCTGCTTGGCAGACAACAACATAAAAATGTGATGAAAATACAGATTATTGCCAATCTGTTGAATATGCTGCTGAGTGTCTTTCTCGCCATTGGGCTAACGATGGATACCGCTGGGGTAGCCATCGCAACAGCACTGAGCGAATGCCTGGTTTTGCTCATGTGTTTGTTTGCTATCGCTAACATTGAAGCCCAATGGTGGCGCAGATTTCACATTGCCAAACAATCCTTACAACGTTTACTGAGATTAAACCGAGACGTGTTTTTCAGAAATCTGTGTTTGCAGATTTTTTTGGGGATTTTTACCTATCTTGGATTACAGCAAGGCCAGCTAACCGCTGCGACAAACGCAGTATTGATGCAGTTTTTTGTGCTAATTGCGCTCGGATTGGATGGGGTGGCCTACGCTGCAGAAGCGCTAATTGGCGAAGCTTCGGGTAAAAAGAGTAAGAGCAAGTTTCGCCTCTGGACTAAGGTCAGTTTGCTTATTTCCAGCGCAGTCGCTATTTGTTACACGCTGGTGTTTGCGCTGGGGTTTAGATTCATTACCCATCTGTTAACGGATATAACCGAAGTACAGAGTTACATTCAGCAATTCAAAATTTACATCGTTTGCTTACCTCTCATCGCTCATTGGTGTTTTTTATTCGATGGTTGGTATGTCGGTTTGACTCAAGCTCGCGCTATGCTACTCACTATGTTGTTGAGTGCTGGTGTAGCAATAACTTGGTATTGCTTGCATTTTCTGGCGCTAAATGCTGACATTCTGTGGCAAGGCTTTTTGTTATTTTTATTGGCTAGAGGCGTTTTGTTGGGAGGCCATTTCTATTCCAGGCTTTACCATCAAAAAACTACGTGAGCGACTTTGTCGAGCCAAAAATCCACTTGCAGCAGTTTGCATCTAACCGAAGGGTGATCTTTACTTGAATCAGGCGCCAGAAATAATGATGTGTAAACACAAGGATATGAGGAGCAAACATCGTGGATGTTAAGCTAAAACGGCTTGAAGAGATAAAGATTCTCGCTGGCCCGATAGTGCTGAGCCGAGCATTGGACAGTGATGGAAAATCCTATTGGTGTAAAACGGCGCAACAGTCAGACAAACCAGCGCTGGAGATGCTCGAGCTTGAAATAGATAGTCACTTGAAATTCGAATCACCTGCATTGATTACATCTTCAGGTTGTATAACTCGCGAGCGGGATTACGTCAATTTATACCCGGCCGTTGAAGGCGCTGAACTCTTTGACAGCTTTCTCAAAAATCGATCCCTTGAGGTAACTGAGCAGCTAAAAATTAGTATCGCGTTGGCAAAATTGTTAGCTGATATTCATCAGCAACACAGTATGCTAGGTTTTGTTGAGCCGGACACGCTATTCGTGGATAAGCAGAGTTTGCAGGTCTATTCACTGAATACCTGGAATTTGCAAAAAGAGCGCAGCATTGACGAGAAAAAACAAGCGTTATTGATGGCGGGCTGCAATTTGCACACCGCATCACCAGAGGTAACCGGTAGAACGGACTGGATCCCGCAGCGTTATTCTGACTTGTATTCTTTGGGCACCTTGTTGTATCGCATTTTTATGGGGCATTACCCTTTTGAATTTCAAGACCCTTTGACCCTCATTCATGCGCACATAGCCAAACCCGTAGAATATGACCCGGGAAGAGCCTTTGCCGTACCGGAAGTATTGCTGAGTATCATCAGTAAGCTTTTAAACAAAACTCCAGAAGCGCGCTATCCAGACGCAAAGACATTAGTTGCTGATCTTGAACGTTGTTTGAATGAGCACAGCGAAAAGGGAGTTATAAGCGATTTTCGGATCGCTAAAGAGGAACAGAAAAAGGTCATTGGTTTTCCCAAATATATCTATGGCCGCGATTCGGAATTGGCCTTACTTCAGCAATGGTGCAACCAGGCAAGCGAGCAAGTCGGCATGGCATTACTGAGTATCTCCGGAGAACAAGGGATAGGCAAAACGGCACTGCTGCAAGAATTTAAGGCCGCGGTTCTACCGCAAAGTGCCCTGATTGGTTTGGTGAACGTGGAACCACAAATCCATTCCCTCAAACAAACTGCAATTTTTATCATGTTACAACAGTTGATTGAGCAGGCGCTTATCCTTGAGGAGTCACAATTACGCACGTTACAAGAGCAACTAAAAAAGGTTGCAGCTGAGCAAAGAGTACAACTTTACAACCTGTTCCCGGAACTGAAAGTGATATTACCCGATGAAAAAGGGGCCGCTTTCATCAAGAGTCAGGCGATAGAAATCGTTCTGACTCAGTTGTTGCTTTGCTTTTCAAAACTCGATAAAGATTTGTATCTGATTTTTGATGATGCCCATTACATGGATAAAACCACCTCTGATATTTTATTGGAGCTGGCTTCTTTGGGGCCACAATGCAATCTAAGGCTGGTTTTGCTGTTACGTGAAAACGAGCTTTCCGAAACATCCTCGGTGCAGCCTTTAGCCGCCGCTGAGCAGTTTGGCCTACTGACACATAAGGTTGAACTATTACCCCTGAGTGCTGCTGCCACTCACAATCTGGTGGAAGACACGTTTTGGGAAACACAATTTAGTCTGGAGTCTCTGTCGGAACAGGTTTTCCACAAAACTCAAGGCAATCCTTATTTCGTCAAATCATTCATTCAAAAATTGGTTGCTGAGGGGGCATTGTATGAAGACGAAGAGCAGGTCTGGAATTGGCATCCCGAGGAAGTCAGTCGTTCAAATATAACCGCAAATGTGGCTGAGCAGACAGGGGCAGGTTTGGCGAGTTTACCCCTAAGTCAAAGGCAATGCTTAAAGCTTGCAGCATTGATGGGTAAAGATATTGACACCGAAATACTCACGCAGGCTGTTGCCGTGTCCCCAGCAAAGCTCATTGAGTTTATCGAAAGCTGGAGCTCCTTGGGGCTATGGGTGCTGCGAGGCACAGAGCAAAAGTGCTATCAGTTTGCCCACAAAAAAATTCAATTAGCTGCCAGGCAACTTGATGTCGGTGTGAGCACTGAGCAGTTGCGCTTTTCTCTGGCTGATGCACTGTTTCAACAAAAAAGCCGTACCTGGCTCAGAGACAACGTGTTGCACTGGCTCTTTTGGGTACATCCGCTGTCGGGATATCAAAATGCCAAGGTGCCATCGGTGCAACTTGCTGAATATTACCTTGTTGCTGCGAATCGCGCTCAAGAGGAGCTTGAAAACGATGAAGCGTTAATGTGCTTTAGCCTTGGAGTACAGTTACTGAAAGAAGATGATTGGCAACAGCATTACGATATTTGTATGGCGTTGCATCAAGGATACTTGCAAGAATCATTGCGCAGCAATCAATTGGATGGGCTAAGCGCTACGATCGCAATACTGGAAAAGCGCGTCAACAATCCCGTTGACTCTGCGCGTATTATTGTCTGGAAGATGACAATGCTAAGCGCAACTGAAGATATTGAAGCGGCATTTTCTGAGGGAATGCGGGCAGTTAAAACGCTGCTCTGTGATTTTCCAGTAGCGGAGAATCAAGGCGATTACTTGTTATTGGAAAAACAATACCCGGCTCAGGGAATCAAGGCATTTGGTCTTTTCAATTGCACCAGCCAGGAGCCAACCACACAATTACATGCCCTGTTAAGCGAGTTATTAGATGTTGCCTGTAAACTCGATATCCATGCAGTGATGCAGGTTTCCTCCGTTGCCATTCAGCTGTGTATTGCGCAGGGTAATACAAAGTATGCCGTTAAATTTTATGCAATACATGCGCTGATGCTGACCAAACTTGCTCATAAACACGGTGATGCATTGCAATTTATTTTCGTTGCAGAAGAGCTGGCAGAACAACTCAAACTCAGTCAGCTGCACATAGATGAATTATTAGTCACCCGATATGCTCTTATTGCTCATTGGTCTGAACCGTTACAGCAGAGCTTGACATTTTTTGCCCGAAAGAGCGCGCAAGTGTTTGAGTCTTCTGAAGACCTGAATCATTGGGAAGTGCCGCTACATCACGCTATTTTTAGTTTGTTGACTGACAAGCCATTAGACAAAGTTGTAGAAGTTTTTGAAGTGTTAACCGAACTCATGGAGGAAGGTACTGAGACCCAGGAGGGGATTCAGGCTCAGCAGTGGATGGAATTTGCCCAAGGTATGTTACAAGCCAAAAAAGGGACAGATTCAATCGATGTTGAGTCGCAATGGGCAAGCTCTGCAAAGGGGATTGACCAGTCAACAAGGCTCTTTTCAATGCGCTTCGCTAATATGTGCAAAGCTATTTTGGATGGTGATTTTGCCCTGGCGGAACAGTATCGAAATGTTGCACAGGGACTGGTGGATAATATCTGGCCAGTGTATTGGCTGGCGGATTATCACGCCCTGGCAGGTATTGTTCTATTGCGTAATTCTGCAGTAAATAATAGCGATTCAAACCGAGAAACAATACTTAGTCAAGTTGATGAACACATTGCGCAACTACACTCGTGGTGTGCCAATAATGCTGACAATCACAGTGCAAAATGGCTATTGCTGGAAGCAGAGCGTCGAAGCTATATAGGTGAGCCAGACGCCTGGCAATATTATGCCAAAGCCGCCAGCGTAACTCAGAACATTCGTTCTTATTTATGGCAGTTTCTTTGCTGGGAAGCTTACGGTAGATACTGGTTAAGGTGTGGCGATGAGGTTTCAGCTTCTGCACATCTGCGGGAAGCTCTGAATTGCTTGAACCAATGGCATGCCAGGCAGGTAATCAGACGCTTACATGATGAATTTCCCAAGTTACGCCAGGCTGAACAACCGGTAGCAACAGCACCCTCATTGTCAGGGTCTGTAAAAAAAGAAAAAAATCTGGATCTACTTTCAGTACTAAAAGCTTCCGAAACCCTGAGTGGAACGGTGGATCTGGAGGCATTTGTCGAGCGGATGATGACCATCATTGTAGAGAATGCGGGAGCTCAAAAAGGCTGTGTTTTGTTTTTTGAAGACAGTAAGCTAGAGCTTAAAGGCAGTTATCCAGAAGTCATGTCATTGACTCAAATACCCGAAGCACTGTTGAACTATGTGGGACGCATAAGGACGCCTTACGCGGTGGATGATAGTGCTCAGGAGCCATTGCTTTCAGGAGCGAAAATACAACGCTTGTTGCCCAGGTCTATGTTGTTCATACCACTGCTGGTGGCAGGAGAGTTTCGTGGTGTTTTATATCTTGAACACGCAGATTTGAAGGGGTTCTTCACTTCTGATCGCATAGATATTCTGCAGCTGTTGGCGAATCAAACCGCAATTCTTTTTGACAACACCAGATTAAATCAGCGCTTATTGGCGAATAATCGAGATTTGGAAAAGAAGGTTGATGAGCGCACGGTAGAGTTAGCGCAGGCAAAATTAAAAGCGGAAGAGGCTACTGCCGCTAAATCAAACTTTTTAGCCAATATGAGTCATGAAATTCGCACGCCCATGAATGCGGTCATAGGGCTTTCTCGTCTGGCACTGAAAAAACAGGTGCTTCCAGAGCAACGAGATTACCTGGAAAAAATACTGAGTTCTTCAGAATCTCTGCTCACCTTGATCAATGACATTCTGGATTTTTCTAAAATTGAAGCGCAAAAGCTTACTCTGGAGTTCATACCTTTTAGTCTGGAAAATTCACTGCGCAGAGTGGTTAATCTCAGTAATCACAAAGCCCATGAAAAACACCTCGAATTTGTTTTGTCGGTGGATAGTAGTATTCCCGATGGTCTGATGGGGGATCCTTTGCGCATTGAGCAAATTATTATCAACCTTGTAAGCAATGCCATTAAATTTACCCATCAAGGTTATATCCATCTAAGTGTGCGTTTACTTTCAAGTATTGATGACACATTAAACCTGGAGTTTCGGGTCAAAGATAGTGGTATAGGCATGAATACTGAGCAATGTAGCCGACTATTTCAGTCTTTTAGCCAAGCTGATGACAGTGTTACCAGACAATATGGTGGTACCGGATTGGGTCTTGCTATTTGCAAACAGCTATGTGAACTGATGCAAGGTAGTATTAGTGTAAAAAGTACACCTGATGAGGGTTCTGAGTTTATTTTTACTATTCAGGTGGAGAAATCTGATGAGCCATCTGTCGGCACTCACGCGTTGGACGTTTCACATATCCGTGCGCTAGTGGTAGATGATATGGATGTCGCTCGAGAAGTAATGACCGAGGCACTTGAAGCGTTGGGTATAACCGTTGATGCCGTTGGCAGTGGCGAGGAGGCGTTAAAGTGGGTGGAAAAAGCAGAAAGGAGACAGCGGCCTTATGATTTTATCCTGATGGATTGGAAAATGCCGGGCATGGACGGTATCACGGCGTCACGGCGCATCCGGGACACCGTAAGTGGTAAGATCCCCCATATCTTGATGGTGACTTCATACGATAAAGAAGCATTGCGCACTACCGACGCTGATGACATTGTGGAAAGGTTTATTGAGAAGCCCGTTAACCAATCTGAATTGATAGACGCTATACAGCTTGCTTTAGGTGGTGACGAAAAAGAGCCATCGTCTTCGGATAGGGTAGAAACGGTCCCTGATTTTAGTGGTTATCGACTATTGTTGGTGGAAGATAATGAGCTTAACCGTCAGGTTGCTTTAGAATTTATGTTGGAAACCGGGGCGGCAATTGATGTTGCTCTTAATGGGGAGGAGGCAATTCAAGCTGTCCAGGATAAATCCTATGACATGCTCTTGATGGATATTCAGATGCCAGTGATGGATGGTATACAGGCTACAAAGCTGATCCGGCATAAAGGGGGAGAGATGCCTATTATCGCAATGACAGCCCATGCCATGACAGGCGACAAAGAACGCAGTTTTGCTGCGGGCATGAATGACCATATTACTAAGCCCATTTCGCCCAATGATTTGTTTGCTGTAATGGTGAATTATCTTCCGGACAAACGCCATCTTGTCAGTGAGCAAGATGAACTGAACAACAGCACTGAACAAGAAGAAAATTCTTTGCCAGAAGCTATCAGGGTGTTACAAGATATTGATGCTTTGCAGGTGAATAAAGCGCTGCTGCGTTTTCAGGGGCGATATCGATTGTATGAAAATCTGGTGCGAGATTTCATTCTGGATTATAGCAACCTGGAAGAAGTGTTGAGCGCTCATGTCAAGTCCCAAGATCAGCAACAAATCTATCGTATTATCCATTCATTAAAATCCAATGTGGCCTATATTGGTGCATTTGAGTTGTCCAGTGAACTAGGGGAACTGGAGCTAGTAGTTCGAGATGCTCAGCAGGTGAGCGAAGAGACATTGGGCATCACGGAACAGGTCAATGGGTTAATTCGAGATATTCAAGCAAGGTGGGATAAGCTCAACTCAGAAGCAGCGCAAAAGGTCAGCGCAGAACAAGATATTGCAGACGCCGAGCTTGAAGCAATGCTACCCTTACTGCATAGATCCGATTTTACTGTTGAGCAGATGATCAAAAATTTGAGAGAGCGTTGTCACAACAAAAATCAACTACAGGCGCTCAGCATTATCGACTCTTTAGTTAAAGAGTTGGAGTTTGAAGAGGCCGCTGATTATTTGCAACGCTGGTTGCAAGAGCAGCAAGCAGCAACTAAATAATGAGATTTTCGAGCAACTATGTTCCCAGAAAAGTCCAAAATACTCATTGTTGATGATGAAAAGAGCAACCTCAGGCTCTTATCTGAACTCATTGGTAATGAGGCCGACATTATGCTGGCTAAGAGCGGGCAGCAAGCATTAGAGAAAGCCAATAAAGCTCAGCCTGATGTGATCTTGCTCGATGTGGTCATGCCCGACATGGATGGCTTTGAGGTTTTATTGAAACTCAAAAACAACCCTGCGACAAGGTTGATACCTGTGATTTTTATTACCGGTTTAACCGATGTCAAATTTGAAGAAAAAGGCCTGGCTCTTGGGGCGAGCGATTACATTATCAAACCTATCCATGAGCAACTTGTTAAAGCGAGAATTAAGCTACATCTGCAACTGGTAAAGCAAAGGAGCCTATTGGAGAAAGTTGCACTGGTTGATCCCTTGACCGATTTGCCCAATAGAAAGAAATATGAAGAGGTGGCAAATCTGGAATGGCGTGCTGCCGTGCGTCACAGTTCCTGGTTTTCTATAGCGTTATTTAACGTAGATGGTTTTAAGTCCTTTAATGAAAAGTTCGGTTATGCTACGGGTGACGAAGCGTTGTCAAAAATTGCAGTGGCCTTGTCTTCGCAGTTACAGAGATCCAGAGATTTTATCGCCAGATTTTCTGGTCAGGAGTTTGTTATCCTGCTGCCGGGAAGTGATCCTGAAGGGGCCATAAAACCTATTGAAAAGTGTAAAAGCGCGTTGGCTAGTTTACAAATCCCGTCGGCACTTGCACAAAGCGATTATCTCACTGCATCTGTGGCGGGGGCGTCTATCATTCCCGACATGTCAGATTCCATTGATACTTTACTTTTCGCCGTCACCAAACAGTTAAGCACGATGCAGCAACAAAGATTGAATCAAGTCAGCTGGCAGCAACCAGGGTGAGCATGTGGCTATGTTAAATATTTTCCCGGAAAAGCCGAAAATTCTCATTATTGATGATGAGAAGTCCAACTTGAAAATTCTTACTGAATTGTTATCCGGTGACGCGGATGTCTCGGTGGCGAAAAGTGCGGAACAGGGGTTGTGGAAAGCGAAAAAATTCCAGCCTGATCTCATTTTGTTAGACATCATCATGCCTGACGTTGATGGCTTTGAAGCGCTGCAGCGATTGAAAAATGAGCCTGACCTCAGTGAAGTGTCGGTGATTTTTATCACCGGCCTGGACACCGCAGACAATGAAAAGTATGGTCTTGATCTCGGTGCTTTAGATTACATCCGCAAGCCATTTAACGCTGCAGTGGTTAAATCTCGTATTGCTACTCACTTAAAGTTGATACAGCAAACCAAAGAATTAAGGAAGTTGTCGGTTAAGTTGCGAGAAGCTGATGAAGCTAAGAGCCGCTTTCTCGCCAATATGAGCCATGAAATTCGAACCCCCCTTACTTCGATAATCGGCTATGCTGAGTTGCTGAAAAAGAATGAAATTTCGGGCATGGAAAGTGAGCAGGCAATAGATATCATCGCCACTAGTGGTAACCATTTACTTAACTTAATCAATGATATTCTGGATATCTCCAAGATAGAGGCTGAGAAACTGGAATTAGAATCAGTTTCGTGTCTCTTACCTGTATTGCTGGAAGAGGTTTTTGCCCTCATCAAACCCAAAATAGAATTGAAAAAGCTGGGCTTTGATTTAGAACTACAATTTCCCATCCCATCACACATCATCACTGACCCCACACGTTTGAAACAGGTGCTTATCAACTTATTGAATAACGCCATTAAGTTTACCGAAAAAGGGTCAATCAAACTCATTGTCTCCGCGAAGGGTAATCTGATGAAGTTTAATATCGTGGATACAGGTGTGGGGATTAGTAAAGAACAACAGGAGCGAATATTCAGCGCTTTCGAGCAGGCTGATGTGTCGGTAACAAGGCAGTTTGGCGGTACAGGACTTGGGTTGAATATTTCGAAGTATCTCACCACCAGGCTGGGAGGTGATTTATCCGTTAGCAGCGTGCCGGGAGTGGGTAGTGACTTTGAAGCCAGCATCACCTTATGTCCAGGGGATGAGGCCCTGCCTATACAAAATGAAACTGACTACGCTAAAGTGATCCACAGTCAAAAAGTGCGTCAAGCCAGTAATGTGCAGTTATCAGGCAAGGTGTTACTTGCCGAAGACCAAAAAGAACTCAGGATGCTTTTAACCATGATGCTGAGCAAGCTAGGGCTGACCGTTACTGCGGTGGAGAATGGCTTGCAGTTGGTGCAAGAGGCGCAACAGCAAGACTATGATTTAGTACTCTCTGATATTCACATGCCTGAAATGGGGGGGGAGGAGGCTATCGCTCTATTGCTGGATGCCGGACTCAATGTGCCTACC
The DNA here is from genome assembly GCF_056160305.1 of Planctobacterium sp. AWM4_229. NCBI lineage: Bacteria > Pseudomonadati > Pseudomonadota > Gammaproteobacteria > Alteromonadales > Alteromonadaceae > Planctobacterium > Planctobacterium sp. AWM4_229. Next base: position 671,816 of record NZ_JBSWWX010000002.1, on the reverse strand, counting down.
ATTGCGTTGACGGCCAACGCGATGAAGCATGAAGTTGAGAATTATTTGAATAAAGGCTTCACTGATCATTTGAGTAAACCGATTCAGCGCAACGAGTTTATACGAAAGCTGGCTCTGTACCTGAACAAGGGCGACGATGCACAGGCTGATTCAGATTTTCACGATGATATGAAGGTGCGCTTTGCTGAGCAGTTTAAAAATAGTTTACCCTCAAGATTAGAAGTGTTGGAGAACGCTTTTTTTGCCCAAGATTGGCGAGCTATGACGCTGTTGGCTCACAGCCTCAGAGGCAGTTCTCAATCATTTTCCCTGCAAAACATCAGCGATTTAAGTATGGATATAGAGGCGCTGGCGACAGCGGTTGAAGTGGATAAGAGTCGAGCCAACGAACTTGCTGATATGTTATTAAAATTGAAGTCTGCAATCGAAGACTTATAGCTTTTTATCGCGCTTCTCGTTAGCGTTCAAATGAAAGGCGCTTTTCAGGCGAAAGCGCAGTATGCCAATGTAGCCATAGGCGGAGAATATCCCGCCTGCGAGTAATAAAATCAGGCCTGGGATTTGCCACCAGGCCTGCCAACGATACCCTGCAAAAATAAAAAGCACGCCCACAATAAACACCAATAAGCCTTTTTTAAAACTCAGCCAGTATCTGTGTAGGGTTATCCGCTCGATATCAGTCAATGACACAGGAGGGATGTCTTAATAGTAGGAGTGTTCGCCCGCCTGATGTTCCGTAGCATCTCTTACCCCTTTTAACTCAGGAAATTGCTCTAGCATTTGTTTTTCAATGCCTTCTTTGAGTGTTACGTCTACCATCGAACAGCCATTGCAGCCACCACCAAATTGCAGCAATGCAAAACCGTCATCAGTGATGTCCATCAACATTACCTGGCCACCGTGACTGGCCAGTTGCGGATTGATCTCAGACACTAGCATGTATTCAATGCGCTCCTTAAGAGGCGCATCTTCGGCGACCTTTCTGGCTTTGGCATTGGGTGCTTTTAGCGTGAGCTGAGAGCCCATTTGATCGGTAACGAAGTCAATCTCAGCTTCTTCAAGATAAGGTGCACTTTCCAGATCAACAATGGCCTCAAAACCATCGAAGGAAAGGTGTGTATCACTATCTTCAACCGCGTCCACTGGACAATAAGAAACACCACATTCTGCAGAGGCCGTGCCGGGATTGATCACGAACACTCTAATGTTGGTTTTTTCTGGTTGAGATTCCAGCAATTTGCGAAAGTGAGCTTGCGCAGACTCAGAAATATTAATCATCTCGACGACCTTAATGTAAACTGAGTGGGATTCTAGCAAAAATACCTGAGTAAAACACTCAAGTACTAAGCTCTTTTAGACATTTTTTGCCTATCAATGAAGATTCCCTTATGGTAAAGGCAATGATAAAAAGGTCCGATAATCAATGATATTAAGATTTTTCCTGTACTGTACGTTACTCATCACAGTTCGCTTCGTACACGCGGATATGTCGCAAATTCACACCAGTGATTTACAATATTTACCTACAGATGTGCAATATGATCCGCAAATTCCATTGCCGGAAGAAGTGTTGGGTTATCCGGTAGGCACCTGGCATATCAGGCATGATCAACTGCTGAACTATCTGTACCTGCTAGCTGAAAAATCAGATCGTATTAGCATCAAAGAGATTGGTAAAACTCATGAAGCCCGTAAGCTGGTTCACTTGCATATCAGTACTGCACAAAATCTGGATAAGTTAGCTTCGATTCAGCAAACTCATCAAAAAAATTGGTTGTTGCATGAAGACAAACGCGATCTCTCTGGTTATCCGTTAGTGTTGTGGATGGGCTACAGTATTCACGGTGATGAGGCTAGCGGGTCTAATGCGGCGTTGTTGTTAGCCTATTACCTGGCTGCGGCGCAAGGTGAGCAAGTGACAAAGTTACTGGAAAATAGCGTGATTATTCTGGACCCTTCGCTTAACCCTGATGGCTTATCTCGTTTTGCTCATTGGGCCAATTCTCACAAAAGCAAAAATCTGGTAGCAGACCCGCAAAACAGAGAGCATCAACAGGCTTGGCCATCGGCTCGTACTAACCATTATTGGTTCGACTTGAATAGAGATTGGTTACTACTTACTCACCCGGAATCACGCGCCAGAATAGAACAATTTCAGCAGTGGCGACCTCATGTATTAACTGATTTTCACGAAATGGGTACCAACAGTAGCTACTTCTTCCAACCGGGAATACCGTCAAGAACAAATCCTCATACCCCACAGGAAAACATAGAGCTAACTAATCTGCTGGCTAAATTCCATGCCAAGGCGTTAGATAAAGACAAGCGTTTGTATTTCTCGCAAGAGGCATTTGATGATTTCTACTATGGCAAAGGCTCCACGTACCCTGATGCCCATGGCAGTGTCGGTATCCTGTTTGAGCAAGCGAGTGCCAGAGGCCATATTCAGGAATCTGAAAATGGTCTATTGGCGTTTTCTCAAGCGATCCAAAACCAGTTCAATTTGAGCTTGTCTACGCTTGAGGGTGCCATGAGCAACAAAGGCGCTCTTCTGGATTATCAGGAGAGCTTTGCACGTAATACCGCTGAGCAAGCGACAGACGATGATGTTGCTGGTTATATGGTGACACCGGGAAATGATAGCAGTCGTTTTGCTTATTTTCTGGATCTATTAGCTCGTCATCAAATCGAAATTTATCCGCTAAGCAGTAACGTTAAACTAGACGACAAAACTTTTGTTGCTGGAGAGAGTTTTTTCGTGCCGGGCCGGCAAGCGCAATACCGATTGGTGAAATCGCTCTTCTCTACTCAAAAACGCTTCAAAGACAATACTTTTTACGACGTGTCTAACTGGAATATTGCACTGGCCTTTAACTTCGAGTTCGAAGAGGTAGAAAAGAGTCGGTGGCGCAAGATCCCGTTTTCCAAACAAGCTATCAATGAATTGCAGGTAAAATCCCCTGAGCCAAGTGCAGACGTCGTCGCTTGGGGATTTAACTGGAATGACTCAGATGCGCCAGCGTTACTGCAGTATTTATTGCAACAGGGAGCGCAGGTAAAACAGTCAGGTAAGGCCTTTACCGCAGTGACCCAGGACGGCGAATTTGCCTTTTTACCTGGCGCGGTCATCCTGCCTATGGGTCACAAACAGCCCAAAGGTATTACTCAGTCATTGATCAACAAAGCAGCTCAGCTCAATATCAAGTTGCATGGCCTGACTACCGGGATGACGCCGCAAGGTGTGGACTTAGGCAGCGGCTATATGAATAGTGTCTCAAGACCTGAAATCTTGTTATTGGGTGGTTCCGGTATTTCGCAATATGAAGTTGGGGAAGTGTGGCACTACCTGGATCAGTTTGTCGGGGTGGCGCCGAGTATTGTGGATATTGAGCGCCTGGGAGGAATTGATCTTAGCCGCTACAGTCATGTTATCGCCGTGGATGGCAACTATTCCACAACTACTGAACAGGACAACAAACGCCTGCAGCAGTGGTTGCAGCAAGGAGGCGTGTTGATTACCCAGAAGCGCGCTGCTATCTGGGCTGCTGAGCAGGATTGGTTGGTGGCGAAATTTAAGGATAGAGATGCGTTGGATTCGGTATTTGATACGGCAAATCTAAGCTTTTCAGATCAGGAGAGCCTGGATGGTAAAAAAAGAGTGGCTGGTGCGGTGTTTAATACCAATGTGGACTTAAGTCACCCTCTATTATTCGGTTTTGATAAACCCCAATTGCCTGTTTTCCGCAATAACACTGTGATCATGAGAAAAGCGACTCAGCCCTTTATCAATCCTATTGTTTATCAAAAAATGCCTCTATTAGCAGGTTATACCTCAGATGAAGTAGAGCAGCTATTGGCCGATAGCGCGATGGCTATCGCCCACAAAAAAGGCGATGGTCGGGTCATTGCTTTTGCTGACAATGTCAGCTTCCGAGGCTATTGGTTAGGTACCCGTCGATTGTTAAGCAACGCCATCTACCTGAGTAGTTTCATGGATGTTGAAGGCTAATCGATAAACTCCAAAGGTCAATCTTGATTTCTGGATTGACCTTTTTAATTTGCTCGACAATACACAGAAGCGTGCTGCCTGTGGTGATAACATCATCTAATAGCGCGATGTGACTTAAGCTTTCCAGTAAACCCGGTTGCTCGACTCGAAAACTCGAGATTGCGAGTTTTCGCCTTTCTGGTCCGCTAAGGCTGGCTTGTGGTGTGTTGAAAATCTTGCGGCTAATGAGGTTATCACCTGTTTTTAAGGCAAACTGCCTGGCGAGCTGGCTACCGATGACTTCTGTTTGGTTATAGCCTCTGTGTATCCGCTTGAAGGATGAGATGGGAACGGGCAACAGCATTTGCGGTAGCTGGTTATCGGCATAACAGGCCGTCACTTTTTCTTCCATTAGATTGGCAAGTGGTTTTCGCAAACAGGTCTTTTTCTGATATTTTAAGTGGTTTATCAAAGACTGTAATAGCCCTGTATGTGGACCAATACTGAGGGTGTTGTAACAGCTTAGTGCTTTCAGGTGTTGAGTAAAAAAGCGTTCATTGTTCAAAAAACGATAACTTTGACTTGCCGGAAAATGTTCGATTTGTTTGATGCATAGCTCACAGACAACGCTGTTTGCAGATTGCAAACAGCAGTAGCATTGATTGGTTCTGGCTATGAAATGTACTAAGGAGCCAGTCATGCATGTGTCCTTGAATTGCGCTAGATTGGTAAAAGTTTACAGGTGTTTCAGAGGTAATTTTGCAGTTAAAAGTACAGGATTTTGATGCCACACCCGACTTGGTGTTGTTGCATGGTTGGGGAGTGAATAGCGGGGTATTCAGCGGGTTAGTAGAGCGGCTTGTACCGCAACATCGTGTGCGTTTGGTGGATTTGCCTGGATTTGGCATGAACAACCATCTCGATGTGCAACACTTGAGTTTTATTGAATATTGCCAACTGGTTCAAGCTGTCATTCCATCGGGGGCAACTGTGGCCGGTTGGTCTTTGGGAGGGCTGGTAGCACAGTACATTGCGGTGCAAGAAAACACGCCCATTGCCCGACAAATCCTTATCTGCAGCAGTCCTTGTTTTCTGGAAGGCCATGACTGGCCGGGCATTAAACAGAAGGTCTTACAGAGCTTTCAACAGCAACTACAACAAGACTATGTCAAGACGCTGGAACGCTTCCTGGCTATTCAGGCAATGGGCAGCGCTACAGCCAAGGCTGACTTGCGCACCATCAAAGAACAAGTAAAAGCCGGAGGTGTTGCCAACCCGGGTGCTTTAGAGCGCGGTTTATGGTTTTTACAAACGGTGGATTTAAGAGAACAACTGGCTACTAACTCAATTCCAACGCTGCGAATTTTTGGTAATAAGGACAGCTTGGTACCTGTAAATAGTCGTAAAGTTATTGAGTTATTGCACCCCGGGGCCGATTACTACACCTTTGAAAAAGCATCCCACGCCCCTTTTATTTCTCACACCGACCAGTTTGTCTCAATCTTTAACGACTTTTTGCGGAATATTTAGTCTATTAGGGCATAACAGCGAGTGGAATAATCTCAATAAAAACTAATCAAAAGATTTATTTCTTTGCAATTTTGTTTAATAATTAAACATGAGGTAATAGGAGTAGTGTATGTCTTTTGATGTAAGAAATAGCGTTAATTCTGCTATTTTGTCTGGTGTGATGGGTGTTCAGAAAGCCTCTGATGGTATTACTGGCACGTCAATCAGCCTTGCTCAACAGCAAGCGTCGTTGCGTTCAACCAGCGATTTGCTTTCTGATGTAGCAACTCAACAACTTGGTGGTGTGTCTAAATTGCTACCTTCGGGTGGTGATACCATGACCAGCAATTTACTGTCACTGGTAAATAACCTGAATAACGCGCAGGCTTCGACTAAAGTCGTGGATGTGGCTAACGATACCGTTGGGCGCATTATTAACGAACTCGCGTAATTTTAGTTAGTTATTGTCATGAACATTGTCACGCCGTTGCCAACTGCCATTCCGTTCACTACGTCTAATGTGAACACGGAATCTGCGCGCCGTGATAATGTGCAACGGGAAGTTATTCCTCAGATAACACAGCCGGAAAACTCGGCTGCTGAGTCCGGGTTGGGCTCAGAATCCGACCGTCTAAAACAATCTGCCAAATCGGCTCAAGCAGCCCAGTCACCGGTTTATGAGCGACCGGTTGTACAGCAAAACCCAAATGGTGGAGACGCCAGTGCGCTGGGTAATACCAATGGTCAAACCCCCGACAACGCTCAGCAAGAGAGTGCCGGTAAGGAAGATGCAGAAGAGCGTCAAAGACAGCAGCAAGAAGCACTAGATCAGCAAGAAATTGAAAAGCTAAAAGCGCGAGATCAGGAAGTGAGAGCTCATGAGCAAGCCCATGCCGCTGTGGGCGGTCAGTACGCTGGCTCACCTAGTTATGAGTTTGAAACCGGACCGGATGGCCAGCAATACGCCGTAGGCGGTGAGGTTTCCATTGATATCTCCAAAGAGGCGGAGCCGGAAGATACCCTTACCAAAATGCAACAGGTAAGAGCGGCGGCGCTTGCACCAGCGGAGCCTTCTCCTCAAGACTTTCGAGTAGCTAGCGAAGCGTCACGGATAGCGGGTGAAGCCCGTGTCGAGATCTCACAACAAGAATTAGAAGCTCAGCAGGAGCAGCAAGAAGATAATATTGAGCGTATCTTCAACCCTCAAGCTGCACAACAGCCTGATCCCATTGAAGAAAACGTCCCTGAAATTGATGAGATTGTAGAGCCCGGCGATGTTAGCCCACCGACGCGTTCATTGGAGCAACCAGTGCAAAGTGTCACTGATGTATTCAATAACTTTTCAGAGGTGGGGGGCAATAGTGAAACCCCTGAGCTGTCAGGACAGCGCGATGACGAAATCAATCAGCGCGCCCTTAGAATTGCCAGTTTTTATCAGCAAACTTCTACTCCCAAAACCGAAGGCTTTCAGCAGTTCGCCTAGTTATTGTAACTTCGAACTCTAAGTAATCTGTCGAAACATCAGAACCATCAAATTGGACCACCAGGGAGAGCTTAAAGCCCTCCGCTGAGATGTGGCCGATTACTTTTTAGCTTTCGCAAAAGCTTCCGCGAAAGCGTTACCCATGGCACTGTTTTGAGACGACTTATTATCTTGTCTTGCTGGCCTTGAGTGTCTGGTAGGTTTGGCATCTGAGCGCTTGTTGGTCTTGTTTGCTTGATTGTTGTTCGCTTGATGCTTGTTTGCCGAAGCCTTGTCATCCAGCCGCATGGTCAATGAAATACGCTTGCGCTGCACATCGACATCGGTGACTTTAACCTTAACAATATCACCGGCTTTAACCACTTCTCTGGGGTCAGATATAAATTTATCAGTAATGCAGGATATGTGTACCAAGCCGTCCTGGTGTACACCAATATCAACAAAGGCTCCAAAGTTTGCGACATTGCTGATCACGCCTTCCAGAATCATTCCGGGCTTGAGATCGTTAATGGTATCGATACCTTCCTTAAACTTCGCCGTTTTGAACTCGGGTCTTGGGTCGCGTCCTGGTTTTAATAACTCTGAGAAAATATCTTTAACCGTTGGCAGCCCAAAGTGGTCATCAACAAAGTGCTCAGGCAGAAGTTTTTTCAACACATCGGCATTGCCAATAAGCTGCTTCATCTCACAACCGGCTTGCTCCTGAATACGCGCCACTACCGGATAGGCTTCTGGATGTACCGCTGAGGCGTCTAGTGGCTCATTGCCTTGGTTAATTCTGAGGAAGCCAGCACATTGCTCAAACGCTTTGGGACCGAGCCTTGTAACTTTGGTCAGCTCTTTGCGACTGCTAAAAGCACCATTTTGATTGCGGTAATCGACAATATTTTGTGCCAGTGTCTTATTCAAGCCTGAAATGTTAGCTAAAATCGCGGGGGAAGCGGTATTTAAGTCTACACCTACTGCGTTTACACAGTCTTCGATGACGGCTGCAAGCGATTGTCCTAATTGGCTTTGGCTAACATCGTGCTGATACTGGCCGACACCAATAGCTTTTGGCTCAATCTTGACCAACTCAGCCAAAGGATCTTGCAGGCGTCGAGCAATAGACACTGCACCGCGCAAAGATACGTCCATCTCGGGGAGTTCCTGTGAGGCTAGCTCTGAAGCTGAGTAGACGGAAGCGCCAGCTTCACTGACGATTAAACGAGTGAGCTTGAGTTCAGGCTCGTTTTTCATCAGTTCTGCAACCAGCTTGTCGGTTTCTCGAGAGCCCGTACCGTTGCCAATACTCACTAACTCCACTTTGTGCTGTCGACAAACATTAGCCAGGGTACGTAATGATTTGTCCCAATGGTTTTGTGGCGCATGTGGGTAAATCACCTGAGTTGCCAGCACTTTTCCGGTTTGATCAACCACAGCCACCTTCACTCCAGTTCTTAAACCTGGATCTAATCCCATGGTTACTTTAGGGCCTGCTGGGGCTGCCATTAATAGGTCTTTCAGATTGGAAGCGAAAACATTAATAGCCTCAAGTTCGGCACTTTCTCTTAATTGACTGAATAATTCGTTTTCCATGTACATAAGAATCTTTATTCTCCATGTCCACTGGATTACGCCTGAAAGCCATTTCCCGGCGGCTTTTTGCGATAAATGCTGGCTGGCAAGGCCAGTGTGCTCAGCGATAATGGTTTCGCAATAAGATGTCTTATCGCTTTCTTCTTTTTCCGGGTCAGGCTCCAGTGAAACCTGTAAAAAGCCTTCATTACGCCCACGGAACATCGCCAGTGCACGGTGCGAGGGGGTGGTCATGAGTTTTTCGCGATGATCAAAATAATCGCTGAATTTAGCGGCTTCTTTTTCTTTACCCGCTACTAACTGACTTTTGATAAAGGCTTGCTTCTTCAGGTGCAGACGGATTTTTTGTAAAAGGTCTGCATCTTCGGCGAAGCGCTCCATCAGGATAAAGCGAGCGCCATCCAATGCATCTTTAGTGGTTGCTACAACTTCGTTCAAATATTTTTGTGCTTCTGTTTCTGGATCCAGATTGGGATCGTTAAACAGTGCTTCGGCCAGTGGTTCTAAGCCATTTTCAATGGCGATTTGACCTTTGGTGCGACGCTTGGGCTTGTAGGGCAAATAGAGCTCTTCTAACTCCGCTTTAGATACACAGGTGTCAATCTTGTCTTTCAGCTCAGGGGTCAGCTTATCTTGTTCGGAAATCGATTTTACGATGGCCTCTTTACGTTCCCACAGTTCTCTTAAATAGGTGAGTCGTTGCGACAAATTACGCAGCTGGGTATCGTCCAGCCCTTGGGTCGCTTCTTTTCGATAGCGGGCAATAAAGGGAACTGTCGCACCGCCGTCCATTAATTCAACGGCCGCATTGATTTGGGCTTTTGAAATGTTCAGCTCCTCACTGAGCTGAGAAAAGATGGTTTGATTACTCATGGCTTTAATCCATTGGGAATTTTGCTTTAACAAAACTGTGGTTCTGTCACTTATCGCTGCAATATGAGGTCATACAGAGACATTACAATGTCATTCGTCGGTTTTCCTCACGTTGACTGGTTAGTGGGCATCCGGATAGTCGATTTCAACAATAAACCAGCGTTTTTTACCTTCTGGTGTCGACACAACGACTTCATCATCTACCTGGTGTTTGAGCAAAGCCCTGGCCATTGGACTGTCGATGGAAATGGCGTCTTTGCGATCAAATATTTCATCGTAACCTACAATTTGAAACTGTCGTTCTTCACCTTGCTCGTTTTCAATACACACGCGAGCGCCAAAAAATACTTTTCCGTCTTGTTGTGGCGAATAATCTACGACCTTCAAGGCTTCAAGGCGCTTTGTTAGATAACGCACTCTGCGATCGATTTCTCTGAGCTTGCGCTTGTTTTCTTTGTAATCGGCGTTTTCACTGCGGTCGCCTAAACTGGCCGCCCAGGTAACCTTAGCCGTGATTTCGGGGCGCTCTGTACGCCATAAATAGTCGAGCTCGGCTTTCAGTTTAAGGTAGCCTGGTCGAGTGATGAGGGGAGTTCGCATATTCAAAAAAACTAAATTCTTTTCCGATTCAATAGGTTGTCATATTTGTGTCAAAAAACACTATTCTCAACAGGAAAAATTTCTGTTTTGGACTAGAGTTAATAGTAACAAAAGCGCTGAGAATGGAGGTATAAAATTTCTTATCTCTTAACAAAACTCAATAAAAAACTGGGTTTTGCAACGTTTTAACTTTTGATGCCGTTTAAACGGTTTTGTAAATATTGCCAGGCGCAATACCATTCGAAATATCCGATGAGGACCAGGATCGGCAAGGAAATGGTCGAACAGAAACTATAAAAAAGCCGGGTTAATTCCCGGCTTTGTTCTGTCTGGATAACAGTATTTCAGAATTACTTGGATTCGATAGACAATAATTCTACGTCAAATACCAGTGTTGAATTTGGTGTGATTTTGCCCGTTGCTCTTGTGCCATAAGCCAGTTCACTTGGAATATGGAAACGGTACTTAGAGCCGACATTCATTAGCTGTACGCCTTCTGTCCAACCTTTGATTACGCGGTTAAGCGGGAAAGTAGCAGGTTCGCCACGATCGTAGGAAGAATCAAATACTGTGCCGTCAATCAGGGTACCGTGGTAGTGAACTTTAACTGTGTCTTCAGCTGCTGGCTTTTCACCTTCACCTTGAGTCAATACTTCGTATTGAATACCAGATTCAGTTACCATCACGCCTTCGCGCTTTTTGTTTTCTTCCAGGTAAGCTAAACCAGCTTCAAGGTTTTTCTGGCCTTCAGCTGCCGCCATTTCAGTTTGGGCTTGCTGCGCGCTGGCTTGCAGGGCTTGTAGTAATTGAGTGGCTTCTTCGTCTGTCAAAAGTGCGTTGCCCTCAATCGCAGCAAGGAAACCGCGTTTAACTTGCTCGGCACTGAAAGAAAGGCCAAGTTGAGCATATTGCTCCACTTGATTTTCTACGTATTTACCCATGTTCTCACCCAAAGCGTAAGCTTGCTTTTCTGCTTCAGGTAATTGATTTACTTGTTCAATAGTCATTGTCATTGCTGCTGCCTTTTCTGTATTGGCGGTATTTGAAGATTGTTCTTGTTGACATGCGCTCAACCCAATCACGCTAGCCATTGCTAACCAAAGCGTTTTATTTTTCATGACGTGCTCCGAATTATTTTAGTTTGTGATTTGTTTGAAAAAAGCCAGAAATTGTGGCGGGCAGTTTCCACGCAAAGCGCATATACTAAACACAGTTTTTCCATTTCGAAACCTTAAGACCAAAATAAAACCGTGTTTAGTGCGAAAAGTAACCGAATCCTGAAGTTTTTGCTGCTCATCTGCCTGATGACCAGTTTGATCGCGTGTGGCACCTACCGAAAAGAATCCGCGCTTGAGTTTCAACATGCTGAAGATGGCAGTATGGCAGCGGATATCTCCGCGGATGCCAAAATTAGTGTGGTATCCAGTATTGATTTGGGATTATTGGTATGGGACCTGGAATTCAATCAAAAGGTTTATCAATGGGGTTACAAAGGCGACGGTGAAACCATTAATCTGGTGTCCACCGTTAAGATCGCCAGTGATACCTCTTATGTGGTGAGTGCCGACCGGGAATCTTTCGCCATCTGGAACCTGGAAAACGGAGAGCCCGATGGGTTCTGGCGCATTGACGAATCAACCATACGAGATGTGGCCATTGCCGATAAGGGAACAACAGTTCTTGTTGGCAGAAGCAATGGTAAGGTATTGATGCTGGAGCCTTTTACGGGAAGACGATTAGAGTTTTTGGGGCACACTGAGCGCATTAACAGCGTTGATATTTCCCCCAACGGCTATTACGCATTAACCGGCGGTAACGATTATGTCGCTTACCTTTGGGATACCCGAACTGGCCAGGTAGTGTATCGCTTCGATCACCCCAGCCGGGTGACTAAAGTCGCTTTGGATCCCAAAGGTCGTTATCTGTTTACTGCAGACAGCCAAAAAACAGCGCGTATTTGGGATGTACAAACTGGCGAGGAAGTCTCTACCTTACAGTTTATTCAGAGGCAGATAATTTTCTCTGCTGTGCAGTTTTCAGAAGATGGCACAAGACTTTTAACCGGCTCACCGAATCGTTTGTTGGCTCTATGGGATGTCAAAACCGGGAAAAAACTCAATGGCTGGCGAGTAAAACCCAACGACAAGGCCATGGGTAACAGTGCCATTGTGTATGGCGTCGGTTTTTATGGTGATAATCAGGTTATTTCCGAAAGTAGTAGTGGCTGGGCTGAGATTTGGGACATACAATAGCGCTCCTAACTATTTTGCAAGGCAATTGAATTGAACGAGATAGAACAGTTACAGATCAAAGTGGCATACCAGGAGGACACCATTGAGGCTCTGAATCAGGCACTTATCAAGCAACAACAGCAAATTGCTGAGCTGCAATTTAAGATGCAGCATGTCAGCAGTAAATTGAAAGAAATGTCCTCCAGTAATATTGCCTCTTTGGAAGATGAAACGCCGCCGCCACATTACTAGAAGGTAGAGGCTGACAGTTATTGCTGAGGTTTGAAAATCCCAATCACGTTCTCATTGGCGCGGGTTTGCTTTTCAGTTTCAGCATCGGTTTGTGATTTGTGATAACCGCAGTGCACACATTCGACTTTTTCTACGTTATTTTCCATGAATAGCATCAGGCTGTCATTGGCTTTACAATGTGGGCATATTGCGCCTGCAATAAAACGTTTTTTAATTCTGGTACTCATTTGCTCAGTCTATGGTGATGACGACATCGCTATTTTATCCAAACTAAAACAAAAAGTATGATTTTATTAAAACAGTTCGCTCTGATGCAGGGCGGAGAATACCTCATCCGGGATGCCAACCTGCAATTCAATAGCGGGCAACGAATTGGCATCATTGGCCGCAATGGTTGTGGCAAGTCCACCTTCTTTAAAGCGGTTTTACAACAATTTCCCATTGAAGAAGGGGAGTTGAGCGTTCCATCTGAATGGCAAATTGCCCATGTTGCCCAGGAAACCCCAGCGGTTGAAAAGACCGCACTGCAATACGTACTGGATGGGGAAAAACAATTACGTCATCTTCAGACGCAATTAGAAGCTGCGAATGAAGCCAATGACGGCATCCTGATTGCTGAATTACACGGCAAGCTGCAGGATATTGGTGCCGACACCATTGAGGCCAGAGCTGGCATTATCTTGAGCGGTTTGGGGTTTGAGCAAAACCAGCATCTTTTGCCGGTAAGCAGTTTCTCCGGTGGTTGGAGGATGCGCTTAAACCTCGCGCAAGCGCTATTGAAGCGTTCTGACCTTCTGTTGCTCGATGAACCCACTAACCACTTAGACCTGGATGCTGTCATCTGGCTGGAATCCTGGTTAAGAGGTTATGAAGGGTGCTTGATGCTTATTTCTCACGATAGAGATTTTTTGGATGCGGTGGTTAATCACATTGTCAGCTTTGAGCAAACGAATCTGAGGGCCTACACAGGTAACTACAGCAGCTTTGAAAAGCAACGAGCGGAGCGCTTGCGATTGCAGGAAGCCACGGCTCGCAAGCAACAGGAAAAGGCTGCCCATCTGCAAAAGTTCATTGACCGTTTCGGGGCCAAAGCATCCAAAGCCAAACAAGCACAAAGTCGCAAAAAGCAACTGGATAAACTGGTTCAAATCATTCCAGAAACACAAGACTCTTCATTCTCTTTTTCTTTTTTCACTCCTGAAAAGCTGCCTAATCCGTTGGTTTTAATGGAAAAAACGGAAGCGGGCTACGGCGATGTGAGTATCCTCAGGAATATCCAGTTAAATCTGGTGCCAGGAAGCCGCATTGGCTTGTTAGGGCGCAATGGCGCCGGCAAGTCGACATTAATTAAAATGTTGGCGGGGGAGCTGGCGCCGCTGAGTGGCGAGTACGCCACGAGTGCAGGGTTGAAGGTGGGTTACTTTTCTCAGCATCAGATGGATAAGTTGCGCCCTGATATGTCAGCATTGCAGCACTTTCAGGTGTTGGATCCAAAAGCGACAGAGCAAAGTCTGCGCAACTTCATTGGCAGCTTCGGTTTTCATGGTGACGACGCCCTAAGCCCGGTAGCGCCCATGTCAGGGGGGGAAAAGGCGCGTTTATCCTTGGCTCTGATCGTATATGAAAAACCGAACTTATTATTATTGGATGAGCCCACTAACCACCTGGATATGCAAACTCGCTTAGGACTGACGTTGGCATTGCAGTCCTTTGAAGGGGCGATGGTTATCGTGTCTCACGATCGCTTTTTAATCTCAGCGGTGTCTGACGAATATTATCTGGTAGACAATGCTCAGGTGGATCGTTTTGATGGCGATATTCACGACTACGAAAAATGGGTTTTAACAAAATCTGTTGCGACATCGGATAAGCAACAAGAATCGTCGCCTGGCAAATCACGCAAAGATATCAAACGCCTGGAAGCTCAATTTCGGCAAGAGATACAGCCCATTAAAAAGCGTCTGAACAAAGGCGAAAAACAAATGGAGCAATGCCAACAGCAGTTGGATGAGTTACAGGTTGCTCTGGCGGATACTTCTTTATATGAAGAGCAAAATAAGTCTATGTTGAAAGACTTGCTTACTAAGCAAACTCAGCTCACCAGTGAATTGCAGGAGGCTGAGGAAATCTGGTTTGAAGCGCAGGAAGCATTAGAGAGTGCCGAAAATGAATTCAGACAATCTATTGAATCCTGAGGCCTTCTGGCAATTTTCATGTGAACTTTACGCTCGTCCGGGCGTAAAAGAGCAATGTTTGGATGCGCAAAATAGATTGCGTCTAAACGTGAATATCTTACTGCTGTGTCAATGGCTAACAAACCACGGTTTTAGTATCTCTGCTGCTGATTTTAGTCACATGCGGCGAGAAATCGCAGAATCTGAAAATACGCTGTTAAATCTCAGGCAAAAACGCAACAGCCTTATCAAAGGTAGTTCAGAATACAAAGCAGCTTTAAAATGTGAACTAGATTGGGAAATGAAACAACAACAGACTCTTATTGAGGCACTCGCCAAGACTACTCGGGTAAACGCATCAGAGCATTGTTTATACAACTATATGCAATCCTGTGACCCGGCGCTTACTCCGGAAGTTGAAAAACTTAAACAGGTGCTGGAGCAAAGCGCGGTATGATCGTTACCTCCGAATTCAAAGCGCCTTTTTGGGCGCGCAATCGTCACCTACAAACCATCTGGCCCCGCTTTTTCGTGCGCAAGCCTAAGCTGGACTTACAATGGGAGAAGTTAGCTACTCCGGATGACGACTTTATCGAATTGGCGTGGACCAAGAATGAACCTTCTCAAAATGGCCTGGTGGTTATATTTCACGGTCTTGAAGGCTCTGCTGATTCTCATTACGCTGCTCATCTGATGGCTATGTTAAGTGCGCAAGGTTGGCGTAGTGTTTTGGTGCACTTTCGCGGCTGTGGGCCATCGGGAAATCAAACCGCGCGCTCCTATCACTCTGGCGAAACGCAAGACAATAAACGGGTACTGGAAGAACTGCGCAGACGCTACCCCGACATGCCTTTTGTGGGGATCGGGTATTCCCTGGGGGGCAATATGTTGTTGAAGTTACTGGGGGAAGAACCCGAACAAAGCTGGTTGCAACAAGCCGTTGCAGTATCGCCACCTTTCGATTTGGCGCGTTGCTCAGAAGCGATAGCGCAGGGGTTTTCCAGGGTTTACCAATATCACCTGTTAAAAAGCATGCGCCGTAAGTTCAGTGAAAAGTTTCATCGCTTTGACTATCGCACGCGACTTGGCCTGAGTTTGGCAGAGATTAATAACTTTAAAAGTTTCTATCAGTTTGATGACAAGATCACCGGGCCTTTACACGGGTTTAAGAATGCGCTTGATTATTATCAGCGCTGCAGTGCCAACCAGTTTATGCAAAATATAAAAACCCCGACTTTGGTGCTGCATGCCAAAGACGATCCTTTTATGACGCCAGATATCGTGCCGCCTGGCAAACGAATCTCCCCAGCGGTGCGAATCGAATTAAGCGAACGTGGTGGACATGTGGGCTTCCTGCAGGGCTCGTTGCTTAACCCAGTGTTCTGGGTCAATGAGCGCATCAAAAGGGCACTTAATGAAATAGGTATGTAAGCGCTCGCATACCTAAATGGTTTTGATGTTAAAGAGTAAGTAATGTCTGTTATTGTACCTGTAGAAGAAATTCCTGAAGACAGTTTGAAAAATCTGATTACCGCATTTGTACTGCGAGAAGGCACTGATTACGGTGAACATGAAGTGGCACTTGAAACTAAGGTTCAGCAGGTTCTTGCCATCATCAAAAGGGGAGACGCGCAGATAGTATTCTCTGAATTGGATGAGAGTTTTGATATTGTCAGTAAAGCCGATTTACAGACGATGATGAGCAATGACTATCAGGAATAAAGCTGGTTTTTGAACAGCCTCTATTAAACCGGATATTACTTTTGTGCAGATGGCTCAACTCGCCAGGGTGGATTGAGTCGGTTCTCTCCCGCGTGATACAGCTTTATTTTGTTGCCTGACGGATCGTGCAGGATCGCTTCTTTCCACAAATAACGCTGCTCGGTAGGAGGTTGTTCAAACTGAATGCCTTTTGCGACAAGCTCTTGGTAGCGCTCATTTAGAGCGTATTGGTCTTTCCGGTACAATTTTGCAGCAGTCTGTGTGCAATTTAGACAAGGCGAATGCTTGAAGATCTAGTGGTTCTAAATCAAAAGCATCCAACACAGTATAAATTGCACACAGGCGCTGCCCGAAGGGTTCGTCATATAAGCGCTTTACTCTTTGCCACAGTCCTTTGACTTAGCACCACTAGGCCTGTAGGACTGTACCGCGATTAAAGCGCTTATATATAGAACAAATATTGTACAGTAAAGGTCAACACGCTCTCGCTTTTCAGTCTCAAAATAAATCACCGCTCCTTGGGGTATTGGCATGTCTTCCAGCGATAGCGAAAAAGTTGAGTTACCTTGCGGGCAGGAAAAGCGCGCGTAATGCGGAGTATCAACAATAAGTGTAAAGCCCATGGCAATGTAGAAACTAATCGCTTCCTGCATGTCTGAAACGGGCAAGGTAACCTGATTCAGGTCCATGAGCATTCACCTTTGTTATGGTTTGTAGAGCACCAAGGTGGCAGATACTGGAACTGAATGTCCAATTGAACTCAATCCTGCTACCTTCTGCAAGGCTTCAATTCCGGGTACTAAGCCAAAATCAGCAGCATTGATGATAATTGGGGTGACTAAGGTGCCGGTTATGTTGTCTGTTGCGGGCGTCAACAAGATGTCCAGCGTGACTTCCTGATTTGTGCCATGCAAGGATAGCTGCGCAGTGAGCGTGTAACGAGTGGCTTTTTCAAGTGAATCCAGCGCTGCAGGAAGCGTGAAGCTCAGTGTTGCCGTTTTGGTGTTAGCAACGTCAAATAGCATGGTCTTCATGCGTTCATTGCGAATAGGAATTCCAGACTCAATAGAACTGAGGTCCAGTTCAATTGTCACTTTGCTCTGCTGCGCAATGGTGGCTGAAACTTGTTGTACCCGGTGCACTTCACGGAAGTGGAGATTTTTGGTGGAGACAAAAGAGACTTCTGATTTTTCGGCGTCTAACTGCCATTGAGAAAAACAGGCTGTGGAGAAAAAAGCCAATAATACTAAAAGTTTATTCATCTTTACTTACCAGGTTATACAAGACTATTTGTTCCCAATCCACCCGCTGATCACCGAGCACCACAAAGTCTGGATTGAGCAAGCTCTTACGGCGATTGTAAGTAAGCGGTTCAAACTCTGCCGATAAAATCTTACCGCCCGCTTCGGAGACGATGCACTGTGGCGCACCCGTATCCCACTCACCTGTAATGCCAATACGCAAGAATACATCAGCTTTGCCTTCGGCGATAAAACAAGACTTCAACGAGCAACTGCCCAATGGGATCGTACTGTAGATGCGCTCTTTGGTCATGCGGGACATGACCCGGTCTTCTGGTTGACGGCGGCTAATGGCCACCAATACCTCACCGCTTTCCGGATCCGCCAGCTTTCTGACGAATATTTGTTTATCTTCTTTCGGGCTTTCCTTGAAGGCGCCATGACCTTTACTGGCGAAATATAAGGTTTCACCAACGGGCCAATAGATGACGCCTATGGCGGGTTCATTATTTTCAATTAAAGCAATATTGATAGCAAAGTCGCCACTTCGGGCAATAAATTCTTGAGTACCATCTATGGGATCGATTAACCAATAACGGGACCAGTTCTTACGGATTTCCAAAGACTCGTGTTTGCTCTCTTCCGACATGATAGGGATGTCTGGCGAGTGTTCTTTGAGGTACCGGGTAATTATCTCATTGGCTTTGTAATCTGCAGTAGTAACCGGCGAATCGTCGTCTTTGCTAAAACTGTCAAAATCCCCCGAGTCGTATATATCCATGATACTCGAGCCCGCCTTGAGCGCGGCGCTTTTAGCGATTTGTAGTAATTCCTGATAGGGGTTCATCGTTAACTGTTGAGCCTCTTGTGTGCCAACATTAACGCTGCGATGCAGCGTGCTTCGGTAAAATCTTCGCGATTGAGCAATGCGTCCATATTATCAAAAGACCACTCTACTACTTCAAGGGGTTCAGGCTCATCGCCTGGTAGCTTCTCCGGATACAGATCATGAGCCAAGAGTATGTGCATGTGGGCGCTGAAAAAGGTGGGAGCCATGGTGACAGTGGTCAGCGCTTCTAGTTTTTTGGCGCCAAAGCCCACTTCTTCTTTTAATTCGCGATTCGCGGCTTCTTCAGGGGATTCTCCGGGGTCTATCAGGCCCTTGGGAAAACCCAATTGGTATTCGTGTAACCCTGCGGCATATTCGCGTACCAGCAGAAAGCGATTGTTATCTACCATTGGCACTATCATAACCGCACCGCGGCCAGAGCCTGCCATACGCTCAAATATGCGCTTTTCGCCATTTGAGAATTCCAGATGAACCTGTTCCAATTTAAACAAACGACTCCGGGCCACGACTTCTCTATCGTGTATTATGGGTAATTGTTTTTCGGAATCTGTTTTACTCACTCTGGCGCCGCGTTACAATTGCTTTACTCATACTATAACGCTTATGAATTCAAATGCCTACGTTACATTGGAAGGAAATAGAAACCGTCCTGCTAGATATGGATGGAACATTATTGGATTTGCACTACGACAACCAATTTTGGATGCACCATCTGCCTAAACGTCTGGCAGAAAAGCGCGGAGTTAGCTTCGAAGAAGCGCAACTGTATTTAACTCAAGAATATCAGCGTGTAACGGGGACATTAGATTGGTATTGTCTCGACAAATGGGCGGAAAAGCTGGAAATGGACATTGTGGAAGCGAAGCGCGAGATTGATCACCTTATCTCTATGCGCCCCGACACCATCCCTTTTCTTGATGCCTTGCGGGACACGGGTAGAGAAGTCTATCTGGTGACGAATGCCCATCCAGACTCACTGTCACTTAAAGTTGAGAAAACGCAACTAGACCAGCACATAAACGTATTGTATTCCACTCATCAGTTTGGTGTGACTAAGGAATCGCAACTGTTATGGCAAAAACTGCAACAGGAAATTGGTTTTGACAAGACCACCACACTGTTTGTCGATGACAGCCTGACCATATTAGAAGCGGCGCAGGAGTTCGGTATTAAACACTTATTAGCGGTGGAGAATCCCGATAGTCAAAAACCGGTGCGCAATATTACTCAGTTTCCCTCGGTGCGCGATTATCGAGACATCACCCCGGATATCTTTACCAGCTCATTGCTGACATAGAGATCTTGACAGCCACACTGGCTGTCTTTATAGCTTTATCTGATAAAACCCTTGGGCATCGGCGCGACCGAAGAACTTAGCGGCATCATGCACTTCTTTAGGCAGGTTTTCAGACACTTTAAACTGACCATTGACGCTAAATTTTCCATTGTGCTGCACCACGGCTTTAGCACTTAGGTTAAGTGAGTTATCTGGAGCCGTCGTGATTTCAATTGGCCCGTTGTCACAATGTAAATTGGCCTCAAAGTTACCCAATTGCACCTGGCCATTAAAACCTGCTACGCCTGCATTCAACCAGCTGCCAGTGCCTTTTAATTCGCTACAGCCATTGGTTTTGTGATAATAAAAATGCTCAATATTGATTCGGGCTCTGCCGGAGGCATCTACCGGAATTGGCAATTCAACTTGTGCCATTAGCAGTGGCGTTGGGGCGAATAAGCTAAGGTTTTGAGCGCTAATACCAGACAAGCTTACATTGATATCACCTTTAATGGAGATCTGTTCGCTATCTCGGGCGCTACCGGCGTCTAATTCCAGTGTCGCATTGCCAATGAGTAATGGTAAAAAGCTTAGCTGCCAGTCGACGTTGTTAATGCCGAGACCTTTAACTACTACCTGATCAGCATGGCCATCCCAAACAGTGCCTGATAAACCTTTTAAGGAAATGTCGGCAGGTAAGGGTAAGCGTGGAATTAATTGACTGGCAGGTAGCTTAACCAATAAAAATACCACAAAGAGAATTACTGCACCTGCAGTGAGCGTCAATTGTTGTTTCATAGTCCTGCTGTTTACAATTTGCTGAGTCTGAGACGGCGAATTTTGACGATGCCTGGGCTGTCGCCTTCAGCGATATCCGCTTCGATGATTTGTACTCCCATCTTTTCAAGGGACTGCAACCAGTTAAGTACATTGTCAAAGCGGGCATTATCAACCCAGATCTGGATGTCATCACCCTGGGGCTGCATGCGGGAAATAGTAATGTCGCTGCTATTGGCTGTTTGGTTTACCGCTTGCGGTAAAGAGCCGCTAAATTGATTACCCTGGCCACCGGATTGTTTAAGTTGTACAGCGCGGTTGGCATTTTGCGTCACCCAGGTTAAAAGCTCTTTTTGGCTATTCAGGGAGGCGCTATTGCGTTCGATGCTGGCTTGCATGGGCGCATAAATCAAAAAGTAGATGGCGCCAATGACAATCACCACGGTACTTAACAATACCAGCTTTTGCTCTCTATCGGTAAGCTGGGCGAAACGTTGTTTTAACTCTTCAATTTGTTTCATGACCTGTTTCCCTTACTCACTTCTGATGGCCAAAGAACCGATAACCTGATCGTCACGGTTGTTAATAGCGCCTTGTTCTACGGTGAAGCCTTGCTGTTCAGCCACGCGTTTAAAGGTTTCCAAGGCATCATAGCCTGTGGCCACCGCCTGCATGCGAATTTCGGAACGGGCGCGATCAAAGCGCAAGGTTTGCGGTTTGATCTGGCTTTGAGCGAACGCGCCATCAAGTACGGACATCATGGCTAACATGGAAACACCACCACTGGTTTGATCCAGTGCTTCCATTTTCTGACGCATCTGACTTCTGACATTTACAATACGGCGGGTTTCCGGGAAGGCCCGCTTAAACTCCGCTTCGATTTGCTGTTTGATAGCATCGCTTTGACTACTGAGTTGCGAGGCCTGAATGCCTTTGTCCACAAAGGTCGTGAGCAGTGCCACGCCTGCTAAAATCGCTGCTAAACGCCACTGACTAGCCCCACTCTTACCGCGTTTTTTAACCTTATACTGTTCTTGCAGCAGATTGAATTCAGTCGCTACTGCTTGTTGCGCCAGGGTTTGCATGGCCATAGGGCCTGGATGATAGTCAATTTCAACATTGGCCAGATTGTGAATTTGCGGTTCAGTGCTGAATTGTAGGTGTAGTTTCTGCTCTTGTTTTTTGGCATACAGCTCTACAGCGGGTGCCAGCCACTGGATTTCTCCAGATAAGCCTTGCCACGGGGCTTGCCTGATTATGAGGTCATTATCCAGAGTAAGTGCTTGCCAACTTGCATCTTCATAAGGTATGCAGAGGGTGTCAGGCAGAATTTTGCTGCAAAACAGATCGGCATCTTGCAAACAGTCTAACCAGTATTGCATTTTGGCCTTACTGACAATGGCCACCTGTTGGTCTTTATCTTCTTGTTTGTGCCAGGCGAAAAACAAATCGTCTACATCTTGAGAGAGTTCATCCTCCAGCATATAGGGCACGGCGCTGAGTAATTTGCGATTGGCTTTCCCCGGCAAGGTCACGTTTTTTAACAACACTTCGCTGCCTGGAACAATGAGTATTGCCTCATCTTTGCCTGTGCGCTGCTTGAGTGTGGAAAGCTGCTCTGTCGATTCCAATACGCCAGAGGCAATGATCTCCTGTTCCTGAGCAGACCAAACCAGCCAGTTTATCTGGCTGTCGGGCTGGTTTCCCAGGCGGATAACGAGTTTTTCCATTAGAGCTTTCCTCCAAATTCACGTCTGATCACGTGAACTGTATCATCTGGTGCCACTTTAAAGACGGATGACATCTTGAACGTGGCGCTATTATACGTGGTTTTCACATGCAAAATAAAATACCGGGTTTTGACAACGAACATGTTTTGCAAGTCTGTATGTAAATTGGCTGCAGAAACATTTGGTTCGCTAAAGAATTGTGACAGTGTGTCAAAAGGAATACCGCCGATGATGTTCTCTGCATTACTCTTGCTAACCCCGAGCAACGCCGCCAGCACCGGGGCTTTTTCCGGCGTAAGAGTATTCACATTCAGCGCAAAGTCTTGTTTGTCCGGAATCACGCAAACCAGTGGCATGAGCTTGTTTAACCAGCTTAATTCTACTCCTTTTACCAGGCGCAGTTCCGACTTAGAGGCCATTTTAGTATTCGCCGCAAGATACGGGTGCTCCAGGGATTCGTAGTCGGCATCTTCAGCACCGTAATTGCCGTTGAGCATACTGTCTTCGTCCAGCCAGTCAATTAAGGCATCTTTTAAGGTGTCTCGGTTGAATGCTGGGATATCCAATCCATCAGTTTGCAATAAGCGCTTGAAAGACTCTTGCAAATGTAGCTGATGGGCATTACTGCTGCCACTGCCGCTAGCAGAACCGGCACTACCAGCAGCAGAGCCACCACTTTTAAGGGCATTAAGGTTAAAACAGGACTGCATATCTTCCAAGGTGGCTTCAATAAATCCGCCTTCTACAGGGAACTGGATATTTTCCTGGGCCCAAGGCTGCGTGATGTCGATTGTGCTATTGTTCTGTTTGATCAGTTGCGCAATGGTTTTTTGGGCAAATTGTTCGGCACCTATGGCAAGCCAATAAGCCTGATTATTGTCTTTTAGACTCATAGAGCGCTTCACTTGCAGTTGCAGGCGAGACCCCATGTCGGTGGCGCTGATAGATACTAAAGCCACCACCAGTAATACCACAATAAGTGCGACGCCTCTTTGCTTATGCATTAGTCAGTCCCTTGCGTGGTGGCCAGGGCGAACTCCCGACGAATTAAACCAAATTCAGTGCTGGCAATCTCAATAGCGATGGCGTAGGGCAGTTGGTTACCTGTGTAGGTATCCTGCCAGATATTATTGTCGTTGGACGTGGTTTTATCTTTGGAGATGCGAAACTGAAATTGCAGATCTTCAATGTCAGTTAGTAGTACCCGAATTTTTGGTTCACTACCAATGACGTTGTCGACATAGTTACCATAAAGGCGCTGCAATTCGCCGGATTGCAATCGATAGCCGACACCCTGCAGGGTGCTGCGAGGTAAAATCAGTTGCGGATTGGCCCAGCCAGCACGCACAAATGCCAGGCCATCAGCATCACTTTCAAAGGCATTTAAACCACCGCTTATCACGACGTTGTTAGATTGACCTTGTTGCACTCGAGCTGCCCGTTCAACTGCTTGTTGCAGGTCTCGTTCGATTATCGACATCGCCCGCTGCAAATCTTGTAGTTTGGTAAAACGTTTAGTGGAAACCTCATCAGTGTCCAGGACGGTATTCAGCACACTATGAGAAGCCAGACCAATCAGGGTAAATACCGCCAGGGCCACGAGTATTTCCAGTAATGTAAAACCTTTATGAGCCGTCATGGTCACAGTGTCACTGGTGCTGGATTGGGGTTAGACAAATAGGTTTTCACCGAAGTGACCACTGATTCCATTTTTTCATCTTGGGCTACAATCACTTCCACCTGACGAAACTCCTTATCCTGGGTTTCAGTGACCAGATGTTGATAGTGCCAGGTTCGCCCCCCTAATTCGACAGAGCCTTTGAGGTTGTTTTCTGGCGGCCATTGGCGTTCAGTAAGCAGGTTATTGAGTTCGTTGTTGGCGACCCAGGTAGCCATGGTCATATCTTCCAGTGTGCTGATGCCGCGAATGTGCTCACCGGTGGCTTTCATGATGGAGGTGGCGGTGAGGGCAAAAATAAACAGTGCCACCATGACTTCTAGTAGTGTCAGTCCTTTGACATTCATAAAAACTCCAACGGACCTTCTAATTCCAGCGGCGTATATTCGTGGCCGTTAACCCGAAAATAAACCGGATCTGCATCACCAAATTGCGGCTCGAATTTAAAGGTGACACTGAAGGGGGTGAATTCACCACTGGAAAAAATAAACACCTGGGGCGGCTCCGGCTCTTCTTCTTCCTCTTCGCCAATACTGGTACTCTCATTTGAGACTGATAGTTCTTCATCAAAAATACCGGCATCAAACAAGCTGTCTTCAGCGAGCCAAGGCAGATCATCCAGTTTCAGCTCCAGATAAAAGTCCTCTTGCAATTGGTGTTCGGAAAACAGCTTATCATTATCGATAGGGCGCCATTTATCTTCGTCATTGAGGAACATGAAATAGTATTGACTCTTTTCTGGCTCCAAACGCAAACCCAATTGCATTTGATTGAGCACCGCATAATCCGATGCCATATCAAACACCACTTGAAAGCGCTGTGCCTGTTTGCGCAGTAGCTTGTCGTAATCAGTGCCGGAATAGTTGAGCATGACAACCGCCACAGCCATGCCAATCATAAACAGCACCACCATGATCTCGATCAGGGTGAAACCTTTATGGAATAGGGTTTTGTCGAGGCGGTGCTGCATAAATATGGAGGACTTAGTTCAGAAAGTCGTTGATATTCCAGTTACCGATGTCGTCGTCACTGCCAGGTTGACCATCAGGCCCGTTACTGAACACGTCGATAGTGCCCATCTCACCCGGATTAAGTAACTGATAATCGTTACCCCAAGGATCCTGCGGTAAGCGCTTGATGAAACCGTCCTGAGGAAAGTTACGCGGTACCGGTTCAATGTTAGAAGCCGTTACCAATGCTTCCAGGCCTTGCTCGGTAGAGGGGAATACGTTGTTGCGCAACTTATACATTTCCAGCGCACTTTCCAGTTGTTGGATATCGATAGCCGCCTTTTTAAGCTTGGCCTCTTCGGTATTGCCTAAAATATTGGGGGCAATAATGGCGGTCATGATACCGATGATGAGGATCACCACCATTACTTCAATTAAACTGAAACCTTTATTTTTCACTGCTTTACTCCTGTTACACAATTGAATTGAGCGACACTATCGGTAGCAAAATTGCAATTACGATAAAAAATACAATTCCGGCCATTACCAGTATTAGCATCGGACTTAAAATACTCAGCGCCACGCTGACCTGCATTTCAAACTCGCGATCCTGGTTGTTGGCTGCCCGGCCTAACATCTGTTGTAACTCGCCACTTTTCTCGCCTGAGGCAATCATGTGCATCATCATGGGCGGGAATACCTTGGTTTTACCCAATGCCACCTTCAGACTTGAGCCTTCCTGAACCATTTCCGCCGATTCCAGAATCAGCTTTTTAATGTAATCGTTCAGTAGTACCTGACCGGAAATACGCATGCCTTCAAGGATGGGCACGGCACTGGCGGTCAGAATACTTAGGGTGCTGGCAAAGCGGCTGGTGTTCAGCCCTTTAATCACTTTGCCCATCACGGGTAGGGACAATAAACGGCGATGCACCTGTAAACGAAAACCCTCGTTGAGCATCATGCGCTTGAACAGCACGATGGCGATGATGATGGCTGCCAAAGTGTGGAATATGTAGGCTTTAACCCATTCACTGAGGTTGATGAGAAACTGCGTAACGCCCGGTAAATCCTGGCCCATGGTGTCGAACTGACCGACAATCTTAGGTACCACATAAGTGAGCAGCATGGTGACGATGATTAGTGCTACCACCACCATTATGGTGGGATAAACCATGGCCTGAACAATGATACTGCGGGTGTGCTGTTTCTTTTCGGTATAATCCGCCAAGCGGTTGAGAACCGTATCCAGGTGACCCGATTTTTCACCTGCCGCTACCATAGCGCGGAACAGTTGGTCGAAAACGTAGGGGAATTCCGCCATGGCATCAGCGAGAGAGTGGCCTTCAACCACTTTACTGCGCACTGCCATCATCATATTTTTCTGACGGGGTTTTTCACATTGTTCCGCTACTGCCAGTAAGGCTTCTTCCAGCGGTAAAGCGGATTCAACCAGGGTGGCCAGTTGTCGGGTTAACAGAGCCAGATCACTTGCTGAGATTTTAGGTTGAAAGAGTTGTAGCCCTTTTGAGATTTTTTGTTCTTTTTCTGCGGCGGGCTCTACTTCCAGTGGGATGAGACCCTTCTCACGCAACTGCGAACGAATCTGTCGGGCATTGTCGCCTTCTAAAATACCACTTTTGTTGCGGCCCTTTGCATCAAGGGCTTTATAGGAAAAGGCCGCCATTCTATTCTTCCCTTGTTACGCGTAACACTTCTTCCAGTGTTGTGACGCCCAGTAATACTTTGCGGCAACCATCTTCGCGAATGCTTGGTGTGGATTGGCGAATGTATTTTTCAATCGCCTGCTCGCCGTGGCCATTGTGTACCAGTTCGCGGATATTTTCATCCACTAATAGTAATTCGTGAATGCCTGTTCTTCCTCTGTAGCCTGTATGGTTACAGGCTACACAGCCACCGGCAGCATAAATACTATGCTCGGAAATCTGCGCTTCTGAGATACCCAGGATATTCAGCTCCTGGCTGGTGGGCTGGTGAGGCACACGACAGTCTTCACATAGGGTTCTCACCAAGCGTTGTGATAATACCGCCAATAAACTGGAAGATAATAAGAAGGGTTCGATGCCCATATCTTCTAAACGCGTAATTGCACCAGCAGCGGTATTAGTGTGCAGGGTAGATAATACCAGGTGACCGGTTAAACTGGCCTGAACACCAATTTGAGCCGTTTCCAGATCTCGAATCTCACCTACCATTACCACATCAGGATCCTGACGCAAGATAGCTCTTAAGCCTCGGGCAAAGGTCATATCTACTTTGCTGTTTACCTGGGTTTGTCCGATACCGGGCAAATCAAATTCAATGGGATCTTCCACCGTTAAGATGTTGCGATCTTTGGAGTTTATTTCGCTCAAACCCGCGTACAAGGTGGTACTTTTACCCGAACCCGTGGGGCCGGTAACCAAAATGATGCCATGGGGTTTGCGAATAAGGTCTGAAAACTTATCGCGGTTGGCCTGGGTCATACCCAAATCTTCAAGATTGAGTCGAGCGTTATTTTTATCTAATAAACGCAATACCACACGCTCGCCATGTCCGGTAGGCATGGTACTAACCCGCACATCAACGGCACGCCCGGCAATACGCAGGGTAATACGGCCATCCTGAGGTACGCGTTTCTCGGCAATATCCAGTTTCGCCATAACCTTGATACGGGATACCAGCATGGAGGCCAGTTTGCGATTGGGTTTGAGAATTTCTCTTAATACGCCATCCACTCTGAAGCGCACGGTAAGCTGGGTTTCAAAGGTTTCGACATGGATATCCGATGCGCCTTCTTTGATGGCTTCACCCAGCATGGCGTTAATCAGCTTGATAATAGGGGCATCATCTTCGCTTTCTAACAAGTCTTCTGTTTCTGGCAGTTCTTCCGCTAGAGAGAACAAATCACTTTCGTTGCCAATGTCTTCCATTAGCTGTTTTGCAGCAGAGGTATCTCGCTGGAAGGCATCGGTTAGCAGCTTTTCAAAGCGGTCGTTATCGACTTCGTTTAGCTCGAAGGGTTTTCCCAGGAAGCGTCTGACTTCCTGGAATGCCGACAATTCGGTTTCGTCTGTGTGATACAGAATGGCTGGATTGGCGATATTGTCCAACAGCACGCGATGGCGTTTAGAAAAGCCAAAGCTCAGTTGTGAGGGCAGTAAACTGGTGTCTTCCTGCTCTGCCTCAACAACGTCGTTTTCAACCGCTTCGGCCTGTTCCATTAAGTTCTCACTCATGGTCTAGTCTTCCTTGTTCTTCTCTTGCAAATACTCTTCAAAAGAAGGCGGAAGTTCCAGTTCATCATTCCAGTCAGGCAAGGTTGGTGTATCGGTCAACGGCATCAAAGCAATACCCTTTTCTTCGCGTTTTAACTGTTCGGCGCGAATAAAGTTGTATTTGCGATGACTGATCTTATTCATGGTGATGCCATCGCGAATGATGGTGGGACGAATAAATACCATCAAGTTGCGCTTGCGCTTGGTGGTGGAGGTGGACTTAAAGATGTTGCCCAGATAGGGGATATCACCCAGCAGAGGTATTTTAGAGACACTCTCCTGTACGTCATCATCAATCAAACCACCTAACACGATAGTGCCGCCATCATCCGCCATTACCGTGGTTTTAATTTCACGCTTGTTGATGGCGATATCCACTGAAGTTGCACCACTCACACTGGAGACTTCTTGCTCGATAACTAATTGTACGGCATTCCCTTCGTTGATTTGTGGTGTGACTTTCAACTTAATACCCACTTCCTTACGCTCCACCGTCTGGAAAGGGTTGGAGTTGTTGGAGCTGGATGTAGACCCGGTAATAATGGGTACTTCTTGACCCACAATGAAGAAGGCCTCTTCGTTGTCCATGGTGGTCAGATGCGGTGTGGCCAGGATATTGGAGTTAGTGTCTGTGCTAACCGCTTGCAATACCGCGCCCCAATCGTCTTTTACCGCACCCACTAAAAAGCCATTAACTGTTCCAAGTAGATTTGCCAAAAGAGAGGGGTCACCTTGTTCAGTGTTGGTGGTCTCTGTTTGGATAGGGTCACCGCCATCAGTTGGTTGGCTAAATGTTGTGGTGGTTGTGGTTTCATCCTGTGCTTGATCGTAAGCTACAGCCAAAGAGCCGATGGGCACCACACCGTTAGTGAACTGTTGACCACCACCGGCCTCAGTGGCCCACTGAATACCTAACGTGGTACCGTCGCCTTCAGAGACTTCCACTATAATAGCTTCTACTTGGACCTGGGCGCGGCGCACATCCAGCTGGCGAATAACTTCTTCTAAAGAAGCCATCATGTCCGGCTCAGCGGTAATCACCAGCGCGTTAGAATCAATGTGGGCATCAATATTGACTTCTCGGGAGGTGTTACGACGGTTACGGCTATTGTTACCCGCTTGTTCTTCCTGACCGATGCTGGCACTCACACCTTGCAATACGTTCACCAAGTCTTCGGCTTTAGCGTATTTAAGGAAAATTACCCGAGTATTACCATTGGATTCCAGTTCTTTATCGAGGCGATTGATAAGGGTAATGATGCGTTCACGCGCTTTGATATCACCGCTGACGATAACACTATTGGTTCTGTCGTCGGCAACCACTTTAGGTTCAAGGTTATCCGGAGTGTTGCTTTTGCCTTGAGAGTTGTTGATGCTTTCCAGGATACGCACCATTTCTGAAGCAGAAGCAAAGCGCAATTTAACGATTTCTACTTCGCGGTCACCGGCTTTATCAACCCGTTCGATGATTTCCGTCAAACGATTAACCACGGCGGCACGACCTGTGATCATCATGACATTAGAAGGATCATGGCTGATAACGTTACCGCCACCGGCCTGGTCGTTTAGCTGTCTTAAAATAGGAGCCAGTTCTCTTACTGGCACGCTGTATACTGGCACCACTCGAGTGATCATTTCATCACCATCGAACAGTTGACCATCCACTACTGGAATATTCGACGACTTAGCGTCCTTGTCTCGCACTACCTTGAGTACACCACTAGGCATTTCAACAACCGCGAAGCCATAAACTTGTAAGACGTTTAAGAAAAACTGGTAATACTGATCTTCCGATAATAAATCGTAACTGCGTACGGTGATTTTACCACGCACGTTTGGATCCACGATGATGGTTTTTTTCAGGTTTTTACCGACGATATTGATAAATTCAGTGATCTCGGTGCCTTTAAAGTTTGGCGAGTATTCTGCGGCCCATGCCGGAGAATTGAGGGCTATCATAGACGCGATAGTGGCGGCCAGCAGGCCCTTTATCAGCGGACGAAATTTCCTCATAGTTCTTTCCTTTTTTAGTTTCCGGCAGAGTCGGGTAATTCCAACGACAAAGTGGTTTGTGAACCGTCTCTGGAGAGCGTAATTTCTAAATATTCTGCAGTGCGCAACATTTTCATGGCTTCCATCGACTGTTGAATGTCCGTCAGATCGAGACCATTAATTTCAGTAAGTATATCGTTTGCCTGCAAACCTGCTTCTTTAAACAACGTAGGGTCTTTACCTGGGTTGACTTTATAGCCTGCAATTTCGCCATTTTCCCGGTGGGGCTGAATGGCGATAAAGTCGGTAAACTTGGCAGGAGAGGCACGTAGCGCCATGGCCGCAGCACGGGTATCTTCGGTAAGTGCAGGTGCGGGTTTTCTCATTCGGTCTTGCGGGCCATTAACCATCGCTGGTTTGATAATGTTGTTCGCTCCGGGAGTGATGGCTTTTACTGCCGTGAAATCGTGACCGTCTAACATCAAAGTTTCCATGCGGCCACTGTTATCAATAATAATGCGATCTGGGAACACTTCTTTTACCACAGCGCGTGTGCCATCGATTTTTTCACCAATGCCGTAAGTGTTTTGTTCGCCGCGATTTTCAATGATTGCGGCCCCTTCTTGTTCTGCGGTGCTGGCTACCAGGCCAGATAAGGTTAAATTGAGATTGGTTTCCGGGGCATCTTGTACCACGGTTTTAACTTCTTGTTTTACGGCACCTGGATCGCCAAATAGATGTAAGCGTTTGATGCTATTTACATTTACTGATTGCTGTTTTTTGTCGCTGTTGTTCGATTGCAGCGTCACCGTATTTTGTGCGGTATCGGCTTCGGGTGAGGGGATGAGGCGCCAGACGATTTCTGCGGCATAGGCCAAAAGATAGACAACCAGCAACAGCACCACCAAACGATTGATTAACTTTTGATGCTTTTGCCAGATTGACCATAGTTGGTCTGTTGATAATTGTGCTGCTGTCATGTGAAGTTCGTTATTAAATAGCTCTTTATTAGTAGAGTGTGTTGGCCTTTTCTGTACGAAATTTGTTCTATATATAAGCGCTTTAATCGCTGAACAGTCCTACAGGCCTAGTGGTGCTAAGTCAAAGGACTGTGACAAAGAGTAAAGCGCTTATATGACGAACCCTTTGGGCAGCGCCTGTGTGCAATTTATACTGTGTTGAATGCTTTTGATTTAGAACCTCTAGACCTTCAAGCATTCGCCTTGTCTAAATTGCACACACACTGCTGCAAAATTGTACCGAAAAGTTCAACACACTCTCGATTTGTTATGAGTTGAGCTTTATTTTCGGTGGACCATGATAGTCAGTCGCTCAAAGCGGTACAACTCTAAATACAATTAATTGCAAAAAAATTACGCGTTGCAAGGTTAATCTCCTGATGATTCACACTATCCATCATCATTTTATCCAGTAGTTTAGGTTACCAGTCTAAACTCACCCTGAACAAAGCGTAACGACCGCGCTTGAATTTGCTACGTAAGTCCCTAAATTAGGAGCCTATGGCAAAAAATAGTAAACATTCTCAGCATGACCACGATGCCCCAGTCGGCGTCCGACTGGACAAATGGCTCTGGGCTGCGCGATTTTTTAAGACCCGAAGCCTGGCAAGAGACAATATTTCTGCTGGTAAAGTACAGTATAATGGTGCTAAGGCAAAACCCGGCAAAATTGTTGAGCCCGGCGCCGTGATTAAAGTACCACAGGGCTATGATGAGAAAATCATTACGGTATTGCGGGTGTCCGAACAGCGGCTTTCAGCGCCTTTGGCACAACAGCTTTATGAAGAGACGCGTTTAAGTGCCGAGAAACGCGCTGAGAATGCCGCTGCCAGAAAGATTAATGCTTTCCACAGTCCCAAGCCGGAGCAACGACCTGACAAAAAGCAGCGTCGTGAAATAATTAAACTTAAGCACAGTTAATGTACTCATAACTGTGTCGATAATTGGAGCCAGTAATGGATCAAATACAACGCTTCCTGTTTGACAACGCTAGTGTCAGAGGGGAAATAGTGCAACTATCCAGTAGTTATAAAGAGATGTTGCAAGCCCAGGCTTATCCCGAAAACATTCAACGAGTGCTGGGTGAGATGGCAGTCGCCACTTCTATGTTGGTGGCTACTTTAAAAATTGAAGGTGAAGTAAGTTTGCAAGTGCAGGGTAACGGCGCAGTTAAATATGCGCTGGTCACTGCCAATGATAAACAAGAGATGCGCGGTATTGCTCGGTGGGATGAGACACCAGAGCAAAGTGAATTTGTGGATATTTTCCAAGGCGGAATTTTTACCATTACTATCACTCCTGAAACCGGGCAGAGATATCAAGGCATTGTGGCTATCGATAAGCCTAACTTGGCTCAGTGCCTCGAGGGCTATTTCAGCCAATCTGAACAACTACCAACACATATTGAGTTGCGTGTAGATGTCCAGAGTAAACGCGCAGCTGGGTTGTTCTTACAAGTAATTCCCGACACGGCTGAAAGCTCAGTTAATAAAGAGAATGCTGAGTTTGAGCACCTTACTAAGCTGGCCGAAACTCTGCAGACTAAAGAACTAACCGAGTTGCCGTTCGAGCAAGTGTTGCATCGCCTGTTCCACGAAGAACAAGTCAGAGTTTTCGAACCGCAATCAATTTGTTTTAAGTGCAGTTGTAGCCGAGTTAAGAGTGCAGCAGCGTTAAAGAGCATCGATAAGGCAGAGCTTTTAGAGGTAGTGGCGGAACAAGAGCAGATAAAAATGAACTGTCAGTTTTGCCATGCTGAATATGTTTACGATGCGCTGGATGTTGAGGCCATTCACGCTGGTACATTTGAACAGAGTCATTCGGTTCAGTAAAAACTTCTGATTTTATCCCTTCTAACTAGTTTTGTAGCTTTAAGTTGACAAAACTGGTTTAGAAGGGCTGCTTTCCCCTCCTGATTGAAAAAAAATAGTTATTCATTTTTCCTATAATCTTATATTTTTGATCAACTTTCACTTTTCCTTTCATTTCTTTTAAATTCAATTAAAACAGTGGGTTATGCTATCCTTTCGGTTCTATTGACTGAGCTTATCCGTAATATAAATACAGTAAATATGAAAGTTTAAGCAGCTTTGTGTTACTTCTATTACCGGGTGACTTGTTTAAGCGCCTTATTTAAGTAGAATTGCGCCGGTTTTTAAAGTGTAGTTCATCCTGAAAGTTTACTCAGAGGCAAACAAAATGACGGCATCCCCCAAAAATCAACTTATCGATCTCTCTCCCTCAGAATTACTGGAGCACGCGTTACGTGCAGGTGAAGGGGAATTCGCAGCCAACGGCGCTTTTGTGGTAAAAACAGGCGAACGCACGGGCCGTTCACCCAATGACCGCTTTTTGGTCAAAGAAAGTTCTACAGAACAAAATATTGATTGGGGAAAAGTAAACAAACCCGTTGAAGAAAACGTATTCAATGCCTTGTGGGATAAAGCTGAACAGTACTTATTACAACAAAAACAATATTATGCTTCGCATCTGGAAGTGGGGGCTGACCCGCAATTTAGTTTACCTATGGTGGTCAGAACTGAAACCGCATGGCAACAACTGTTCGCCCGTAATTTATTCATTGTTCCTGAGAGCTGGAACAGCAATGGCAAAACACCATGGCAGATTATCAATGTCCCTGGCTTAAAGTGTGACCCTGCTGTGGATGGCACTAATAGTGACGGCGCTGTTATGATCAACTTCAAGCAGCAGAAAGTGCTATTGGCGGGTATGCGTTATGCAGGTGAAATGAAAAAAGCCATGTTCTCGGTACAAAATTACTTGCTTCCTGAACATGACATCTTGCCCATGCACTGTTCGGCTAACGTCGGCACTGATGAAAGTGTGACACTGTTTTTCGGTCTGTCAGGTACAGGTAAAACCACACTTTCCGCTGATCCTGAGCGCTTTTTGATTGGTGATGATGAGCACGGCTGGGCAAAAGGCAGTGTATTTAACATTGAAGGCGGTTGTTACGCCAAATGTATCGACTTGTCACAAGAAAAAGAGCCAGTTATCTGGAATGCCATTAAATTTGGCACCATCCTGGAAAATGTACACCTTGACGAGAATCGCGTACCGGACTTCACTAACACTGAACTAACTCAAAACTCTCGTGCGGCATACCCACTAGAGCATATTGAAAAACGCAAACTGGAAAACCGCGCAGGTGAGCCCAAATCAGTGGTATTCCTGACTTGTGATGTGAGCGGAGTATTACCACCTGTATCGATTCTTTCTGAGGAAGCCGCAGCTTATCATTTCTTAAGTGGTTATACTGCTAAAGTGGGCTCTACTGAGATTGGTTCTACAGCCGCTATTGAGTCGACATTCTCAACTTGTTTTGGCGCGCCTTTCTTCCCGCGTCCGGCAAGTGTTTACGCCGAGCTATTGATGAAGCGCGTTCGCGAGTTCAACAGCAAAGTGTATTTGGTCAATACCGGCTGGACTGGTGGTCCGTACGGCGTTGGTCAGCGTTTTGATATCCCAACCACACGTGCCATTATCACCGCCATTGTTGAAGGTAAGTTGGAAGGTGTAGAAACCCAAACATTGTCGCAACTTGGCTTGAGCGTGCCAGTTGCAGTGCCAGGGGTTGATAGTAAACTATTGGATCCCAAGCAAACCTGGCAAGATCAGGAAAAATATCAGAAGTACCTGGAAAAACTGATTGCTGAGTTTACGCAGAATTTTGAAAAGTACGAGGTATCTGACGCGATTAAGAATGCTGGTCCTGACCTCGCGAGATAAGAATAACAAAAATAAGGACCAGCCCATTCAAGCCCGGACCAACCACCGGGCTTTTTTGTGCCCAATGGATGGTTTCAATTGGGCTGCATTGGATGAGCTGTTTTGCCTGGGTTACTTTTTAGTGGAAAGGGTAACCGTTGCTGTTAACCCCCCTTCAGGGTGGTTTTTGAGTTCAACCTTACCGCCATGCATGTCTACTATGCGCTTGATGATAGCCAATCCCAGTCCTGAGCCTGTAGAGCCACGGGCCT
Source organism: Planctobacterium sp. AWM4_229 (assembly GCF_056160305.1). Lineage (NCBI taxonomy): Bacteria > Pseudomonadati > Pseudomonadota > Gammaproteobacteria > Alteromonadales > Alteromonadaceae > Planctobacterium > Planctobacterium sp. AWM4_229. The sequence continues at coordinate 636,614 of NZ_JBSWWX010000002.1, read as the reverse complement.
TGTCACCTTGCTTGAAAGGTTGGAACAAGTCTTCGATTTCATCTTCCGGTATACCTTTGCCGTAGTCTCTGACAGAGAAGCGCACAATATGGGCTTTTTTGTCGTACTCTGAACAGAGCAAAATATTGTCGCTGCCGTAACGAAAGGCGTTTTCGATGAGATTGTCTAACACGCGTTTAATAGCCACCTTGCGCACCAAAATTTGCGGAATCTCTGTTAGCTGCAGCTGGATATTGTGATGTTCTTCGATATTTCTCGCCAGCACAGCATCATTGATAAGTTCATTTACGTCGGTTAATTCGCGTTTCTCGCCTTTATCATGGCGCACGTAGTCGATGAACTGGTCAATGATGTCATTCATATCTTCGATATCGTGAATGATTCCTTCAGAAATCCAATCTTGATCCTGCGGCAGCATCTCTGTGGCGATACGAATGCGCGTTAATGGCGTCCTCAGATCGTGTGAGATGCCTGCGGTTAACAGTGCCCTGTCATCCTCTAATTGCTTAATCCCTTTGGCCATCTGATTAAAGGCGCGAGTAACCGACACTATTTCGGTGGAACCTTCTTCAGCCAGTGGTGGGGGAATGTCCCCCTTTCCGACTTTTATTGCCGCTCTTTGCAGCGCTAATAAGGGGCGGTTGAGGCGTCTGACAAATAGCCAGCCTCCGGCGACACTGAGCACACCAATAACCATTAAAAAGAAGGTCAATGGTGAGATATTTGGATCGTTAACACTGCTCAGAGGAACGGTGATCCAGAAATTGGGCGCTTGAGGTGGCCTGATCCAGAATACGTTCTGGCCATCTTCTTTAACATTTACTCTGACTTCCGCAGGGCCACCCAATTCTTGGGACATTTCGCGGGTAAAAAACTGGTAGTAAGTGGCGTCAGCCAGTCCGTTTTCAAGTGCCCTGGCTTCACTGTAGATACGGATCCCGGTGGCTTCAAAAAAACGTTGATGAAAAATTGGATCGCGATGATCCATGCCATCAATAAACAAGACCTTGATCTGGGTTGCTAACAAGCTGTTTATCTGTTTATAGCTGGGACCAATGAAGTAATAGGTAACAGAGAGATAAGAAACCACCTGATTGATTAACAGCAGCACGCCGATGAGAAGCACCGTTTGCCCGAAGGCGCTTTGGGGTTTTATGCGCATAAAGCAAATTTCCGGAACGCTTTACGCATTCCGGCTCTGATTATTGATTAGAAGCGGCGGCGACACTGTCACCATCAGGCACAAACACGTAGCCTAAGCCCCAAACGGTTTGTATGTAACGAGGGTTTGCCGGGTCTTCTTCCAGCATTCTGCGCAGACGTGATACCTGTACATCAATACTGCGCTCTAGCGCACTATAATCGCGACCACGTGCCAAATTCATTAGTTTGTCTCGAGAGAGAGGCTCTCTGGGATGGGTGACTAACGCTTTTAACACTGCAAACTCGCCGCTGGTAAGTGTAATGGGTTCGCCATCAGCCAGCATTTCCCGGGTACCGAGATTCAAACTGTACTGCCCAAAACTCACTATTTGTTCTTCTCTAGATGGTGCACCAGGGGCTTCACTGGCATTGCGTCTCAATACGGCTTTAATGCGCGCCAGTAACTCTCTTGGGTTAAAGGGTTTTGGCAGGTAGTCATCGGCACCCATTTCCAATCCGATAATACGATCAACTTCATCGCCCTTGGCCGTTAGCATGACAATAGGCAGTTTGTTTTCTTTCTGGCGCAACCGTCGACAGATGGACAAGCCATCTTCACCGGGCAGCATCAAATCTAATACCATTAAGTGGAAATTTTCGCGTTCAAGGAGACGATCCATTTGTTCTGCGTTGGCAGCACTACGAACCTGATAACCTTGTTCTACCAGATAGCGCTCTAACAAACTACGCAAGCGCATATCATCATCTACTACCAAAATTTTGGGGGTTTCTTGTCCCATATCGGTTCCACCAATTTATGTTTTCATTCACCATTTAATATAGAGGATAAGAAGGGAAAATAAACCGTGCAGAATGTAAGCAGGTGCCTCAAAGTGTTTCTGAATGTTTCAATTACCCGCTAATGAACATTGTTCATTTAAAATGTAACAGGGATTTAGGATTTTAACTGTCTGCAACCCAATCCATTTGAAAGCTGGAACGACGCTTCTTATCCATTATTTCTTCAATAAGTGGCGTTAAAATTAACTCCATCGCCAGCCCCATTTTACCACCGGGAACAACGAGGGTATTTATTCGAGACATGAATGCTCCATCAATCATTTGTAACAAGAATGGAAAGTCTACATTCTTCATCTCTCTTCGGAATCGCACTACCACGAAGCTTTCATCAGAGGATGGAATGGTGCGGTGGCTGAAAGGGTTGGAGGTGTCTACGGTAGGTACTCGCTGAAAGTTAATATGGGTTTGGCTAAATTGTGGTGTAATAAACCGGAAGTAATCTTCCATGCTGCGCACAATACTTCCCATCACCGCCTCGCGACTATGACCCCGCTCAGAAGTGTCTCGTACTATCTTTTGTATCCACTCCAGATTGACAATTGGTACCATTCCCACCAGTAAATCCACATGTTTCGCCACATTGATTTCGTCTGTTACGACGCCTCCATGTAAACCTTCATAGAATAAACAGTCGGTATTCTCTGGTAGATCTTGCCAAGGGGTGAAGGTGCCAGGCATTTGATTAAATGGCACAGCATCATCGAAGGTGTGCAAATATTGCCGACTTTTGCCTTGGCCACTTTCACCGTATTGTTTAAAGGTTTCAGCCAGCATTTCGAAATCATTGGCTTTTGGCCCAAAATAGCTGATGTGTTTGCCTTGTTCCTGCGCTTTTCTGATCTCTACTTCCATTTCTGGACGAGTGAATCGGTGATAACTATCGCCGGATACCATCGCGGCGTTAATGCTCAGGTTGCGGAAGATGTGCCTTACGGCATTAGTGGTGGTGGTAGTGCCTGCACCGGAAGAACCCGTAATAGCAACAATAGGATGTTTGACTGACATAATAGTCTAGAGCGCACTCTAGTTAGTTATTGAGTCATTGTTATAGGCATTTGTGTAGTCCAGGTCAAGCGCTGGATAAATTTATTCATATCAATTTTGAGCACTTTTGCTATAACTTAAGAAACTTTTTCACCGCAAAATCGGCATGAGCAGTTTTGTAATTTTTGATACTGAATTTACTGCATGGCCCGGATCATGGGAAAACAACTGGTCACGGCAAGGAGAAGCTCGGGAAATTATTCAACTGGCTGCGCTGAAAATACAAGTAGAACAGGAACGGTTATCTGCTGTTGCATCTTTTAATGTACTTGTTAAGCCCACCATTAATCCAAACCTAAGTGAATACATACAAGAGTTAACCAGGATCAGGCAGCAAGTGGTTGATGATCACGGTGTCGATTACTCCTCCTGTGCTGAGCAGTTTCATGAGTTTATCGAGAACGGCTTATTACCGTGTTACTCGTGGGGACCTGATGTCAAAGTGCTAAAGGAGAACCACAAAATTAATGAGAGAAGATGGTCTTATCGAGAGGAATTATTTGTCGATTTGAAAACCTGTATCAATAACAAAAGACTACCCTTTACTCATTTAGTGAGTGGCGAACTAGCGGCAAAGGTTGATAGACCCCTTGTAGGTCACAAACACAATGCATTATACGATGTGAAAAGTATTTTAGTCTTTTTACAAACACTTATTGAGCAGAACAGGTTAAACTTAAGTGATTTGTATTTGGAATGATGAAGAGGTACACAATGGACAAATTTATGGATGCGGCGATACAAGAAGCTGAAAAGGGAGTGGCCAATGGCGGTATTCCGATAGGTTCAGTGATCGTGCACAATGGCGAAATTATAGGTCGTGGCCATAATCAGCGAGTGCAGAAAGGCAGCTGTACATTGCACGGCGAAATGGACGCGTTAGAAAACGCTGGCCGACAGCCTGCAAGTGTTTATCAAAATAGTGTTTTGTATACAACGCTATCGCCATGTTCTATGTGTTCCGGCGCAATTTTACTTTATGGCATTCCTAAAGTGGTCATTGGTGAAAACAAAACCTTCATGGGCGAAGAGGAACTATTAAAGAGTCGAGGCGTTGAAGTCGTTGTGGTTGACGATGCTCGTTGTAGTAAACTGATGGATGACTTTATTGCTGCCAAACCTGAGCTCTGGAACGAAGACATCGGTGTTTAAACCGTTTAATAACCTTAAAAAATCCCATTAACAGAAAGCTCCTGAAAAGGAGCTTTTTTGTTTTTTCGTGAAAATCCCCTAAGAATGATCGTAATGCCCTTATTTACAGTGTCTGAATTTGATAGTAAGCACTTGCTGGGAGGGTTGGGTGCTGTACCAGTGTTTCAAAAAATTTAGTAGATTATTTGTATTTTTGATGTTGTTTAACATTTTTTTTTAAAACTAATTTGTTGCTATAATTCATTAAATTGGTATCAAAATGACAGATATCGTTGCTAAGTTGTAAGGTTGTGTTTGCGGTATGGTGTTTTGTAAATGCAGAAGATGAACTTTTACCTCGTTGGCGCCTAAAATCATCGATTTCATTTGAAAGTAATGTTTTGTGTTTTTTAGTCTTCCATTTTCTGTATTTAGCAGAAGCGCTAAAAAATTGAATTTGATTGAAAAAACAACAATTTAACAGTCACTTAAAGGTGTGTAAGTATTCACATACAGTTTTGTCCTGAAGTCTCATTCAATTGACGTGGATAAAAATCAGGATAATTGTTAAAAAATGCTCTGGTTACGGAGAAAATGTTTAATATAAACATGGCTTTATGGTGTTTTTAGTGGGGATATAAAAAATCCAGGCTTTTGCCTGGATTTTTATTTGTTAGAGATTAACTTGCTTTGAAAAGAATTAAAAACTCATAATTTGGTCGTTAAAATTCAATAAATTAGTTGTAAAATGCTGTTCGGTTACGCTTCTCTTGCTATCGCACGCCATGCAATGTCTTTGCGATAGTAAATATCTTCCCAATTGATGCAATTAACAAGTTGATAGGCGGCTTTTTGAGCGTCTGTAACAGAATTGCCGAGTGCAGTTGCACACAAAACACGCCCTCCGTTAGTGAGTATGCACTCACCTGATGTTTTGGTGCCTGCGTGAAATATTTTTCCCGGCAATGTTTCAGCTTGTTCAAAACCCGTGATCTCAAGTCCTTTTTGATACGCCTCTGGATAGCCCCCGGCTGCCAATACAACACCTACAGCTGCTTGTTGAGTAAAGCTGATTTCTGTGTTGTGTAAGTTGGAATCAAGAGCAGCCGTCACTAACTCCACCAGATCTGATTCAAGACGCAGCATTATAGGTTGAGTCTCCGGGTCACCGAATCGACAATTAAACTCGATAACTTTCGGGGCCCCTTCTCTGGTGATCATCAAACCAGCATATAAGAAACCCGTGTAAGGCATGCCATCTTTGATCATGCCTTTCATCGTTGGATTAATCACCTCATCCATGATGCGTTTGTGAACTTCGTCGGTAACGACGGGAGCAGGTGAGTAAGCACCCATACCACCCGTGTTCAATCCGGTATCACTTTCACCTACGCGTTTGTGATCTTGGCTGGTGGCAAAAGGAAGTGCAGTAGTACCATCGGCCATGACGATGAAACTTGCTTCTTCACCTTCAAGGAACTCTTCAATTACAACTCGTGAGCCAGCATCACCGAATTTATTATCAGCCAGCATATCCTGTATGGCATTAACGGCATGTTCTTCAGTTTCCGCCACAATAACGCCTTTTCCGGCTGCAAGTCCGTCGGCTTTTACTACTATGGGGGCACCTTGCTCTTTGACATAAGCTATAGCAGGTTCAATTTCTTCAAAGACGGCATACGCCGCAGTTGGAATGGCATGACGAGCAAGGAAATCTTTACTGAAGGATTTTGAGCCTTCAAGTTGTGCTGCTGCTTTACGGGGGCCGAAAATCTTCAACCCCTGTTGCTCAAACAGGTCAGTGATACCTAACACTAAAGGGGCTTCAGGACCCACAATTGTCATATCAATCTGGTTTTCCTGAGCAAAAGCCAATAAGGCATGAATGTCTTCTGCTGCAATATCGACGTTTTGACATTTTGCTTCTTGCGCGGTGCCTGCATTGCCCGGGGCCACAAATACAGTTTCAACTTTCGAAGATTGCGCTACTTTATATGAGAGAGCGTGTTCTCTGCCGCCTGCACCCACAACCAGTATTTTCATGTTAGTAGTCCTGCTGTTCTATGATTAGAATGAATAACTTGTATCACATAATTTAAGAAGGGTATCTACACAGCAAACAGACTCGATGTCCGGCTTTTGTTTAGCGGGATTTTAGTAAGCAAAGTGTAAAATTTATTGATACTAATATCATCACCAGATACCCAGCTGAATTCACCTATGGCGAAGGCGGCGAAGTATAACAGATAGGTCAGAGTTAAGCGAAAAATGAAACAGACGATAGCGGAATTGCAGCAACAATTTCATTCTAATGGTCAGGTGGAATGGATTGGGATCAGACCTAAAAGAAAAGACCCTATGATGGCACTTGAGCAGGATCACCTGGAGCCGGGTAAAGGATTATGCCGCGACCGTTTTAAAGGTTCAGAAAAAAGCCGACGGCAAGTCAGTATTATTCAAGCTGAGCATATAAACGCTGTGGCTAATATGTTAGGCAAATCTCGGCTGGCCCCAGAGCTGTTTCGGCGTAATATTGTGGTTTCTGGAATCAACTTGTTGGCACTCAAGAACGCTCGTTTTTATTTGGGAACCGCGCTTTTGGAGATGTCTGGTCTGTGTCACCCCTGTTCTCGTATGGAGGAAACGCTGGGCAAAGGTGGCTATAACCTCATGCGTGGGCATGGTGGCATTTTAGCCCGAGTAATTTCCCCCGGAGAAGTGCATTTGGGAGATAGCTTGCGTTATGAAGAGTCTTTGTGATGATTTTCGGCTACCTTTCAAACAAGTGCAACACAGTAATGGAAGCGCTGTGAAGCTCCCGAAGGGCGGGGCCTAAAAGCATTTATGCAGCGTCAAATTGTATCGACGTGAGAACAACCATGCCATCTCCAATTTACCTTGCCTAAATCCTTTTATTCTCCCGCTGAAGTCGAGTATCTTGAGGTAGTTTGGTTATAAGAGTGATAAACTAATGGGGTGTTTGTAGTTTGTATCGGAATCGACATTGGAAAGAGTAATTAAGATCGCCACCCGAAAAAGCGCTTTAGCTCTGTGGCAAGCAGAAAACGTGAAAATGCTGCTGGAAACAGCGCACCCAGGCTTGCAGGTAGAATTGCTGCCTATGGTGACTAAAGGGGATCAAATATTAGATTCGCCGCTTTCTAAAGTGGGTGGCAAAGGCTTGTTCATTAAAGAGCTAGAAGTTGCCATGATGGAAGGCAGAGCCGATATTGCAGTGCATTCAATGAAAGACGTGCCAATGGCTTTTCCTGAAGGCTTTGATATCCACGCCATTTGTGAACGAGAAGATCCCAGCGATGCACTAGTGTCCCATAACTGTACAAGTCTGAATGCGTTACCGGAGGGGGCTGTGGTGGGCACTTCTAGCCTGAGAAGACAATGTCAGTTGCAACACTTCAGACCTGACCTTCGCATTAAAGATCTGCGTGGTAATGTGAATACGCGACTACAAAAGCTTGATGACGGCCTCTACGATGCCATCATTTTGGCGAGTGCTGGCTTGATTAGACTTGGTATGGCACCGCGAATTCAGCAATCTATTCCATTTGACCTGAGTTTACCCGCGGTGGGCCAAGGTGCTGTTGGTATTGAGTGCCGCAATGATGACAAAGAACTCATTGCTTTACTGGCACCGTTAAATCACGCTGCAACGGCTACCTTGGTTTGTGCCGAGCGCGCAATGAATACTCGTCTTGAAGGGGGATGTCAGGTACCGATTGCGGGACATGCACAATTTGTTGATGGAGAAATTCATTTAAAAGGCTTGGTGGGAAGTCCATCAGGTGAACAGATACTGTTTGCGGCTGCTTCTTGCACGGATCCAGAACAACTGGGCGTAGCCGTCGCAGAGCAATTGTTGTCTCAAGGGGCAGCTGAACTTTTGGCTGCACTGCATTAAGTTTGTATGTCTAACTGTGTTCTCGTAATAAAAGCTCAAGTTAATTCGGAGTTTGCTGAACAGTTTAACCGGGCGGGTTATTCGCTTATCGTTGCACCCGTAATGACAATCCGCCCTCTATCTTATCCCCCCGTGTATGTAAAACACTGTTTAGCTGATAGTGACATTATTATCTGCCTTAGTCAGAATGCGGTTAAGCAGTTGTATTATTATCAAGGGCAGCTTAACCATCAGGCTGAGGTCTGGGCGGTGGGTGAGCAAACCGCCAGAAAACTAACTCGTTATCTCGGTGAGGTTAATTCGCCGTCGATTGAGACCAGTGAAGGTTTGTGGCAGTGCCTGGAAGATAAAATCAACAGTGGAATGCGGGTTACTTTTATCAAAGGGCTTGGCGGCCGAGATAGTTTGATGAATAAGTTAACGGAGAAAGGTGCTCGCGTAACGCAATTAAATCTCTATCAAAGGCTGGAAAATATCAGCCAGCGAGCGCAAATACTAAAATCAATAGAGGTGAATCAGGCGAATACTGCTATCATCGGAAGTAAAGATTTATTGGAAATCGCAATAACATGGTGGCCTGAAAGCTTACCTCTAAAACGGATAATAGTGCCCAGTGAAAGAGTTGCTCTGCGTGCTCATCAGTTGGGACTGAACCGTGTAACCGTGGCCGATGGGGCCACTGCAGATCGTTATCTTGCGGTATTGCAGGACAGGAAAAGTGCATGACTGACGCAAAACAAAATAATGATACGTCTGAATCAGAGGACGATAATCCACAAGCCAATGCCACAGAGAAAGTTGAGGCTTCCGCTGCTATTGGAACTGAGCACAGCACCAGTTCTGTCGGAAGCAGTGTCCATCGCAAGTCTCAGCGAAAATTAAATCGCGCCCAGAAAATTGAACCCAACAAAACTAAACGTCGCACTAATCCCTTGATTGGTTTTTTAGTGGGGCTCAACACGGTTATTATGCTTGTTGCTATCGGTGCGGGATTTTGGGGATGGCAATATTGGCAAGGTTGGCAAGAGCAACAATTAGCCTGGCAAGCAGAGCAGCAGCAAGGGCTAAATCAGTCCTTAAATACGCAGTTAGATAACTTAGCGCGCAATCTACAAATTGAATTGAGTCAGAGGATCACCGCAGTCCAGGAGTCGGAGCAACAGCTAAGCAGTGAGTTTCGCCAATTACAAGATGAAGTGACGCAACAATTATCCGGTGCAGAGCAAGATCTGGATATGGCCGAGGTGGCTTACCTGGTGCGCATGGCGGCGCGCAAAGTGAATGTGGAAAAGCAGGTTAATAGTGCCATTCATCTGTTGCAAGAAGCCGATAAACAACTTGCGCAGCAAGAAGATTTAAACAACACCTCCCTCAGGGAACGTATTGCACTGGATATTCGCAATCTCAGGGAGTTTCGTCCGCAAGATAAGTTCGACAAGGCATTTTTGATTGGTGGTATGCTCAATACGGTGCCCGCTTTAAAATTTCCTGCGCCAGAGCAGTATTTTTCTTCGCAGCTCAATGAACCAACAAGTGATCCTGCTGATTGGTGGCAGAATCTGAAAACCCTTTGGCACAATCTTGTGGATGATTTTCTCACTGTTGAAAAGCTAGAAAACCCCATTACACCTTATCTCAATCAACAGCAGCAACTGTTGATTCGAAATGCGCTTAGTTATGATTTGCTCGCTATGAGACACGCCCTGTTGGAGGCTGACGAAACTCTATTCAAACAGCTGGTGGAACAGGCGAACGCCCGGACGGCGCAATTTGAGCAAAGTGATATCACCACACAGCTTATGCAGAAGGACCTTGAGCAATTAATGCAGATGACGTTCCCTAAAAATGTCGAATTGAAATTACTTTCTCTGGACTATCTTGTAAATAGTGGGGCTGGGCAATGACAAGGACCCTCACGCTTATCTTTGTATTGCTGTTGTTATTGGCTTTTGGTTTGATGTTTAGCCCTGTGCTGGCTGAAAACAAAGGTTATGTCTTGATCACGGTTGCTGGCTGGAAAGTGGAAATGACCCTGGTGTCGGCATTGATAATTGCCGGGCTGGTGGCATTTGGCTGGTGGTTGGTTTTTAAGGTCTTGCGCACCTTTACCGCGATGGGCAGTTGGTCCTGGCACTGGTTTGCTGATTTTGGCAAAAACAGACAGCAGCTCAACTTTGAAAAGGGTTTGATAGCTTTGCTTTCTATGGATTTTGATAATGCCGAGAAGCATCTGCAAAAAGTGAATCTGGACCATCAAAATGGCGTTGTACCACTGCTATTGTCTCATTGTGCTGCACAGCGCAACGATGAAGAAGCGCAAAAGCAAGCACTGCAACAAGCGCAAAAATTTGTGAAAACCAAAGAGGCCGCAAATTTGTTGTTGGCCAGATTCTTTCAAACCCATAATGATCCCAAAGCTGCCGTAGAGTTACTGCAAGATTCGGAGCATAAGATGGCACTGGAGTTGAAACTCAAAGCCATGGCCCGTGATGGTAGTTGGCAGCAAGTAAATGAACTATTAGACAGCAATAAGAAGAAACTGGATAAAGCGCAGTTTAATCAATGGAAGCGTGAAGCCAGTGTTGGACTGCTCAGTGAGAAAGCCAGCAAAGAGGGGGCGGAAGTCTTATTGCAATATTGGCAGTCTTTACCCGGCAAAACTAAAAAAGACGTATCTAATCAATATGCTTTTGTCCTTCAGTTGATTGATCAAAATTATCATCAAAAAGCCGAAGAGTTTTTGGTTCAATTTCAATCCCGTAACATGATCCCTGAGCTTTTACCGCTATTCCGCAAACTCAAATTGCGCCAGCCTCTGGCAAGCAAACAAAAACTCGAAGCTTGGTTAAAGCAAGATGAAAATGACGCTGAGTTACTTTCGACATTGGGGGAACTGTCCTACAATAGCGGAGATACTTTGTTAGCTGAGAAAGTATTGCAGAAAGCGATAAAACTGCGCAATAACCTACATGACGTGCAAATGTTAGCAAAGGTAAAAGAAGCGAAAAATGATAAGGACCAAGCGTTACAGCTCTACAAACAGGTAACGGAATCGCAAACCCATTAAGCGATGGATAATTATTAACACCTTAGTCTAATAGGCACAGCGGCAACCATTAAATAAAATGGCACGACTTATGTCGTGTTAACAAGCGAATGCGAGGGTCTTCAGATCTTCGTGATAAAGAGTGATTGAATCCCGGTCCCATGGTGAACGTACAACAAAATCTTAAAATAAGACTTAAGTCCGTGCTCAGGTACAACAAGTTACGTACTGAGCGGGCTATTGCCTTGTTACCTGAAAAAAAGCGTCCACTATTTCATGTTCTGCCGTTTTTATTGCATATCAATCATAAGGACTTCCCCGGATTTATTGATGATGAGCATATTCCGTTTGGTCTGATTAACTACAATTTTAAAGACCTGTTGAAGCAATCAATCATTGAGTTATTCCCCGACAACCAAACCCTCATCGAAGAGCAGATTAGGGACTTTTGGCCAAAGAAACGGGCGATAGACTCAGTACTATTGATGGGCAGTATAGGCTCCATCGGTCAGTCAACTAAATCCGATTTTGATTATTGGGTTTGCATTGACGGTAATCGCTTTAGTGCCCGCGAAAAAAAACTATTGCAACAAAAACTGATATTGGTAGAGCAATGGGCTGAAGAAGTGCACGATATGGAGGTGCACTTTTTTCTCTCAGAGATAGAAAAAGTTAAAAACAATGATTTTGGTGAAGCCAGTGGCGAGAGTGCCGGGTCGGCACAAGCGGTATTCCTGAAATCAGAATTTTATGCCACCAATATTATGATTGCAGGCAAAGTGCCCTTTTGGTGGTTAGTGCCAGAATCCACCACCGATGCACAGTACCAAAAGCTTTGGGAGATCATGCAAGCAGGTTCTGAGCCTGACCCCAAGTGGTTTATGGATCTGGGCAATGTTGAAAAACTGGTCAAAGCCGAGATCTTTGGTGCGGCAATATGGCAGATCAGCAAGGCCATGGATTCGCCTTTTAAATCCGTATTAAAAATGGCCAAACTTGAGGTATTTCTGGAGAACATCGGTACAGAACGGCCTTTGTGTAACATCCTCAAAAAGCGGGTTCATTTTTATGAGCGCTTTAATCAGGATCCTTGCTCAGTGGATCCCTATGCCATGATGTTTGATCAACTCCTTGAGCACTATACAAAGGTGGGCAATGAGGATGTTGTAGAGTTACTGAAAAAGTGCCTTTACATTAAAAGTGAGTGCCAACTATCAGGGGCGAATGCGATTCAGGAAAAAACCTTTAAAACAAATATTATTAAGGGTTATGTAGAGGCCTGGAACTGGAGCCCCGGCAAGTTACAGCACCTGGATAACATCAAAAATTGGGATTTCTCGGCGGTATCGTCTCTGGGTCAGCAAATACATAATTTCTTAATCGGTTGTTACAGGCGTCTTTCATCTAAAATTCAGCAGCAAGAACAGCTGGTTAAAATTGAAGATTCCACCGTTATCGGTCGAAAACTGGATTCTTTCTATACTAAAAAAGACGGCAAAATCGTTTACTTGAAACGTGCCTTTGACGAGGGATTGTTGCTTTCTGATATTACTATCAAGGCTGAATTAGATCTGAGTTCGCCGGGTAAGAAGCGTTGGTCTGTTTACCGAGGTGAAATACATCATTGGGATGACAAGGAAGTGGCTTCTTGCTTGCTCAAGGAGAGTAATGACCCAATGGATCTGGTATTGTGGTGCGTATTCAATCGCATTATTGATACTCGTACCAATATCCTAGTGACGCGTAATTGTGAGCCTATCAGGGAAGAATCCTTGATCAAGTTTGTTAAACAGCTCGAAGAAATGTTTCCACCTATTCGCATCTCGGATATTCCCCGCAATAAACTATTAGCGCCTTCGCGCATTACTCGCTGCTTAACGGTAATCAATTTTGAAAGTTGGCCTAATGTAGCGGATTTACAAACGGTGCGTACTGCCTATCAAACCAGTTGGGGAGAGTTATACAGTGTGGCAGGTTTTGAAGCGCTTGAAGATTTGCGACGGGATCTGTTTCACGCCCGCCGCAAACCAGAAATTTTTGTCAAGACTCATGACAGCCCCCACAAGAACCGCATCTTTGAGGAATTCAAAGAGCGCACTCAGATGGATTTTGAGAATCTGATATAAAAAAGCCGAGATATTATCTCGGCTTGTTTTTATACTTCCTCTGTCAGTTCTGTCGGCCCCGTATCTTTACTGTGCACTCGACTGCAACCGTGTAAGGTGTGGAAACGGCGAGTCGTGGTGAGTCTCAAGTATTTACGCCACAGACGCTCTGCAATCGTTGCAGGCTCTCGCATGGAAATACACATGTCTACAAAGGCCTCTTCCACCTGATTTTGCGGCTCCGCAATGCCCTGTTCAAGCTTTGACAGCCGTGCTCCCAATGTTGCCAGGAGTCGAGCCTCGTTAATGGAAAAGTCACCACTTTTGCCAAATCCATAAGGGAAATTGAGCTGGTCTCTGAAGGGTTCAGAGATCACAAAACCTTGTTCTAATTGCATGTTAGACCACCTTGAATCAAACCGACATTGGTTACTTCCAGAGTATGAATTCAGATGTTTTTTGAGTACAACAAATAGAATTTATCGTGACGATGAAAGGCGCTTATGGTTGTGGATTGCAGTGGCGTTTAATCAGCCAGGTATTATGTTGTACTAAGGCATCAATGGCTTAGTGCACCTCATCGTCCTTTAATAAACTGCAGGTACAGTTGTAGGGTGCCTAAAACATAAATGGAATTGAATGACCTGTCCGGGGGGGTAACCCTCAGATATTTCACGTAAAGTTGCACACCTGTGAAAAATGGGATTAACTGGTACATCAATGAGTTAGGGGAAGTTATTTGGACTGCCATTTGTCCTTTTCCACCACCGTGGTTTCAATCAGGCCGTATATTTTTGTAAGGAAAGTGTTTTGATTCGGATTCTTTTGTTAGTCAGTTTTTTTACCTGTATGGCGTCAGCCGTTGGTCAGACTCCTTCTGTGAAAGTGCTCGATTTTTATCCTGCCTGTGACTACAAGGTCATTGACACTGTCACGGTAAAGCAGCGCCTTGGTAGTAAGTTTGAATATCCAAAAATAAAAGAGTTGAACGAGGCTACAGAGGTTTTAATTGAAAAAGTTAAGGCGCAAGCTGTCGACGTCGGCGCAGATAGCATTGCAATTATCGATAAAACTATTTTTGATCACGAACAAGCAAATAAAGGTACTCTGCGGGGTTATGTGCAGCTTACTGCACAGCTATTCAACCATTGTGATGAGCAAAGTGATGTAAAACGGAAAAGAACGCCATACGATGCAAATGGGACTCGCCAAATGGCGCTTAAAACACAAACGCTATCAACAGAACTTAAGATTGAGACGGTTGTTAAATTTGGCGGTAGCAAAACTGCACGGCCAGCGCTTTCGCCGATGCAATTAACCACCGAAAATAGCTTTTACGATATGAATATTGGAGCCAGTTATGAAGACGTCATAACTAAATTAGGAACGCCGACTTCAGAGTTTCTTTTAGTGGGAGATAAGAAGGTAATCTCCTATGGTCGACGACTATGGTTGGTTTTTGAAGAGCAATCCCTCGTTTACGTTACCAACCAGAATCATTGGCTTTCCACTGAAATCGTCAATATGTTTGAATTTGATGAGCGAATAGCGGACCAGAATTGGTTGGTATATGACGAATTCAAAAAGGGTTTGGGATTGACTAGTGACGAATTGAACCGCCTTGGTGAAAAAACATCTTCTGACAGAGTTCTTCTCAGTTCTACTGCAGGAGATGAATCTGTCTACCTGTTGTTTGAAAGTCAGGAGCATAAAACAACTGACCTGCCAACTCATAAGATAACAGGTTTTGGTTTTGGAGCTGAAAATAAACGACCTTGGACTTATTCGATAAAACAGTCGCCGGATAATGCTGATATTTATCAAAATTTGGATGAGTTGATCAAAAAGAAAGCTGCCGCTTATGAACCTGTTCATCAACAAGACATTGAGGCGAGCCCGATTTTAGTCGCCCTGAATCAAAACCAGGAAAAACTCTTGGTGATAAATAATCAACTGGTATTAGAGTTTGATAACCAATCATTGTCCAATATCCACATGATTGAGAGTGTACTTAGTAAGGCGAGTAGAGATGAATCTGCTGGTTGGGAATTCGCCGGAATTCGTCAAGGCCAATCAAAAGAAGCCATTAGAAATCATTTTGGGGCCAAAGTCTTTGAAATGGGAAACACCTGGGAAGTCGCGCATGAAGGTTTTACCCAGGAAGTTTATTTTTATGAACTTGACGGTAAGAGTCGAGCACTTGCTAGTTTAGTTTCAATCTATTAATGCAAAAAATATAGCTATTGTCAGCGGGAGAAATGAACGGTCAATTGGCGCACCCGAGAGGATTCGAACCTCTGACCTCTGCCTCCGGAGGGCAGCGCTCTATCCAGCTGAGCTACGGGTGCATAAATTGTGCTTGTGAGTATGCTGTACGAGCATTTAATCACAGTTGTAGAGTGAAATACTGGGGATTTTGAGAATAGTTTGACGCATAAAAGTCATCATAAACACATCCCTGATGATCGTCACCCAGTCTCGACGTCCTGTCTCGCCGTTCATCACTCCTCGTCTTCTTCGAAGACCGTTCTTCACCCAGCTGAGCTACGGGCGCTGAACCGGGGCGTAATAATACGGATCTCCACTACTTCAGGCAACCGCTTTGTCGGTATTCCAACAAGAAAAGCGAATTAGCGAGGCATAATAACCAGATTCCGGTTGTCGCGGCGCGTTAACTGGCTATAATCGTTACAGTTTAATAAATATCGGTCTACGACAGTAACTGCGGAACAAGAGAAATGAAGAAACTGCTAACCCTGATTTTATCCACCTGTCTTTTTGTATCAGTGGCACACGGTGCTAAAAAGGATACTGATGAAGAGATTATTGAGCGCATCAAGCCGGTCGGCAGTGTTCATGTTGCAGGTGCTGCTGCTGAATCAGCGGCTGCTGCAGGGCCTCGCTCTGGTGCGGATATCTACAACGGTGCTTGTGTTGCCTGTCATGCCAGCGGCGTATTAGGTGCACCTAAAAAAGGTGATGCAGCTGCATGGCAAGCGCGTATTGATGAGAAAACTTTTGATACTGTATGGCAAAACGCCATCAATGGTATCGGTGGAATGCCGCCAATGGGAACCTGTGGCAATTGCTCCAACGATGACATCAAAGCTGCTATCGAATTTATGATGGAATAATTGTCGGGATGATTTTGATTGCTCCTTTCAAAAAGTAGCAACTAAGTATAAAACTTATTCCAAATATTCTAAGAAAAGACCACCTCAAAGGTGGTCTTTTTGTTAATGATACGTTATTTTTAGCAGCGACTTTCTGACAAATAATTATAAATACAATTTTAGCTGTGTGTGATGGAACAAGAAAATCAGGCTGGCGTACTGTCTGAGGATGAATTGCGGGAGTTAGTACCGCAGCTTCAAAAGGTGACTGAGAAGTACAAACGCGCCGAAGCCATTCAAAAAGCGTTATTCGATATTTCCGAGCTGTCTAGCTCGGTTAGCGAATTGTCGCGCCTGTATTCTGCCGTTCACGACATTATTGCCAGCTTTATGCATGCTCGAAATTTTTATGTCGCCTTTTATGACGATACTGAGAGCATGGTGGATTTTGTTTATTTCGTGGATGAGTTCGACGAGCTCACCATGAATGAAATGCCAGCCGAAAAACTCAAAGACGGCTTCACAGGTTATGTTTTACAAACCGGTAATCACCTGTTCCTCACCAAAGAAAACTACGACGATATAGTAAAAGAAATTGGTATCAGTAAACTGGGAACACGCCCGGTAGATTGGATTGGTGTGCCCCTTAAACGCGGTCAACGTATTATTGGTGTGATGGCGGTACAAAGCTACGATGATGCGGTGCGCTATACGGATGATGATCTGGATATTTTGTTGTTTGTGTCGCAACACATTGTCACCACAGTAGACAGAGTTAAAACTCGCGAATTAACCGAAAAAATCATTCGCCAGCGCACTAAGCAATTGCGAGATATAAACAACGAGCTGCAAGAAGAAATAAAAGAGCGGCAAAAGATTGAATCTTTGCAACAGGCACTGTTTGAAATATCCGAGTTATCCGCCACTATGGAAGGCGATATTCCCGATTTCTATGCCAATTTGCACGACATATTGGCGCGCCTGATTCACGCGCCTAACCTGTATATTGCTACGCTGGACAAAGAGCGCCAGATTTTGCGCTTCCCCTATTTTAGTGATCAAAAAAATAAAGCGGCGACACCCAGGCCATTAGGTATAGGTCTTACCGAATATGTATTGAATCACGGTCGGGCCGAACTTATCGATGCTGAGCGTGCCAAAACGTTAGCAGAAGCGGGGCACTTATGCTCTGAGGTTGCCGGTCGCATGCATGCCAGCAAAAACTCTTGGATAGGTGCACCACTGATCGTCGATGGTGAAGTTTCCGGTGTTATTGGTATTCAGGCTTACAATGACGATTACACCTACGGTTTTAAAGATCTGGAGTTATTGCGCTTTGTCTCTCACCACATAGCGGTGGCGCTGGAACGTAAAAAAGCAGCAGAAGCCATTCATGCCTATAACAACGAGCTAACGGTACGGGTTAAAGAGCGGACTCAAGAGCTGGATGAAACCAACGCCCACCTCAAAAAGCAAATTGAAGAGCGTAAACAAATTGAGTTGAAACTGATCCATGACGCACACCACGATGCGTTGACCGGTTTACCCAATCGCACTATGTTCATGAATCGCCTTGAACTGGCATTAGCCAATAAGCAGCGCTTTCCCGAAAACAAGTTTGCGTTATTGTTTATTGACTTAGACCGCTTCAAACTAATTAACGACACTCTTGGCCACCATGCTGGCGACAGCTTTTTGATTGAAGTGAGCCTGCGGGTTGATCAATGTATACGCGGTCACGATTTATTGGCCCGCTTAGGTGGAGATGAATTTGTGATCTTGCTGGACAACTTCGATGACGATGAAGACGTCGAAGAGGTGTCTCAGCGCATATTAGAAACCTTGAGCAAACCTTTTTGTCTTGATGGTTCTGAAATGTATTCTGGCGGCAGTATCGGTATTGCTTACATTGAAAGCTGGTATCAAAGTGCGGATGAAATTATCCGCGATGCTGACTCAGCCATGTACCAGGCCAAATCATTAGGCCGTGGCCGTTACGTTATGTTCGACCAAAGCATGCGGGAAAAACTGCTGGAAGAGTTAGAGCTGGAAAATGAATTCCGACGCACACTGAAGTTAAAAGCGTTTGACTGCCATTATCAGCCAGTTATCCATTTGGGCAGCAGTGAAACCATTTATCACGAATGTTATGTGCGCTGGGTGCATTCCACTATCGGTAGCGTAAAGAAGGACCAATTCCTGCGCATCATCGAGCACAGTGGCATGATTATGGAAATGGACCACTTTATGCTGGAGAAGGCCTGTCAAATTCTCAAGGGAGAAGAAGATGCGCCATTTGTTTCTCCCAAGGATAAAGTCGCTATTAATCTCTCCGTTAATCATTTGATGCAGGCATCATTGGTGAATCAACTCATCGAGACAGTCATGGCCAGTGGTATTTCACCGGAACGGTTAGTGATCGAAATCGACGAAAGTTTACTGAGTAGAAAGTCTCAACAAGTTTTGCAATCCATTAAAATGTTGAAAAATGCTGGGGTAACACTGGTGCTAGACAATTTTGGCAATGGCTTGGCTTCGCTCAACTATTTGTGTTCATATCCATTTGATTACGTGAAGTTTGATCGCAAGTTTGTGCGTTCACTACCTGCTTCCGAGCAAAACCTTAAGCTGATCCAATCAGTGCAGCAAATCTCACAACATTTTGGTTTTCAGTTGATTGCTGAAGGCATTGAAAATACCGCTCAATGTGAGGCCTTGGTGAGCATCGGTTGTGAGCTTGGGCAAGGTTCATTTTTAACTGAAAGCCAAAAGGAACTGGCCTCTTCAGGGGATTTATCCGAAAAAAAAATTGATGAAGACGAGAAAGTTATTCCTTTAACGGCATAACCGTAACATCCATTATCTAACGCAGCATATCTCTTAAATTCGCAATACCCACTTCGCCTTTTTTCTGCTTTTCTTCTTTACTGGCTGGTGGCTTTTTGTTTTCCCACACTACATCATCAACGGGCAGTTCAAACAGGAACCGGCTGGGCTCCGGGTTGCTGACTTCGCCGAACTGACGGCGCTCTTTGGCGAGTGAGAATATTAATTCTTGTTGCGCGCGGGTAATGCCAACGTACGCCAGTCGGCGTTCTTCCTCGACATTGTCTTCATCGATACTGCTTTGGTGAGGCAATAATCCTTCTTCCATCCCCACCATAAAGACATAAGGAAACTCCAGACCTTTAGAGGCGTGTAAGGTCATGAGTTGTACGGCGTCACTGGCGTCTTCCTCTTCACTCTTTTCCATCATGTCTCGTAAGATAAGTCGGTTGACGACTTCTACTAAGGTCATGGGGGGCTCGCTTTCATTGCCTTCCAACATACCTTGAACCCATCCGTACAGGGTGCTGATATTCGCTAGCGTCATTTCTGCGGCTTTAGGGGATGCGCTGGTTTCATAAACCCACTCTTCGTATTTGGCACCTTTGATCAGGTCTCGTAACGCAGCATTAGTGTCACCGCGTTCGGCGTTGTCTGCTAACTCCACTATCCAGCGGCCAAAGTTTTGTACTGCCATCAACGACTTGCCACTGAGAATGTGCTGCAGGTGCGGTGAGACAGTCGCTTCGAATAGAGATATATGTTCCTGATTAGCAAAGTTGCCCAGTTTTTCTAATGTGGCGCGGCCAATGCCTCTGGTGGGAGTGTTGATTACGCGTAACAAAGCGGTGTCGTCATCCTGGTTCACCAACAAGCGCAGGTAGGCCATGATGTCTTTGATTTCAGTACGTCCGAAAAATGACATACCACCGCTGATCTTGTAGGGAATGCGGTTGAGCATTAAAGACTTTTCGAAGGGGCGTGACTGGTGATTGCCGCGATACAAAATGGCGTAGTCTTTGTAACTGGTACGATTCATAAACTTGTGCGACATTAATTCTGCCACTACTCGTTCTACTTCGTGATCTTCGTTTTTACACTCAAGCACTTTCAGCTCTTCACCGTAACTGAGCTCTGAGAACAATCGTTTGTCAAAATCATGGGGATTGTTTTGAATGAGAATATTGGCGCAGTGCAGTATGCGTCCAGAAGAACGATAGTTCTGCTCTAGCATGATCACCCGTAAATTAGGGTAATGCTCTTTCAGTAACACCAGGTTTTGTGGCTTCGCACCACGCCAGGAGTAAATGGACTGATCGTCATCACCCACCACCGTGAATCGGGCGCGTTCTCCCACCAACAGTCGCACTAATTCGTATTGACTGGTATTGGTATCCTGATACTCATCCACCAACATGTAGCGAATTTTGTTTTGCCACTTTTGTCTCACTCGTTCGTTTTGCTGCAATAGCAAGGTAGGCAGCAATATCAAATCATCAAAATCCAGAGCGTTGTAGGCTTGTAAGTGTTGTTGATAACGCAAATAAACTTGCGCAAATTCTTTTTCACCACTGGAACTGACTTGTTTTAACAGTTGCTCTGGCGTGATGAGGTCGTTTTTCCAGTTAGAGATACAGCTTTGTAACAGTGACAGCTGCTCTTTGTCACCATCAATGGTGTCTTCCGTGAGATCTTTTAATAAAGCAATAGTGTCCTTATCATCAAACAAGGAAAAGCCCGGCTTGATATTCAGGGCTTTGGTTTCCGATTTGATAATACTCAAACCTAAGGTGTGAAAGGTGGATACTTTCAAGCCTCGCGCTTCGGTTTTCCCCAGCGTCTGGCCAACTCGCTCCTTCATTTCCCGTGCGGCTTTATTGGTAAAGGTTACGGCGGCTATATAACGTGCAGGCACATCACATTCCCTAACCAGATAGGCTATTTTGTTGGTGATTACACGTGTCTTACCACTGCCAGCGCCAGCCAATACCAGGCAGGGGCCAGAGATGTATTTTACAGCATCGTCTTGTTGTGGGTTGAGTTTCATAAGATTCGCTTTGTTAAAACACCGGGAAAATCAGGGCGGCTGATTTTACACGAGAAGATAAAAATAATCTGTGTAAAGCATCACAAAAAGTTGAGATGCGCTAGAATTGGCCCCACACTGAGGTTAAACCGCTATTATATCAGGATGCAATAACATGGTAATCGACCCCAAAAAGCTAGAAGAAATCGCCAATAAAGTGGTAGACAGTATCCCGCCGGGGGTCAAACAAATGGCTGAAGGTGTTGATGCCAAGGTAAAACAGGCCTTGCAATATCAGTTGAGCCGGCTGGACTTTGTTTCGCGCGAAGAATTTGATGTGCAAACCTCGGTATTGCAACGCACCAGAGAAAAGCTGATTGCGTTGGAAGCACGTCTTGATGAATTGGAGAAAGCCAACACTACGGACAGTGCAGAAAATAAAGGCGCTCAGACCATTGAGGCTAACGATAAGTAGCTTAAACTGCTCTTGGCAAGCTATAACCAAAGCGCTCCCGGTAGTTCTTTGGCGATAATTGGGTGTGGCTGGTAAATAGCTTGCGAAACGAAGCAACATCTTCATAACCTACCTTCAATACAATTTGCTCCACCGGCAAATTAGTGGACTCCAGGTAGTGCTTGGCTTTTTCTATCCGAATTTTCTGCAGGTAATTAAGTGGTGTTTCACCACAAGCATTTTTAAACCGGCGAATAAGGGTGCGTTTACTCACCGCAAACTGCTCACAGATAGCGTCCAGAGAAAAAGGTTCAGCGTAGTGAGCCATCATCCAGGCTTGCACTCGCTCAACTACGGCGTCGTGTTTGTTGATAATAAAGGCGGTATCAATGAAAGGTTGTTGTGACAAACGCTGTTTATCCAAGAGCAACAATTTTGACATTTGGGTGGCAAAGATATCATTTGTCATCTTTTCCAGCATGGCCATACAAACACTAAAATAAGAGGTTGTGGCACCACCAGTGATAAGGTTTTGGTGCTCAACCACTAATTCGTCCATTTTAAGATCCACTTCGGGAAAGTGTTCTGCGAACAGATTTTTCATCCACCATACCGTAGTGGCGGGTGCACCATTGAGAATTCCTGTTCTTGCTAAACCAAATGTGCCCGTGCAATAGCTTGCGATAACTTTGCCTTGCTGATGCTCTTGTTTAATTACTGCAGAGATACAGTCGCAACTATTGAGATAAGCTTCCATGTGGGCACGGTTGTGGGCAAAGATAGACACCAGAAAAACGGCATCACCAGGTTTATACTCACTGATATTTCGTGCCTGTATGCTGATCCCGGTATCACTTTTTATTTCATTGCCTTGCGTTGTGTATATCTGGCAGTGAAACAGCTTCTCTTCGCAATCGGGGTGCAGGTAGCGCCAGAAGATATTACAAAACTCCATAAAATCCACTATGCCCGTGAGGCTGGAGATAACGCAATTAGGTGTCGCGATAATATTGATGGTTTGCATAAATTCAGCTCTCTCAAGTATAAAGTGGCAATAAAGGCATCTATATTGTCATTATTGCCACTTATCTGACGGATTGCAACTGGATATTATATGTACAACTTCAAAGAGGAGAGCAAACCATGAAACGTTTATTAAAATTGCCTGTTATTATGCTGACGCTGGTTATTGGTTGGACACTGATGATCTGGATGCAATGGAACCTGAACCAGGAAGCTTCTGTTAATTTGGTTGCCATGCCGTTAATGATGTTGGTAATGGCATTTTTAGCCGCCCTTGCGGCTCAGGGCTCTGATGGTACAAACCATTGAGTTACATGATAACAATGAAAAGAAGTTAATCAGCTCAGTGGGTTCTGAGCTGATTATATAGCTTTCGGCAGTGGCTATTAAAACACGCCGTTGAGATCCGACAGGAAGAACTTATAGGCCGGATTTTCGCTTTGATCTTCAAAGTAATAACCCAGCTTTTCCAGGTGTTGATCAAAGGTTTTTCTTTGAGCTTCTGGTACGTCAAACCCCGCTAATACTAAACCTTCAGCCGCACCGTGATTGCGATAGTGAAACAGCGTGATATTCCATTGCTCACCCAAGGTGGTTAAAAAGTTAAGTAAAGCCCCCGGTTGCTCAGGAAACTCAAAAGAGTAAAGTCGCTCATTTAAAAGCGAAGGTGGCCTGCCTCCCACCATGTATCTGACATGTAATTTAGCAATCTCATTGTCAGACATATCAAACCACTTGTAGTCTTGCTGATCCAGCTTGTCGGTGATCTCTTTATATTCATCTTTACCGCGGCGCAGTTTGATGCCAACAAAGATATGTGCGGTTTTACCGGTAGAAAAGCGATAATTGAATTCCGTAATGGCCTGTTTTCCGAGAATATCGCAGAACTCTTTAAAGGCTCCTTTTCGCTCCGGAATTCTAACGGCAAACACGGCTTCTTTTTGCTCGCCCAGTTCACAGCGTTCTGAGACATAGCGCAAGGTGTGAAAGTTTATGTTCGCGCCACACAAAATCCCGGCTAACTTTTGATTCTTGACATCGTTTTCAAGAACATATTTTCTTATACCAGCAATCGACAGCGCACCAGCGGGCTCTGCGATAACCCGGGTATCTTCAAAGATTTCTTTGATAGCTGCGCAAATTTCATCGCTATTAACAGTGATCACTTCATCCACGAAACGCTCACACAAACGAAAGGTTTCTTGCCCCATGGTCTTTACCGCAACCCCGTCAGCAAATATCCCGACAGAGGGCAGTGTCACGGGTTTGCCAGCGTCAAGCGCTGCTTTAAAGCATGAAGAATCTTCAGCTTCAACTGCGACAATTTTAATGTTCGGTTTCAGCTGTTTGATGAATACTGCAATACCCGCCGCCAAACCACCACCACCAACAGCGATGAACAGAGTGTCCAGATGGGGATTTTGCTCTAGTAACTCCCGAGCGATAGTGCCTTGTCCGGCAATAACGTCTGGAGTATCAAAAGGTGGGATCATGGTATAGCCATACTCTGCAGCCAGCCGCTTCGCTTCATCGCTGGCAGCGTCAAAGCTGGTACCGTGCAAAATAATGTTGACCCAGTCGCCACCGAAGGAACGCACCGCCTCAACTTTGATATCTGGCGTGGTTTCCGGCATCACGATCGTGGCACGAATTTTTTTCTTGAATGCCGAATAGGCAACGCCCTGAGCGTGATTTCCGGCTGATGCGGCGATCACGCCTTTTTGCAGCGCCTCATCGCCTAACTGTGATATACAGTTGTAAGCGCCGCGCAGTTTAAAGGATTTAACCGGCTGCTGGTCTTCACGCTTTAACCAGACTTCATTGCCCATGGCCTGTGACAGGCGTTGCATATACTGTAAATCGGTATTCTTAGCTACGTCATAAACAGGAGACAGCAGTACTTTGCGCAAATACTCGCTGTCGGAAACCAAGTTGTTTTTATCTGTCATACGCCTAGCCTTTCAGCTTGGAGACATCGCGAACTGCGCCTTTGTCTGCACTGGTGGCCATGGCGGCAAATACTTTTAAGGCGTTTGAGACTGAGCGTTCTCTATTAACTGGTTGCCAGGGTTTTTCTGATGCTTCCATTTCGCTGCGACGTTTTGCCATCTCGGTTTCGCTGATATCGACATTAATGGTGCGATTAGGAATATCGATGATGATGGTATCGCCTTCCTGTACCAGGCCAATGCCGCCACCGCTGGCCGCTTCAGGTGAACAATGACCAATGGACAGACCTGACGTACCACCGGAAAAGCGACCGTCGGTGATCAAAGCACAAGCTTTGCCCAAGCCCTTGGACTTTAGGTATGACGTGGGATATAGCATTTCCTGCATACCCGGACCGCCTTTCGGGCCTTCATAACGGATGATGACGGTATCTCCGGCGACAACCTCATCATTTAATATGGCATCAACAGCAGCATCCTGGCTTTCATAGATTCGGGCACGACCGGTAAACTTCCAGATGGACTCATCAACCCCAGCCGTTTTTACGATACAACCATCTTCAGCAATATTGCCGAATAACACCGCTAATCCGCCTTCCTGGCTGTAGGCATGTTCGATACTTCGGATACAACCATTTTCCCTGTCGGTATCCGGCTCAGGGTAACGACAATCTTGACTGAATGCCTGCGTAGTACGGATGCCTGCCGGGCCGGCAGAATAGAAAGTAAGTGCTTGCTTGTTATCAGAATTAACGATATCCCAGTTAGCAATTACTTCGCCAACGGTGCTTCCTAAGACGTGATTACAATCGGAATGCAACAAGTTACCACGCTCCAGTTCAGCTAAAATTCCCAGCACGCCTCCGGCTCTGTGCACGTCTTCCATGTGATATTTGTTGGTGGCGGGTGCCACTTTGGATAAATGGGGAACCTTGCGTGACAGGCGATCAATATCATTCATGGTGAAGGGGATGTTGCCTTCAATCGCAGCAGCCAATAAATGCAAGATAGTATTGGTGGAGCCGCCCATGGCGATATCCAGGCTCATGGCGTTCTCAAAGGCATTGAAGTTGGCTATATTGCGCGGCAACATGTTTTCGTTGTCTTGTTCGTAATAGGCTTTGCACATGGCAACAATTTGATGCCCGGCCTGGATAAACAGTTTTTCCCGATCAGCGTGGGTGGCCAACAAAGAACCATTGCCGGGTAGTGACAAGCCCAATGCTTCTGTAAGACAGTTCATAGAATTAGCCGTGAACATACCCGAGCAAGAACCGCAGGTGGGGCAGGCCGAACGTTCGATTTGTGCGGTTTCTTCATCAGAAACTTTATCATCGGCGGCAGCCACCATGGCGTCTACCAAATCCAACTTGATGATTTGGTCCGAAAGCTTAGTTTTGCCGGCCTCCATAGGGCCACCGGAAACAAATATAGTCGGAATATTGAGGCGCATTGCGGCGTTTAACATTCCTGGCGTGATCTTGTCACAATTTGATATACAAACAATGGCATCGGCGCAATGGGCGTTGACCATGTACTCTACTGAGTCGGAGATCAGATCCCGCGAGGGCAAACTGTAAAGCATACCGTCATGGCCCATGGCAATACCATCATCTACCGCAATAGTATTGAATTCTTTAGCAACTCCCCCTGCGGCTTCGACTGCTCTGGCAACCAGTTGCCCCAAATCTTTGAGGTGCACATGGCCTGGAACAAATTGGGTGAACGAGTTGGCAATCGCAATAATGGGTTTACCAAAGTCATTGTCTTTCATTCCCGTGGCGCGCCAGAGGGCTCTGGCACCTGCCATATTTCTACCATGAGTGGTGGTTGCTGAACGCAGTCGTTTTGGCATTTTTACTACCTATATCAATAAATTAAAGTTAAGAATACTTATTCTACTGGTGTTAACCAGCCCCACTTATCTTCGGTTTTACCGTTAAACAAACCAAAGAATGCACTTTGTACTTTTTCCGTGATGGGGCCACGGCCACCGTTACCTACCGGAATGCCATCAACACTGCGCACCGGCGTAACTTCCGCTGCGGTACCGCACATTAATACTTCGTCTGCAAGGTATAGGGATTCGCGTGGAATATTTTCTTCGCGCACTTCATAGCCCATTTCACGTAATAGGGTCATAACGGTGTCGCGAGTGATACCAGGCAAGATAGCGGCAGTTTTTGGTGTGGTGGCTACAACACCATTGCGGATCACAAACAGGTTTTCACCTGCACCTTCACTCACGTAGCCATTTACATCTAAAGCGATACCTTCACCATAACCGTGACGGCGGGCTTCCATAGAAATCAGTTGTGAAGACATATAGTTACCACCGGCTTTCGCGCCAGTAGGCATGGTATTAGCGGCCAGACGGTTCCATGAAGATACGCCTGCATCAACACCGTTTTTCAGTGCTTCATCGCCCAGGTAAGCACCCCAAGGGAAAGCGGCAATAGCCAGGTCGGTTTCGGTGCCAAATGGTACTTGAAGACCCATGCCGATATCACCGTAGAAAGCGATAGGACGGATGTAAGCGGATTTCAGGTCGTTCTTTCTCAGAATGTCCAGTGTCGCCTGATTAATCTGTTCCTCGGTAAATGGGATAGTCAT
Source organism: Planctobacterium sp. AWM4_229 (assembly GCF_056160305.1). Taxonomy (NCBI): domain Bacteria; kingdom Pseudomonadati; phylum Pseudomonadota; class Gammaproteobacteria; order Alteromonadales; family Alteromonadaceae; genus Planctobacterium; species Planctobacterium sp. AWM4_229. Next base: position 609,361 of record NZ_JBSWWX010000002.1, on the reverse strand, counting down.
GCGGTAGACTTTGGCAGAATCAAATAAGCGACGTGTGTGCTCTTGCATGCGGAATACACAAGGACCTTTGTCCGGCGTATCATAAGCTCGCACACCTTCAAATACGGAAGAACCGTAGTGAATCGCGTGGGTAAGAACGTGAACAGTGGCTTTTTCCCAAGGGATGATTTCGCCATTGAACCAAATATGATCTGCAAGTTTTTTAGACATTGTTATTTCCTAGATTATGCCGTTGCCTGTAGTGGCAACTCATGTTGAATTGTTAATCGAGCCAGATCATACAACTTATTCAGTTGACTGGTTAGTATGTTAATGGATTGTTGGCCAGAAACTTTTAGCTGAACTGTCAACTTATCCTGTCCTTGCGGCTGCATTTGCAGCTCTTCCAGTTGAAATTGTCGATAACGCACCACCTGAAGGACACGCTCTAATGCAGCGGGCTGATTATTTAAATGCAGTTCAATTTGATATTGCATGGTGTTCCTCCATCATTTTGTGGTTAGCGGTGTTGGGTGGCACGATAGGCCACACATTTTCTTGTGAATTGAGCCGAACGTGCAACAGGCAAGGGGTCGGGTTGTTTAAAAACCAATCCAAAGATTTTTCTACTTCTGCAACTTTACTTAGCACTTGTGCCTGTAAGCCAAAGGCTTTGGCAACCAAGGAAAATTCTGGGTTATCAGATAAATCGGTTTCGCTGTAGCGTTCTTCATTGAACAGCTCTTGCCATTGCTTCACCATCCCTAGGCGCTGGTTGTCCATAATGAGTATTTTTACCGGGATTTGATAACGATTGAGGGTTGCCAGCTCCTGAATGTTCATCATAAAGGAACCATCACCGCATACGGCGACCACCTTGTGTTGTGGATTTTCCAGTTGCGCGCCGATTGCCGCCGGTAAGCCAAAGCCCATGGTACCCAGCCCGCCGCTAGTTAGATGACAAGCAGGGGAGGAGAACCGCATGTGTTGGGCTACCCACATTTGATGCTGGCCAACATCACAGCAAACAATATCCTTGTTGTTTAACTTATTACTCAGTTGGCGTAACAGCTTCGGTCCAGAAATATAGCTGTCTTGGGTACCAAATTCATAGCTTTTGGCGTGCTCCAGCATTTGCGAGCGACAGCGCTTTTGCCACTCGCCGATGTTTAAATCGCTATTCAGTTTCGCTACCACTTGTTTTAAGTCCGCTTGAATGGCGGCATCAGCCGTGCGGCGTTTTCCGATCTCTGCGGCATCGATATCAATGTGGATGAGTTTTGCATTGGGAGCAAATTCGTCTAATTTGCCTGTCGCTCTGTCGTCCAGTCTGGCCCCGGCAACAATTAACAGGTCGGCTTCTTGAACGGCGTAATTGGCAGGGGGCAAACCATGCATACCCAACATACCAAGATTTAAAAAGTAATCTTTATCGATGGTGCCCAAGCCCTTGAGGGTTGATACTACGGGTATACCAGAGCGCAGTGCAAATTCATTAAGCTCTTCTTCAGCCTTGGCCATCAACACACCACCGCCTACATATAACACTGGGTTCTTACTGCTTTTGAGTAGTTGATTGGCGACGGCAATTTCTTGAAAGTTATTGTTTTCTATAGTGTTAAAATGAGAACTTAAATTCTCATTTGGCCCGTCAGGGAAATGACAATGTTCGTCTGACAACTCAGCCGTTAAAACGTCTTTGGGAATATCCACTAATACAGGGCCAGGCCTGCCTTCACTTGTAAGTGCCCAAGCTTGCTGCAAAATATCCGGTAACTGAGTAATATTCTCAACGACAAAGCTGTGTTTAGTGATGCTCAGCGACAATCCCAATACATCCACTTCCTGAAAGGCATCACTGCCCATTGCGGTGGTAGGAACCTGACCGGTTAATACCAACAGTGGCACTGAATCCAGTTTGGCATCGGCAATGGCCGTTAACAGGTTGGTGGCGCCTGGACCTGAAGTGCCTAGACATACTGCCGTTTGATTGCTGCTACGGGCCTGACCAATAGCGGCGAATGCAGCACCCTGCTCATGCCGTGTTAGATAGTGCTCAATGCCAGATTCCAACATGGCATCATAAAGGGGCATGACTGCGCCACCGGGATAACCAAAGATCCGTTTGCAGTCTTGTTTTTCTAAAAACGCCAATGTGTATTGTGCACCATTCATAATGTTTTCTTTTTTCAGTGGCCTAAAACGAAAAAACCCCCGGACTTTCGTGCGGGGGTTTTGCTAAATTCGGTATTTTCAAAAACCTATAGCCGACCCCGCAGCGAGCTAATAATCACCACGACCACGACAATGAGGCTGTTAATAACAGTCTGCATTTTGCCTGGATTTAGGTTAAGAGTCGGGATCATTAGTCTTCTTTATTCGGGGATGCTTTGGCATCGGTTTTCGTCACTTTTTATACAACTACCACAGCTAAAGTTTTTATCGCAAGCTTTATTTTTAGATTTTTTACATTAGTCTGTGCACTAGCATTGTTAAAAGAGAGCGGAATGTGAGTACCTGGCTGTATTGGGTGGATCTTGCTGGGGTGGCAGTTTTTGCCATTTCTGGCACGTTAATGGCCTTTAGAAAAAGTATGGACGGCTTTGGGGTTGTGGTTCTGGCTGCCGTAACGGCGATAGGCGGTGGCACATTAAGGGATATGATCCTCAACGTGCCTGTTTATTGGCTTACCGATAAAAACTTTTTTATTGTGATCCTGGTGGCGGCATTGGGCACTATGGCTATGTTGCGCATCACTCACTGGTTTCCCATGCGTTATTTGTTGTTGGCAGACGCAATCGGTTTGGCGTTTTTTAACATGATGGGCTTACAAAAAGCCCTGGCTTATGGCACTACGCCTTTTGTGGCGGTCTTTTTGGGAGTTATGACAGGCGTGTTCGGGGGCCTGATCCGCGATGTGATCTGCCGTGAAATACCCCTGGTTCTGCGCGGCGAGCTGTATGCCATGACTTGTGTGGCTGGCGGCATCGTTTACATTTTGACCGAAACTTACCTGCATAACATGCACCTGGCGATGTTTCTCTGTGTCGCCACAACCCTGCTATTACGGGTCGCTGCTATTCACTGGCATTGGCATTTTTGGGTGTTTAAAGCCAGTGACCATCCCATGTTGCGCAATTCTGACGAGTAAACTTAAACAATCAAAAACTGTACTTTTTACAGCTTGTTTCAGTGGTTAGCTCACTTAAACTGGGTCATTGTTTCACCCGTAAAAGGAGTTACTTGTGGCATTGGCAATTGTAAAAACTCGTGCGGTGGTAGGCATTGAAGCCCCGTTAGTGACAGTGGAGGTGCATCTATCCAATGGTTTGCCAGGGTTTAATATCGTTGGATTACCTGAAGCTTCGGTGAGAGAAGCCAGAGACCGGGTGCGCAGTGCCTTGATCAACTCTCAATTTGAATTTCCTGCCAAAAAGATCACGGTTAATCTCGCTCCAGCCGATTTGCCTAAAGAGGGTGGCAGATTTGATTTGGCCATTGCCATTGGCATTGTTGCCGCTTCCGGGCTACAGCCGGAAATTCACTGTGATGATTATGAGTTTGTTGGAGAACTGGCGCTATCGGGAGAATTGCGGCCAGTGAGTGGCATCTTGCCGGTTTCGGTGGCGGCTCGCGATGCCCAGCGCAAGCTCATTATTCCGCAGGAAAATGGCAAAGAAGCCATGTTGGTTTCTGATGCGCAGGTGTATTCTGGTCGTAGTTTTTACGAGGTATACCAGCATTTAAGCGGGCAGGGCCCTTTATCGCAAATTGAGGCTTGTACAAATCAGCAGTATTCCGATGCACAGCTTGATATGTCTGAAGTAATAGGCCAGGAACAAGCTAAGCGAGCACTTACCATTGCTGCAGCAGGCCGACATAATATTGTGTTCTGCGGACCACCGGGAACCGGAAAAACCATGCTGGCTTCCAGGCTGGCGGGGTTATTGCCCGCCATGTCGGAGAGGGAGTCGTTGCAAACGGCCACGGTGAATTCCGTCGCCAACTTGCCGTTTAATCGGGATACCTGGCGGCAACGGCCTTTTCGGGCACCACATCACACCTCCTCGGCGGTGTCGTTGGTGGGGGGAGGTAGTAAACCTATGCCAGGTGAGATCAGCCTGGCCCATAATGGTGTATTGTTCCTGGATGAGTTAACGGAATTTCCCCGGAAAGTACTGGATGTACTGCGAGAACCTTTGGAAGCTGGTGAAATAACCATTTCCAGAGCGGCCCAAAAAGCGGTATTCCCGGCAAAATTTCAGCTGATTGCGGCGCTAAATCCCAGCCCGTCGGGAGATATTCATGATGGCAGGCACACTCCCGAGCAAATCATAAAATACCTTAACCGGGTATCGGGACCGTTTCTGGATCGCATTGATTTGCAGGTGGATGTGCCACGCATGTCCAGAGCTGAATTCAGTCGGGCAAGGACACATCAAAGCCAAACTACGGCTCAGCTGAAAGCCCAGGTAGAGCAGGCAAGGGCACGGCAACAAAATCGCGCGGGGAAGTTGAACGCCGAGCTATCCACTACTGAAGTGAAACAAACCTGTAGTTTACAGGAGGCGGATCAAAGCTTTTTAGATATGGCCATTGAAAAGCTGCAACTTTCCATCCGCACCTACCAACGTATTTTGAAAGTGGCGCGCACTATTGCCGACCTCTCTGAGTCAGAACAAATACAACGGCAACATCTGGCAGAGGCACTGGGTTATCGGGCTTTGGATCGCATTATTGCCAATTTATTACGTTAGAAAGCAGGCCTAAATTTGTTCAAAAAACGCCTTAATCACCGGCTCTGAGCGACGCTTTTCCAAACAACACAAGCCCAATCTATACGATTCTATATTATTGATTTCAATCATGTTTACTCTGTCTGCTATGGCAGAGTATTGCACTACTATTTCCGGCACAATCGCAATACCACAGCCCAGTGCTACCATACTCAAGATGGCCTCGTTACCTCCAACACTGGCATAGACTCTGGGCCGTATACCTTGCTCACTGAGCCAATGGTGCACTATGCGTTTTGAAGGGCCGGTATCAGGCAGAATCATCTGTTCTTCGCTCCAGACGATTTCGTTAACCTTGCGGGCCGAATGCTTTTTCGGCGTGATCATTACCAGTGATACCTGATCGAGGTGCTGGAAATACAAATCAACCGGGAAATTGGGTGTGTGGATGGCGATGGCTAAATCGGAGGTTTGTTCCATTACTCGCTGCACGGATTCGCCAGGGTTACCCGTGGCCAGCTTGATTTCAACTCTAGGGTGGCTGGAGCGAAAACCCTCCAGTAAAGGGGGCAAGTGACTAATACTGGCAGTTACCGTGCAAAACAAACTCAATTCACCTTGCAAGGCTTGCATTTGTTCGTTGATATCGCCCTGGAAAGCTTGCCATTGCTGGCTCATTTCCTCTGCAAATTGCAAAAAACGTTGTCCTGCAGGCGTCAGTCGAGCGGTTCGATTATCGCGCACTAATAAATTTGAACCCACCTCGTCTTCCAGTCTCTGAATAGTTCGCGAGAGTGTCGAGGGGCTGATATACATGGCTTCGGCGGTTTTCCCGAAGTGTAAGGATTGTGCCAGATGCTTGAAAATTTGCAGAGCGCGAAGGTCCATATTGAGAGTGTTGCAAAAAATGAAATGTGATGTTGCGAATATATCATTTTTCACAACGTGTAAAAAGTCGTATTGTTGCTCTCGGATTAATCGTCACAGATTATTAAGAGTTATGGGAAATTATTTTAATTCATTACCTTTGCGCAAACAGTTAGACCAGTTAGGTCGCTGTCGTTTCATGAGCCGTTCAGAATTTGCTGATGGTTGTGGATTTATGAAAGGTAAAAAAATCGTCATTGTAGGTTGTGGTGCTCAAGGTTTAAACCAAGGGCTAAACATGAGAGATTCTGGATTGGATGTGAGCTATGCGCTGCGCCAGTCCGCCATTGATGAAAAGCGTGCCTCGTTTGTACGCGCTTCTGAAAATGGTTTTACCGTTGGGACTTATCAAGACCTGATCCCGCATGCGGATTTGGTTTATAACCTGACGCCAGACAAACAACATGCCAGCGTGGTTGAAGCGGTAATGCCGCTGATGAAAGAAGGTGCTGCCCTGGGTTATTCCCACGGTTTTAACATCGTAGAGGAAGGCCAGCAGATTCGTCCTGATATCACGGTTGTCATGTGTGCACCTAAATGTCCGGGTACGGAAGTGCGCGAAGAATATAAGCGTGGCTTTGGTGTACCTACACTGATAGCAGTTCACCCGGAAAACGATCCCAAAGGTGAAGGCTGGGATATCGCTAAAGCGTTGGCTTCGGCTACAGGTGGTGATAGAGCGGGTGTGCTTGAGTCATCCTTTGTTGCGGAAGTGAAGTCTGACCTGATGGGTGAGCAAACTATTCTTTGTGGTATGCAACAAGCCGCAGCGATTCTTGGCTATGACAAGATGGTGGCTGAAGGTATTGACCCAGGATATGCAGGGGCGTTGGTACAATATGGTTTGGAAGCCATTACCGAAGCGTTAAAGATTGGCGGTGTGACTAACATGCTGGATCGCCTGTCCAATGCCGACAAGCTAAAAGCAATGGCATTGTCTGATGAGCTTAACACATTGCTGCGTCCATTATTTGAAAAGCACATGGACGACATCATGTGCGGCGAGTTTTCCAAAACCATGATGGAAGACTGGGCAAATGGCGATGCCAACTTGCTGAAGTGGCGCGAAGAAACCAATTCAACCGGCTTTGAACAGGCGCCTGAGTACGATGGCACCATCAATGAGCAAGAGTTTTTTGACAATGGCATCTTTATGGTGGCCATGATTAAAACCGGCGTTGAGTTAGCCTTCGATGTAATGGTAGAGGCGGGTATTTTGCCTGAGTCAGCTTACTATGAGTCTCTACACGAAACGCCATTGATTGCGAATACCATTGCCCGTAAACGTTTATACGAAATGAATGTGGTTATTTCGGATACTGCTGAGTATGGAAACTATCTGTTTGCGAATGTAGCTGTACCACTTCTGAGAGAGAAGTTGATGCCAGAAATTGGAACTGACCTGATAGGCAAAGGTTCTGGCGCATCTAACAGTGTTGATAACAAAGCGTTGGTTCAAGCTAACCACGCGTTGCGCAATCACCCTGTGGAAACCATTGGTACAGACTTACGCGGTTATATGACTGACATGAAAACCATTGTGGCAGCCAGTAACTAAGTTCCCAAACAGATTTGTCTCCCACGTTGACAATTTCTGTCGTTAGGTGCTTATTAAAAGCCCTTTTAGCCCGGTGATTTTCGCCGGGCTTTTTTTGTTGTAGGCTAGGCGCATTTCTCACAGATGCGATTTATTATGTTAGCCAATACACCACCCCCTCCTTATTACGCCGTTATCTTTTCCAACATTAAAAGTCCTGACACTGAAGGCTATTCAGAAATGGCCGACCGTATGGTGGAGCTGGCCGCTGAGCAGCCGGGATTTCTGGGTATTGAATCAGCATCATCTGAAATTGCTATCACGGTATCTTATTGGGAAAGTGAGCAAGCAATTGCTAACTGGAAACGCAACGCTGAGCATCAAACTGCAAGGAAGTTAGGAAAAGAAAAGTGGTATGCTGGATTTGAACTGCGAGTTGCCAAAGTAGAGCGTGCATACTCCTTTGGAACGACTGACACTAAATAGCGGCGATCTCCTACAAAACCTGTCCGCCTAAGGAGTTTGCTCAGCAAGTTTTTAATCGTAACCTTGATGCCCAATATAGTTTGCCCATTGGCACGGCATCAAGGACGCGATTATGCACATAACAAAGTTGACTTTATTTCTGGTGTTTTTTACTTGTTTGGCTAAAGCACAAGGTGAGAAGTCAGATTTGGTGGACGCCGTATTACATCAATCCAGTATTGAAATTTCTATCCTGAGTATGCCTTCTCAACTGGCCCAGCTTTCCGCTATGATGCCGCTCAATGGACAACATCAGCAGCAGCTAATGGAAGACCTGGTAGATGCCATCATGACCGACTTTAATGAAGTTGAGGTGCTGTCTTCCATAAAAGCGCATTTTATGATGAAGGGGGATAGCCAGAAATTGCAACAAACACTGCTGTGGCTGCAAAGTGGTTACGGCAAAGAGATAACCCAAATCGAAATCCTGGCGCAACAGCAAGATCCCGCGTTACTGCAACATTACGTAATGAACTTTTCTCAAGAGCAGATTAGTGCAGAAAGTCTGGCCACTTACAAAAAAATAGTGCGTGTTTCGCAGCTCAACGAAACCATGTTCAAAATGATGGAGTCATTTCTACCTGTCATGATGAAAGGTATGGCAGATATTGCCGAGGTTTCCGGTCATCCGCAGTCAAAGAGTTCAGATTATGTAGAGCAACAGATTGCCAGTCAGGTACAGATGATGCGAAATCAGTTTGGTCCCATGCTGGAAATGCAAATGGTTGCTACATTGAGTTATTTGTTTCGCGATGCGTCAGCACCGGCGCTGTTGGCTTACAATGACTTCTTAAGTTCGTCCGCTGGACAACATTATCTAAAGCTGAGCATGGAGTCGATGTTGCAATTTGGCCTGGATTGGCTGGAAAGCATTATGGCCAACCTGGTGCAGGTGATGGATTCACAAGCATTGGTCGTTCGCAATTAAGTACTTCCGATTGGCTGGCCAGAGCAATCCATTTTTACTAATAGCACCCTTATAGTTTAAGCTCCATAAACTGAGCGGTACCTGCCACTTCGTCTAATTGATAAAGTTTGAATCCAAAGTTTTCATAAGCAGCAATGGCCGCCGTATTATTGGATAGCACTTCCAATGTTACTTTACAGCAACCCAACTGCTCGGCTTTTTGTTTCGCCGCCTGCAGTAAAGCTTTACCAAAGCCCATACCACGATATTCAGGCAACACGGCTAAATCGTGAATATTCAACAGGGGCTTGCAGGCAAAGGTAGAAAAGCCTGTGAAACAGTTACACAAACCCACAGGTTTATTATCTGAGTAGAGAATAAAAGAATAAGCTCCAGCTGTTTTCGCCAGGGTTTCAGTCAGATTCTGCTGTACGTGGTTTGATAGCGGTTCGCCACCACCCATGGGATCCTTGGCGTAACTGTTTAGCAAGAATACCAGGTCTCGGCCTTGCTCTGGATTGTTGAAATCAACAGTGATTATTTTTTTGCTCATAGTAATTCGTAGTAATCGTTATTTTTTACTTGTTCAATTAAATGTTTGGTGCTAGTTTTATTGATGTTCACACCTGAACATCCTTGTTACTCACGTTATCTATCCGAGAATAAACGTAATAATTGACCCTTACAACAGCAACACGCCAGAGGCGTACTACATCAATTATAAAGATCCTTCCTTATGAACCTGACTGAACTTAAAAAGAAACCCATTAGTGAGCTAGTCTCTTTAGCCGAAGAGATGGGCATTGAGAATATGGCCCGAGCCCGCAAACAAGACATCATCTTTGCGATCCTTAAAACCCATGCCAAAAGTGGCGAGGATATCTTTGGCGACGGTGTTCTGGAAATTTTACAAGACGGTTTTGGCTTTCTCCGCTCTGCCGACTCTTCTTACCTTGCAGGGCCCGATGATATCTATGTATCCCCTAGCCAGATCCGCCGTTTTAACCTGCGTACAGGTGACACTATTTCTGGCAAGATCAGGCCACCAAAAGACAGCGAGCGCTATTTTGCTCTGTTGAAGATTAACCAGGTTAATTTTGATAAGCCAGAGAACTCTCGCAACAAGATTTTATTCGAAAACCTGACGCCATTGCACGCGTCTCAGCGTTTGCGCATGGAGCGCGGTAACGGTAGTACTGAAGATATCACAGCCCGCGTATTGGACCTGGCCTCGCCTATCGGTAATGGCCAACGTGGTTTGATTGTTGCTCCGCCCAAGGCTGGTAAAACCTTGTTGCTGCAAAATATCGCACAATCTATTGCCGCTAATCACCCCGACTGCCAGTTAATGGTATTGCTGATTGACGAACGTCCAGAAGAAGTGACAGAAATGCAGCGTTTGGTGCAAGGTGAAGTGGTAGCCTCTACCTTTGATGAGCCTGCCAGTCGTCACGTACAGGTAGCTGAAATGGTTATCGAGAAAGCTAAGCGTTTGGTTGAGCATAAAAAAGACGTGGTGATCTTGCTAGATTCCATCACGCGACTTGCACGTGCCTACAACACAGTTATCCCCAGTTCAGGTAAAGTACTTACTGGTGGTGTTGACGCCAATGCATTGCACAAGCCTAAGCGCTTCTTTGGTGCTGCGCGTAATGTTGAAGAGGGTGGTAGTTTAACTATCATCGCTACGGCGCTAATCGATACCGGCTCTAAAATGGATGAAGTTATCTACGAAGAGTTTAAAGGTACCGGTAATATGGAATTACACCTTAACCGTAAGATTGCGGAAAAACGCGTATTCCCGGCTATTGACTTTAATCGCTCAGGTACGCGTCGAGAGGAGTTATTAACTTCTCAAGACGAACTACAGAAAATGTGGATCCTGAGAAAGATCGTTCACGAAATGTCAGAAATCGATGCTATGGAATTCTTAATTGGCAAGTTGGCCATGACGAAAACCAACGATGAGTTCTTTGACGCCATGAAACGTCAAAAAAGCTAAATTGATTCGGTATTAAAAAGGGCGCTGATAAAGCGCCTTTTTTATAGGTATCCGATTTTTGTTTAATTCGCAGGTTGTTGAATCGACTCCAATAGCTTGTCTTCCAGTTCAAAACGCAATTCCAGGGTTTCGCCTAATTGCGTCAGGTTTTTTACAAAGCCAGACATATCTTGCTCTTCACCGGGTTCGGCATAGCTGTCATTGAAAGACAACGCCGTATCGGTAGTCGCTTTAATTTGTTCCGCAATTTCTTCAATCTGATTTTGGTCTTTGCCATTTTGGCTGCACTCGTCCAGAATTTTGTCGTACAACTCAAAATGACCCGTTGAAGCGTAATCCATCAGGGTTTCACAGAACTGTTCGATTTCCTGGTTGCTTGGTAACGCGTTATTACTGTTTTCGAAAGGGGGTAAACCCGCTAATTGGCAGTATTGCACCAATAGTGTTTTGCGCTCTTCTAACCAAGTATCGATCAACTTGTGAATGCCGCCCCATCTTTGTTCTGCTTGTTCAATTCGGGTTAACATGATTATCGCCTTATGCGTTATGATAAATGCAGCAAATCGGACCAACAGGCTGTCACTTGCTTTGCACCCACCAGGGTTGTCAGTTCAGTATAACAAAATCCTCTGTGTCCAAAAGGTTTGATTATTACCAAAGTCGTTGTCTGATCATTTTAAATGACGATTTAGATTAATAAGGAGTGAGATTTGATCCAGCAAAATCCCGAATTTGAACATGCAAATGATGCGTGGTGGATAGTGGTGAGTGGCGACAAAATTCTGCAGCACCGCGATTCGCCGGGTTTGTTCCGCGGTGGCTGGCAACAGATGACAGATTTCCATGCCTGGCGTGAAGACATTATTCAGGTGGGCGAAGTGGATTCCAGGCCTTGTTATGTATTAGATATGGATGCTCAGCATGTTGCCCAAGAAGCTTATGAAGGTATTAGTCTGCGCGCTATGCTCATGCAACTTCAGGCCGAATTGTTTTATGTGGTATCACGGGCCTGGCAGGTAGCGCTATTTTTGCGTACGCACCGCTTTTGTGGCCGCTGTGGTGATCGCATGGCGCGTGTGGAATGGGAGTTGGCAACCCAATGTCACACCTGCAAACATCGCTGCTATCCGCGAATCTCGCCTTGCATTATAGTTGCAATTCGCAAAGGTGCACAAATACTGCTGGCACAAGGCCGACACCACAAAAACAATATGTACTCGACCCTTGCTGGTTTTGTAGAAAGCGGTGAAACTCTGGAGCAAGCAGTGCATCGTGAGGTTTTTGAAGAAGTTGGGGTAAAAATTAAAAACCTGAGTTATTTCGCCAGCCAACCCTGGCCTTTTCCTCATTCTTTGATGTGTGGTTTTCTTGCTGAATACGACAGTGGCGAGATAACCGTCGACGATGACGAAATAATAGAAGCACAATTCTTTAACTTTGATGCTTTGCCTAACATCCCGCCCACATTCTCTATTGCAGGACAGTTAATTGAAGCAACTCGGGAGCTGGTAAGCGACAGATAATGCCGGGATCTGGAAATAAAAAAGCCCTTTCTGACGAAAGGGCTCTAATTTCTGTTAGCGTCTTGGTCCTGTTTATCAGGCTTCTTAATTGTTTGGAAGTCGTTAACTGATTCAAGTTATAGCAGATAATTAAAAAGAATGACAAGTTTTTTTGTACAAAAAATTTACAATTATTGAAAATTTCCCTCTCTGGCTCGGTTTTTGTGTAGAATAGCGCGGTTTTCATTTCTCGGTATTTTCCCACGGCGTAAGGTGTTATGACTCAACAAAGCAATCAAAAACCACTTAAGAATGATCGTTATCTCAAAGCATTACTTAGACAGCCTGTTGATGTCACTCCCGTTTGGATGATGCGTCAGGCGGGTCGTTATTTGCCTGAGTACAAAGCCACCAGAGCGCAAGCAGGCGATTTTATGGCGCTGTGTAAAAACACTGAGCTTGCTTGTGAAGTGACATTGCAGCCATTGCGACGCTATCCATTGGATGCCGCTATCTTGTTTTCTGACATTCTTACTATTCCTGACGCCATGGGATTGGGCTTGTACTTTGAAACTGGCGAAGGCCCTAAATTTGAGCGGCCACTCAGCTCTATGGCGGATGTCGAGAAGTTGGCCATTCCCGATCCTGAATTGGAATTAGGTTATGTGATGGATGCCGTAAGAGCCATTCGTCAGGCGTTGGCGGGAGAGGTACCTTTGATTGGTTTCTCCGGAAGCCCATGGACGTTAGCCACTTACATGGTTGAAGGCGGCAGCACTAAAACCTTTGGTAAAATTAAAAAAATGGCCTTTTCAGATCCAGCAGCGTTGCACTTGTTGTTAGATAAACTGGCCGACTCGGTGATTCTATATCTCAACGCTCAGGTAAAAGCGGGTGCCCAGTCTCTCATGGTATTTGATACCTGGGGCGGCGTACTTTCTCCATCGGCTTACAAAGAATTTTCTTTGCGTTACATGGAAAAAATCGTGGCTGGTTTAATTCGTGAAAACGAAGGACGCAAAGTGCCTGTAACCCTGTTTACCAAAAATGGTGGCCAGTGGTTAGAAGCGATCGCAGCTACGGGGTGTGATGCAGTTGGCCTGGATTGGACCACGGATATAGCCGATGCTAAGGCTCGCGTTGGAGACAAAGTGGCGATTCAAGGCAATATGGATCCTTGCATGTTACACGCCCCGGCAGAGCGCATCAGACACGAAGTTGCCACTATTCTGGCTGGCTTTGGCGAAGGGACTGGTCATGTGTTTAATCTGGGGCACGGTATTCACCCTGATATTGATCCGGAGAAAGCAGGAGTATTTATTAACTCAGTGCATGAACTGAGTGCGCAATACCACAAATAACTGAGGTGTCAGGCAGGAATGTCTGGCAAGAAAGCGCAAAAAATAAAAAGGGGCTACGGCCAGCCCCCGATCAAACGATGATCTATATTGTGGGTTTAGTCGCGCTGCAAATACAATTGGACTTGCGTCGCGTTAAATCCACATAGCCCAGCATAATCTACCTCGCAGTTAAGCTCTATTTCCTTATTGTTTCTGACATTTCACCAATTAATTCCAGTGATCGCTACAAGTTGGTGAAAAATAATCCTTACAATTCAATAGATAAAGAATCTTTGCTTGTTCATAGCAACCTATACTATGCTTTAGATTATTTCTAATTGGTTTCCATTAGTACCTTTTTTCCTGATGGGTATATGCAACGAGTGAGAGTTAATGTCCAGCATACTGTTAGTTGAGGACGACAAGGATATGAGCAGTCTGGTGGAAGAGTTTCTGACGGATAGCGGATTTAATGTCACCGCAGTCGAAACTGCCAAAGACTGTTTTACCCGGATCGCGAATGCTCATTTTGATATCGTTTTACTGGATCTGACTTTGCCTGATGAAGATGGCTTGGTGATCCTGCGCAAATTAGTCAAAAGAACGGTCACTCCCATCGTTATCATTTCAGGTCGTAAAACAGACGATGACAAAGTCGCAGGCTTGGAACTGGGGGCCAAAGATTATTTAGGTAAGCCTTTCTCATTAAAAGAGTTATTGATACGGGTTAAAAATGTACTTGGTTTGCCGCTTGCCAAAGATAAACAAGACTCGGAGTTTTTGTTTCACAATTTTGTTCTAAGCCAAAAAAGTCGGTCACTGTTTGATATCGCAGGCAACCGTATCGAGTTAACGCAGCACGAGTTCAAAGTACTATCCACCTTGGCCCAGCGTAAAGATGAGGTGGTTCCTCGGGAAGAAATCGTCGAATTGGTATCGGATTTAGATATCCCGGAGAATAATCGCGCTGTTGACATCAGCATCAGTCGATTGCGCAAAAAACTCAATGACAATCGCAAACCTTTCAAAATTATTCAGACCATACGCGGTGAGGGCTACTTGTTAAGTACTTGAGGGGCACATCAAGCGCTGTCGGGCATGCCTTTCTCAATGGTTCTGATCAGGCGCTGCGTCAAGCGTAAATTGGTTCTTTCTTTGGTTACTCTTTGCTTTTCTGCTTGTGCCTCAAGTGCCCATTCAATGTGGCGTTTTACCATATCTGAACAATGCTGAAGTTTGTGTTTTAGTGCATTGACTATATCGTCATGATAATCGGCGTTGCCCAATGCCACGCTGATATTGCGTTGCCAGGCTTCGAAGCCTATGCGACGAATGGCGGAGCCGGCCATCTTGTCTAAAAAGGTTGCTTCATCCCAGTCAAAGAGTTCCAGTAATGTCGCCTCAGAGAGTTTTTGCCGAACGGCAAAATCAGGTTCTGCTGTCAGTTTCGCATATCGATTCCAGGGACATATCAGTTGGCAATCATCACAGCCATAGATGCGGTTGCCGATGGCTGCGCGAAACTCAAGGGGAATGTCCCCCTTATTTTCGATAGTCAGGTAGCTGATACAGCGCCTGCCATCTACCACGTAAGGCGCAACAATAGCCTGCGTTGGACACACCGTGATACAGGCAACACAGCTGCCACATTTTTCCTTCACAGGTTGGTCGATGCTCAGGGGCAGGTTGATAAATAACTCCCCCAGGAAAAACAAGGATCCTGCTTTGCTGTTCAACGTAAGACTGTGTTTGCCCGTCCAGCCAACTCCAGCTTTTTCTGCTAGTGCGTGCTCCAGTACAGGCGCTGAATCTGAAAAAGGCCGCCATTGGGCTTCTGGATGTTGCTCGGAGATCTTTTCGCCCAGTTTTTTTAAACGACTGCGCAATACTTTGTGATAATCACGACCTGTGGCATAACGGCTAATATAAGCGCGGCGTTTATCTTTGAGGTTTTGAGCAAACTGAGCATTTTCCGGGAGGTAAGCCATGCATACGCTGATGACGCGCAGAGTGCCAGGAAGCAACTTTTCCGGAGCCAGCCGTTTGTCTTGATTTTCAGCTAACCATTGCATATCGCCATGAAAGCCATTGTCCAACCAAGATTGTAACGCTATTTTATGGTTATCCAGGTTAATATCGGTGATGCCCACGTGCTGAAACCCCAACTCGTGGCCCCATTGTTTGATATTGCTACTGAGTTCAAGCCATTTATTTTCCGGAGGGGCAGACATTGAAAACCTTTAAGAACCTGTTCCAGCGGGAGAGTTTAGCACACAATATTTACACAGCGGATCAAGTTCGCCTTGTTGAGCCCAGGGCTGCCGAATTGGCGGGTGTTTCCATGTATCAACTTATGGAGAATGCCGGACAGGCGGTTTTTTCTTTGCTATCTGCTACTTATCCTAAAGCGCAGCGCATTATTGTTCTGTCCGGACATGGCAATAATGGTGGCGATGCCTATGTTGTTGCGCGTCTTGCAATTGAAGCTGGTTTGGACTGTGCGCTTTGTGAATTGGGCAATCAGGATAAGTTATCAGCCGATGCCAGTCTTGCCCGCAGCAAGTGGCTCGCCGCACAAGGCGTGCAACTGGATATTGGTAAATTACAATTCAACGATTTTGATGTTTGCGTGGATGGTATGCTAGGTACGGGAATTTCAGGAACGGTAAGAGCCCCCTATGCAGATATCATTGCGCGCTTGAACGACCACGCTATTCCGGTGGTCAGTATTGATATTCCCTCTGGTATGCATGCCGATACCGGAGTTGCCAATGGTATTGCCGTAGAAGCCAATCACACCTGTACTTTTATCGGTACCAAAAGTGGCCTGAAAACCGGGCAGGGCAAACAACTTTGTGGGCAGCTGCATTTTAATGATTTAGGCGTTGGCACAGAGTTTCAGCGCTTGGCACAACAAATCGCTAAAGTTGTGGATTTCCGAAATATGCCGGCTTTTCCAGGACGCAAGATAAACAGTCATAAAGCCATGATGGGTAAGCTGCTATGTATTGGAGGCAACGAACAATATGGCGGTGCCATCAGATTAACTGCCGAGGCAGCATTGAGAACGGGAGCAGGACTGGTTAAGGTTTTTTGTCATGAAGCCTCAAGACAAACCGTGAACAATACGCGGCCTGAAATTATGGTTGAAACCCGGGCAGAACAGTTACAGCAGTCATTACAGTGGTGCGATGCTATCGCAATTGGTCCCGGCCTTGGGCAAGACAGTTGGTCAATTGCGGCGTTGGAAGCGGCACTTTCCCATTGTTTAAAGCAACACAAACACCTGGTGATTGACGCCGATGCCCTTAACCTGGTAGCTAAACAGCAACAGTTGGTCATTCCCCAGAACCTGGCCATTATTACACCTCATTCGGGTGAAGCCGCTCGCTTGTTAAGAGTTTCGGCCACAGACGTGGAGTGGGACCGATACAAAGCCGCTACTTTATTGACTCAAACCTTTAATGCTGTATCTGTACTGAAGGGACCGGGCACACTCATTACCTCACAAGGCAATACCTGGGTCTGTGAAAACGGCAATCCGGGTATGGCAACAGGTGGAATGGGAGACGTATTGACCGGCGTATTAGGCGCTTTATTGTCTCAAGGTATCAGCAACAGGCTTAGTGCGCTCTATGGCGTATGTTTGCATAGCTATGCTGCTGACAAAGCAGCACAGGAAAATGGTGAAATAGGCTTGTTGGCCAGCGATTTATTCCCATATATAAGAAAATTAGTAAATATTGAGAAAACAGATGCAAAGTGAATCTTCTACAGCCGCTGTTCGAAGCTCTTCGGAACAGGACACGGAAAAACTTGCTCAAGTTATCGCTGGCTTTTGTTCTTCCAGTGGTGACGCCTGGACTATTCACCTGCACGGTGATCTAGGGGCAGGAAAAACCTGTTTTAGCCGCGGTTTTATTCGGGGCTTGGGCCATACCGGCAGTGTTAAGAGTCCAACTTATACACTGGTAGAGCCCTACGAACTCGAGACAATGAAGGTGTTCCATTTTGATTTGTATCGTCTCTCTGATCCGGAAGAACTTGAGTTTATGGGGATCAGGGACTATCAGCAGGCCGATACTATCAACCTGATTGAATGGCCCGAAAAAGGGGAAGGGCTGCTGCCGTCGCCGGATTTAGAGATAGGTATTGAGTTTACTGACCAAGGGCGTAGTATAGAGTTACTAGGAAAGTCTCCCAAGGCAAGGGAACTGATACAACAATTAAAATAATATGTATCAATGAAGATATTGTTGCGCTATTGCCTGCTGGTTTTTTTGACCTATTCGGTATCCGAATGGGTTTTCCTGCCTGAAGCTCAAGCAAGCAACAATGCCATTAATAGTGTTCGAATCTGGCCTTCTCCATCCAATACCCGTGTGGTCCTGGATTTGAAAAAGCAACCGCAATACAGTTGGTTTACCTTAAGCAATCCCAATCGGCTAGTGATCGATCTAGCTGATACAGGGCGGGATTTAGACTTTTCAAAAATCGCAAACAATAGTGAATTAGTCTCTAAAATCCGCTACAGCACTCCGAAATCTAAAGATGCGGTGCGCATCGTTCTGGAACTGGAGCAAAAAGTAAAGCCGCAAATATTTTCTTTACAACCCACCGCCCCCTATGGGAATCGTCTGGTAATCGACTTGCCTGACAATCGTCCGGGCCAAACCAATATAATAGAACAGCCAGTAAATAGACGTCACCAGGATATTATTATTGCCATTGACGCTGGCCATGGTGGTGAAGATCCCGGTTCAATTGGTGCTGCGGGAACTTATGAAAAGAATGTAGTTTTGGGCATAGCTAAAAAGCTGGCAGCGCTGGTGAATGCAGAGTCAGGAATGACTGCCGTGCTTACCAGAACGGGAGATTATTATTTAACGCCCAATCGACGCCCGGAAATTGCCCGGGAGAAAAAAGCCGATTTGTTTGTATCCATTCACGCCGATGCCTTTACCCAGCCTCAACCGAATGGTGCATCGGTATGGGTATTATCCACGGGTCGTGCCAACAGTGAATTAGGTCGTTGGTTGGAGAACACTGAGCAGCATTCTGAGTTGTTAGGCGGTGCCGCAGAAGTCATCCAGGATACTAACAACGAACGATATTTGACTCAGGCACTATTGGATATGTCGATGGATCATTCCATTGCAACTAGCTATGACATAAGCCGTAATATTTTATCGGAGTTGAAAAGCATGATGAAGTTGCATAAAAAATCACCTCAGGCAGCCAGCTTTGCGGTACTGACTTCCCCCGACATTCCTTCCATATTGGTAGAAACTGGCTTTATTTCCAATCCCAGAGATGAGAAAAACCTCAATTGGAGTAAGCATCAGCACAACCTGGCTCGTTCAATATTTAGTGGCATTAAGGCCCATTTTCGCGCAACGCCGCCAGACGGTACCTTATGGGCAAAACGAAAGCCTAAATCACGCACCCACAAAGTTGAGCGCGGGGACTCCCTCAGTGAGTTAGCTTTGCGTTACAATGTCAGTGTTAATAACCTGAAAAGAGCCAATAATCTCAATAGTGATATAGTGAGAATTGGTCAGGTTTTAAATATTCCACAAAGCTAAACTACGAGTCGATAACCCCTTGTCAATTAAAGTATTGCCCGCCAGATTGGCCAATCAGATCGCCGCCGGCGAAGTGGTGGAACGTCCTGCCTCCGTTTTGAAAGAGTTACTGGAAAACAGTATTGACTCCGGGGCGACACAAATCCTGATTGAAGTTGAGAAAGGGGGCCACAAGAAGATAAAGGTGACCGATAACGGCTCCGGTGTGGTTAAGGATGAACTGGTGTTGGCCCTGAGTCGCCATGCCACCAGTAAGGTTTCTGAATTGGATGATCTGGAACACATTGCCACTTTGGGGTTTCGCGGCGAAGCCTTGGCTAGTATTAGTTCGGTGTCCAGGTTAACACTTACCTCCAGACCAGAAGGACAACCAGAAGCCTGGCAGGCTCGCTGTGAAGGTCGTGATATGCAGGTGATTGTCGAACCTGCTGCTCATCCTAAAGGCACCAGTGTGGAAGTACTGGACTTATTCTTTAATACGCCGGCGCGGCGCAAGTTTTTACGCACTGAAAAAACCGAATTTAATCATATTGAAGAGCTCTTTGTGCGTATTGCTTTGAGTCGTTTTGATATTGCTTTAAAACTCAAGCATAACGGCAAGCTTATTAAGTCATTGCCTGCGATGAACAGCCCTGAAGAGCACATCAAACGGATTCAGCAAATTTGTGGTGGCAACCTCTGTCAGGATTTATTGCAACTGAGCAGTCAATATCAACATTTTGAATTGCAGGGGTGGGTGTCTAAACCTGGGGCATTTCGCTCTATTAATGACACCCAATACGTGTTTGTTAACAACCGCATGATGCGGGACAAACTCATTTTGCATGCTATTCGACAGGCTTACGAAGGATTGTTGCCCCCAGATAAATATCCCTTTTTCGTGCTGTATATCACCTTGCCTCACGATGAAGTGGATGTGAATGTGCATCCTGCTAAGCATGAAGTGCGGTTTCATCAGGCTCGTCTGGTGCACGATTTTATCTACTCAGGTGTCTGTGATGCCCTCAATGCTGAGTTCGAGAATGATAACAATAGTGCTGGCTCGCCACCTCAACTAGATGAACCTCGGCACAATTACCAACAGGAAAGTGACTACATTAAGCCCCTACAACCGTTGCAGCAGCAGAGTTCAGGCTATGCAACCGGATATGCAAGATCATCAGGTGGGGAGAGTGCAGCAGTGCGCCGCAATGTTACCGAAGCGGCGAGTAATTATACCCAGTTGGTTAGCCATCATCACAGTGCTGAGAAACCGAGCCACGGGGCCATAGATACGGTCACCACCATGAGTGATTCTATATTGAGCCTACCAGGTAAAGGGTTTTTAATTAAACAAGCTTGCGAGTTTTATTACATGCCACAGCAGCAGCTGGTGGAGAGGTATTTAACGGCGCGTTACTTACCTGATACCCCTGTTTCACAACCGCTGTTATTACCGGTATCAGCAAAGCCTGCAAAGGACATGGATATTGCTTTATTTTGCGACAATGCGGCAAAACTTGGAATGGACGTTCAGTCTTTTGCAAATAAACTGATTTTAAAACAAGTGCCTATTGGTGCTCGTAAACAGCGCTGGCAGGATATTTTTGTTGCATTGCTGGAAAGTGAAGAAGTTTCAACAGAGGCGATAATCAACACAATGGCCCGGTTTTGGGAGCCAGAACCGGGTACTCTGACCACAACACTGTCAGAGATGCTCCTGGCGAGTGAAGATGAGCAAATTTTATTGGCATCGGGCGCAAAACCGGTGCCGCTGCAAGCATGGTTGGATAAGTTAGATGAATAGCGAGATATCGGCTCTACCCAAGGCCATTTTTCTTATGGGGCCTACGGCGTCTGGTAAAACGGATCTCGCTATTAGCCTGGTGCAGAGTGGTCTATGCGAGATTATCAGCGTGGATTCTGCGCTTATTTATCGGGATATGGATATCGGTACCGCCAAGCCTTCCGATGCAGAGCAGCTAGCTGCTCCGCATCGTCTGATAGATATTCTGGACCCTGCTGAGTCCTATTCGGTGGCCCAATTCAGAAAAGATGCATTGCGAGAAATGCAGGACATCACAGATAAGGGCAAGGTACCCTTGCTGGTGGGGGGCACCATGATGTATTACAAGGCATTGGTGGACGGAATTTCGCAGCTGCCGGAATCCGACGAACTTGTGCGCAAACAAATCAGCGAAGAAGTGGAAATCAAAGGATGGCAGGCTCTGCATGACGAGTTGCGCAGCATCGACCCTGTTTCAGCTGAACGAATTCATCCCAATGACCCCCAGCGCTTGATGCGTGCCATTGAAGTCTACCGCTTGTCCGGCAAAAGCATGACAGAATTGACGGCGAGCAAGTCCTCATCTATACCCTATAATATATTGCAATTGGCAATAGCACCGGATGATCGAAGTATTCTACATCAACGTATAGAAAAACGTTTCGATATTATGCTGGACACAGGCTTCGAACAGGAAGTTCAAAAGCTAATGCAAAGAGGTGATTTGCATTTGGACATGCCATCGATGCGCTGTGTTGGCTATCGTCAAATGTGGTTATATCTAGTAGGAAAGTATGATTTTGCCGAAATGCGATACCGTGGTATTGTCGCTACCAGGCAGTTGGCAAAGCGCCAGCTCACTTGGCTGCGGGGATGGCCGGAATTGCACTGGCTGGATACGTTTTCCAGTGACAATGTCAAGCGGGTTAAAGATTTATTCTTAAAGTTGTAACTTGAATATGCTGTTCTAAAGACCCAATTAGTATGAGTGTATACAGTAATGGTAAATCCTGTATACTGATATCAAGCTGCTTTAACGTGGCTTTACACTCAACCAGAACAACAAAAAAGATAAGAAGAACAAGAGGCTGAAAATGGCTAAGGGACAATCATTACAAGACCCGTTTTTAAACGCTTTGCGTAGAGAACGTGTTCCCGTGTCGATATATCTTGTAAATGGCATAAAGCTACAAGGGCAAATCGAATCCTTCGATCAATTCGTTATTTTGTTAAAAAATACGGTAAGCCAGATGGTTTACAAACACGCGATTTCCACAGTTGTACCTGCCCGGGCAATTCCAATGGTTGCCAATGACCATGGGGATGGAGATAATATTCAGTCTGAATAATTCTCAAGGTAAGGAAATGAAGCTTGTTTGACCGTTACGAAGCTGGCGAACAGGCTGTATTAGTACATATCTATTTCTCCGATGAACAGAGCAAAGAAGATCTGCAAGAGCTGCAGATGCTGGTTTCATCGGCAGGTGTCAATGCAGTTGATATAGTTACCGGGTCTCGTCAGAACCCGGCTCCCAAATATTTTGTTGGTAGTGGTAAGGCGGAAGAAATAGCCAATGCCGTGCGCGCCAACAATGCCGATGTGGTGATATTTAATCACAGTTTATCTCCATCGCAAGAGCGTAACCTCGAACAACTCTGTAAGTGTCGGGTATTGGATCGCACCAGCTTGATCCTGGATATTTTCGCTCAGAGGGCCAGAACTCATGAAGGTAAGCTCCAGGTAGAATTGGCGCAGTTAAAGCACATCTCCACGCGTTTGGTCAGAGGCTGGACCCACCTTGAACGTCAAAAAGGCGGGATTGGCTTACGTGGTCCAGGGGAAACTCAGTTGGAAACCGACCGCCGTTTATTGCGTGAACGCATCAAAAGTATATTGAAACGATTACAAAAAGTGCAGAAACAACGGGAGCAAGGTCGCCGTTCCAGAGACCGCGCCGAATTACCTACAGTTTCGCTTGTGGGTTATACCAACGCCGGTAAGTCTACGCTGTTTAATACCATTACGGCTTCCGAAGTGTATGCCGCTGATCAGTTGTTTGCTACCCTGGACCCGACACTGCGAAAGATTCAGTTACAAGATGTAGGTGCGGCAATACTCGCGGATACGGTAGGCTTTATCAGACACTTGCCACACGATTTAGTGGCGGCCTTTAAAGCCACGCTACAAGAAACACAGTCGGCGGATTTACTTTTACACGTCGTCGATTATTCCGATGAGCGTTTCAGGGAAAATACCGATCAAGTCAATGCGGTTTTGAACGAAATAGAAGCCAGTGACGTACCACAGCTATTGGTATGCAACAAAATTGACCGTCTGGAGGGAATGCAACCGAGAATTGATCGCGACGATGAAGGGCGCCCGATTCGGGTCTGGTTGTCAGCTCAGCAAGGAGTGGGCATTGATTTATTATTAAATGCCCTCACAGAGTGTTTATCGGAAAAGATGGTGCAACATCGGTTGCGCGTGCCGCCTGCTTTGTCGCGCATCAAAGGCGATTTATATTCATTGAACTGTATTGCGCAAGAAGCGTATGCAGACAATGGTGATTGGTTGGTAGACGTGCGAATGCCTGCCAAAGATTGGCATCGTCTGGTTAAGCACTTTGATGCAGATCTAAATAGCATCATCGAAGATTGAGTATTTTAGCTTAAGCACTGGTAGTTTTATTTGTCTTCCAGTAACTTAACTCGTTAATAATTTTAATTTAACTGTGGAGAACAGCATGGCCTGGAATGAGCCGGGTGGGAACGATAAAGATCCCTGGAAAAATCGTAATAACAACGATCAGGGCCCACCAGATTTAGATGATATCTTTAAAAATATCTTTAAAAAGTTCGGCGGTTCTAAAGGTGGTTCTGGTAACGGGCCTTCCTTTGGAAAAGGACTAAGTGGTTTAGGTGCCGGTGTGATCATCGGTGTACTGGTGGCCATTTGGGTCGTCAGCGGATTCTACACCGTTAAAGAAGCTGAACGTGGTGTTGTATTGCGCTTCGGCCAATTTCACTCTTTTGTTGAGCCGGGTCTGCAATGGCGTCCCACTTTTGTTGATCGGGTTTACCCGGTAGATGTGCAAACCATTCGAACACTACCCGCGTCTGGCTTCATTTTAACCGAAGACGAGAACGTAGTTAGTGTTGAAATGGAAGTGCAGTACCGCGTAGTAGAGCCTTACGAATACACCTTCGCCGTAACGCAACCTGATGAAAGTCTTCGTCAGGCATTGGATGCTGCGCTGCGCTATGTAGTCGGACATTCTGCAATGGATGATGTGCTAACCAGCGGTAGGGAAGTGGTGCGTCAACAGGTTCGAGAGGAACTTGAGAGTGTTATTGAGCCTTACAAAATGGGGATTGCCATCACGGATCTTAACTTCAAAGACGCTCGTCCTCCAGAAGAAGTCAAAGCCGCATTCGATGATGCTATCGCTGCCCAGGAAGATGAACAGCGCTTTATCCGCGAAGCTGAAGCCTACGCCAGAGAAATCGAGCCTCGTGCCCGTGGTCAGGTACGTCGTATGGAAGAAGAAGCACAAGCCTACAAAGAACGTGTGATTCTGGAATCACGAGGTGAAGTAGCGCGCTTTGAAGAACTGTTACCACAGTTTACTGCTGCTCCTGAGGTTACCAGACAGCGTCTTTATCTGGAAACTATGGAACAGGTATACAGCAATACCAGCAAAATCGTGGTGGATACCCAAGGCGGTGGCAACATGATGTATTTGCCGTTGGATAAAATTCTGGAAAGACAACAGAATTCCGCGAACGAGCCAGCAAGCCGCAACACTATTGAAGGGTTGAGGAACAATGCCACAAACCCGAGCAACAGTAATAATACCCCGGCAGCCAACGCTCGTGACAACAGATTTCGCTCTGGAAGAGGAAACTAAGCCATGAAGAATCTTATATTAATTGTCGCTGCTATTGTTGCTCTATTAGGCTACAACTCCTTATTTGTAGTAGAAGAGGGTACCCGCGGTATCGTTATTCAGTTTGGTAAAGTGCAGCGTGATGCCAACCAGGAAACTAAGGTATTCGAGCCGGGATTGCACCTGAAGGTTCCTTTCTTTGATCGAGTTAAAATTCTTGATGCTCGGGTACAAACCCTGGATGACGCGCCGGACCGCTTTGTGACTTCTGAGAAAAAGGACCTTATCGTCGATTCTTATGTGAAGTGGCGTATTAGTGACTTTGCGAAGTATTACCTGGCCACCCGCGGTGGAGTTAAAAGCCAGGCTGAAGCTTTGTTAAAGCAGAAAGTCAACAACGGTTTGCGCTCGGAATTCGGTACCCGTACTATCTCTGAAATTGTTTCAGGCGAGCGTTCTGAGTTGATGGATGAAGCGTTAAAACAATCATCACAGAGCTCAGATGAGTTGGGCATTGAGATTGTTGACGTGCGCGTCAAGCAAATCAACTTGCCGTTAGAAGTCAGTAACTCCA
Source organism: Planctobacterium sp. AWM4_229 (assembly GCF_056160305.1). Lineage (NCBI taxonomy): Bacteria > Pseudomonadati > Pseudomonadota > Gammaproteobacteria > Alteromonadales > Alteromonadaceae > Planctobacterium > Planctobacterium sp. AWM4_229. The sequence continues at coordinate 584,095 of NZ_JBSWWX010000002.1, read as the reverse complement.
TCTTTGACCGCATGCGTGCTGAGCGTACCGCAGTGGCGAAAGAACACCGCTCTGAAGGTCAAGAGCAGGCGGAAATCATTCGTGCAGACATCGATCGTCGAGTAACGGTTATGCTGGCTGATGCAGAACGTAACGCCCGTCAACTGCGCGGTGAAGGTGATGCAACAGCTGCCAAAATATACGCTGATGCATACAACAAGAGCCCTGAGTTTTACGCCTTCTTACGCAGTATGGATGCCTACAAAGCCAGCTTTAGCAGTAAGCAAGACGTACTGGTTGTTGAGCCTAACAATGACTTCTTCAGATACATGAAAAATCAGAACTAAGCGTCTGGATGTAAACTGAAAAACCCGCTTTTAAGCGGGTTTTTTGTTATTGGAACAGCAGTAATTTTTTTGTATTACTTGTATAGTTGGCAAATAAAAATTAGCCGGGATCCCTGATGTTAAAGCACCATTATCAACACTTCTTAAGCAACAATAAGAATGTGCAGCATTACGCTTGCCATAGCCATCACTACTGGCCGGATGTAACCCGTCAGGCGATGTTGGATTATTGGGATGATTCAGCGCGTTTAGTGGATGACAAATGGGGCTACTTCTTTGAAGAAAAAGTACCGGCTCTACAGACTCATATTGCTAATATTCTGGGCACCGGACAGCCAGAACAGGTGGTGTTTGCGCCCAATACCCACGAATTGTTGTTCAGAGTGATTTCTGGTCTGGATCTAAGTGCGGAGCTTACTATTGTGACAACCGATAGTGAGTTTCACAGCTTTAATCGCCAGATAAACCGCCTGGACGAGCTGAAAAATATTCATGTTATTAAAGTTCCGGTGCAACCGCTTCACAGTTTCGAATCTCGTTTTGCTGATGCGGTGCAATACAACGACCCCAATCTCGTATTTTGCAGTCAGGTATTTTTTAATTCCGGTTTTGCCGTACAAAGCATCGATAATATTATTGCCTCAGTAGAGAACCCCGACACGGTGATTATGATTGACGGCTATCATGCCTTTTGCGCCATGCCAGTAGATATTGCGGCTCATCGCAATCGCATATTCTACCTCGGAGGTGGCTACAAGTACGCCCAAGGTGGGGAAGGTGTGTGTTTCATGCACGTGCCCAAAGGTTTTTTGAATCGTCCTTTGTATACCGGTTGGTATGCTGAATTTGGCGAGCTACAAAAATTTAAATCCCGCAAAGTCGATTACGCCACCAATGGTTTTCATTTTGCGGGTTCTACTATGGATTACTCGGGTATTTATCGACAATTGGCGGTGTTCAATTTGTGGCAAACAGAAAACATCAGCATTGAGGCAATCCACGCACATGTACAAAAGCTTCAGCAGGTGTTTTTGTCACATCTTGAGTCGTTACAACAAACCGTTTTAACCAAAGCCAATTTACTTTTAGAAGCGCCTGAACAGCATGGTCACTTTCTGACCTTCGAGTTCGAAAAAACCGAGCAAGCCGCATCGTTACACCAGTTTTTAAAATCCCAGCATATTGAAACCGACTATCGCGGTACTCGCTTGCGCTTTGGTTTTGCTCCCTATCACGAGATTGCTGATATTAATTTGTCCTGTCTGGAAAATTTTCATGACTAGTCTTGCTGTGGCCTTTGCATTGTTGCTTATCCTGGAGGGTATTGGCCCCTTATTATTCCCCAACCGTTGGCGCAAATATTTGCAAAGCCTGGCGCAATTGCCGGGTAATCAATTGCAACAGATTGGCGGCGTTATGGTGATCGCTGGCGCGATTCTGTTGTGGTTTCTGCAAAGCTAACGCAGATCGCCTGGATTTGTGCTGAAAATCGGGATTTTCATGACAAAAAAGATGAATCAGGCCCCTCAACTTGATAGAATCCCCGCTTAACTTTCAACCAAAGCAATGTAAATGGCAAATAATGTAGTGGTCCTTGGCACTCAATGGGGTGACGAGGGTAAAGGTAAGGTTGTCGACCTGTTAACAGACAAAGCTTCGTATGTGGTGCGCTATCAAGGCGGTCACAATGCTGGACACACCCTGGTAATCGACGGTGAAAAGACCGTATTACACTTGATCCCTTCTGGTATTCTGCGCGACAACGTGAAATGCGTTATCGGTAATGGCGTAGTATTGAGCCCGGAAGCGTTGATGAAGGAAATTGCCATGCTCAAAGAGCGCGGTGTGCCGGTGGAAGAGCGTCTGGTGATCAGTGAAGCTTGTCCGCTTATTCTGCCTTATCACGTTGAGCTGGATAAAGCCCGCGAACAAGCCCGTGGTAATAAAGCCATTGGCACTACTGGTCGCGGAATCGGACCTGCCTATGAAGACAAAGTATCGCGCCGTGGTTTACGCGTAGGTGACTTGTTCTGTGTCGAGAGCTTTGCAGCAAAACTCAAAGAAGTGATGGAATATCACAATTTTGCCCTGCAGCATTATTACAAAGCTGAGCCGGTAAGTTACGATAAAGTATTACAAGAAGTGCTGGCCATTGCAGATATCTTGAAATCTATGGTTGTAGATGTCACTGACATGCTGGACAAAGCCCGTCTGGCAGGTGAAAAAATTATGTTCGAAGGGGCTCAAGGTACCTTGTTAGATATCGACCATGGTACTTATCCTTATGTAACTTCATCGAACACCACCGTTGGTGGCGTGGCGACAGGTGCCGGGTTCGGTCCGCTGAATCTTGATTATGTGTTGGGTATTGTAAAAGCTTATACAACACGTGTGGGTTCAGGTCCTTTCCCTACTGAATTAGATGACGCCGTTGGCGAACACCTTGGTGTTAAAGGCCACGAATTCGGTGCAACCACTGGTCGTAAACGTCGTACTGGTTGGTTTGACGCCGTGGCTATGAAGCGCGCCGTGCAAATTAATTCTATCTCTGGATTCTGTCTGACCAAATTGGACGTTCTGGATGGTTTGGAAGAGCTCAAAATTTGCGTCGGTTATAAAGATGCTGAAGGTAACGTCAAAGATGTACCGCCAATGGCCGCAGACGGCTACGATGCGGTAACACCTGTTTATGAGTCGATGCCGGGTTGGAGTGACAATACTTTTGGCGCTAAAACTATCGATGCCCTACCGCAAGCTGCGCGAGACTATATTAAGCGCATCGAAGAGGTAACTGGCGTACCGGTGCATATAGTGTCTACAGGACCTGATAGAAACGAAACTATCATCCTGACTCATCCTTATGATGCCTGATAAAAAGCCGCTTTAGAGCGGCTTTTTGCTGTTAACAAATTGATTTCAGGAGCTAACCATGGACGCGAAAAACGCAAATAGTATTCCCGATATAGTAACCCGCTTGCGCAACACTTATGCCACCGGGAAAACGCGATCCGCACAGTGGCGTATTCAGCAGCTTCAGCAAGTTAAAAAAATGACGCTGGATAATGAAGAAAAAATCAGAGCCGCGCTTGAGGCGGATCTCGGAAAGTGTCAACAAGAAGCCTGGACAGCTGAAATTTCTTATATCAGCACTGAAGTCGATCATACCATTAAGCATCTGAAAAAGTGGATGAAACCCCGTAAGGTGAAAACGCCTTTAGTCGCGCAACCGGGAAAAAGTTATTTGCAACCGGAACCATTGGGTGTGGCACTGATTATCGGTGCCTGGAATTACCCGTGGCAATTGGTGATTGCGCCTTATGTTGCAGCCCTGTCAGCGGGCAATTGTGCCATCTTAAAACCCTCCGAACTGGCGGAAAATACCTCGCGTTTGATGGCGGAACTGGTACCCAAATATCTGGATGGTGACGCCGTTGCCGTGGTTGAGGGCGGTGTAGAAGAGTCTACGGAGCTATTAAAACAGCGCTTTGATCATATCTTGTATACCGGTGGTGAGGCCGTTGGCAAGATTGTTATGCGCGCTGCGGCGGAGCATCTGACACCTGTCACATTAGAGTTAGGGGGCAAAAGCCCTTGCGTGGTAGACAAAAGTGCTAATTTGGATGTGACCGTATCCAGAATTGCTTGGTGTAAATGGATGAATGCCGGTCAAACCTGTGTCGCTCCTGACTATATTTTGGTAGATGAGAGCATTAAAGAGGCTTTTATAGAAAAGCTTCAGGCTAAAATTACCGATTTTTACGGCTCGCAACCTGCTGACAGCAAAGACTATGCACGTATTATTAACACTCGCCACTGGGCACGCATCATGGGCTTGTTGGAAGGGCAAAATGTGATTACGGGTGGAGAAGGTGATGAGCAAGGTCGTTACATTGCTCCAACTCTCGTGCTTGAACCCGATCCTGAGTCAGCTCTGATGCAACAGGAAATATTCGGCCCGGTCTTACCTATTTTGACCTACCGCAAAACTGAAGAGGCAGTTCATTTCATTAATCAGCGCTCTAAGCCACTGGCCATGTACGTGTTTAGCAAAGACAAATTGGTTACTCATGCGGTGCTGCATCAGACCAGTGCCGGTAATGTCTGTGTTAATGATGGCATGATGTTTATGACCAATCAGGATCTGCCTTTTGGCGGTGTCGGCACCAGCGGTATGGGAAGCTATTGTGGGCAAGCGGGTTTTGATACCTTTAGCCACTTAAAAGCGGTGATGGAGCGCAGCTTCGCCCTGGATGTGGACATTCGCTATCCCCCCTACACTGAGAAAAAGCTGAAAATGTTGAAAATGATGGTGTAGCCAATGCTGACACCATTTCACCTCGCTATCGCGGTGCATGACCTGGACATGGCTCGCACATTTTATGGTGACCTGTTGGGTTGTGAACAAGGTCGGAGCTCTGAATTCTGGATCGACTGGGACTTCTGGGGGCATCAACTGGTTACTCATCTGGATCAAAACCTGAAATTAAACGAAACCGTTAACCTTGTGGACGGCAAGGATATTGGGGTTCCGCACTTTGGGATTGTACTAGACTGGTCTGACTGGGAAGGATTAATCTCGCGTCTTCGGGAAAAACAGGTTAAGTTTATTCTAGAGCCTTATGTGAGGTTTGCGGGAAAACCCGGAGAACAAGGCACCTTTTTTATCAAGGATGGCTCTGGTAACCGCCTTGAATTTAAAGCTTTTAAGGATCGCGCGTTTCTTTTTGCAAAACAGTAAGGTTCGAAATGCTTAAATTATGAACACTGTTCAGTAAATTACCTGACTTCGGTTTTTTTAAAGTCGTATACCAGGTAATAGGGTAGAGCAGGTACAGGAATTCTGTGTAATGCGTTATCACGACTCTTATTTAGATGCTCAAACTATCGCTAGAGAAGCGTTGTCCTTTCTGGACAATCATGGACTGGCACACAACCCCTTGCATTACGCTATCGCCTATCAACATATTTCCGAAACCAATCCATCGCTTTCGGATGCCTTGTCAGAAATTGTTGCCAAACACAGCCCGGATCCTTACGAAATGGAGATATTATTTGACAAATATATTTCTGAAAATAAGCCAAAATCTGAAAAAAGCATCGAAAACCTCAATAAATGTATCGAAAATTTGGAGGATGTAAACGATGAAAGCGGTGCTGCTGTAGATGAATTGGAACTCTCAATTAAGAAAGGTACTGCCACTGATAGTGTATTAATTGCCGATATTATCAGCGCTGCGAAAACCGTCAGAGATGCGCAAGAAAAAGTTAACAAACAACTCTCTGAGACACGGCAACAGTCTGATATTTTAATGAAGGAGCTGGAAACAGCGCGTGCACTTGCGGTGACTGATAGTTTAACTAAATTAAAGAATCGCTCAGGCATGGACGAATACCTCGCAGCATTACCTGATAAAGCCTTCGAGCGATTTTGTGTTGCCATTGCAGATATTGACCACTTTAAGCAATTTAATGATGAGTTCGGCCACCTGGTGGGAGATTTAATCTTAAAACGATTAGGCAAATTATTTGTAGAAGAGTTACCCGTGCCCTGTCAGGCGTTTCGTTTTGGTGGAGAAGAGTTTGTCATCTTGATGCCAGAGTGCAATCTGGAGCAAGCTATTGAGGTTGCAGAGCGATTTCGTATTGTCGTTGCTCATTTGCGTTTTAAAAACGCCAGGACCAAGAAACGTTTACCGCCATTGACGATTTCATTGGGTGTCACCAGATGGATACCAGAAGATGATATTGAGCATGCTTTAATGCGTGCTGATCAAGCCTTGTACCAAGCCAAGGACAGTGGCCGCAATAAGGTTTGCAGCATAAAAGCCTGAGCCTGCTTACGCCATTTCTCTAGTTGCTATCAGCACCATTCAGCCATTTTAAACCTGCGTAGGGCTTTTGCTTCAGGCTTTCCAACCGCTGTATCAGACCCCCGCAATGAATTTCTAATTTGTGGCCATCGGGATCCAGGAAGTACACGGAATCTCCCTCGCTGGTATTCTCCTGCCATGTGCCAAATCCCGCCGCTACAATCTTCTCTTGCAGTATTGCAAAGTGCGTGGATTCCACAGAGAACGCAATGTGAGAGTAATCCTGTGAGGGCTTTGGTTGGCCTTTTGTGAGACACAACCAAACGCCTGGTCCAGAAAGATAGGCGCCGGTATTCCATTTAACCTCAGCAGTGAGTCCTAACAGTTTTGAATAGAAATCCAACGAAAGCTGCAGATCACTTACCGCAATGGTCAGGTGATTAATGCCTGATATCATCAAACATTAACCCAATGCATCGTTAAAACCATTGATAAAACCTGCCACAAAGCTACTTACATCACCAAATATAGCGACGGCAAATAAAAAGGCAATCAATGCCAGCAACGTGTTGCGATGTTTGTTTAATCTAGTTTCCATGTCTCTCTCCAGTGTAAAGGGCTGCGGAGGTATTTCCGCAGCCGAGCCAGGCTACTCGTTGATGAGTTTGTGCAGCCAGATACCCAGATCTGTTCCAGCGCCACCACCTAGCACATAGCCGATGCCATATCCGACGGAGTAACCCAAGCTACCCGTATCGCTACCGGCAGATACCTGCTCTAATTGTGTTTCAGTCAATTGTTCCATGTTCAAATCTCCTTTTGATAATGTTGATTAACAGCGACTTACTTGTGCATGCTATCGTAGAGGCCGGCCCCTAGACCTGCACCAAATTCAGTTAACGCGTTATAGGCGCCTATAAAGCCTAACGCCAGGCCAATTGCAACAGCCGCATCGCCACCGTTAACCATGTCTATTTCATTGATAGTTAGTTCCTTCATTTTCTTTCTCCATAATTAAAATAATGCCCTCACTATCGAGGACGCTAATAGCTTTACTCATTAGGGAGAAAATTTCACCTGTTGTGAAGTACAGTTTTTGTACTCTAATAATTGCAACAGGAATCGAATTGGAGCCGCCGATTAGCCAGGAATGGAAAAAGTGAGTGCAATGCATGAAAAGCTGTGCATTTCTCAAATCATTTGTGATGGAAGTTGGATTAACTTAGCACAAGAACCAGTATCCTTGACCCGGGTTATTTAGTTTGACTCTGACCCGGAAAGCCTTTTTATCTGAAACGAGCGCATTAAAAACAGATACCCATTACGACAAAATCTCAACGATAACATTCCAGAAAATACCAGTATCATGGAGCAAAAAAATACGCTGATCAGGTTGTAGCCTAGAGGATAGTTGCCAAAATCATTGTAGAGATTTGTCATCTCTGTATGCAGCGTTTCGATTGAGTAGGGAACTAGTGCTAAAAAGACATAGCTATAGAATGCAGGAAGAAATAACAGCAAGCCTAAGGTGTATAGGTTGAGATAATTAGAAGATCGAGATATGGCTTGAGGGGCTGTTGATGGATTAAATAATACTGTTTTCAGGTGCTCAGTAGCTTTACTTCTGAGATTTTTAATGTCTAACCAATCACTGACTATCCAATATCCATCAAGCCGGAAAAATGGATTTAGATTCAATATGTTATAGATACAAAGTGCGATTGCCGCGATCAGGCACGCTGGAGAATCATTGATGTGCCAAATGACTCCGAGCAGCAATATATATAATGACTGAAAATAGCCGCCGGCCAAATTTATTAAGAGTCTTTGACGGCGATTCAGGGCCCAAGACTCAGACAGATCTGCGAGCATAACAAAAAATATAACATACCAGCCAAAGCCAATCGTGACCTTCCTGCATCCAAATTTAAACGCACAAGCAGCGTGACCTAATTCATGGATAAACAATCCTAATAGGATCAAAGTGAATGCTGTTAGGGGGCGAGCATTTGCTTCGTTAATGGCTAATTCACCTAAGCCGAAATAATAGCTTAACAGCCATACCTGGAAGGCAATACTGAGCGTCGCAAAGATCATAACAAAAGGCTTTCGACAAAAAACGGTCAACAACCATGAAACGTGGTTTACCACGTTGGCATTTAATAGTTGCTGTCGAAATAGCAGAACACCATTGCTCTTGGTAGTGTCCTTGGTGGACTCTTCGCTCTCAAGAAGTAGTTTACTCTTAAGAAGTCGCTTTTCCAGAATTTCCAGTGCCTGTTGCTCGTCTAGCTTAAAGTACTGGCTTATGTGCTTAAGTAAGGTATCTCTGCTCTGTGATGAAGGCAAATTTTCCAGGAAATTGACTATCGCAGTATTGGCTTCAAAACTTCTGAAACCATTTTTGAAAGGTACAGTAATGGTGTACTTGTCCTTACCCGTACATTTAATATCAAGAGATTGATTTTTATATAACTCTTCCATAGCGTAAAAATGGCCCTTCGCAGGGCCAATTTAATTAATCACGCTCGCATTGGTCACCGATGCTGCCACAACCGCTACCGTCACCGCCATCACCGCCGCCGTCACCGCCGCCACCACATACGCCGAATTCAACTCTTTCTTCTAATTCTGTCAAAGTAAAAACGTTGTCTTGTTTTTGCATCTTATTTTCCTTTTTTGTTATTGATTTTCTATCTGAGGTTGCAGATAGAGTAGGTTTTCCTTGGTTAAGGAACTGATAAAGCGGTGACTTGCCGGGCTATTGTTTTTACGTAGCCTTTGAAGCAAATCAGGCCTGATTTGTTGTTGTGATGGCAGCAATATATCCGCCTTTAGAGCGTCATCAATAAGCAAGGCCCTTTGGGTCTGATAATTGACGATAAAGCTGTTATCGTTCTTGTGAAAGAGGCGTGCAATAGCGTGATTAAATGACAGGTGTTCGCGGTGCTGAACATCAATGAGCTCATCATTTTGTTTGCTGTGAACAACCCAACGATGTAAGCACTGTACATAAAACCACTTTTCCGGGTGCCGTTGTATGCGCTTCTGCAGTTCGCTATACAAGGTCTGCATCACGGTGTCACATTCAGTGGGGATCACTTCTCCCACAGACAAAAATGGCTGACCTTCTTCGTTAGCGTCTGCGAAAATGGGTAAGATTGGTAGTTTGTATTTTTGGGCTAATTTTTGTGTAGAGTTTTTCACCCTGATGGAAAAGCCGAAGAATTCTACTTTTTCTGCTGATCTCTCTACATTGACCCCATCTTGCCCCATATTCCCATCTATATAAATACACAGGTGTCGGTTGTTTTTCACTCCTCTAATCATTTGGGTTGCAGTTGCTTTGTTTTCCACCTGAAGTAATTCAAAGTTGTCTTTCAACTGCTGAGCATATTGTTGCTTGTATTTGTACAGCAACTGGAAAGGTTGTCCGGCAACGGGCAGCGTAATGGGCAAGCCGCAAAAGGCTAAGTCCAAAGGTAAGTGTATATGATAGTCCAGGTGAAACAGCGCGATTATGCACGGACCATTATGTTCAGAGATATCACCAATTAAGTCAGCAATCTCAGTGGTATTCGAAAAATATAAGTCGTAGCTAGACTTTTCATTATGCATCACTTTATTAACAAGTGAATGCTCCATCGTCTGCCGTAACGTTTGATTGGTTATGGCTAGATCCTTCGCCTCCTTTTCAGAAATATTTAGTATTTTCTGATAGTTAACTGAACTGAAAAAGATTTCTTCGTTATCAAGCACTGGTGCAATCCTTGCCTTGATGGGTGTTTTATTACTCTTTATTAGCAAGCTAACACGTTACTTTTTGTGTGTAAATAAATGGGCATTAATTTAATTAAAAAATGTAGTTAAGTATGCACAAGTCAATATTTGGTTTTTAAATATGTTTTCTTGAGGGAGATAAGACATTAACGCTATTAAGCGTTCAGATTATAAGAACTGATTAACAAAAAAGGGCAGCGAATGCTGCCCTTTGAGTTCGTTGTGCGTAAGAACAAGTTAGACGCGTTCAAAAATAGTCGCGATACCTTGGCCTAAACCGATACACATGGTGGCCAGACCAACGGATTTGTCGTTAGCTTCCATCAGGTTGATCAATGTCGTACTGATACGTGCGCCTGAACAGCCCAGTGGGTGCCCCAGAGCAATCGCGCCGCCATTGAGGTTAACCATTTCATCGTAGTTATCCATAAGGCCTAATGCTTTAACACAAGACAGTGCTTGGGCAGCAAAGGCTTCATTGAATTCTGCGATTTCGATATCTTTGATATCCATTCCGGCGCGCTTAAGCGCTTTTTGCGTGGCAGGAACCGGACCATAACCCATAATGGCTGCGTCACAACCGGCTACGCCCATTGAACGGATTTTTGCTCTTGGCTTTAAGCCCAGCGCTTTGGCTTTGTCGGCAGACATCACCAGCATGGCTGAGGCACCGTCTGAGATAGCTGAGGACGTACCTGCGGTAACCGTACCATTGGCTGGATCGAATACCGGACGCAAGCCACTTAAGGTTTCTACGGTGGTCTCAGGACGGATAACTTCATCATGCTTAACCTGAATCAAGGCACCATTAGCATCGTGACCTTCGGTGGCAACAATTTCGTTGTCCCAGCGACCTTCTAATGCTGCTGCGTGGGCTTTTTGATGGGAGCGTGCACCAAAGGCGTCTTGTTGCTCACGGCTGATACCGTTTTGCTTGCCCAACAATTCAGCAGTTAGACCCATGCTGCCAGAGGCTTTGGCTGTGTACTTAGCCAGGCCTGGATGGAAATCTACGTTGAAGGTCATGGGTACGTGACCCATGTGCTCAACGCCACCGATCAGGTACACATCGCCAGCGCCGGTCATAATACCGCGAGTAGCATCATGCAAAGCTTGCATAGATGAGCCACAAAGGCGGTTTACTGTTACCGCCGCCACATGGCGCGGAATGTCAGTTAACAATTGCGCATTTCTGGCAACGTTAAAACCTTGTTCTTTGGTTTGCTGTACACAGCCCCAGATGATGTCTTCGATGTCAGCAGGATCCAGTTCTGGATTTCTGGCTAACAGTGAGTTCATCAAATGAGCAGACAGGGTTTCAGCTCTCATGTTTCTGAAAACACCGCCTTTGGAACGCCCCATAGGGGTACGAATACAATCTACAATGACTACTTCTTTCATGATACTTCCCCCTTATCCGCAGTATTTCTGGTTGTTTTTGGCCATTTCTCTGGCACCGTCGGTCACCTGGTATACTTCGCCAAGGTGGGCAAACTTATCAGCCAGAGCAACAAAATTGGCAACGCCCATGGTGTCAATGTAACGGAAGATGCCGCCTCTGAATGGAGGGAAGCCCAGGCCGTACAATAACGCCATATCTGCTTCGGCTGCTGAATCTACAATACCTTCTTCCAGACAGCGAATCGCTTCATTAGCCATCGGTATCATCAGACGTGCAATGATCTCTTCAGCATCAAAATCTTTCTTATCGGCCACATGAGCAGACATTAACTCATAAGCTTCTTCGGCTGGCGTCTTTTGCGGTTTACCGCGTTTGTCCAAACCGTGATTGTAGAAGCCCTTCTGATTCTTCTGACCGTAGCGCTCTGCTTTATAAAGCAGGGTTACCGGATCATTATCCACTTTCTTCATGCGCTCAGGGAAGCCTTCAGCCATTACGTCCGCTGCGTGGTCTGCAGTATCAATACCCACTACATCCAGCAGGAAGGCCGGTCCCATTGGCCAGCCGAAGATTTTTTCCATTACTTTATCAACGGCAACAAAATCAGCACCGTCCAGTAGTAACTTGCTGAAGCCCGCGAAATAGGGGAATAAAACGCGATTAACCAGGAATCCAGGGCAGTCGTTTACGACGATAGGGGTTTTGCCCATTTTCAGAGTCATGGCTACTACGTTAGCGATGGTCTCTTCTGAGGTTTTTTCGCCGCGGATGATCTCCACTAAAGGCATTCTGTGCACTGGATTGAAGAAGTGCATACCACAGAAGCGCTCTGGTTTACTCAGGTTTTCAGCTAAGGCGTTGATGGAAATGGTGGACGTGTTCGAACAGATAATGGCGTCATCTGCCACGGTCTCTTCCGTTTCTTTTAGCACTATGCCCTTAACTTTTGGATTTTCCACCACCGCTTCAATAACGATATCGACATTTTCCAGTGCCTTGTAATCTAACGTGGGCACGATGTTATTGAGCGTGGCTGCCATTTTCTTGCTAGACACTTTGCCACGCTTCATGCCTTTATCAAGGATCTTGCTGGCTTCATCCAGACCCAATTGCAAAGCTGGCTCGGCAATGTCTTTCATGATGGTTTTGGTACCCTTAACCGCGGACTGGTATGCAATACCGCCGCCCATGATACCAGCGCCTAACACACCTGCTTGTTCAAATTTCTTGGTAGCGCTTTTCGCTTGTTTCTTGCCTTTGCCTTTTACCACCTGGTCTGCCAGGAAGATACCCACTTGCGCAGTTGCTGCCTCTGACTTGGCGAGTTTTACGAAACCGGCATTTTCTAGTTTCAAAGCGCCTTCACGGTCAAGGGTTGCGGCCTTTTCCAGTGTTTCTACTACCATGTGAGGCGCTGGATAATGTTTACCTGCTTGCGCGAACACCATGCCTTTTGCTGTAGCGAAACTCATCATCATTTCATTGCGATTCAGTTTCAGCGGAGCTTTTTTGGCGGCGCGACGCGCTTGCCAATCAATGTCACCCGCGGCAGCATCAGCAGCCATCTGGTTAGCAACGGCGACTAATTGCTCTGGCGCAGTCGCTGCATCGATTGCGCCTTCGTTAAGGGCTTTCTCTGCGTTGCGATCTTTACCTGTCGTCATCCATTCCATTGCGTTGTCGGCACCAATAACGCGCGGTAAACGCACGGTACCACCAAAACCAGGCATCAGGCCTAATTTCACTTCTGGCAGTCCGATAGCTGCAGTGGTATCGGCAACTCGTAGATCACAGGCTAATGTCATTTCACAACCACCGCCCAAAGCGAAGCCATTGATCGCGGCCACTGTCGGGAAAGGTAAATCTTCAAAACGGTCGAAAACTTGTGACGTATTGGCCACCCACTCGAGTAATTTCTCTTCGGGCTCAGCAAATAGTCCGGTGAACTCAGTAATATCCGCACCTACAATAAAGGTGGACTTAGCAGAACGAACTACTGCAGCCTTGATGTCACTATTTTTTTCAAGTGCAGCGCATAAATCATTGAGTTCTGATACAGTTTGTTGGTCGAATTTGTTGACGGAGCCTTGCGCATTGAAAACAATATCAGCGATACCGTTTTCATTCAGGCTGGCTTGTAGGCATTGGCCTTCAAATAACATTGGATTCTCCTGTGCTTTAACAGACCGAATTGCCAAATTGAAACAATTATTCACTGGTACGGCCTGATGTAGGGTGGCAACATTGTTGTTGAAGAAATGTTAAATTTCAACCCAAATTCAAACAATTGTTTGAATTTTTGATTTCATTTTGTTTCGTTTGGTATAAAAACCGCATTACAGAAGGGCTGGAAGCCTATCTCTGTATGCTTAAGATTAAATAGACTGGAGCAAAAAAGGTAGTCGATGCGGAAAATAAAATCTGCCATTTTCCTGGTTAAAATACTGCTAGTGTCTGCAATTCCATACACTGGCAGCGCTCTCGCCAGTGATTCAGAACAATTGCGTGAATGGTTTGAAAGAGCTGAGCAGATAGCTCACCGCCCTAATAGCAGCGAGTATCGCCTGTTAAAATCCCGGTTAAAAGATTACCCACTGTGGCCCTACGTAACTTACAAAACACTGTTGCGTTATCCCTATATTTCCAATGAATCAGCGATTACTGAATTTTTGCGAGACTATGCTGGTACCCCCATGGAGAAGCCTCTGCGCAAAAAATGGTTGACCCATCTTGCACGGCAAAAACGCGGAGATTTGTATCTAAAGCACTATCGCGATGTCGGCGATACTGGTTTGTTATGCCAGCGCATTGCCTTTGAAGTGGAAAATAAGGGGGTAACGAATTATCTGGATGAGATTCAAGCGCTGTGGCTGCATGGAAAATCCCAGCCTAATGAATGTGATCCCCTATTTAAATTGTGGCAAGAAGCGGGCAGGCGCACCTCGGATATCGTCTTGCAGCGCATTGAGTTGGCGGCTGATGGTGGCAGCACAACCTTAATACCCTATCTGAAGAGATTGTTACCCGAATCGCAGAAATATCTGGCTGATTTGTGGTTGTCGGTGCGACGTTCGCCAAGCACCATAACCCGCCAGTCGAAGTTTACTGGTGTCAGGCTCTCCATTGAAACGCGTATACTGACCTATGGCTTACGCCGCCTGATATGGCGCGATGAGGATAAAGCGCTCGATGCCTGGCGAGAATATTCCAGAAAGTTTTCGTTTTCTGCGGAACAAAAGCGCAGTATCACCCAGCGTTTCGCGATTGCTTTGGCTTCTAAAAATAACCCTCACGCAGAAACCTGGTTGGAGCGAGCCAGCGGTTTTATGGATGAAGACGTTTTGCGCTGGCATTTGACTCAAGTACTAAGAGAGCAAAACTGGCCTCATGCTTTAGAGATATTGCGGGATTTACCGGCTGACACAGAGGATGAATTAACCTACCAATATTGGGAAGCCAGAGCATTAGAGCTGTTGGGTAATGGCGAGGTGGCCAGTGAATTGTTTAATCAAATCGCACAAAACCGCCACTACTACGGTTTTATGGCCAGCGGTAAGTTGGGCCGTAAGGTTAATCTTCAGGATCGTCCTTTTACGCAAAATCAGCTACATTTAGCGCAACTAATGGCAATGCCAGCCATGCAGCGCATTGTTGAGTTTATCCAACTGGATCGGAAAACTTCTGCCCGACGAGAGTGGAATATGTTTTTCCCGGGATTGTCTGTAGAGCACAAACAATTGGCAGCAGCGCTGGCCAGCCAGTGGGATTGGCACGATCAAGCAATACATGCTTTTTCCAGTTCAGGTTACCTGGATGATGTTGCGAAACGCTTCCCTCTGGCCTACAAAAATGACTTGATTAGCAGTGCCCAGCGCCATGACATCGATCCCGCCTGGGCGTTTGCCATTGCTCGCAGAGAGAGTTCCTTTAAACCCGATGCCCGTTCTGGTGCCGGTGCTTATGGCTTGATGCAGGTATTACCCAGTACCGTGCAATATATGGAAAAGCGAAAAATTCGTGCCAGACAACTATTTGATGCGCAGTTTAACGTAGAGATGGGCACACAATATATGCACTACTTGATGCAGCGCATGGATGAAAATACCGTGCTAGCAACGGCATCTTATAATGCTGGTTGGCATCGGGTAAAAACCTGGATACCCGAAGGCGATGGCTTGGCTGCAGATATCTGGATTGAGACCATACCTTATCGCGAGACCCGAAACTATGTGAAGGCTGTGCTGGCTTACAAGCAGATTTACCATTTGTTATTGGGCAACGAGAAAAACTATTTTGAAGATTTCGCGAAAATGACCATTGGTGGTAAGGGAACCTGACAGCTAGTGGTCTCAGCAGTTAGCCTTGAGCATTTACACTCCCCAGGTAGCGCGATACCATCAGGCCAATTCGAACTTATTTCACCCATGCATTAGTCAATGGAGACGCCTTTATGTCAGAACTTAAAGCCCAATTTCAGCAACATATCCAGGTGATGCAAACTCGCACTCGAGAAGCATTACAACGGGAAGGGCTGGATGGCATAGTGATCCATTCCGGACAAGGCAAGATCAAGTTTCTGGATGACAATTACTACCCCTACGCGGTTAACCCTCTGTTTAAGGCCTGGCTGCCTGTTATCGAAAACCCCAATTGTTGGTTAGTCATCGATGGGGAATCAAAACCTAAGTTAATCTTTTATTTACCCGTGGATTTTTGGCATAAGGTGCCTGAAGCTCCCAATGATTTCTGGACGGATGAATTTGACATTCAGCTATTGGCAAAACCCAATGCAGTAGAAAAGCATTTGCCTTACGACAAGGCAAAATACGCCTATCTTGGTGAATATCTGGAAGTGGCCAGCGCGCTGGGTTTTGACAATGTGAATCCAGATCGCGTGCTGCACTATTTGCATTATCACCGCGCCTACAAAACGGATTACGAGAAATACTGTATGCGTCAGGCCAATAATATTGCTATCGCGGGGCATCGCGCTGCCGAGCAGGCTTTCAGGGCGGGCAAGAGTGAATTAGATATTCATCTGGCTTATCTTGCGGCAACTCGTCATACCGATGAGCAATTGCCCTATCCCAGCATAGTCGCACTGAACGAAAATGCCGCCATATTACATAACAGCGTGCGCGATGTTGATGCGCCAGCTGATAGTCGCTCTTTTTTAATTGATGCCGGGGCTAACTTTAATGGCTACGCCGCAGATATTACCCGCACTTATGCGCAACAACCGGGCGAGTTTGCTGATTTAATTCAGGCTATGGACAAAGTCAATTTGCAGTTGATTGATATGTTAAAACCCGG
The DNA here is from genome assembly GCF_056160305.1 of Planctobacterium sp. AWM4_229. NCBI lineage: Bacteria > Pseudomonadati > Pseudomonadota > Gammaproteobacteria > Alteromonadales > Alteromonadaceae > Planctobacterium > Planctobacterium sp. AWM4_229. The sequence continues at coordinate 567,464 of NZ_JBSWWX010000002.1, read as the reverse complement.
GGTGGATTACGCCGCGTTGCAATTTAAAGCCCATGAGTTGATTGCAGGTTTGCTGTCGGATTTTGGTGTTGTTAATTTGAGTGGCGAAGACATGCTGGAGCACAACATTGTGTCTACTTTCTTCCCTCATGGCATTGGGCACTTCCTGGGACTGCAGGTGCACGATGTGGGTGGCTTTATGGCCGATGATAGAGGCACCGCAAAAACCTCTCCTGAAGCCCACCCGTTTTTGCGTTGCACTCGCACTGTGGAAGCAGATCAGGTGTTTACTGTTGAGCCTGGCTTGTATTTTATTGATAGTCTTTTAGCAGATTTAAAAGGGACGTCGGCTTCTACCTATATTAACTGGGACAAGGTTGCAGAATTTAAGCCCTATGGTGGGATTCGAATTGAAGATAATGTCATTGTGCATGCAGATCGCAACGAGAACATGACCCGCGAAGGTGGCTTGTCTTAAACGCTATCGCATCAGGAGTCGCATCAGCGACTCCTGGTTTAACTATTCTTGCTCTTCCTCTATTTCAATTCCCTTTTCAGCCATGATTTTTCGGGCCTCTTCCGGAATTTTGTGAGTATTGTCTTTGGTTAAGTCATTGTCATTGGGCAACGGTTGCCCGGTGAAAGCATGCAAAAATGCTTCGCATAGCAATTCAGAATTGGTAGCGTGCTTTAAGTTATTCACTTGTCGACGTGTTCTCTCGTCAGTGAGCACCTGCAATACCTTGAGTGGTATTGATACCGTTATCTTTTTTACCTGCTCACTTTTTTTGCCGTGCTCAGCGTAGGGATCAATATAGTGACCATTCCATTCTGCCATGGTGGAAACCCTGTATTATAGTTTTAATCAGAAGCTTTAATTCTAATGACAATCTATAAGTTATCAATATTAGATGGCTAAACTGCTTGACGTCCAGACGTGGTTTCTTTAAATTTAGCCATCTAAACGTCTAAAAAGGTATGCTTTAACATGGTTTCTTACGCACAAGGCATTGATGCCCTTAATCAAACCCTGTCTGAAATTAAGAATATTCAGGTATCGTTTGAGTTTTTCCCGCCTAAAACTGAGGCCATGCAGCAGACTTTATGGAATTCGGTGGAACGTTTGGCGCCACTAAATCCTAAATTTATGTCCGTGACTTATGGTGCCAATAGTGGCGAACGAGATAGAACACACGAAGTGGTGAAGCGTATTCAAAATGAAAAGGGCATTAATGCCGCGCCTCACTTAACCTGTGTTGATGCCACCCGTGAAGAATTAGAGCAAATCGCTCGTGACTACTGGGAGTCGGGTATCCGGCGCATTGTGGCACTGCGCGGTGACCTACCCGAAGGCTCAACTGAACATCGCTCCTATGCGGTGGATTTGGTGAAAGTGTTAAAAGGCGTGGCAGACTTTGATATTTCCGTGGCCGCCTATCCTGAAACTCACCCGGAGGCCCCGAATTCCCAATTCGATCTGCTGAATCTAAAACGCAAAGCGGAAGCTGGTGCAAACCAGGCGATAACCCAGTTTTTCTTTGATGCAGAAGTGTTTTTGCGCTTTCGGGACAGAGCTGCAGCCGCTGGTATTGATATCGATATTGTACCGGGGATTTTGCCTGTTACTAACTACAAAACCTTGTTACGTTTTGCTGGATTCACCAATGTACACGTACCCAACTGGCTACATCACATGTTTGAAGGCCTGGACGATGACGACCAGACGACAAGAAATCTGCTTGGGGCCAGCATTGCCATGGACACAGTAAAAGTATTAGCCAAAGAAGGCGTTAAAGACTTTCACTTTTACACCCTTAATCGCAGTGAGCTAAGTTACGCCATTTGCCACATGCTGGGCGTGCGGGGATGATACCAATTCCAATAAATATTTACCCAGCTCAGTGGGAGATGAAAAGCATTTAGACAAGGCGGATGTTTGCAGGTCTAGTGGGCCTAAATCAAGAATATCCAACACAGTATAAATGCTTTTCAACCCCATCGAAGACGCGCCTCAGAAACATTATTTCTTTGTTGTGCGAAGTTCACAAGACCACCAGTATTCTTTCATTCGCACGCCTCGAACTAATGTCCCTGAGGCTGCGCTGAGTGAGCAAATGTTTATCGGAATTGGTATACTTAGGTTAAACTGTCTTAATAACACGAGTTTGTTTGAGACAGTTTTGCCGAACCTAAAAGAGTTATACCAGCGCTATCAACCGAGAGCCTTGCAGTTTACCCGTTCATTTCTGAGCCAATGCCGTGATGATCGGGTGGCGATTACGGCTGGGCATCTGGCTTATGTGACACTATTGTCACTGGTGCCTTTTATTATGGTGTTTTTTGCCATTCTTCAGGCGTTCCCCGCGTTTCAGACTATCCGCATCAAGTTGGAAGACTTTGTATTTAATAACTTCGTGCCCGCTGCAGGCGATACCATTCGGCAATACGTGATTGAGTTCGCCAGTAACGCCTCTGAAATGGGGGCCATCAGCATCGGCTTTTTGGTGATTGTGGCACTATTGCTTATCTCTAATGTAGATAAAACCCTCAATCATATCTGGCGCATTAATATTGAGCGTCGCAAGATATTTACTTTTGCAATATATTGGATGGTGCTTACTCTCGGACCATTGTTGGTGGGTAGCAGTCTTGCCATGACTTCTTATCTGATTTCGTTGACCGCCTATGCGGAAGAGTACACACCCGGATTATCCACCTTTTTACTGGGCATATTGCCTTACCTGATCTCTTTCGGTGGCTATTTTCTTCTTTATTCAGTAGTGCCCAATAAGGTGGTCAGGGCAAAGGATGCGGCGGTAGGGGCTATTTTTGCGGCGCTGCTGTTTGAGCTGTGTAAAAAGGTCTTCGCAATTTACGTTACCAGCTTCCCCTCGTATCAGGTGATTTATGGCGCTTTGGCTGCTGTGCCTATTTTGTTTGTCTGGGTTTATCTGTCCTGGATTATTGTACTTTTAGGGGCGGTATTTACCGTGCAAGTGGAGAAGTTTCGCATTTTGAACGTTCAACCCAAGTCGGTTGAGACAAGTGAAGAGGTAGATGAAAGAGCGGCCTGAATATCAGGCCGCTATTATTGAAGTCGATGTTATTGCCAACCTTAGTTAGCCTTAATGGTATCGATAAATTCAGAAGATTGCGCAATGGCACCGTTCATTTCTTTTATCAGTAGTTCAATGTCGCGTTTTATCTTGTCAAACTCGCCCTGTAACGCACCAATGGCGGAAGCATTGAGGTTGTGTTTGAGGTATAAAACGTTGTCATTGAGAGCGGTTAACACCGGCTGCATCTTGTCTGCCGAGCGATGCATCGCCTTGATCAGACTGCCATAGCGGCGTTGCGTATCTTTGAGTTTGCGCTCACTGTCGCGGCGCAGGCTTTCGTTACTATACTGACTCAGCTCTTCTTGCCATTCATCAAATAAGGCTTCAGCAACCGATTCCACCTTGTCAATGCGGCTGGTTAAGCGCTCAGCGCTATCTTTGCTGGCGTCGTACTGATCTTTTATTTTCTCATAGGCAGTTTGCAATTCACCGCCATCAAAATTGATCAATACCGTTAGCTCTTCCAAGGCCGAAGCAAACTGCTGTTGTGCTTCTTCCTGGGCCTCATTGACGGATTCCACGCGATCTACAAGGATATCGCGTTTTTCAACGCCCATAGATTCCCAGATAGAGTAGTAGGTGCTTTGACAAGCGCTAAGCAGCAGCAATAAAGCTGCTGTAATCAGGACTCTCATCAGTCGCTACTCTTAAACTTGGCGGCATCAATGATGGCCCACAAGTGGAAGATCGCACCAACCGGCCACATAAAGATGAAGATGACGGTAGCGGCCAGACCATAACTGACGGTGCATACCAGGAAAAACATCAGTGCCATCATAATACGGCCTTGAATAAGTTGCCCTAATCCCGGAATAAATATGTTGCACAATGCGGCGATAACGTTACCGCCAGAACCTTGACCTGCCATAAAGCTTTCCTTTTGTTTCTTTGTTAATTAGTGCGCTTATGGGGTTAAAATAGAACAAAGCTGATTAACTTACCAGCGGATATTTGTAAGTGAAACAACTATAAGGTAAGCAAATTGATTGCATTGTTACAAAGAGTAAGTTCAGCCTCAGTGCGTGTAGAGGAAAACATAGTCGGCGAAATAGAGCGGGGCTTGCTGGTGCTGTTAGGGGTGGAAAACCAGGATACGGTGGAAAAAACTGAGCGTATGGCCCAGCGGGTGAGCAACTATCGTATTTTTCCCGATGAGCAGGGCAAAATGAATTTAAACGTGCAGCAAGCGCGTGGTTCAATATTGGTGGTGTCTCAATTTACTTTGATGGCGGATACCCGAAAAGGCAACCGACCGGGTTTTTCCAATGCTGGCGATCCGGTATTGGGAGAGCGCTTGTATGACCATTTTTGCCAGCACCTGCAGACCCTTGGCGTTGAATGTGCTACCGGGCAATACGCCGCTGACATGCAAGTGTCTTTGGTAAACGAAGGGCCTACAACGTTTTGGCTACAGATTTAGCATCGTTTGTTAGCTTATGGCTACTACAGCATTAAGGTTCAGGCCATAGCGCTTTGCAAGGTGCTCCAGGTTGTCATCATATCGGATAGCAGGTAATGCACTGTGGGAAGCAAATACGATTTTATTTTGATAGCCCGGTACCGAGAAAACCCGAAAATTAAGTTTGAGGGCGCGCAAAATGTCGAATACCAGCTCAGATTGCAAATAGGAGCCGCTGATCAGATTAATGGCTAACAGCCCTTCAGGATTCAGCGCCCGTGCGCAATCCACGTAAAACTCTTCGGTGAAGATAAAATCGGGTGTGCCTTTTTTAGCAAATAAATCGATAAAGACTAGATCTTGTGATGACGCTTCTTTAATGGCGTAACGAGCATCCTGATGAAGTATTTGATAATCCTCATATCCCTGATTAAACCACTGTCTGAATAAAGCGATGATCTGACTGGAATATTCAACCGACAGCAGATTTGAATTTGGAAAATGATAACGGATAAAGCGTTGCAAACTACCACCACCTAAACCCAACTCTAGTATTTGTCTCGGGTTTGGTAGGTAATAAAAGCACAATAACAGGGCGCTTAAATGGGGCAAAACCGGTTGCCATGGCATACGCACATCCATCACCGATTGCACGGCATCGTCAATACTCAACCAACGAAATTCTGGATTTTCAGAAATTGATAGCGAAGTTGACCCAACTCGCTCAAAATGCAAAATACGTGAGTCGTATTGTAAATCGTTTAAATGAAACAGCGCACTGATTCCTGTAAAAGTGCAAAGCAACTGAACTGTAAGTTTAATGTAAATAACTAACAAGGTTAAATGAATGTATCGAATTAGCACGCCAGTGACACCCGAAGAAATGGAAGCCTATTTTTTGTTTCGCTGGCAAGTCTTGCGGGAGCCATTTAATTTTCCTCCGGGTTCTGAAAAAGACGAATACGAAGGGGTTGCTGAACACCGTATGTTGTTATCTCCAAACGGCGATATTGTGGCGGTGGGACGGGTGCACTTGAACGTGCAGGAAGAAGCGCAAATTAGACATATTGCGGTGTCGGCCAAGCATCGCAAAAAAGGCTTGGGTAGCTTGATATTAAGTGCCCTGGAAGAAGAGGCGAAAAAACAAGGGGCTTTGCGAGCCGTAACGAATAGCCTGGATACTTCCGTTGCCTTTTTTACCTCAGCTGGATATCACATCGAGGATACGCCTGAAGCACTGGGTAAGCAAAAACGACAGCACATGGTTAAGAAGTTGGATGTGCAGTCTACAGTTCGCTTGCACCCTAAATGGTGTGCTGAACTGCAATCCACCTGGCATGAGACTATTCCTATTTCAGAACAAATGGGCATTACCCTGCATCAATACACGGGTAAGACGTTGGAAGCACGGGCGTCGCTTAATAAGAACATTAATCTGCATGGCACTATGTTCGCTGGCAGTATCTTTTCCCTGGCAACCTTGACTGGCTGGGGCATGATATTTTTGCAGCTCAAAGAGCGGGGGTTACAGGGGGATATTGTGTTAGGGGATGGCAACGTGCACTATCACAAGCCTGTCACTGCCGAGCCGCGTGCCATTTGTAACATCGAAACCATGTCTGGTAAGTTCCATTACATCGAGCGCAAGAAAAAGTGTCGTTTGGAGCTGCAGGTGAATATCCAGGATGGCGACATAGCAGTGGCTGAGTTTTACGGCGTTTATTGGGTGTTGCCTGTTACCGAATAAGCTGCGCTATATGCAGCAATTGTGAACCTGTTTAGGTAATTGAGGTTCGCATCCTGAGAAATGTTAGCCTAATATTGTTCTTATTTACGTCAATTATTGATTTGCTTTGGAAAATCAGAACGTTGTCATCATCAGTGACATCAAATAAGCGGCTGATATGGGTACTAATCTGCAACAAAATTTGACCATCCGATTGCTGCGGGTGCTCAGATATAATAAAGCCAGAACCGAACGGGCGCTGGAATTGATGTCGCCTGAAAAGCGCGACGCCTTCCATATTATTCCATTTCTTTTACACGTTAATCATCAGAGTTTTCCGGGCTTCGTGGATGATCCTAAAACCCCGATAGGCCTGATTAATTATTCGCTGCGAGATGAACTCACTGAGGCATTGCACCGGGTTTTCCCCCAGCAGCAAGCGCTTATTGGTGATATGAAGCCCATCTGGCCCAAGCGACGTATGATGGAATCACTGGTGTTGATGGGCAGTATTGGCACTATCGCACAATCAGAACATTCTGATTTCGACTACTGGGTTTGTGTGGATGGTACTCGCTATAAACAGGCACATTTTCGCTTGTTACAAAAAAAGCTGCATCAGATTGAGCAATGGGCTGAGAAACAATTTGGCATGGAAGTGCACTTCTTCTTGTCGGATATCGAAAAGGTGCGTGCCAATGACTTTGGGGTCGCCGACGGTGAAAGTTCGGGCAGCGCTCAAGCTGTTTTCTTAAAAGCAGAATTTTATACCACCAATATTGTGGTTGCGGGTAAAGCGCCGTTTTGGTGGTTATTGCATGAGGGCGCAACTGATCAGCAATACCAGCAGTTGCAATCTTCTTTGAAAGCCGGCGTTTCTCCTGAACCCAAATGGTTTATGGATTTAGGCAATATCGAGCGCATGGATCCCGCTGAATTATTTGGCGCTGCCATCTGGCAAATCAGTAAGGCCATGGACTCGCCGTTTAAGTCAGTATTGAAAATGGCCAAGTTGGAAGTGTTTTTAGCCAATATCGACTCCCATCAACCCCTGTGCAGTTTATTGCGAACCGCAGTGCACAACGGTACTAAAGCGGAAGGGGGACAGGAGTTTATCGATCCCTATGGCATTATGTTTGATCACATTATTGAGCATTATCAAAAGGCGGGTGAGACAGACACGGTAGAGCTTTTACAGCTGTGTTTGTATCTCAAAAGCGATTGTGGCCTGAGCTTGCCAGCGGATGAATCTGCTTTTCACTTCAAGCGCAAAATCATCATGGCTTATGTGGAAAAGTGGGGTTGGTCGCGAGACAAGGTTAAAAAAATCGACCGAATTAAATATTGGGACTTCAAAGAGTTGTCCCAAATTGGTAAACGCATTCACGCTTTTTTGATTGGCTGTTATCGTCGTATTTCAGTACAAATTGCTGATCATAAACAAATGGTAAGTAAGGAAGATGTGACCGTTATCGGGCGCAAGATAGACTCCTTCTATTCCAAAAAAGAAAACAAAATCGATTATATGCGCAATGCGTTTGAAGAAGGTGCGTATTGCAAAATAGTTACCATAAAAGCCGAACCGCAAAGTAATAATCGCCGGCGTTGGTCTTTGTATCGGGGTAATCAAATCGACTGGAATGATTCTGCGTTGGGCAAGGTGCTGATGAAAAGCGCCTGGAATCCCATCGAAATTGTATTGTGGGCAGTATTTAACGGAGTGATGGATAGCGAGACTAAAATCATGCTCTCTTATCATGCGGAGCCCGTTACTGAAATAGACCTGCTGGATCTCACCAAAGTTTTTGAAAACCTTTTTCCACCGGTACGTATTTCAGACATTAAACGCAATGCCTTGCTTGTGCCTTTCAGGATCACCAACTGTCTGGCCGTGGTTAATTTTGAGAGCCGGCGTCATAAACCCGAAAGTGAAACATTGAAGCTGATTTATTACACCAGTTGGGGAGAATTGTATTGCGTCGATGGTTTTAAAGCGTTGGAAGCAATGCGCTTTGATTTATGCGATGTTGAGCCCGCACCTAACAAATACTTTTATGCCCCTGATGGTTCTTATCGGGATCGTTTGTTTGCCGATTTCAAAGAACGGGCTGATATGGATTTCTCCGCTGAGTTGGATGAAAAAGGAGATAGCTGATATCTCAGACACAAAAAAGCCGCTTTGCAGCGGCTTTTTTTAGAACTTCGAGTTAATGAAGACTAGCTCATGGCATTTTGTAGTTTCTTCATGGCATTTTTCTCAATCTGACGCACACGCTCGGCAGAAACATTGTATTTGTCTGCCAGGTCTTGCAATGTGGTTTTTTCATCAGATAACCAGCGAGTCTGCAAAATGTGTTGGCTACGCTCATCCAGCGTTTTAATCGCTGAATACAAACGCGCTGACGCGTTTTGGTCCCAATCGGCATTGATGACAGCAGATTCTACGTCTTCGCTTTTGTCTTCCAGGTATTGTACCGGGGCGAAACTACCACTTTCATCATCATCAGCAGAAAGGTCAAATGCCTGGTCCTGGCTGCTCATGCGTGCTTCCATCTGCAATACCTCTTTGGTACTCACACCAAGCTCGTTGGCAACGGTTTGCACTTCTTCGTGGGTAAACCAACCCAGACGTTTTTTGGCTTTGCGCAGATTAAAGAACAGTTTGCGCTGTGCTTTTGTGGTCGCCACTTTTACGATACGCCAGTTACGCAGCACAAATTCGTGAATTTCAGCTTTAATCCAGTGTACGGCAAATGACACAAGGCGCACGCCCATGGTGGGGTCGAAGCGTTTTACGGCTTTCATCAAACCGATGTTGCCTTCCTGGATCAGGTCGGCTTGAGGTAAGCCATAACCTGAGTAAGACTTAGCGATATGCACCACGAATCGCAGGTGCGACATGATCAGCTTTCGTGCTGATTCCAAGTCTTCATCTTCTCTTAAGCGAGTCGCTAACGCACGTTCCTCTTCAGCGGATAGCATGTTAATGCCACTCACATACTGAATGTACGAATCCAGACTTCCGCTTTGTGGAATGCTTAAAGCCATGGACTGTAATTTTGTGCTCATAATTACCTCTTCAATTTTTGCCGCTCGGATGCTAGCACAGCAAGGCGCTGATCGCCAGAGTTAACCAACTAGTTAACGTACGTATATAGTGAGAAATAGTTCAATTGCTGTTGTTTTAACCGAAACGGATAGATTTATATTTGTTGTTACCATGTCAGACCTGCTAAAGTTTATTTTTGTTTCGTGTCACGGGAATGAAAACTGCCTTTGAAATGTAACAGTTTTTTAAATCAGGACCGTATTCCCGACACAGAAACGATGGAGTCGACGTTGATTAGAGAGCGATTGCTAACTAAGAGGTAGATAGATGTTTGCGTATGTAGCTCGACAGGCCATATTAGACCGAGATAAAAACGTACTGGGTTATGAGCTGTTATTTCGCGATGGGAAACAGAACTGTTTCCCCAATGTTGCCCCTGACGAAGCCACTTCTAAAATCTTAGCTAGTAATCATTTAACCTTGGGATTAGATGAAATCACTGGCGGTAAGTTATCTTTCATTAATTTCTACGAAGATACCTTGTTATATCGTTTTCCCACTTCCCTTGATCCAATGGCTGTGGTTATCGAAATTGTTGAAACTGCCCCCATTAGCAAAGAATTATTAGCCGCTTGTAAACACATCAAACAGCTGGGCTATCGCCTGGCGTTAGACGATCACGACTTTGATCCAAAGTGGGATGTGTTCTTACCTTACATTGATATTATCAAAGTCGATATACGCGAAAGCGACTACGAAACTATCAAAAAGCACGTCCCTAAATTCCTCGATGCCAAGGTTAAGCTAATTGCAGAAAAAGTTGAAACCTACGAAGAATATGAGCTCTATAGAGATTTAGGTTGTCATTACTTTCAGGGTTACTTTTATGCCAGACCGGAAGTAATCAAACAGAAGAACATTCCTAACAACAAACTGTCTCTACTGGAACTCATCGGTGAAAGCGCCAAATCAGAAATGAATTTTGACCGCATCAACGACATTATTGAGCGAGATGTTGCCCTGTCATATATGTTATTGCGTTTTATTAACAATCCTACCATCAACAAACGCCATAAGATCTCCTCTTTGCGCCATGCGCTTAATTACATGGGAGAAGTGGAGCTTAAGAAATTTATTGCGTTATTAGCATTAGCAAACCTGGGAGATGCTAAGCCGATGGAATTGTTGCAAGTGTCGTTAGTCAGAGCAAAATTCTGTGAATTATTGGCAGCTCATCGCCATGATCCGGAAAATCCACCTAAGGGCTTTTTGGTGGGCTTGTTTTCTTTGATTGATGCCATGCTGGATCGCGAGATGACTAATCTTATGCAAAATCTACCGCTGTCCGACGATCTCAAAGCCGCCTTGTGTGGTGAGAGAAACAATTTATTGTTTTATCTGGAACTGGCAAAAACCTTTGAGTCTGCCAATTGGGGGCGCACCCGAAAATTGTCCCAATCATTAAAGGTGGAACAAAAGGTATTGCACGGCATTTATAATCAAGCGGTTGTGTGGAGTAATGCCATGCGCCAGAGTATCGGATAAGAGCTGATATTATTGCGGTTCAATTTGCCGAACGTAACGGGATACGGAAATGGCCGAGCCTGCCAGCCCCATAAATACGGAGATGCCCAGCATACTTATCAAGGTACTAAAGCCCATTCCCGCAAGGGCAAAATCCTGATTGTACAAAGACAAAATGTCTTCGATGTTAGATGACATCCACCATAGCAGCAGGGCAATAGTGATCCACGCCATGATCCCGCCCAAAAAACCGTACCAAAAACCCGTGTACAGAAATGGTCGCTGGATAAAGCTGTCGGTGGCTCCCACCAATTTCATGATCAAGATTTCACTGCGTTTATTAAAAATGTTTAAGCGGATGGTGTTACCCACAATCAGGATGACGGCAATGAATAACAGCACGGCGATCATAGATACCAACTCATTAGCGATGGCCAAAATGGCGTGCAACCGCTCCAACCACTCAATATCTAGCTTGCCGGATTCCACTTCGCGTTCTTGTAATAGCTTATCTAGTAAGGCCTTAGCGCTGCCGGGAGCACCGTGTTTGTCGGCAGGGTAAACCAGCAGCACATCAGGCAATGGATTGCTGTCCAGGTAATCTACAGCATCGCCAAACCCCGACAAATTGCGAAACTCTTCCAAGGCATCGTCGGCGGAAACAAAGGTTAAACTTTCGATTTCAGGCCAGGTTCGGACTCGCTTGATGAGTTGCTGAATGTCTGCATCGCTGGCTTGTTTTTTCAGAAATACGGAAATCTCTGCCGCCTGTTGTGTATCGGCGCTGATGTTATTGAGGTTTTTTACCAGCACATAGAGCGTGCCGGGCAGGGTAATACTCAAGCCAAGCACGGCAATGGTCATTACTGAGGCCAACGGCGTACGAATAATTTCACCAAAACTGGCAATGCATTGCCGAAAGTGACTGGTGAAAAACATTACCACCCTTTGGATAAAGGTGATCTGATGCTGTTGTGCTCCGCTTTGGCGGCTTTTAAATAACAAACTCATAGCTCAGCCCCGGATTCGGTTAGGCCGTCGTTAATCATTTGTCCGGATTTTAGGGTCAGGGTGCGATAATGCATGCGGGCAATCAAGCCTAGATCGTGAGTGGCGATAAACACCGAAGCCCCGGCTTTGTTGAAGGCTTCAAACAAGCGAATGATTTCCAGAGATAAGGCTGGATCCAGGTTACCAGTGGGTTCGTCCGCCAAAATAATAGGCGGGCGATTAACTACCGCACGAGCGATGCCAACACGTTGTTGTTCACCACCTGAAAGGGTTGCTGGTGGATTGTGCTGTTTGTGCAGTAGTCCAACGCGATCCAAAGCCGCATGTACCCGCGCATAAATTTGCTTGCGGGAGTATCCTTCAATCACCAAAGGCAGGGCAACATTGTCGAATACGGTTTTGTCCATCAACAGTTGATGGTTTTGGAAGATCATGCCGATATCACGTCGTACATAAGCGACGTCGCGGCGGGTGATGCGACTGAGATCATGGCCATTGATGTAGACCTTGCCAACGCTGGGGCGCTCCATGAGGCTGATGAGCTTTAGAAGGGTGCTTTTTCCGGCACCAGAGTGACCTGTCAGAAACACCATTTCGCCGGGGGCCACGTGGAAGTCCACCTTGCTCAAGGCAAGCTGACCACCCGGGTAGGTTTTACTGACTTCTTCAAATCTGATCATTCTGCTAGCGGATCTTATTATTTTTGTTGTTGGAATAATGCGTCAACAAAGGTATTGGCGTCAAATGTCTGTAAATCATCTATGCCTTCGCCGACGCCGATAAAACGCACCGGTGTCTGGAATTTATCCGCCAGCGCAAAGATAACGCCACCTTTGGCGGTGCCGTCTAATTTGGTGAGTGTGAGCCCTGTTATCCCCACTGCTTCACTGAACAGGTTCATCTGGCTAACAGCATTTTGGCCTGTACCGGCGTCAAGGGTTAACATCACTTCATGGGGGGCTTCAGGGTCCAGTTTTTTCATTACCCGAACTACTTTTTTAAGCTCTTCCATCAGGTTGTCTTTGTTTTGCAAGCGTCCGGCGGTATCCGCGATGAGGACGTCGGCATTACGCGCTTTGGCTGATTGCAATGCATCAAATAATACCGATGCACTGTCGGCACCGGTATGCTGGGCAATAACCGCAATGTCGTTGCGCTCACCCCATACCTGTAGTTGTTCTACGGCTGCAGCCCGAAAGGTATCTCCAGCGGCCAGCATTACAGATTTGCCTTGGCTTTTTAATTGTTTTGCTAGTTTGCCGATAGTGGTGGTTTTACCCACGCCATTAACACCAACCATTAAGATAACATAAGGTGATTTGCTACCGTCTATCTCAAGGGGGGCGCTCACCGAGGAGAGCATGTCACGCATGTGATTTTTCAGAACAGGATATAGCTCATCGGCATTTTTAAGCTGACTGCGGCTCGCTATATCGGTTAATTCGTCAATAATTTTTGTGGTGGTTTCCACTCCCAAGTCTGCTGTTAACAGCTGAGTTTCTAATTCCTCAAACAGATCATCATCAATGTTTTTACCGAGAAAAAGATTCGCCATGCCGGAACCGATGCTATCACCCGTTTTGGCCAGGCCCTTTTTAAGCCGAGTAAAGAAGTTTTCCTGAGGTTGCTCTTCCTCTATTTCCTCAGTATGACTGTTTGTTTCAGATATTGTTTCTTCTTGAGTCTCTGGCTGTACTTCTTGAACTGGTACAGGGGCTGATACAGCCTTGTTTTGTGTCTCTGGCTGTTGTTGTGGCTTTTCTGCCTGTTCTGTATTTTCTTGTGACGGGTCAGCCTGCTGGTTTTTATCTTTGTTAAACCAATCGAAAAATTTTGACATCGTTAATCTAATTCCTGATGTTTCAGATATTCTGAATCTATTGCGCTAAACATGAGTCAGTTACGGTTGTGCAGATCCTGATTAGGGATTTTGCTAAACTGGCGAAACGGGTCCGAAAAAGCCAATTTCAGACTATTTCTTATTCTAACGCGAGATGATATCACAGGGGAGCCAGCCTTCAATGCGCGCGAAAAAATCAGCCTCATCTAAATCCTCCGGGTTTATACGGATTATTTCCGGTAAATGGCGTGGTAGAAAGCTACCGGTGATCGATAGTGAGGGTTTACGGCCCACCACAGATCGAACCAAAGAAACCCTGTTTAATTGGTTGATGCAAGATGTGGTGGATGCTCAGTGCCTGGATGTGTTCGCAGGTTCTGGCTCACTTGGGCTGGAGGCATTATCCCGTTATGCCAAATCTGTCACCCTGATTGAAAAGCAAAAAGACATTGCAGCCGCTCTGAATAGGATCAAAGCCTTGTTACAAGCCAGCGATAGTGAGTTAACAGTAGTTAATCAAGATGCCGTGGCATGGTTAAAACAGTGCCGGGAATCCTATAACCTGGTGTTTATCGATCCGCCTTTTAAGAAGAATCTGTTACAACCCGTGATAGACACTTTACTTAGTCAAAATTTGTTGCAAGATGGCGCATTGCTTTACATCGAGCATGAAATTGAACTGGATTGGCCTTTGCCACCAAAGCTAGTGGAAATAAAACGTAAAAGTACTCGTCAGGTATGTTCACTACTGGTGCAATTTCAGGCCCAAAATTAAGAAACCAACAAAATGCACAACAAACCGAATGGTACCGGTATTTCCCGTCTTTTTAAGGCGACTAAGTGCTCAATGGATGGCATCACGCTAGCATGGCAGCACGAGTCAGCATTTCGTCAGGAATTGTCTCTGGCGCTGGTGATGTGTCCGCTGGCATTTTTTGTCAGTAACTCGGTAGAGCAACTACTGCTGCTGATTTTTCCGGTATTTCTACTGGTAATTGTGGAGCTGCTGAATAGTGCCATCGAGGCCACGGTGGACAGGATCAGTACTTCTTTACACCCTTTGTCTAAACAGGCAAAAGATATTGGCTCTGCTGCGGTGTTTTTTGTGCTGGTATTACTTACCCTGACATGGGGTATTATTCTGCTGAATAACTTTGTGCTTTAGATGGCGAAATTGGCCTTTTGCAGCCTAAGCTATCTCCAGACCGATATTGCTAATGCCTTCTGCTGTGGCCATGCTTTTTAGCTGTTTTACCAGCTCTTTGTCGCGTTTGATATTACCCTGTAGAAAGCTAATCAACTCTGACTGAAACTCGATCTCCCATGCCATCAACGGATGCTGTTTAATATCTTCCTGTTCGCCTTCCGATGCTTCGATGTAGGCCTCTACACAGCCTTGAGATACTTTACTTACTACTACGGCGCCCTGTGCATCTTCACCGGAAATCAAATTGAGAACCGAATCCAAAGAGACGGCGAAATCCAGGGCTGGATAGACACCATAATTGTCAAACTGACTGATATCAGGTGTGCCTTCGTCCAATTTAAGGCGTTGTGACTCGTAGTTGATTTTGGTTTTTGGCGTACCCACCCATTCCCACAAGGTGTTCAGAGTGTTGCGCATTAGTGCAGGGTCGTAAAATTCAGTGAGTTCACAAAACAGGTGATAGTTTGGATACATTCTTTCCAACAAGGTTAAGGCAAAGGCACTGGCTCGCCAGTCATTGAATTCGCGTACTTGCTGAAAAATTGTTAATTTGGCCAAAATGTATCTCTAAAATTTTTGCAGGCTAGTTTGCCTTGAATTAATTCCCCGCACAATCCCGAAACGGAACAAAAGTCCTTCTCGGGTTTACCTAATCGCGAAATCTGTGCTATCTATTAAATTTCATGTTAAATGAATTCTGAAATCTCAGGCCTTTATCGACATAGGTCTGAGTATATGTGTAACCTTTAAATTCCTGAAAAACAGCCAATAATAATCAGGAGGAGTAAATCAATGAGCTTAATGACAGTCGCAGAAGTCGCAGAATATCTGGGCATTCAAGATGTAAGAGTACAACGCCTGGAAAGAGAGCATTTGTTAAATGCGAAAGAGAAAGATGCGGCTGGCGCGCCATTGTTCGATCGCACCGACGTTGAAAAATACAAAGAATTAGCTGAGCGTTTAGGCGGCATTTAAGTTACCCAAAAGCAAATCTGATCGGTTTATCGTTAAAGGGCACCCAAAAGGTGCCCTGTTGATTTTTATCCCACTTAGAAACGAATTAGTCCAATAAACTGGCTAACATTCTAATACCTTGAGCAGTTGCTCCCGCAGGTTGTGTATCCGTTGCACTGCCGTTAAACGCAGCGGCCAAATCCACATGCAACCAACCTTTGCCCTCATCAGGTACAAAACGACTTAGAAATCCAGCGGCATTACTGGCACCACCGGCACCACCACCTTTTTGCGGACGGCTGTTGGCCGTATCGGCGTAAGGTGAAGGGCAATTGTGTTGGTGAAATGCTTCCAGTGGCAGAGGCCAGGCGGGCTCATTGACTTGCTCAGCGACATCCATGGTAAGTTCCCGCAGGGCTTTATCACGGCTGAAAATGGCATTGTAGTGATTACCCACGGCAACATGGGCAGCACCCGTTAATGTGGCGGCATCAATAATGCGTTTGGGCTGATATTCGCTGGCCTTTAACAAGCCATCTGCCAGCACCAGGCGGCCCTCAGCGTCAGTATTCACCACTTCTACCGTTAAGCCGTTTTTATAAGTAATAATGTCGCCAAGCTTGTAGGCATGGCCGCTGATCAGGTTTTCAGCACAACACAGAATTAAACGGGTGCGCTCAGTCAAACCATTCATGATGGCCAGACCCAAAGCTCCTGTCACCGTTGCGGCACCACCCATATCGCATTTCATTGCTAACATGCCTTCGCTGGGTTTAATGCTGTAACCACCACTGTCAAACGTAATACCTTTGCCCACGAGCACTGTATTAACAGGGGCATCGGGATTGCCGGTTGGATTGTAATCTAAATCTAATAATACTGGAGGACGGTCGCTGCCTCTGCCTACTTCGTATACCCCATTCCAGCCCGCTTCTTGCAATTCTTCACCAGTGATAGTGGTGAAGCTAACATGCTCTGGACAAAGCTCTGTTAACCAATTAGCTGCGCGCTTAGCCAGCGCTTCGGGTGAAACATTTTGTGGTGTGTCGTTAATCAATTCCACAGTAAACGCGTGGGCCGCCAAGGCATTTTTCAACTGCACATCCTGCTCTGCAACCTGGACACTATAAGTTTGTCGGGCATCATTGAAGGCCGTGCAAAAAGCAAAACTTTGTTCGGTATTCCAGTCGCCTTGCAAGCTGGCAGAACGGGTTAGAGAGGACAGCTTGCGCGCCGCTTGCTTGATTGCCCGGAGCTGTTCGCTGGCATCGTCCGGGAGGTGAATAGTGGCACCATCGGACCCGATGGAAAGGGGGCCATTGGCATTCCATGGTGCGGGTGCAGGTGAGTTACTGATAAAAATGGAGAGTGTTGTGTCGTTAGGGCGGTCAACCATTGAACATTCCTTAGAAAAATTTGGTGATACCAGAGAAGTTTGACACAATCAGCGCTTAGTTTAAATGTCCTCTCACACGTAGCTGGCCGATGCGATTTTCGAATAATTTAATTTGTGGCACCTTGGTAAAACGCTACAAGCGATTCCTTGCCGATGTGGCATTGGAAAATGGCTCCATAGTCACGGCCCACTGCCCCAATACCGGTGCTATGACAGGTTGTGCTGAACCGGGCTTTAAAGTTTGGCTCAGCAGCAATAACGATCCAAAACGCAAGCTTAAGTACACCTGGGAAATTGCGGTTGACCACGATCATAATCTCATCGGTATCAATACCCACAATGCTAACAAGCTGGTGTACGAAGCATTGTGTCAACGTCGCCTGGGGGAGTTTTCGGCGTTCCGGCAATATCGCCGGGAAGTCAAATTTGGCAACGAAAACAGCAAAGTAGATTTTCTGTTGTCTAACAGCGAGCACGCCCAAATGTATCTGGAAGTTAAATCTGTGACGCTGGCACAAAACGGATTGGGCATGTTTCCTGATACGGTGACGACTCGGGGGCAAAAACACCTGCGGGAGCTGACATCTATGGCGTTGCAAGGCAACAATGCAGGTATTTTATTTTGTGTACAACACACTGGCATCAAGCGTGTGGCCATCGCTAAAAAATTGGATCCGGAGTATTTTGAATTAATGCGCAGAGCAATAAAAGCCGGGGTTAAAGTATTCGCCTATGGCTGTGACATCACAGAAAAAGAGATATTGCTCAATCGTCAGTTACCCTTTACTTACGATGTATAACTCACAATTTTTTTACAAAAATAAAGATTTTGCTTGAAAAGTTTTAAATTATCGCCATATTTGCCGAGCGATAAAAATTGTGTCAATCTGCTTTGTTAGAGTAATAGTAATCGCTGACTTGTATTCCCGGCAACGGCCTGCTTTTGTGATTGTTGTGGGTAACGGACATCAAATATTGCTCTTGTTGTAGATTTTTGTATAAGATAGCGACCCTTTTTAGCAGGTCTCATAGTCGTTTAGGAGAATTGACCTATGCCGACAGGTAAAGATGGTAAAACGTTAGGGCTTTTGGCGCTGGCTGGCTTGGAGCCTTACCAAGAGAAAGACGGCGAAGAATATATGAACGACAGCCAACTGGAGCATTTCCGGTTGATTCTGTCTGCCTGGCGCGACCAGCTTCGCGAAGAAGTTGATCGTACCGTGCACCATATGCAGGACGAAGCTGCAAACTTTCCCGATCCGGTGGACCGTGCCGCTCAGGAAGAAGAGTTTAGCTTAGAGTTGCGCACCCGTGATCGTGAACGTAAGTTGATCAAAAAAATCGAAAAAACCCTCAAGCGTATTGAGGATGATGATTTCGGATTTTGTGATTCGTGTGGTATTGAGATTGGTGTTAAGCGTCTCGAAGCCAGACCAACTGCAGATATGTGTATTGATTGCAAAACCATGGCTGAAATCAAAGAGAAGCAATTATTAGGTTAGGAAAAAGCTGCATTTTGCAGCTTTTTTTATGCCCGGTAATCCACTGCAATCCAAACTGGCGGAATGACGCTACACGTTGACCATGGTAAACCGCACTCCCAAAGAAGCCGTATCCGGTTATCGAGGCCGGTTTGCACCTTCACCCAGTGGAAATTTGCATTTTGGCTCTCTGGTAACCGCGCTGGCCAGTTACTTGTTGGCCCGTCAAGCTCATGGGCAATGGCTGTTGCGTATTGATGATATAGATACGCCGCGTGTCCAGTCTGGTGCTGCCGATGCGATTTTAGCGACACTGGAAGCCCATGGTTTAAAGTGGGATGAAGCAGTCTATTATCAAAGCCAACAGAATGACCGCTATGAGCACTACTTAAAGCTGTTACAACAGCGGCAGCAGTGCTATTTTTGTGATTGCACTCGTCAGGCCATCAAGTCTCGTGCGTCTCAATACGATGGATTTTGTCGAAATCGACATTTATCTGGTGAGGAATGTGCTATTCGGCTGAGAAATCCGGGCCAATCCTTGGTGCTTCAGGATGTTTTACTCGGGGATATCCAGCCGCCTGAAGCTATCGTCAATGAAGATTTTGTATTGCGCCGTCGCGATGGGATCTGGGGTTATCATTTGGTAGCCGTGCTGGATGATTTAAATCAGGGAATAACACAGGTGGTGCGAGGTGCGGATCTGTTATTGCCCAGCGCTTGCCAGTTGGTATTGTATGAGCTGCTTGGTGAACACCCCCCGTCCTTTTTGCACGTACCACTGGCCGTCTCTGCGCCGGGTAAAAAACTCAGTAAGCAAAATCACAGTCCACAACTGAATAACAGTCGCGCTGCAGAGAATCTGCTGCAAGCATTGGATTATTTGGGCCTACAGGTGCCACCACTGTTACATGGAGCCTCTTGTTCCGAGTTGTTACAATGGGCGGTGGAACACTGGCAAGTTTACAATTTGGCTAAGGTATCAGAAAAAAAGGTGGCAGCGCACTGGTGTTGACGAAAAGTTATTCAAATTAGCGGCGGATTGGTTTAAAATCCGCGCCCGAAAAAGTGCGCGAAAAGCAGTTTTTTCGGCAATTTTTACCTACACTATCAATTATGGAATCATCGACAGTTCGGAGTCAGGCGTATCATTTCCAGGGTTTTTGACAAAGTAAGGAATGCGTTCACTGGAAAGGGTGAAACTGAAGCAGGCGAACAAGTGGCCTCTGAGGCTGTGCTGGTGCCGCGTGCAGAGCACAATGTTTCAAGAGAAGACATCAGTCCGAATGCCTTAAAAGTGCTTTACCGCTTGCACGGTGCTGGTCACCAGGCTTATCTGGTGGGAGGCTGTGTGCGTGATCTGCTGTTGGGTCAGCATCCCAAAGACTTCGATGTGGTAACCGACGCCACACCAGAACAAATTAAGGCCTTGTTCCGCAATTGTCGCTTGATTGGGCGGCGTTTTCGATTGGCGCATATTGTGTTTGGTCGCGAAGTCATTGAAGTGGCAACCTTCCGAGGTCATCATCAAATTGATGAATCCGGTAGTGCGCAAACCAGCAAGCAAAGCGAAGCAGGTCAGTTACTGCGTGATAACGTCTTTGGCACGATTGAAGAAGACGCAGAGCGCCGAGATTTCACCGTCAATGCCATGTATTACAACATTGCTGATTATAGCATTCGCGACTTTGCTAACGGACGAGGGGCGATTGCTAAACGCGAGCTGGAGTTGATTGGCGACCCAGAGACCCGCTATCGCGAAGATCCAGTGCGTATGTTGCGAGCCGTGCGTTTCGCGGCTAAGCTGGACTTCAACATTACGCAACGTGCAGCCCAGCCTATCCCGGAGTTGGCAGAACTATTAAACAATGTTGCGCCGGCTAGATTATTCGAAGAAGTCATTAAGTTGTTCATCAACGGCGCCGGGGTTAAAACCTTTGAGCTGATGCAGAAGTACCATTTGTTCGGTCAGTTATTCCCGCAAGTACAGCCTTTATTGGACAACACACAAGGCAAGGAATACCAGTTCTTACAAAAAGTATTAACCAATACCGACAATCGTATCAACTCGGGCTTACGCGTTACACCAGCCTTCTTTTATGCCGCTGTGATGTGGTATGCCGTAGAAGAACGTCAGCAGCAACATGTGAATGAGGGCGGTTTTAATCGCCACGATGCCTTTATTATGGCCATGAATGATGTGTTACACAGACAAATGCAGCGCATCATGATCCCCAAGCGCTTTACCACCGTGATCCGCGATATCTGGTTATTGCAACACCGCTTGCCAAAACGCTTCGGCAAACGCGCATGGGTAACCCTTGAACATGCCCGATTCCGCGCAGCCTACGATTTTATGGTGTTACGCGGTGAAGTGGAAGGTGGTGAGATAGCAGAAGTTGCTCAGTGGTGGACAGAATTCCAGGAAGCGGGCCCCGCGCAGCGCAAAAAAATGCTGGCAAATCTGCGCGGCAAAGACGGCAAACCCACCCGCAGAAAACGCCATTACCACAACAAGAACCGTGATAACTGAGTCGGTTTATATCGGGCTCGGCGCTAACCTCAATGATCCCGTAACACAGCTCAAAAGCGCCTTGAAATCACTGCAGACATTACCTGAAACGCAACTTGTCAGCCACTCCAGTTTATTCAGCAGTAAGCCACTCGGGCCGCAAGCGCAACCGGAATACGTTAATGCGGTCGCTGAACTGCGCACTGAACTTGCCCCTCTATCATTATTAGATGCCCTTCAGGCCATAGAGCAACAACAAGGGCGGGTGCGCAAAGAAGAGCGCTGGGGACCGCGCACGCTAGATCTGGATATCATTTTATTTGGTAGCCAACTTATCAACTCGGAGCGATTAACTGTCCCTCATTACCATTTTCACGCCAGAGAGTTCGTGCTGTATCCCATGTATCAAATTGCCCCGACGCTTTGTTTGCCGGATGGGACCCCGTTAGCTACCCTGATATCTCAGGTGCCGGATAATGGTTTAACCGAGTTGATCCCGGCTCGTGATCTGAGGATTGCTTGAAATCATGAAATTTCTTCGTATAGTGCAGCTTGAAACAGGCGTTTGAATTTAGCAATATTCAACGCCCCAGAACAATTGAAAAGGGCAGTATAGTAATGAAAAAAGTGACCACTTCAGTATTACTGAAAATGAAGCAGGAACGTCAAAAGATAACCGTACTCACTGCCTATGATGCCAGTTTTGCCAAACTTTTTGACGAGGCGGGTATTGATGTGATGCTTATCGGGGATTCCTTGGGGATGGTATTGCAGGGCGAGGATTCTACGCTTCCTGTGAGTGTTGATGATATCGCTTATCACACCCGTTCGGTACGTAACGGTACAACACGGACATTGGTGGTGGCAGATATGCCATTTATGTCCTATGCGACACCAGAACAAACCTACCAAAACGCAGCAAAATTGATGGCTGCCGGGGCCAATATGGTAAAACTGGAAGGCGGGGAATGGCTTCTGGAAACTATCGAAGGCTTGGTACAAAGGGGCATTCCTGTTTGCGGACACCTGGGGTTAACACCACAATCGGTGAATGTCATTGGCGGTTTTAAAGTACAAGGCCGGGACCAGGACAAAGCTCAAAAAATGATAAACGAGGCACAACAACTGGAGCGAGCTGGTATTCAGATGTTGGTGCTTGAGTGTGTACCCACTAACTTGGCTGCAGCTATAACTGAAGCGGTTTCCATTCCGGTTATCGGTATTGGTGCCGGTAACAAAACTGATGGCCAGGTGTTAGTAATGCACGATATGTTTGGTATCAGTGCCAACTATATGCCGAAGTTTTCTAAAAATTACCTGGCCCAAACCGGCGATATCCGAAAAGCAGTTAGCGCCTTTATTGATGAAGTTCACAGCGGCGCCTTTCCGGATGAGTCACACAGTTTTGCGGACTAACGCCTATGGCTCATCAATCTGACAATTTTTTCACAAGCGACTTTTTCACAAGGGCGGGCAAATGCTAAAAATAGCCGACATTGTAAAATTAAGAGAGCAGCGTCGTAGCTGGCAACTAGAAGGCAAGGTTATTGGCTTTGTACCCACCATGGGCAATTTGCACGATGGCCACTTGCAGCTAGTGCGAGAAGCAAAAAAAAGCTGCGATATCGTGGTGGTGTCTATTTTCGTTAACCCGATGCAATTTGGCCCCAATGAAGACCTGGATGCTTACCCCAGAACCATGGAAGAAGACTGCGCTAAGCTTGAAGCCTTGGGAGTCGATTGTTTATTTACGCCTGACGCCGAAGCGATTTACGCCAGAGGCCTGGAGCAGCAAACCTTTGTGGAAGTGCCGGGTATTTCTTACATGATCTGTGGTGCCAGTCGCCCAGGCCATTTTCGCGGCGTAGCCACCATCGTATGTAAATTGTTTAATATGGTGCAGCCTAACCACGCTTTTTTTGGTGAGAAGGATTTTCAGCAATTGCAGGTCATCAAAGCCATGGTGCAGGACCTTTCTATGAACCTCACCATTCACGGTGTAGCAACCGTCAGAGAAAGTGATGGCCTGGCCATGAGCAGTCGCAATGGTTATCTCAACGACAAAGAACGCAGTATAGCCCCGAAACTCTATTCAGCGCTCTTAACCTTATCGGAACAGATTATTTCCGGCAGACGTGATTTTCGCCAGTTGGTAAAAGAGCATACATTGTTTTTAAATAATGCTGGTTTTAAAACCGACTACATTGAAATCCGGTGCGCTGAGACCCTGATGCACCCCAGTCACGAAGACACTGAATTGGTGATCCTGGCGGCTGGCTTTTTAGGCAAGACGCGTCTTATCGATAATTTGCCAGTAAGTCTGGATTGAGATAGCAACTTAACTGTGCGCTGCAGAGGATCTGCAGCGCCTAAGTGATTTCTGCTTCAGGCGGCGGGTGAGATAAGTTTCTGAAAGGTTTGTGTCTTTTCTGAAATGGCCTTTTGCTCCGCTAGAATATCCAGCAAATCCTGTTTTGTGGTGAGTGGGTTGGCCAGAATCACGCGAAATACGGTAATGGTTAGTCCCGGGTATTTAGCCACTTCAAGACGAGTACGAGACACGAAGGACTTGCCTGACTCCCGTTGCTGCTTCTGTACTCTCACTGTTAATTCGTCAAGACGTTGATTGATTCTCTCTTTTTCTGCGCTGCTGGCTTGCTGCAGTTGCGCTTGCACGATGCGCGGACATGCGCGATAAGTGAGGATACATAATGTCGGGTCGGTAACCAGTTCAAAATCCGGATCATCGTTAATCAGTTGGGCAAACAACTGCGCTTTTTCGATGCTTTGATCTACCAGTAGTTCATAGCCACTTCTGCCAAAGATATGCAGTGCAGAATACACCAGCATCGCCATACCGTTACGGGAACCTTCCAGTGTAGTGGCACCTAAATCTTTTGAGCCAGCGCGTAAAATGTAGTTAGCATGGTGGCGAACGGCATTGGAGTCTTCTGGGTTCTTGAACAGCACCATGCCTGCTCCCATGGGCACGTACATTTGCTTGTGGGCATCAATGGTAACGGAATCAGCGCGCTCGATACCCGCAAGTAGTTTGGCGTGGGTATTGGAAAACAGCGTTGGGCCGCCCCAGGCAGCGTCTACATGGAAATGGCAACCCAATTGTTGTGCTACATCGGCGAGTTCATTAAGCGGATCGATGTGGCCGGTTTCCGTAGTCCCCGCAACGCCAACAATGGCGAGTACTTTATTGCCTTTTGCTTCAAACTCTCTGGCTGCTTGCAACGCTTTTTCCGGTGAAAGAGTTTGCCCCGGACAATCGATGGTAAGCAACTGCTCTCTTCCTAAGCCAAGTAAATCAACGGCTTTAGAAAGTGAATAATGACCTCGTTTAGAGCAGATAACAGCCAGCTTTTTGTAGCCGTAATGGCTCATTGCGGCCGCGACACCTTCTTTGGCCACCCCTTTAAAATCGCCGTCAGGTTTTAGCAAGTTATTGCGGGCCACCCATAGTGCAGTAATGTTGGCGATAGTGCCACCAGAGCAAAATGCCCCCAGGGAGCGACGGGCGCTGTGGAGGTGTGCCTGGTAGAAGTCATCGCTGTCGTCGTATATTAGCTTGTGCAGCATGCCCAGCACCTGACGCTCTAGCGGTGTAAAGGCTTTAGAGGTCTCGATTTTTACCGGGTTTTGATTTAATCCCACCAGTAATTTGGACAAGGGCAAATGGAAATAGGGCAGAGCCGAGGTCATGTGCCCAATAAACGTAGGAGAGTAGGTGTTAACCGAGTTGGCAACCAGTTTGTCTAACAAATGTTCGGCATGAGCAGAGACAAATTCCGGCTCTTCCGGGACACGAAAATCGGCAAAGTCTTGCTCAAGGTCTTCTAGCGAGCGGGCCTGTGTTACCACGTGTTGACTCAGAAAGTCCGACAGGTTTGCCGACAAATGCTGCTCGATTTCTGCCAGTTTAGAGTCACCTTGCTCGGGCACGGTAAATACCCGATATAAATGCTCCAGGCTTGCTTTCGCTTTTTTCAACACGATCTCTCACTCAAGGGTTGCGTACCGACTATCAAAAGAAAGGCACCAACTATCAACAACAGTATAGTCAATTTGCCAAAAACCCCGAAAATCGAAATAACCTGGAGTCAAAGACAGCTAACACGCTAGTTTACTTTTTTATGTCATTGGCTGCAATCTACCTTGATATTGCCGCGTAAGTTAGACAAGACGGCGTTTGCTGCTATATTCAGGAAAAGCAGACGTGGAAAACTGCGCACGTTATAAAAACGCCGTTATTTCAGTGTTCACATGGCTTCTCGTCGGCTGTTTTTAAGGTTCATACTATGCAAGTGCAAGAGATCAGTCAGGATTTTAATCTGGAGAATGTCGTACCATTTTTCCAGCCCATCATGGACTTAAATCAAGAAGGGGTTTGGGGTTACGAATGCTTAGCCCGGCTCATCTATCCCGGTGAACACATATTCATGCCCAGTGATTTTCTCTATCTGGTGGAAAAAAATGCCTGTCATGGTGAACTTACGCAAAAGATTTTTCACGAAAGTGCTCAGTATTTCCGCAACCGCCAGGTTAACTGGAGCATCAACATTACGGAACAGGACGTACTTGATCCACAAACGACGGTTTTTCTGGAGCGCAGCTTGCGGGACTATCCCAATGCTCACCGTATTACCCTGGAGATATGTACTCATACCTTGTTCTGCTACCCCGAGCAGTTCAAAACTTTTTTACTGTTAGGAAAAACCCTTGGTATTCAAATACTCATTGACCGCTTTAGCAACCCTGCAGAGCAGCTGCTCAAAGTACTCGATTACCCTATTGATGGGGTTAAAGTGGAAAGTGGTGCTATTCAAGCACTAGTGCAATCTCAGTCTGAAGTGATGCAAGAGGTTTTGCTCAAGGCTAAAGGCAACGATGCGCTATTGATTGCTGAACATGTAGAAGATGATTTTACCCTCAAAACGCTACGCAATATCGGTATCGAATACGGGCAGGGCTTTTATTTTAGTCAGCCAGCGCCTGTGGTTGGTTAACTATTTACTAAAACCTTGTTCTGTGTATCTATGTTCACTCATTAGTAGAGCCTAACGCTTTATTAATGGACACATAAATGCTTGGCTAAAGTGAGCGGTAAAGGAGCACAAGCCAAGCGTTTTGCATCCTGTGAAGTCATTTAAGTAACTTGATAGAGCTACTTTATATAATCTTGAATTTTTTTATGCACTGCCTTGGCGGAGAAACATCTAAAACCGAACTGTCCGTGCTTATGCTTTACGACAACAATGCCTGTAAACCAGCCAAATTTCCAATTGGTACTAACAATGTCAGCAAGCTTAACATTTATGTCAGGAACTACATCGGCGTCACCGTAATTGGCGATATTATTGACCAGTCTGTTCACATTATTTGGCGAAAAGCATAAATAGTCTTCACTAAGCGTTATTTTTCCAGCAACCCAGTTTTTAATACCGAAACGGTTCAACTTATCAGGATCATAGATAGCATTAGCTAATTTGGTAAACACTGACTCTCCTTGTAGCTCTAACAGTTAATTTAAAGAAACTTATTAAGACACCCATCATAACTGTACTTCAGTACAGTTTCTATTTTGTCTCATTTGTGCAAAATGGGATTTGAATTGAGTGCTCAGGAGGAGTCGTTATGCCAAAAGCCAGGAAGGCCCAAATTAGTCTAGAAGATACGCCCTATTACCATTGTGTTTCTCGCTGTGTGCGCAGAGCGTTTTTATGTGGAGAAGACAAGTTTACTGGCACAAGTTATGAGCACCGCCGGCAGTGGGTACAGGACCGCATTCACTTATTATCACAAGTATTTGCCATCGATGTGTGTGCCTACGCGGTGATGAGTAACCACACCCATCTGATATTGCACATACATAAAGAGCTATCTGAAAGCTGGAACACGGAAGAAGTGATTCGCCGCTGGCATCAGCTTCATAAAGGGACATTACTTAGCCAACAATACCTGAACCCACAGCAGCGGTTACAAATGGTTGAATCTCAGCTTATGGCCGTTGAGGAAACAGCGAATATCTGGCGACAACGATTAACGGATATCAGCTGGTTCATGCGTTGCCTCAATGAACACATCGCTAGGGAAGCAAATAAGGAAGATGAGTGTACTGGACGTTTCTGGGAAGGCCGATTCAAATCTCAAGCATTGTTGGATGAAGCGGCATTAACAGCCTGTATGGCTTATGTCGATTTGAACCCTATCAGAGCCAAGATGGCGAAAACACCCGAAGAGTCTGACCATACCAGTATTCAGTATCGCATTAATGCAGCCAAAGCAGGGAAATCGCCAAAATTCCTGATACCTTTTGCCGGGAGTATCAGGGAAGGTATGCCCCATGGTTTACCTTTTCACTTTACAGACTATCTGGAGCTGGTGGATTTTACAGGCAGAGCCATCCTGCCAGACAAACGAGGAGCAATTGAGAGTTCAACTCCGACTATTCTGGAAAGACTCAATCTGAAGGTAGAGCAATGGCAGGAACTGACTACTCAATTTGAAGAATGTTTTCATCATGCTGCAGGTGGAGAATCTTATCTTGAGGCATATCGGCAACGACACAAACTAAAGCGGCTGAGAGATAAGCGCGCCTCAATTCGATTGTTTGGTTGATTTAATTCCACGCTAGCCTACACATAACATAATCGCTGCAAGGTAAGGAAGCCGCATGGCTGAACTTTACACATTTAACCATCTTAAACTTTAATCTCATCTCACAGGCTCAAATTCAGACCCGAAAAACACATTTAGAGTGCATCTCGCTTTTTTAGTGGCGTGTCATGAAAAGAGACGTGTCGTAAAGAGCCGGCGGATTTTAAGATGGGTGTCCTTTATATTTAGCATGAGTAGACGGGGAAATCCATTAGATAATGCGACGATGGAATCCTGGTTTCATACGCTAAAAGCTGAAGTGATCCACAAGAAAAAATACAAACAACGATCCGATGTGATTTGGGATATAAAACGTTACATTGAGTTTTACAATACGGAAAGACTACACTCTAGTCTGGGTTACAAAAGCCCAACAAATTTTGAAAAACAGTGTCTATGAAAATGGTGCAAGATCAGAACGAGGAGCAGCCAATGGATTTTTGTTCGGGTTGATTGCATTGTTAGCGGCGTCACAAAATGTCCATTGAATGGACTAAGGGATACTGGTCATTGGGATTTGACGAACTTGAACATCCGCTGACAAATACAGTTATTTTGTCTCCAGTAGCTTTAGATGAAAGTAATAAAGATAACATAAGATCTTTGCCTGCATGACTTTCTGAAATGTAAAAACCTAGATTATTTCCACAATCGTCGGGGTTTTCATGCTCGCTTACAAAGAATGCAATGATGTTTCCTTTAGCCCCTATTTTAATTGAACTCAGTTCGCTTCCGCTTAACCTTCCAGCGGAAACAGTTGAGAATGAGACTAATAAAGACAATAAGATAATGTATTTCATAGGTATGAGACTATTTAGCAGCTAACATTTTTATAGACGACAAATGTCCAACAAAAACAGGACAATTGTCGTTTTTTCACATCCAACCACTTTATGCCTAATTAATATCCCTGTAAATACAACGGCTTAAAACTTCAGGAAATACCTGGTTTGCAGAAAAACGACAAATGTCGTCTATCAAGAGAAAAACAACATCAATAAGCAAACCCATTCTGAATCCACTATTTCTCATCTTATATTCCCTGTCTCATCCGAAATTCCTATAATACCTCTCACTCACAAATGACTTCCTTCGGGAAGGTCATATAAATCAATCTAAGGAAGGAAACTATGCCCCACTGTATTGTTGAATACTCTGCCGATCTCAAAGCGCAACCACTCATGACTGCGGTGTTTGATGGCACCTTGAAATCAGGATTGTTTAGTCATGATGGTGTTGATATTAAAGTGCGAGCGTTGCCCTTCGAGCATCATATAACCGGGGACACACAGGCTTCATTTATACATGTTGTTCTTAAGATTCTGGCGGGTCGAACCAGCGAACAAAAACAACGGCTGTCAGATTCGGTGTTACAGCAACTCCTCAGTAATAACTACTCAGATTGCTCTGTTACCGTTGAGGTATTAGATATCGATACACCCAGTTATGCCAAGGCGTTGGTTTAGTGCCGCAAGCATTCGGCAAAAAAAGAATGGAGTTAAGTCATGAATAAAAATCTGATGGATTGGGTACTGTTGCTCATCGCTATTTTTGCGATAATGGGCGCCGTATTCGTAGCAGGGGTAGTAGCAGGGCAGACCATTGCTACCGGTGACGTTGAGCTATCACCTCTACATTACGGTATTTTAGGCGGTGGGATCTGTGGGGTGTCTGTGTTAATACGCAGTGTGAAGAAGCTGCAAATCCGCTTTAATCAACAGCCTTAACAGGGCGTAAAAAGAGACGCATTGTTACAGTGAGCTTACTAACTGCCAGCTTTGCTGGCCGCTGTTCCAGTATTTGCGCTCAAACGGGGTAAACGGCGTTCCTTGCTCCACCTGGTTAATGGCGGCACTGCGACCACATAGTTCCAGTGCTTTGGCAAATTCCTGTACATAGATTTGCCAATTACTGCGCACGGTTAGGGTACCGCCAATAGCCAGAATATCCTGCAGAGATGCTGTGGCATGCCAGCGTTTTTGCACCTGTGCCGATTTAGGGTAGGGGTTGGGATACAATAGGTAGTGTCGAACTACCGACCAGTTCGCTGCCTTCACTAAACGCCAGAAGTCTATGACATCCGCTCTAACCACGCAGTAATTACTTACTTCGCTTTCGGAAGCTGTATTACCTTGTACAAACTTTTGATACTCTTCCTGCTTGCCGTGCTTCTCTACTCGCACTGCGGATTTATCAACACCAATTACCAAGGAATCGGGATACTGTTTAGCCAGTCGCCAGGTGCTTTCGCCAATACCGCAGCAGGAATCGAGAATAATGTCTTTTTCTGGAAACTGCTTTAGCCAGGCGGATACCCGCTCGAAGGCTTCTTGCGTATGTGCCTGGATTGGTTTTTGGTTAACACTGCTTTGATGGCGTAAAACAATCTCAGGCAGCTTATCGTGGATGTCCGTTTGATTAGTACTAATGGAGCGAGAGTTACCTTGCATATCAGGAACGGATCCCCGTACCGGTAGACAATAAACGCCAAGCAATGCCGGCGAATATCAGATTAAATACCACTAAAACAGAAAGCGAGGTCAGTACGGTAAAATCTGACTGGCCCAAAAAGCCAAAGCGGAAGCCACTGACCATGTATACAATCGGATTGACTTTACTCACCCATTGCCAGAATTCCGGTAACAAGGATAAGGAGTAAAACACACCACCTAAATAGGTTAAGGGGGTGAGCACAAACGTGGGAATAATACTGATGTCGTCAAAGGTCTTAGCGTAAACCGCGTTGATAAGCCCTGCTAAAGAGAATAGCGTAGAAGTAAGTACTAACGTAATGATAATAACTGGCAGGCTGTATAAGCTTATATCCACAAACAACAGCGAGATACAGGTAACAATAATCCCGGTGAGCACGGCCCGGCTCAATCCGCCGCCCACATAACCGGCGATAATCACCCAGGTGTGCACTGGCGAAACAATGAGCTCTTCAATATTACGTTGAAACTTGGAGCTGAAAAACGACGAGGAGACGTTGGCGTAAGAGTTAGTGATCACCGACATCATGATAAGGCCGGGCACAATAAACTCCATATAAGAAAAACCGCCCATTTCGCCAATGCGACTGCCAATCAGGCTACCAAAAATCACGAAGTACAAGGTCATGGTAATGGCGGGAGGTACTAAGGTTTGCACCCAAATACGGGTAAAACGCGTGATCTCTTTACGCCAGATGGTGCGCAGTGCTACCCAATTATAAGCATCCATTAGTTGGCCTCCTGTGTTTGTTCATTGGCTTTTCTGCCATTTTCCACCAATGTCACAAACAGCTCCTCTAATCGATTAGCTTTATTGCGCATACTCATGATTTCAATGCCCTTGTCGGTGAGTTGCTGAAACAAGCGGTTTAAGCTGTTTTCTTTGGGAATGTCCACTTCCAGGGTATGGATGTCGGGCATGCGATAGGTAAAGCCTTCCAGTTTCGGATCTGCGCTGCAGCCGGGTAAGTCCAAAATGAAGGTTTCCATGTTCAGTTTACCCAGAAGGCCTTTAATACTGGTGTTCTCCACAATAATACCCTTATCAATGATGGCAATATTGCGGCACAACATCTCTGCTTCTTCCAGGTAGTGGGTGGTGAGAATAATGGTAATACCTTGCTCGTTGATTTCTTTTAAGAAGCTCCACATGGAGCGCCGGATTTCGATGTCTACCCCAGCTGTCGGTTCGTCAAGAATCAACATTTTTGGTTCGTGCATCAGCGCCCTGGCAATCATCAGGCGTCGTTTCATACCGCCAGATAAAGTGCGGGCGGGTTGATTGCGTTTTTCCCACAAGTCCAATTGCTTGAGGTACTTCTCTGCTCGCTGTAGAGCGATATTTCGGGGAACACCATAAAAACCCGCCTGATTACAGACGATTTGCAGCAAGGTTTCGAACTGATTGAAGTTGAATTCCTGAGGTACCAAGCCGATGCAGGCTTTTGCTGCGGCCAGTTCGGTATCAATAGAATGGCCAAATACAGACACCTCGCCTTCGGATTTGTTCACCAAAGAGCTGATAACGCCAATCGTTGTCGATTTACCCGCACCATTGGGGCCAAGTAACGCAAAAAAGTCGCCGGAATCCACGGTTAAATCAATGCCTATTAAGGCTTGAGTGCCACCCTTATAGGTTTTTTTCAGGCCTTTTATTGCCAATGCGTGCATGTTGTTTCCCATCGTTCTGTGTGCCAAGGATATTGCGGTGATTTTAATTTATTCAACCCGTATAAAACTAATTCCCGGCGGCAGTATTGTGCCAGCGAGTCAGGAATTGCTTACAGGCTTGATAATGACGGTTTTGTTGCAATGGTTTTAATTGCCAACCTGTCTGATATCTTCATCATACAAACAACAATAAGGAAACACCATGGCACATCTCGAACCGCTTCCGGCGGAAACCACACCAGAACTGGCTGAACACTTTGATATCTTCGTTAATATTTTGGGTTTTGTCCCTAATTCTCTGTTAACCATGCAGCGCCGTCCTGAAATCGTCAAAGGGTTTGGTGTATTAACCAAAGCTGTCATGGCTGAGGATGGCGCGGTTGATTTGGGCTTCAAGCGCCTATTGGCTCACTTCGCCAGTCGAGCTGCAGGTTGCCAATACTGTGAAGCTCATAGTTTGATTGCGGCTGAAATCCACGGCATTGCGCATGAAAAAGTGGCTGCGGTTTGGGAATACCAAACCAGCCCGTTATACACAGATGCAGAGCGCGTGGCACTGGACTATGCATTAGCGGCAGGTAGTGTACCTAACGCTGTTGATGAGCCGCTAATGGCCCGCATGAAACAACATTGGTCAGAGGATGAAATCGTAGAGATCCTTGGCGCTATTTGCCTGTATGGCTTTTTGAATCGCTGGAATGACTCTATGGCAACGGATCTTGAAGCAGCTCCCAAAGCACTAGGCGACGAAGTGCTGCAAAAGGGCGGTTGGACTGGCGGCAAACACGTTAAATAACGTTCTGCCAAGGATGTGAGGCAATGCCTCACATCTCATCTCACACTTTGAATTTGTGCACGATGTCTATTAAAGAGTGACTGCTTTTCGCCAGGTCCTTAGAGCGATCAGCTAAATCAATAACCCGCTGCGCCACACCACTCACATCACTGCCGATATTGTTAATATCTTTCGACATATTGTGGGCTAACTGATTTTGCTCTTCCGCTGCGGCGGCGATAACAGAGGTCATACCGGTGATCTGCTCCATCGATTCCCGGATACCGTTAAGGTGGGTGCCGGTTTCTTCCACCAGGGTGGTGGCAGCATTAGTGATTTGATTACCGTGGGCCATGGCATCCACAGCCTGTGTGGAGCCGGTTTGAATGCTCTGGATAATATCCTGTGTTTCCTCAACTGCGCTTTGTGTGCTGCTGGCCAGGGTGCGTACTTCGTCCGCTACCACGGCAAAGCCTCGCCCTTGTTCGCCTGCTCGGGCGGCCTCAATGGCGGCATTCAGCGCTAACAGGTTGGTTTGGTTGGCGATATTCTGGATGGTGGTGAGGATATTGGTGATTTGTTCAATATCATCATTTAATTGCCCGATCACTGCTGTGGCTTTGTTTACCTCAGTATTCACATCACCCATGGTATTCACCAGATCATCCATAGCGGCGCTACTTTCCAGCACTTGCTGATTGGTGTTGTCGGTAACTTCCGCCACGTGTTGAATATTTTTGGTGACTTCAAGCGAGGCTTGAGACATTTGCTCCGCTTCTGAAACAATACGGTCTACCGAATCGCGGCTGGTGGCCAGGTCCTGACCACACACATTGGCTACTTGCTCGCTATCTTCACAACCAGCATTCACCGAGCTGGCGTTTTTATCGATAGTACGCACCATATTGGCCAGATTATCGATAAACTTATTTATCCAGGTGGCCAGTTCACTGGTTTCGTCCTGAGTATAAATGCGGATGTGTTTGGTTAAATCCCCCTCACCTTCGGCAATATCCTTCATCAGGTCGCGCATTTTAACGATGGGCTTAACAATCTGATTGGAAATAATGTTGATCACCACAAAGCCCACACCTGCGAGGATCACGGCGGCGATAATCAATTGAGATAGAGCGGCGTCACTGCGACTGGAGATTTCATCTCTCAGTCGATTTGAGGTGGCGAGCATCACTTCTTCAGGTACGCTTACCAGCAAATACCACTGTTTGTCGACACCACCGATTTCGGTACGGGTGATCACATTAACTTTACCGCTGGTGCTACTGGAATAAACGTTATTGCTGCTGGAAACGGCTGCGCTCAGCTCTCTGGCGAAGGAACCACCCAGCTCCGATACCGCTTTACCAGAGGCGCCGGGGTCTTCACTGTATCCGATAATGTTTCCGGTTTCGCTTAACAGCATCACTTCGCCTTTACCATCAAACAAGGCGTCGTCACTTTTAGTCATCAGGGCCTTTACAAAGTTGGCGTCAAAATCGACACCAACCACACCAATAAACTCACCGCGAGAAATAATGGGTACTGAAATGGTGGTTAGCAGGTAGTTAACGCCGCTTAGGTCAAACACATCCGGGTCAATCAGGCAGCGATCACGGCGGCTGCGGGGGCAACTAAAATAGCCATTTTTACTTTCATCTACAACTGAACTCACCCAATCCAGGCTGATGCTGCCACCTTCCCTATACCAATAAGGGGAAACACGACCATTGTCCAACATACCCATGGGTTTATTGCGTTCATTACTGTTAAGAAAATCAGCATCGTTGCCAAATACATCGGGATTCAGGGGGGACATAATGCCCATGTAGCTGGGGTGTGCTTCTAACAGGTTACGCAGTTTATTCAATACCAAAGCACGTGCTTGCGCAGCATCAAAGCCATTCTCTTGCCAGGTGCGATGCAATAAGCTCAGATCTGCGGCAAAGGTTTCTGCCACCAAGGCGGCGTTTTCTACATTTTTAGCTATTTGGGCTGCCTGTACCTGCGATTCTGCCTCAATCAGTGCCATACCGTCGCGACGCAGGGCTTCCCTTGCAACCTTTTCTACTTCGGTTTTCACACTAGAGCTGTTGTAAGTGGTGATACTGGCTAGCACCACCGTTAGCAGGATGATGATAAACATCACCGAGTAGGTAATTTTGTTTCTGATGCTTCGGGTAATAAAGTTCATCGTATGGTTGCTTTGCGTCCGGTATGGTTGTTTTTTATTACAATTAAGGTGCCCTTGTCCACTCTAAATTAGTACGCAATCCCTTGATTTATCAGGCCTGGAAAGATAACTATGCAATAATACGCATAGCTATTCATTGACTTAATTTTCCTGTTTATCATTAAGTTTATCTGCAAATCTCAGAATTTCTTGTGTTTTCCTGTAATTGTTTGAAATTTATTGGATTTTGGGCGACATAATTGACCTGCCGATATTTTAAAGTCGAAACGGTACAGATGGCTCCGCACCTGTGAGGGCGGCTAAAAAAGGAGGTGTTACATAACTACCCATTACCCGATTTATTACCAAAATTTGACCAAAAGTCATTTATTATTACAAATCCGCTTGTTGCAACAGTGTATTGATTTGCTCGGCGGACATACATTGCCCTTGTTGCCAGGTGGAATTGAGCTGCTGTTTTAGCTGCTCAATCTGAGCCTGTTGATGATTGAGTTTTGCAATCAATTGCGCAAGTTCCTCTTGTTTCATGGCCAGTCGTTCCAGCACCAGCTCGTGATCAAGATCCTCTTCCTGACTCAATAGTTTTGGCAGCTCTTCCAGACTAAAGCCCAGCTTTTGACCTAAGCGAATGCAATCGAGACGCGCTTTTACCTTATCGTCATATTGTCGGTAGCCACTGTTTGTACGGGGCACTTTAGGTAACAGGCCCTGCTTTTCATAAAATCGGATTGTGGAGGCGGCTACTCCTGTGGCTTGCGCTAATTCACCGATTTTCACAATATTACGTCTCCACTTGACCTTAAACTTAACTTTAAGGTTAGAGTGTTTAACCATTGAAATCAAATAGTGCTACGCGCGACATATTCTATTGTCGTTATTGGAGGAAAATCCCATGCAATCATCTGAAAAGCAGCAATTATTCAGTGAACTGACCCTGCCTTGTGGGTTGAAACTGAAAAACCGTATTGCCAAAGCGGCGATGGAAGAGAACATGGCTGTGTCCAGACAACTGCCGGGTGAAGAGTTGTTTCGTTTGTACCAGGCCTGGGCAAAAGGTGGAACTGGCATGATCATTACCGGCAATGTCATGGTGGATCATTTGGCGATGACGGGGCCGGGCGGCGTAGCGCTGGAAGTGGACACACCGCTGCAACCTTTTGAGCAGTGGGCGAAGCTGAGCAAACAAAACGGATGTAAAATTATCATGCAGATTAATCATCCAGGTCGGCAGGTATTTAAAAAAATGGGAGGCAAGGTACTTTCGCCCTCCGATGTAGCTTTGGATATGGGCGCTCATTCGGGGTTGTTTACACAGCCCAAAGCGATGTCTGAAGATGAAATTGAGGATGTGATTGAACGTTTTGTGACTACAGCAAAACGCGCCGAAGATGCGGGGTTTGATGGGGTGGAAGTGCACGCAGCTCATGGCTACCTGTTAGCTCAGTTTTTATCTCCGCTAACCAACAAGCGTCAGGATCAATGGGGTGGCAGTATCGATAACCGCTCCCGATTACTGCTGGAGATAATCAGACGTATTCGACAAGTTGTTTCACCGGAGTTCGCGCTGTCGGTTAAACTGAATTCCGCCGACTTCCAACGGGGTGGTTTTGATGTTGACGATGCCAAAAAGGTGGTTGAAAAATTGTCTGAAGAGGCTGTGGATTTTATAGAATTGTCTGGTGGTAGTTACGAAGCCCCAGCCATGCAAGGCCGAACAGCTGATGGGCGCACTCTAGAGAGAGAGGCCTACTTTTTGTCTTTCGCTGAAAAGATTGCGTCTGTGTGCAAAGTGCCGGTGATGACTACGGGGGGCATTCGCCGTTTGCCCGTGGCAGAAAAAGTGATCGCTAAGAATGTTGATTTAGTGGGTATTGCCAGTGCTTTGGCTTATAACCCTGATTTACCCAATCAGTGGCAACGAGATGCCCGTTTCGAAGGGGTTATTCCCCTGGTTAGCTGGAAAGATAAAACCCTCGCGGGGCTTGCTACTATGGCGATGGTAAAGCGTCAGTTACACAGAATTGGTGCTGGTAAAGCCAGCAAGCACAATATTTCTCCGTTGTTGTCTCTAATAGTTGATCAGTTACGGGCTGCTAAACTCACCAAGCGCTATCGCAAACAATATGTAAATGAAGTGAGCTAATCTTTGATTTGTGCGTACCATATAGCTCATTTCCAGAATGAGATCGAATAATGGTGCAGCAAGCTATCAAGGGCGTAATTTTTGATATGGACGGTACGCTGGTGACTTCTCAGCTTGATTTCAAATCCATGCGTGAAGCCATTGGTTGTCCAGCGGAGCAGGATATTCTTGATTTTATTGCGGCTTTGGCTTGCGACGAGGCGAGGCAGCAGGCTGAGCAAACCATTATTGATATTGAGGTTGCCGAAGCACAACATTGCCAGTTAATTGACGGGGTACCAGAGATGTTAAAAACGTTAGAGCAATGGCAAGTGCCCGTGGCCTTGGTCACGCGAAACTGTCGCGCCGCCACGGCCATTAAACTGGTCAAAGCGGGTTTGCAGTTCGATCCCGTACTCACTCGAGAATGTGCGCCCGCTAAACCGGATCCAAGTGCTTTATTGCAGGTAGCCAATAGTTGGCAGATCGCGCCTGAACATTTGCTTTACGTGGGGGATTATCTGCACGATATTCACGCGGCTGAAAATGCTTGTATGCGCAGTATGCTGGTGGCTTTGAAGGGGACCCCTGACTGGACACACAACGCCACCTGGCAATGTAAAGATTACACTCATTTTCTGGATATCCTTTCGCCCTTTGTGACAAAAAATCATTGACACTCTTGATTACAAGTGTAATTCTGAATCAATTGATTACATCTGTAATAGTGTTGCTGTGGATATATCTAAAACCGAACTGGAAATTATGCAGATACTTTGGAAATCGCATCCTTTATGTGCCCAAGATGTGATATCTGAACTCAACAAGCAAAAAACCTGGCATGAGAAAACTGCAAAAACCCTATTAAATCGACTGGTGAAAAAGCAGGCCATCTCTTTCACCAAAGAGGGTAAGCGCTATTTTTACAGCCCTCTAATCGCTGAAAAAGACTATCAGCAAAAAGAGAGCGCGAGCTTTATTAGTCGCCTCTTTAAAGGGCGGGTATCGCCGCTGGTGGCTGGATTCGCCAAACAGGAAACTCTATCTGAGCAAGATGTTGAAGAGTTAAAAGCCATTATTGCCGATTGGGAGAAAAATCGTGATTGATTGGCTGCTAATGCAGCTGCCGGGCTTTTCTCTGGTATTACTGCTGTTATTGGCTTGTTATCCCTTGGCAATTCGATTTTTGGGTGCGGGCTATTATTACGCTTTGTGGCTCTTTGTGCCGTTGCAGTTGTGGTTCACACATAGTCAGCCAGTTAGCGAGATATTTGCTGGTCTCGGCGTTACTCGTTTTACTGTTTATAGCCAACAATCCTTCTCCACCTTGCAAAATAGCACCAGCCCCTATGTCAGTGAATTACTAGCGATTTGGTTGTCGGGGTTGGTTAGTTTGTTGTTATTGGGCCTTTGGCAACATCGCAGTTTTATGCAAAAACTGAATTCGCAACCCGGTGAACTGCCAGCTGCATCGATTCATATCCCGGCTAGAGTAAAGGTGTTAAGCAGCGCAAACTTGAAAACACCAATGGTGTCGGGGCTACTGTTACCGAAGCTTATTTTGCCCGCTGATTTCGCGTCGCAGCCGGAAGAAATGCAAACACTGATGTTGCGTCATGAACTAGTGCACCTGACTCGGGGAGATTTGTTCTGGAACGCGCTTGCCGTCACCCTGCTCACCATCTTTTGGTTCAACCCGCTCTCCTGGATTGCCTATCGTTATTTTCGACAAAGTCAGGAGCTGGCATGCGATGCCAGGGTTTTGCATAAACAGGATCCCGATACCCGCCTGTTGTACGCCAAATCGTTTGTCAGCCTGGCGCAGCAACAGCAAACCTCCACCTTTAGTTCTCTGTATTTTGGCGGTAAGCAGAATATGAAAGATCGCATTCTCAACATGCGCTCCGGCAAGAAGAGTCTGTTAAAGCTGTTACCATTGGCAGTTATATTTACTTTTGCTCTACCGTTGTCACAGGCTATCAGTGGCCAGAGCAGTGAGAAAAAGGTGCATGAGTTTAAAGTACATCCAGTGATGCGCATTGAACCTGTCTATCCCAAAATTGCTGCAGTGCAGGGACTTGAGGGCAGTGTGGTTTTAAAGTTTAGTGTGAAAACAGATGGTTCAGTTACTAACGTTAAGGTTATTCGCTCTACCCCCGGAGCCGTGTTTGACGACAGCGCTACACAAGCTCTAGCGCAGTGGCGCTACCAGGCAGTGGATACGCAAGTGGATAATTTGCTGGTGCAATTGGATTACGTCTTAGGAGATAGCCGCAAAGACAGTTTGCTAACTGATCTGGAGCAGATAAACCTCTCGCCCGGCAAGTTGAAATGACGGGGTTTAAATTTAAAACAAGCCCATTTGTTTTGAGCTGATACTCTCAAAGTTTTGCCCTACAAAAGGCAAAATACCTTCGGCGATGGGTTTGAGCTGCTTCTCTACGTAATGATGGTAATCAATAGGGCTGCGCAAAAATTCCAGTGGCTCTGGACCGTTGATGGTTTGTACGTATTTTATCCAGCCCTTTTTGTGGTATTTCCGGGTTTTTCCTTGTGCCTGAAGGTGGTCGTCAGCGATGCGTGCTGCTTTAACATGCGGTGGTACGGTTTTTACATATTTATCAGCACCTTGCCGTAAACGTTTGCGGTACACCAATTTGTCATCAAATTGTCCTAGTTCAGTTTTGTTGACTATCTCATTGATATAGTCGCTGACATCTTCATCGGCGAACACCATCTGGTAAAGCTGTATCTGGAAGTCTTTGGCCAGCTGTGTCCAGTCGGAGCGCACTGTTTCCAATCCTTTGAATACTAACTCCTCTCCTTTAAGCGTTTTTTTAAGACCCGCGTAGCGCTTTTTACTACCTTGCTCTGAGCCGCGAATGGTGGGCATTAAAAACTGGCTAAAGTGGGTTTCGAACTCCAATTCAAGATAACATTCAAGGCCGTATTCTGTTTGCAGTTTCTCCTGCCAACGTTGGTTTATCATGTTGGCTAATTGTTCACCTGTGTCTCGCGCTTGCGCATCGTCAGCACAGTCTTGCAACCACACAAAGGTTGAATCGGTATCACCATAAATCACCGCGTGGCCTTGCGCTTCAATCCATTTGGCGGTGGTTTGCATAATGTCATGGCCACGCAGTGTTATGGAGCTGGCGAGCCGGGTATCGTAAAAGCGACAACCACCGGAGCCCAGTACGCCATAAAATGAATTCATCAATATTTTGATGGCTTGCGACCGGGCGCTGTCTTGCTGTTGTTTGGCGACATCACGCTGTTGCCAAAGTTGGGTGATAATGTCGGGTAAAAAATGTTTTTCTCGAGAAAACTTCGCTCCTTTAAAGCCCGGAATGGCGTCATCAGGTGACTGTAAACCCTCTATTAATCCCAGTGGATCAATTTTAAAGGTGCGAATGATGGAGGGGTACAGGCTTTTGAAATCCAGTACTAACACATGTCGGTAGAGTCCAGGGCGCGAGTTCATCACATAACCACCGGGACTTGCCAGACCGCCATCTTTGGGTAGATTTGGGGCAATATAACCAGCGCGGTGCAATTTGGGTAAGTAGAGATTGGTGAATGCGGCCACTGAACCGCCGGCTCTGTCCAGCTCCAGACCGGTAAGTTGGCTGCGCAGTACGAGAAACTGCATCAGTTTGGTTTTTTCAAAAATCTCCAATACTAAGAGGCAATCTTGTAAGTTGTATTCGGCGAGTTTGATTTTGTTGTGCTTAAAATCATGGTTGATGTGTGCCATGCGATTGCTGACATCTTCTACTTTTTTGCCTTTACCTAATAACTCTTGGGCGACAAACTCCAGACTGAAGCTATCAAACTGATAGGTTGCAGATTTGAGGGAATCTATACCGTCTAATACTACGCGTCCTGCCAGATTTAGAAAGCCAGCCTGGCTACCGGTTTTGGCATCGCGCCAGGACATGGCGGAACCATCCCGACCAATGGTGAGGGACAGATTATGTCGCTGCGCGCGCTTAAGTAACAATCTGAAATCAAAACTAATGACACTCCAACCGATAATGATATCCGGATCCCAGGCATTAAAGTGGGTAACAAAGCGTTGTAGTAGTTCGGCTTCATCCTTAATCCACACTAGCCATTGTGGAGTATCTTGCTGAGGTTCGCCTATCATTAACACCAGTTTTTTTTCAGCGCTTGCCATCCCTATAGAATAGAGTTCGCCTTTTTCACTGCATTCAATATCCAGTGACATAGGTGAAAATATTGGCGTGTAATCACTGGATTTTAATCGACAGTGATAGAGTCCTTGTGGTGTTGGCTCACCAGAAACCACCGTGGCACTGCCATAAATAAAGCGCTCCATTAAAAAGCGGTCACTTAGTCTGATGTCATCCTCGTAGCTGACAATTTTACGACTTTTGAGCCAGTCTTTTAACGCGAAATGGTCCGCTTGGGTATGACTATAGATAGCGCTACACAGCTCTTGATTGAATAGTTTAAGTGGCAGTTCCCGCACCTCGGAACCGGGGTATTGGCGCTGTAAATTGTGCTTTTCTGCTTGAAGGGAATCGCTGCTGACAAACAGTACAAACTTTTCTGCTGGAG
The DNA here is from genome assembly GCF_056160305.1 of Planctobacterium sp. AWM4_229. Taxonomy (NCBI): domain Bacteria; kingdom Pseudomonadati; phylum Pseudomonadota; class Gammaproteobacteria; order Alteromonadales; family Alteromonadaceae; genus Planctobacterium; species Planctobacterium sp. AWM4_229. The sequence continues at coordinate 525,769 of NZ_JBSWWX010000002.1, read as the reverse complement.
AGCAGATTCTCACTGCACCATCAGCAGTACTGAGCCAATATTCAAGAAAGGTTTGATTCTGTTTTTCCCATTGTTTTCTGGAAAGAATAAAACCTTCGGTAATCGCTTCGGTCATAAGCAGCGAAAATTCACTATTTTGAGTGTCCGGGGAAGATTTATTGTAACATCAGGGGAAGATGGGGTGTTGGATTTTGCGCAGGGCTCTCGGGAATAAATACGCGTGGCTTAACGTTGCATAATTAGTCGCTGAATAGCCCGACTTGATCCGTGTCAGGCGATTCAGAACCCTTAGGTAAGTTTCCCAGGAGATTTCTCTGCCTGGTTATTGTGATAACGACTGACGATTGGAGTTTATTCCAATCCGATAAAGATTTGGTAGTTTAAATGTTCAATTTCCCTCGTTTCCCCGAAATTGTCAGGTGCGTCACGGCTTTACTGCTGGCCCTGTTATCAACAGTCGTAACCGCCACGGAGTCGCCTCATCAATGGCAAGGCAGCGTTAGTCTCGGGCTGGAAAATGATTCTACAGTAATTATTGATGAACTGGATACTGTGGTAGATGAGGATAGCGGCAGCAACACAGTACGCCTGGGAGTTGATTACCAATACAATCCAGACGATAAAAACGAATGGCAATTTTCGGGTGATTATATCGTAAAGAATTTCAGCGATAGTGATGACTTTGATTCTGTATTACAAATCTATTCAACCGCATACAGTCATGAATTTGAGCGGGTAACTTTAGGAGTTAGAATTCAAGCAATTGATTCTGAACTCAATCATACTCCCTTTTTGAAGCTCCATAAGTTCGCTCCTAATGTTTCATTTTTTATTGGAAAACAATGGTTTGTTAATTTTGCAGTGGCCGCTAATGAGAAACAGATCCTTACTAATTCAGAGCGTTCGGCAAAGGGAGTGGAAATAAGTGTAGATAGTTACCGCTTTATTCAGGGCATTAATCACTATTTGTTGTTCACATACAAAAGAGGCAATGAGAGTGCCGAGGATCCCTTGTTTAATCAGCTATTTAACCAGGTGCGTATTGGTTGGGTTAAAAAAATAAGGCTATTTGACCGAGTCAACAAACTACGCGTTAACTGGCGCTATTTGCAGCGCAATTACAATGACGCGATACACCCGGATATTGATACATTTCGCGTGGATAAGCGTCGACAGTGGGAACTTGAATGGGAGCTGGAATGGAACTCAAGTTTATTAGTCGGTGCCAATTATCGCCTCAACGAACAAGATTCCAGTCTTGATGTTGCCCGTTATGATCAACATATAAGCAGTGTATCGTTAGAGTATCGCTTTTGAAGAAGAAAGTGGCCTCGCATGAGCAAGTTTGCTTTGTTCGAAAGGTAGTAGCCCTTTTCCGTATAAGGGATCAAAACCCTTTTCGCCAAGGTCAAGGCAACTATCAAGTGCTAACTCCACCCATTTAATCCCCTCTTTCTGCGAAGGTAATTGGCTGGCAATCCAGGCGGTGACAAATGGAGCGGCCATTGAAGTGCCAGATTGTGGGATGGTGCCATCAGCCTGACTGGCTGCCAGAATATTCACCCCATAAGCAGCTACATCGATGTGATTTCCACGTACGGCTTTTTTATAGAGTTTGTTATTCAGGTCGACTGCCGTTACGGCCACCGCGCAACTATATCCCGCCGGATACATGGGTTTTGAGAAGGGACCTTCGTTACCTGCAGCGGCTACAATAATCACACCTTTTTGACATAGTTGCTCAATGCCTTTTTCCAGTAGGCGGTTCGGTGGACCCGCTAAACTCATATTGATGACTTTAATATCTTGCTGTACCAGCCAGTTTAATCCTCGTAACAGACTCAGAGCGGTAGTAATGGATTGGCTGCCTTTTGCTTCCACAAAAACCGACGCATTGTAAAGTTCAACCTGTTTGAGAATACCTTGATATTCCGGTCCCTTACCGGAAAGCACGGAAGCAACAGCTGTGCCATGGGTAAACACCGGGGATTGATTATCTTGAGTAAAGTGCTGTTGCGTAATCATTACGTCTTTTAACAAGCTGTGCTCAAGGTTGATCGCAGTATCTACCATGCCGATCCTGGCGCCATGCCCGGGCAAAGACAGTAATTGGCTTGGAGAAATACCATCTTTTAAGGTACCACTGGCCTCACTGGCGTTGGTGTATATATTGCTGTAGATGTGATTCAGATCCAGCACGGCATCATGCTTGTCTAGTTTTTTCATCACTAGTTGGTAATCGTTATGCAAGTCATATGATGCAGGCGCTTTGACACTGGCAACAATACTGCCGAAAGACTCAAGGTGTTCCTCGTTGCTAAATTCATAGCCCTCTTTTTCAAGTGCAGATTTGGCATCAGCATCGGCCATGATGACCCATTCGTTGGTCCAGACGCGCTGTTCATCAATACCTTTGAGCACTGTCGAGTCGTTCTCAATAGCGTGAAGCGTCTGCTCAAACTGCAAGTCGGAAAAGACGATATCTAAATCTTGTTCAGCGAGGCGGTCTTCTAGTTGCTCTTCCAGAGCATCTTCTGACTGCTCAACGCCTTCTTCCACTTCGTCGTTACTTTTTTCCTCTGTGTCTGTCTGGTCATTTGGGTCAAAACTGCCAAGTCCGTCGCCCAGAGATTCGTCTGTCTCAGTTTCAGGTTCGGGTTCTTCAGGGGTAGGACGGGTGGGAATGTCTGTATCGCGGTTGAGTTCAGCATTTCTGCCTACAACTCTGACTTCAAGCATTTTTTCTAACTGGCGCTCTGTTGATAATAGTGCATCTCTTTCAACTGAGGCGCTACTATTTCTCTGTGCTTGTTCTTCAGCCAGGCGTCCAGCCATGGAGGCCGCACGCAGTAATTGTCTGTCCAGCATTCGCTCGGTTACTAATTCAGCACGACGTTCGGCACTGCGCTCATTGGCCTGTGCATAGGAGAAGCTAAACAGGGTCACGCAAAATACGGCGAAAGCAAACAGACACTGATAAACCCGCAGTACCAGTAATGCTTGTTTGTGTTTAATGATATTTTGCACGGCCACACCTTTAAACAAATTCATGACTTACCTGTCATTTTACACTAACTTAATACTTTATGACGGTTGAGAATTGTGATTTATTTCACGATTACGCCATTATGGTGAACTATTTTGACATAAGGCGTTTGTTTCTTTATACCGCAAAGCTCAAAAATATTTTGGAATAAATTGTAATCGTGTCACGTTTTACTCACAGAAGGTCAGGATGAATTATTCGGCTGATGAACTTAAAAGGATTTTGGTAGAAGAGCTACCGAGGGTACGGCGTTTTGCTTACTCCTTAACCGGGAATAAGGCCGATGCCGATGATCTAGTGCAAAACCTTGTGCTCAAATTGCTGCAGAAAGGCTTGTCAAAAGAGGTTTCTGTAGTTCCTTGGATATTAAGGGTTTGCAAAAATATTTGGTTGGACGAAATTCGTTCCCGTGATGTCAGGGTTAAAGCCGTAATTGAAAATAAGATCCCTGGTATGGAACGTGATTCAACTGAGGGTGAACAGGAAAATAGATACACGCTTGAACAGGTACTGGCTGTACTTGATGAAATGAGCGATGAACAACGGATGATCATAAGTTTAGTGATCATTGAAGGATTTAGTTACGCCGAGGCGGCTGATGTGTTGGAAGTTCCCCAGGGAACGGTTATGAGTCGCCTTTCCAGAGCAAGGAAGAAAATGCTGGAGTTAATAGAGAGCAAGGTGTGAGCAAGTAAAATGAAGCAAGACGATTACGATTTATTATCACAATTCATTGATGGTGAATTGGATACAGTGCAAGTCACTGAAGTCAAACGCAGATTATTAGCAGAGCCCGAACTGAATGGGCTATATCAGCAGTTAAAGCAGCTTAATAACAGCGTAAAGACCGTGATGCCTGATTTTCTCAATGAACCATTGAGCGATGAACTCAAGCAATTACTGGAACCGACTAGCCCAGCACAGAATAGTGAGTCAGATGCTATGTGGCGCCGCTTTTTGCCTATGGCTGCGTCAATTGCATTGGTATTTGTCATGGGGTATGTGTTCATTAGCCAACCATTTCAGGGCAATGGTATGGCCATCAAAGGAAGTATGCTCAGCAAAGTTGCAGATGATGAAAATTGGCTATCTGAAAATGGCACCGAAGTGGTAGTTGTACAAAGTTATCAAAATGACGCACAGAATCTGTGCCGTGAGTATTACGCCAGAGAAAATAGCAAAGTAGAGCATGGGGTAAGTTGTTACGAGCAAGGGCAATGGCAAAAACAAGTCTTTGCCATAAAAGACAACGACAGTGAGCAATATTACGTGACAGCATCCAGTAGCTATGACGGCGTAGAGCAATTTATTGCCAATAAACAACTTTTACCGCTTACTGAAAACAAGGCTCATGAGTTGCTTGATAAACTAGAGTAGGAATTGCTTTTTCATTGGGAAATTTAATTCCACAAAATCAATTGAAACTTTGAGGTATACCGAAAATAGCTGTATTCCCGCCTTTTCGTATGCGTTTTTTGCTATATACTTGATTCTAAAAGTACAAATCATCGCAGGCTATATAAACGCATAGTTGCCAGTAGCGCATTTAGGTAAGGATAACGGAATTGATAGATATTCCAGCCCCTCGACGAGTCAGTGAGCTGACCGCTCTGATAATTGATGAAGATCCACTCGTACATGAACTCATCAAGAGTGCCATGTTGGAAATTGGTATCTCTAAGATTGCCACGGCACAAAATGCCTATTATGCCGTCAGGCGCTGTGAACAAACGCGCTTTGATATCGTTCTTATTTCCTTCAATGTGCAAAGTGACAAAGACGGCTTCCACTTGTTGGAAGAGTTAAAGTTTAAAGGTCATGTCACAAAAGCCACTACCGTTATATTTTTAAGCGCAGAGACTGCCCCAGAATTAGTGCATTGCGTAGTGGAAATGCAACCCAATGATTTTTGGGTTAAACCACTGGATAGAAGTCGAGTTGAAAACCGCCTGCGTCATATCTTTGAGGTGCGTAAACGCCTGCATCGCTTGTATTATTGTGTTGATACCGAAAACTACAGTTCGGCGATTTATCTCGCTGATGAGCTGCTTAAGCGCAATGAGTTAGCTCATTACTTTCCCAATATCAAACGGGTGAAAGGTGAGTGCTTGTTTAAGCTGTTCGAATATGAAGAAGCGCAGAAGTATTACGAGCAGTTGCAGCACGAATACAAATACGGTTGGGTGTCTATCGGTTTGCTGCGAGCTATGTTAGCTCAAGACAAACTGGAAGAGGCGGAACCCAAAATTAATGAGCTAAAAGAGCGCGAGGATACTCGCTTTTTGGTGTACGACGTACTGGCGCATTATTTTATTGAGCATGAAGATTACAAAAATGCTTATGAAGAGATAAAAACCGCTACGCAACTGGCACCCAGGAACATAGAGCGAAACCGCAAATCTTGTGATCTGGCGAGGCTTAACCATGATCGCATGGGGCAATATCTGTCGGCGCAAAATGTGGCTAAATATGCCAGAAACTCTATCCATGACAGCCCTGACTTACGCTTAAATGTGGTGCGAACCGGGATTGATTTAGCCACTACACTTACTGCTGGTGAGGCGCGAACTCTTTACGTCAAGATAGAGCGTATGATGCGAGAACTTGAGGCAGAATTTGGTAAACAATTAGAAGAACCTTTGGCGGTGGTCAAAGTCAGGCTTTTGTGTGTCAGGCAGGATAAGAAAGAAGCTGAGAAGCTATTGAAAGACAAGGTTTCACAGGAAGCCAATGGCTCCATTGATGAAAATCTGGAAAAAGTGAAAGCTTTTCACGAGTTGGGAATGCGCGAAGAAAGCCTGAAAATACTGGAAGAGGTGAAAAAGCAAATTGGTGCCGATTCCTGGTCAGGACGCGTTGTCAGTGAGTATATTGAACAGGAAAAAATCGAACGCAAGGAAATTCACTTTACGGCTAAAGAGTTAGGTGAAATGGCGAAAACCCACTTCAAGGAAAAGCGTTTTAAACCCGCTTATGCAAACTTAACCCAAGCTTTTAAGTTGTCGCCAAATAATCCTCAATTAGCAATGAGCTTATTGCGTTTGCTCACTGCCATGGTGGAACAAGAAAAAGAAACTTTGGATGAGCATCAACAATCGTTGGCCTGCGAGTGCGCTGCTATTCTGGCAGCGAGTGACATGGAAAACGACACCAAACAAAAATTAGAGATGTTTGCCAAGATATTAAAAATTGATTTGGCCAATTTGAGCCTTTAAACACAAAGGCTGTAATCAAAAATAAGTACATCGAGGATCAAATGACCCGCTTTGCTAAACTAACCACAGCAACAATGCTGACTATCTCCGCTTTTGGCGCTTATGCCGCAGGTGACGCTAAACACTATCCAGGAGTTTTTCTGGGAGCAACTCATGTTGACGGGGAAACCGATACCACCGTTGGTATTGAATATGAATACAAGTTGTCTTCCCAATTTGGGGTGGGCGGTGTATGGGAACGCACTAAAGACGGCCATCATGGTGATGGCGTGAATATTTGGGTTGGCTCCTTTTACTACCATCCCAGTGACAACTGGCGTTTTGGCGTTGGTTTCGGCGAAGAGCGTATTGGGGGATATAAAACAAAGTACAAAGATTTAATGCGTCTCAGCGCAGCCTATGAATACTCTCTCGACAAGTTCATTGTCGCACCGACATTGGCGATAGATTTTATCGATGGTGAGGAAGCTACGCTAGCGGGTGTTGCTATTCTTTATCCGTTCTAATCGATAAAGATGTAATGTGCACTGCCGGAGATAAGGCGGTGCACCTCAAAGCTCTTCCTGTTTCTACCAATTAGCGGCTTGCTAATACCAATCTGTCCAGGCAACCCAACCAAGCTTGGTGATGCAAGACCTTATCTTCTTCGTCGTCAAAGCCCGAGTGAGTAAGTTGAATATTGGTGGTTTGTTCATCTACGTCGTCAAACAACACTTCTACTTCACTCAAGTGTGGCTCGCCAACCCACTGCCATGAAAATTGCAGCCGGGTATTTGGCTGAATATCCATGTATTCACCCATCAGAATGTGGGATGCACCCGCGACATCGTACAAATGAAAGCGAAACTTCCCGCCTACGCGAAAATCTGACATGATTTGACCGATCACCAGATCGTTGAGATTAAACCAATTGATTAATTTTTTCGGTTCGTGCCAGGCGGAGAACAAATTGTCGACGTTGTCGTTAAACGTTCCTTCCAGGGCAAAGTGCATCATGTTGTATCGCTCTTTTTTAATTCGCGCAAATTATCAATGAGATGATGTCAATAAACAAGCAGGGTTTATGGACAATTGTGAAGCACTCTACAAGTTTTAACCATTAATTGCAGGCTTAGCTTAACTTCACCTCCATGAGTTTGAGGCGAAACAAGGAAAATCACGAAATATGTTGATAGCGTATGTTCCCAATAAAAACACCCGATCGGCACAGTCATGGCTAAAAGCGTTCAGTTCAGCAATGCCCGAACATCAGTTTAAAGTGTTGTCTGAGTTGAGTGATACCGAAAAGTCGCAAATAGAAATCGCCATCGTGGCTAATGCTGAAGGTGTCGACTTTACTCAACTGCCTCAACTCAAATGGGTGCAAAGCACGTGGGCTGGAGTGGAGAATTTACTGGATTGTGCATCATTGGCGGACGTGCCCATTGTCAGACTGCAAGACCCGACACTGGCAAACACCATGGCGGATAGCGTTTTATGTTGGGTGATGAATTGCCAGCGCCACAATCCGTTGTATACTCGGCAACAAAAAACAAGTCAATGGCAATCCAACCCGGTAAAGCCAAATCATGAACTAGAGGTGCTGTTGTTGGGGGCTGGCAATATGGGAATGGCGTCAGCCAGGCGACTCAAGGAACAAGGTTACAAACCCTCTGTTTGGGCGAGAACAATACGCGATAGCGAAACTGACGATCTGATTTATTACAGTGGTAAAGAAGGGCTACGCATTGCATTGCAGCGAGCTGACATTATTGTCTCGCTTTTACCCCACACCCCTGAAACGACGTATTTACTTGATGAAGAAACGCTTTCCTGGTGCAACCCCGATGCTTATTTGATTAACTTCGGGCGAGGTTCTGCCATAAAAACACCGGCGTTACTCGCTCATCTTGACCGCAGTGAATTGGCCCATGCGGTATTGGATGTTTTTGACACAGAGCCATTGCCGCAGGACCATCCCTTCTGGCATCATCCTAAAGTAACGGTGCTACCTCATGTCGCGGCACCTACAAACCCTGAATCCGCAACCTTGATAATTAAAAAGAATCTGTCGAATTATATTTCCCTCGGCCAAATACCAAAGGCCGTTGACGTTAATCGGGGTTATTAGCCTTGGCGAGGAGAACAAAGGCCATGAACACAAGACAACATTTAAAATTACTTTTAGTGCAGATAAGAGATAAGCCTCAAGTGCGCGAGGAGGAGTTTAATAGTTTTGTCGGTTTTGCAGGTATAAATGCTGGGCAACTTGAGGTGTTGAATGTGTTTGACAAGCCAAGGTTTTCTCCAGAGTTGGTTGAGCAATACGATGCGGTGTTTGTCGGCGGTGCTAGTGAAGCCAGCGTACTGGAGCCTGAGGCTTATCCTTTTGTACCCGACTGTGTGCGTTTGCTGCAATATTGTCGCAATATTGGAAAACCCGTATTTGCGTCCTGTTTTGGTTTTCAGTTAGCGGTGTTAGCAATGGGAGGCGAAATTGTTAGGGATGAACGCGATTTCGAAATCGGGGCATTGCCCATCGCTCTCACTGAGGCGGCCAAATCGGATGCGCTATTTTTCGACATACCTGATCCATTTTATGCCGTTAGTGTGCATCGTGAACGTGCCCCGGAACTGCCTGCAGAATGTGAGCTATTAGCTTTTACTGAAGCCTGTCCCCATGCTTTCAAAGTCAATGGCTTGCCCTTTTGGGCATTTCAGTTTCATCCGGAAGTGGATAGAGATATTCTGATTGAGCGTTTGTCCGTGTTTCGCACGCAATACACACAAGATGCAGAACATTTTAATCAGGTAATAGCGCAAGCTCGGGAAACGCCATGGTCCAATGCTCTGGTGGGTAAATTCATCGACTATTTGTGTTCCGGTTGAAAAGATTGGAAACAGAAGGCTGTTACCAACAAGCCCTAATATTCTGGTAAATTTCAAAAATTCATCCACACTGTAAGTAGAGAAATCAAATGCCATTGGATGTGCTCACAGCATGAAGGCTGTTTGATTAAAAACAAGAACCCAAACCAGGTGGGCGGAGAAGCGGAAAAAGGCGACACCCGTTCTGACAGGTAAGAAATGAACACGCAACTTGCTGGTATGATAATAGGGTCGGCACTGCTACTGAGTGTGTCGGCTTATGCTGAACCACAGCCTGATGAAGCTGAAGATCTGGCTTCGATGTCCTTCGAGCAACTTTTGGAGCTGGAAGTGAGTGTTGCTTCCACACAGTCTGAAAATATCGTCAAAACTCCCGCCGTCGTTTCTCGCATTGATGTGGGCCAGCTACAAAAAATGGGCATCCATAGCTTGGCCGAGATTATCGCCATGTTACCCGGTGCTGATGTGCAGCATACCGGAATTGGCACACAGTCAGTGATGTTACGTGGATTGTTTGAAGCCTTTAATCAGAAAGTATTATTTCAATTGGATGGCGTACCCTATTGGCAAGCTTCCCACAGTGACATTCCCATCGCAGGCATCCCTCTGGAGGCAATAAGTCACATTGAAGTCATCCGTGGTCCCGGTACCGTTTTTCACGGCTCTAACGCGTCAGCCGGCGTTATCAATGTGATCACTAAAAAATCTGCTGGTGGCAGTTTGCATACAGCAGTTACTACGGGAGGAGGTAAAGAGGCAGCGGTGAATCATGGCATGCCACTGCTGGGTGGAACATTAAACTTATCTGCCCATTGGCGTGAGAGCCAGGAATACGATGCTTTTATGGATTTCAGGCCCACCCCCGGCTTTTTCCCGCCAGACACACCAAACAGTGGCAGTATTGTTAAACAACCTGATGATAAATCCATTATGTTAGGCTGGGCGGATGATAGTCTTGAGCTGCAATATCACGAATTCCGTTCCAATGTTCAGGGCCTTGCCGCCGCAGCCACGATTTTGAATCACAGTGAGATGCAACAAGAAGGCCGCCTGTTTAAGGTAGATAAAAGCTGGCAAACGGATACGCAACAGTACCGATTGTATGCTGACTACAGCAACTTTTTCCTGCGCATTCCCACAGAACGCTTATTTAACGGCAGTGAGTTTGGCGTGCAAAACTTTGGTGATGGTGATGATAACAACCGGTTGCGGGTCGGTGGGCAGTACATCCATCAGACCAGTGAGCAAACAGAGTGGGTGTTAGGTGTCGAAGCGGAAGAGCGAGAAACGGGTGACTACCTGAACACCGATGCAAATGGGGTAACCCGTGTTACCACAATGGAGCAAAATGATGTCTCCGAGTGGGCTGTATATGGCCAATGGTTGCATGATTTTGATGATTTGCGGGTGTCTCTGGGGGTGCGCTATGTGGATAATCAAGCATCGGGTGCCAATGTCCTACCTCGGATTAGTGTGATCCATAGTTTTGACGCTTACAGTTCCGTTAAGGTGCTCTATTCTTCCGGTTTTAATTCCCCTAACTTTTTCCAGAAGCACATTAATATCCCGCCCGGGGTGATCGTGGGTAACCCGGATATCGAGCCGGAAACAGTAGATAGTCTGGATATAGCTTATACCTATACCAAAGATAACGAACTGTTTATCGCAAACCTGTATTGGACCCATGCCGATGAATTTATCCAGCGCTTGAGTAATGAGTTTGAGGTACGTTTTGAGAATACTGAACATTTTAATCGCTATGGTCTGGAGCTGGACTATCAATTTGTAACAGACAGCACACAGTGGTATTCCAATTTGAGCTATCAGCACAAGGGGAGCGACGTCTCTGAAAAAGATGTCGGTCGTCAATTCGTCCCAAGATGGTTAGCGAGATTGGGCATGGTGTGGGACTTCAAACCGCAACACAGTGTCGGCCTGAGTTTGCGCTATGCAAGCGAACGCGCTGCGGTGGATGAAACTTTGCTACTCAACATGCAATATCTATATGAGCGGGACTATTGGCAGGCTTATGTAACGCTGGAAAACCTGCTTTCGGATGATTATGCGGCCCCTGATTTACAAGATCTGAACCCGCTACGCACCATTACCGCAGGCGACGAAGATACGGCTCTGAGAGTAGGGGCCAGGGTGTTTTTCTGATAGTTCAATCTGCAGCTGCGCTTTATGCGACGTGAGTGGTTTCATCTTCCTCATTAATCTGCAGCGTATCTGATTCATAAGGCACTTTTATCTGTTCATCCTGGTAACGGTCTCTAATGTCAAAGAAGAGTTCAAGATTATCAAAAAATAGTTTCACCAGATTTGGGTCAAACATTTTGCCACTTTGCTCTCTTAAGTAACGAAAGATATCTTCATCCGACCAGGGTTCTTTGTAGCAGCGGCGACTACCCAAAGCATCAAATACGTCGGCTAGCATCGTAATGCGCCCGTAGATATGAATATCCTGGCCAGCAAGACCTTTGGGATAACCGGTGCCATCCCATTTTTCGTGATGCTGTCCGGCAACAATTGCGGCAGTTTTTAATATCGGACGCTCAGAATGACAAAGCATTTCGTAACCGATTTGGGCGTGGCGTTTCATCACTTCCATTTCCTTTTCAGTCAAAGCTCCGGGTTTGTTTAAGATCGCATCAGGAATAGCAACTTTACCAATGTCGTGCATGGGAGAGGCTTGCTTTAGCAACTCTGCCTCTGCTTCGGGCAAGCCGACTTTCAGTGCTAAGAGTTTTGAATACTCAGCTACCCGGCGTACATGATTTCCTGTCTCTTGAGAGCGCGTTTCGCCAATGGCGCCCATGGTAAAGACGACTTCCTTTTGAGTGCTTTCAATTTCTTCATTCAAAGATCGAATTTCAGTTATTCCATCCTCTACGCGTTTCTCCAGCGAGTTATTGACGGATGCCAATTGGTCCTTGGTATCATGCAGCTTGCGTTCTGCGGCATCACGAGCCTGAACCATTTCGTTGGCCAGGTTAGCCATATTTTTAAATTCGGAAAAACTAATAGAGTTGGGATCGAGTTGAGCCAATTGATCTTTGGAATGTTGGAAAAAGTGTAAAAATGCGCGCAAAGTGCGCTGGAACGTGGTGAAGCTACGAATTATCAAAAATACCAGAATGGCGGAAGTCAAAGCCATTATGATCAACCCATTACTACGGACTCGTTGTTCTTCCAGCCTTATTGCCGGGCTTAACCGAGAGTCAATCTGAAAAAGGCTATCTTCAACACTGTGAGTTTGGGTCCGAAATTTTCCTTGTAGACCATCTTCATGAGTCAGACCTATGGTCTGAAAGGATTGGTTTAAGGTAGTCAAGCCCGCCATATATTCATCGAGAAAAGCAAGAAGCTCAATTTTGGTTGCACTATTTGAGTTATCGATTTCAGAGCGTAGTTCGTCATAGACACGTTGAGCTTTTTGCACGTACTCGTTGCGTTTGCGCAACATAAAGTCTTTTTCGTGGCGGCGCAATTGCAGCAGGGCAACTTGCCATTGCGCTTTGCCAAGTGTGTCAAATTGTTCTTCCAATTGATGAGCCGCTCTGCGAAATTTCCCTTTTTCACCGCTGTCTTCGTCCAACCCTAGTTTTATTTGTAAGTCTGCTAATTGGAAAAACATTTGCTCATATTTGTTGAATCTGTTGGAGATATCAGTTGCCATAGCACCGGGTAAATGGTGATTTTCAAGGACGGGTAGCAAGGCTTCAAGATCATTGACAAACAATTTGGCGCGATCTCGAAATTTTTCCAGATAGATATCATGTTGACGCAACATAAAATCTTTTTCGTGGCGGCGTAGTTGCAAGAGGTCATTAGACAGACGCAACAGCAACTGATTGTGTTGGTTTAACTCAATCAGACGGGAGGTGTGGTACATCTGATTGGCAACGAGTAATAACATGCCAAACAAACAGATGCTTAAAATCAGTAGAAAGCGGTGCTTAACAGAATCGAATCGTCTCAATGCAAATACCTCTTCGCATTAAAGCCAACGTTTTGCAGAAGGCCGTCTTCAGACGTGAGCAATTACCACCAGGTAAAATCCAGTCTGTCAGTAACAGATGAATATTTGATGAAAGCGAAGTGAAAATTTTTAGAAAGTGCAAAAAAGCCGCAGTATTTGCGGCTTTTACAATTGTTAGTTGCGCTTAAGGCTTGCGAAACTTGAAGGTCCAACGGTCTGTATTACCTGTCACTGACTTGCGCCCTACCTCGTAGATGAGCTCGTCGTCTTTGCGATAGTGCAGATCGCTGTAGTCTACAAATTCAAAACCGGCTTGCTGAATTTCTTTGATGGCTAATACCGGATCAACGCGACGGCGGTTTTCTCTATTCGGCTCTTCCATGTGACGTGCAGTGTGGTCAACAACCGCATAGATGCCACCAGATTTTAACGCGTCGAACGCGGCTTTATTCATGGCGCGACGACCCTCTTCGGAAAAGTTGTGATAGTTGCGGAAGGTCATTACCATATCGACATCTGTTATACCTAAACCAGCATCAGACAGCTCCAATGAGTAAAACTTTGCACCTTCAGCGCGGTAAATATTGGCATCTTCAGCGATAATCTGCATATTTTCAAAGCCTGGTTTGTCGCTCAACCTTTCTTTGATGCGGCTGGTTCCGATAGCCCCATAATATTGTCCATTTTCCGCTAATACCGGGGCCAATAATTTAGTATACCAACCACCGCCTGGTACCAGTTCAACTACGGTCATATCTTCCTGGAAACCAAAAAACTCCAGGGTTTGCATGGGCAAACGATTATCGTCGCGAGCCACTTCTTTTTCGCTGCGGACATCAGCCAGCATGGCGTCTTCCAACTTTTGTTGGGTTTTACTGAGCTCTTCAGCATTGGCTGTAAGGCTGCTTAACGCCAGGGATACAGCGGCGATTTTTAATACGGTTTTGATCATAATATTCCTCAATTTATAGTTGTTTTCCTGTAGCAGACAACAAGATAGACCCATCATCGTGATTTGTCATTGCATTCAATACGCAGTTGCCACAAAAGGGATTAATTAGATACTTGGTTTAGGGTATATTCTGTCTCAGGCAAGACCGTCTGACTTTCAATCCATATTTTCGGTATTTATGTTCAAAATTATTCACACCTCTGATTGGCACTTGGGGCAATATTTCTATACGAGACACAGAAAACACGAGCACCAGCAGTTTCTACAATGGTTGCTGCAGCTTGTTGAGAAGGAAAGTGTCAATGCCATCATTGTGGCGGGGGATATTTTTGATACCAGTGCGCCGCCCAGTTATGCCCGAGAACTCTACAACGAATTTATTATCGGCATACAGAAGCTGGAATGTCAGCTAGTGTTTGTTGCCGGTAATCACGATTCTGTGGCGGTATTGAATGAATCAAAGAGATTGCTAAAACAATTACATACTCATGTCATTGCACAAGTATCTGAACAACCCGACGAGCAATTGATTGTGCTGCAAAACCAGCAGCAAAGCATGTTGGTATGTGCAATTCCTTTTGTGCGGCCTCGCGATGTGGTGTTAAGCGAGGCACAGCAAAGTGGTTTACAAAAGCGTCAACAACTGGGAGAGGCAATCAAGACCCATTACCAATCTTTGTATGCGCGTGCTTGTGAATTGCAGGATGAAGCAACCACTGCGATGCCCATTTTGATGACGGGTCACCTTTCGGCACTGGGGGTGAGTCAGTCTGATTCGGTACGGGATATTTACATCGGTTCCCTCGATGGCTTCCCCTCGTCCGATTTCCCACCTGCGGATTACATTGCCTTGGGCCACATTCACAAAGCACAAAAAGTTGCCGGCAAAGAGCACATCCGTTATTGCGGCTCCCCCATTCCTTTAAGTTTTGATGAGCTTTCACAGCCAAAGAGCGTTGAACTTGTGTGTTTTGAGCAACAGGCATTGCAGTCGGTAACTAGTATGACTATTCCGCGTTTTCAGGCAATGCAAAAGCTCAAGGGCAATCTTAAAGAGCTGGAACAACAGCTGGCGCAGTTGCCTCGTGATGAATCCATCTGGTTAAGTGTCGAAGTGACAGAGCAAGATTTTCTATCTGACCTGCAACAGCGCTTACAACTGATGACAGAGGGCACCAGATTGGAGATTTTGCAGGTGACTCGGGCCAAAGGCCAGCGTCGCCAGGTATTATCTACGCAGCACATTGAATCCTTAAGCGAACTGACTCCGATGGAAGTGTTTGAACGCAGACTGGCTCAGGAAGATTTCTCTGATGAAGAACAACAAGCGCGAATAACGCGTTTAAAAACACTGTTCAATGAAATTGAATCAAGCCTGGACGAGGGAGTTGAAACACCAGCAAAGGCTGCGAAGCTAGCAGCAGAGCAAGGAAAGCTATTGTGAAGATATTGAGTCTCGCGTTTCAAAATCTCAACTCATTGCAGGGCAGTTGGAAAATAGATTTCACTGAAGAGCAGTTTGATGCCAATGGTTTGTTCGCCATTACCGGCCCTACGGGAGCGGGCAAGACTACACTGTTAGACGCTATTTGTGTGGCGCTCTACCATCAAACCCCCAGGTTGGGTGCGCTGAGTCAATCCAGTAATGAAATTATGACCCGCGGACAAGCGCAATGTGGCTCTGAAGTTGCCTTTGAGGTTAAAGGGAAGGTGTACAGAGCTAGCTGGTTCATGCGTCGTGCCCGAGGAAAAGCGGATGGTAATCTGCAACCAGCAGATGTGGAACTTGCAGAGGTGGAAAGTGGCAAAATACTGGCGTCGCAGATAAAGCAAAAAGCCGAATTGGTAGAGCAAATAACCGGATTAGATTTCGCCAGATTTACCCGCTCTATGATGCTTTCGCAAGGACAGTTCGCGGCGTTTCTCAATGCTCGAGAAGAAGAACGGGCGGCGTTGCTGGAGGAACTCACCGGTACTGATGTTTATGGTCGAATTTCAGAAACAGTGGCACAAAAAAGGTCTGAAGCTAAAAGACATTTGGAGCAGTTGGAAGCGCGTTTGGCGGGAGCCTGGTTGTTAAGTGATGAACAACGAGAGGCTTTACAGAATGATATAAAACAGCAAAGCTTTGAGGCGGAAAAAAACAAAGCTGAACTTCAAAATACTGAAATGCATCTGTATTGGTGGCAGCAACTAGCAAAGCTGGAAGAGGAGCTATCCAAGGCGCAATCTCAGCTGACAAGCGCACAGCAAGCACGGCAGGCTGCAGAGCCTCAAATGGAACGTCTCAGACAGGGCGAGGCTGCAGAGAAGCTGCGCTACGATTGGCAGAATCAACAGCAAAATGCAGCCGCGCAACAACAATTGCAAGCGCGGATCACAGCACAGGAACAGGCTTACACTTCGGCTACCGAACAACAACAGCAAGCAGAGCAACAGTTTTCGACTTTGAAAGAGCAGCTTAAGCAGCAACAAGTAAAATTCGGCGAGCATGAGACTATGATCCGCCAGACCCTGATCCCGTTAGAGCGAGAGTTGCTCAGTACTGAAAATCAGAAATTCGACGCTCAGCAGCAGCTGGGGCAGCTGCAGCAAAGTAACAATGAGCTGCAAAGCCGATGGCAGCAGATTAAACAGTCCCTTAGCCAAACAGAAAATGAAATGCAGCGTTTGCAAGCCTGGTTGCGTGAGCATCAATGGCTGAAGGGGCTGGAGCACAAGCTATCTGGTTGGCAGGTGAGTGCAAGGCATATAGCTGAACTGCAACAGGGAATTCAGGAAAAGCAGCAGACTTTGCAAGAGAGTGAACAGCAGCATCAAAGATTACTTGAACAAGCTCAGTCAATGGACAAGGCTGAATCAGAAGCTAGTAAGAAGTGGATGGAGCAGCAACAGGAAGTAACGCAATTAGAGCAAGTGTCAGACGCGATTGTCAGTAATGAGAATCGAGAACAGTTTCAGCGGCAACAGGTTGAACTCAGTCAGCGTATTCCGGTATTGCTGAGGCTGCAGGAAATTCAGCGTCAGTGGTTGTTTTATCATGCAGAAATTAACACTCAAACTACTGCATTGACTGAAACAGAGCAAATTAAAGCGACGGCACAAGAGAAAATAGTGCAGTTGCGAAATGATTATGCCAGGCAGGAAAAGTTACTTAAAAGTTTGCAAAAGCAATTGGCCCTGACTGAGGAAATATCACGCTTCAGAGAAGTGCTGGACAAAGATTTTCCCTGTCCATTGTGTGGCTCCATGGAACATCCAGAATCTCTGCCTGAGCTTGTCGGAAGTGAAGTGACTGAGGAACTTAAGCAGGCAGAACAGGAGTTGGAACAGCTAAAGCAACAGGGTACAAAAGCCCGAGAGCAGCTTGAATCTCTCGTGGAAAAGTGCCGCTTATTGGACTCGGCCATTGAGCAAGCCAAAATACAGTCTGACCAGGCAGAATCTGGCTGGTTTGAGCAATTAGCAAAGTCTCAGATTGCCGACGCTCCGGTGATATCTGACAGGGAACAGCTTAGCCAGTTGTATAAAAAGTCAGAAACCGAATTGGCAGAGCTGCAACTGCTATTAGCCGAGGATGCGGCTCAGCAGGAAAAGCTGAAGACGGCACAGCAAAAGAGCAGCCAGTTGGAAGCCTTATGTAAAAGTGCGGCTAATGATGTGACTTTGCTGCAAGCTAACCTCGATGCCCATCAAAAGCAAAAGCAGCAATTGCAAAACGAGCTGCAAAAACACAATCAGTCTTACCAAGCCCAATCTCGTGCTCTTTTGGAAGAATTGCAACAGGTGGCATTCCCCGAGCCGGTACAGAGCCTTCCAGATGAGCGATGGTTTGCTTCGTTGCAGCAACAACTGTCGCAATGGCAGGCTAATTTTGATGCGATGCAGCCGTTAACTTCGACTTCAGACAAGCTGCAAACCGAGTTGGCGGCAATCATACCGCAGCTGGAAAGGAGCGAGCAGCAACTGAAGGGCGAAAAGACCAGGCTGCAGCTTATAGAGGATAACCTGCAGGCCATGCAGCAACAAAAGCAAACACTGGCTGGTGAGCAATCCAGTGAGCAATTACTCGATGAGGGGCGTCAACAATTAGCCACATTGACACAGAGCGTGGAAGCCAATAGAAGTTCACTGCAGCAGTTGCGCGACGAGATGTTAACCAGTCAAAATAAACTGCAAGGCTTGAAGCATCAATATCAGGAAATGCAGCAACAAGGTGTTGAACTGCGTGGAATTTTCTCTACCCGGCTGGAGGAAAGCCCGTTTGAGGATGAGGAAGCGTTTCAATCAGCGTTATTACAAGAGTTGGAGTTACAGCAGTTGCGGGAGCAAAATAAAACTCTGGAGCAACAAGCTCAGGAAGCGCAAACATTGCTGCAAAATACTCAGAACCGGCTTACTCAGCACAATGGCGATGCCCCTGAAAATGAGAGTGGGGAACCTTTTGATGGAAGTGAGGCGATAGCCAGGTACACCCACCAAAAGCAGCAATTGAATGAGCAATTACAAAAGTTAGCAGAAAGGCTGGGGGAGCTACGGGGGCAGTTGCAGCAGGATGAGGACAACCGTCAACAGCAAAGTGAACTGGCGCAGACTATTTCAGCTTTCAGAGACGAGTTCGATGATATCCAGTATTTGTATGATCTGATTGGTCATGCCAAAGGAGAGAAGTTTCGCAAATTCGCCCAAGGGCTAACCCTGGACAATTTGATTCATCTTGCTAACCGCAGATTGCAGCAATTGCACGGCCGTTACCTACTAAGCCGAGAAAACGTCGAGGGTTTGGGCATAAAGGTAACCGATACCTGGCAGGCAGACAATCAGCGAGACACCAAGACCTTGTCCGGCGGTGAGAGCTTTTTAGTAAGTCTGGCCTTAGCTTTGGGTTTATCTGATTTAGTGAGTCACAAAACCAGAATCGATTCACTGTTCCTGGATGAGGGGTTTGGCACCCTGGATGCCGAAACCCTGGACCTTGCACTGGATACCCTGGATAACCTTAATGCCTCAGGAAAAACCATCGGTATTATCAGCCATATTGAAACCCTGAAAGAGCGCATTCCGGTGCAGATTAAAGTGAACAAGAAAAACGGTCTGGGAGTGAGTGAGTTAGAAGCACAATATGGAGCTTAGATAATTCGCTACCGCTTCTCGTACTTTGGTTCAAACAATCACACAACTCAGGTCAAAATCCAACTCATTAAAAGGGAGTGCTTTATGAATCAGTCTCCTATTAACTCTTCCACCATAACGGTGAATCCAATCAGGTTTTTGTCGCTTTTTCTGGTTATTTTGCTGCTTGGCGGTTGTTCGTTCAATTCACATCAGGCCAAACAAACAGAGACCTTTACCTTAAGTAAGAGCCGTTATGGACACGCGTCGGTGTCGGACGGACGCTATGTTTATTTGTTTGGTGGCTCTGGAGAAAAAGGAATGCACCGGGATATTGAAATTATCGATAGCCAAACAGGGGAAGTGCAAATACTGGAAAGTGAATTGATACCGCGTCGCTATCACGCTGCTGTATGGGATGGTCAGGACAAAGTTTACCTGGTGGGCGGTGTGAGTTATCGCCGAAACCGGTTTGCTATTGTTCCGATTGTTGAAGTGTTTGATATCAAGACTCAGCAGGTTACTCGTGAGGCCAACCATCCATTTCCCACTCGCTTAAACACGGCGGCTTATCTGGATGGCAAGGTATATGTATTTGGCGGTTCTCGCAGTCAACGGGGGCAGGGTTTGCGGTCGGTCGCGCAAAGTTGGGTATACAATGTGCTGGAAGATGTGTGGCGCCCGGTTGCCGATATGCCCGTTGCCAAAGATAGCAAAGCCGTTGTGTATGATAACAAGATCTATCTTTTCGGTGGTTACGATTATAAACACTCACTTGCAGGTGTTGAGCAATTTGATCCCAAAACCGGCGTGTGGCAGTCCTTGCCTGAACAGTCGGTAGCGATTAGCGCGCACTCCGCTACTGTCGCTGGCGATGGTGTCTATCTGTTTGGTAACTATGATGACTTAGGTGCGACCTATCGTTATGACTTTGCATCACAGCAGCTCTCACCTATTGAATTGGGTTATATACCCAGACGCCACACCGCTATCGCCAGTACATCTCGGGGTGTCTATGTGACCGGGGGAACTATCCGAACAGAAAATGGCGCTGTAGCAGTGGCGCAAAGATTTAGCCTTTAAAGCTAACTATTGATAGGAACAAAAACGGCGCCTTGAGGCGCCGTTTGTTTTATAGCTTGAAGCAGGTTTTATTTCTCAATGACTGCGAACTTGCCATCAGTATGAACAAAGCCCCAGATACTGTTACTGTTTTTCACGTAGCCCCAGTAGCGCTGCTGGCAACCGGCAATACCTTTGCCGCCTTCAGGCTCTTGCTCAGAGATGCGATAGTGCACCGAGAAGTGGTCTGAATAACCTGTTTCTACATAGCACTCAGTTGGGAACGCAGGAACCCAAGTTTCCGATGACTCGTCATAGCGACCCACGGTTAAATCTGTGAGGTTTGTGCTGTCTGGTGCTTTAAAGCTGATGGCCATTGCATCGGCAAAGTCCAGGTCATTGGCATCATAGCGTTGCTCCCAGTTTGCACAATTGCTTGAACCGGTAGTATTGGTATTGCCTGTCAAAGACGCTTCGATATCTGTGCCTTTGTTGAACTTACCGTCAGGTGAAACGTGCGTTGGGTTTACAACTTCACAGCCACGGTTGTTGATATAGTGGGCTGAAGGCGAGGTACTTTCAGAAACTTCACCTAGATAATCATAATAGGTTCCATCTTGTGTCTGGTTACCACTTATCAGTAGCACATCACTGAGTGTCAGTGCGCTTTCGTCGGTAAACCAGCTTAGCGATAGCATTTCACTGAGTCGTTCAACACGACCCACTGATTGTGCGTAAGAGCTATCGTAGGTCAGGTTGTAACCGTCAATGATGGTGGCTTCTGAACCAATGTAACCTTGATCTTCTGGAGTACTGGTAAACGCGTAGTAACTCTCTTGTGGGTTGACCACTCGATTAGTGGCATCAATGGTGCGTGTTACTTCGTCTAGCACTTCCCACTGCACAGCTTCACAGTTCATGGTGGTTTCGGAACCCGCTACCATGTAGTCGCCAGAGAAGGTGCACCAGCTGTTGCTGTCATAGTCGTAGTGGGCGCCTAGGTTCATGTCGACCTCGGTTAAACTGTGATCAGCAAAGTAAGACTTGGTGGTTATCTGACGGCCATTGACTTCAACGACTACAAATGAAATCCCTTTGCCCAGCGAAGAAGTAACGTTGGCGTAGGTCAGACCTTCACTGTTTACCAAGTCGCCACCGGATACACCGTCATAGAAATTGTTGATGTATAGACCCGTTTCGTGTTCATCATGAATACCGAAAAGGTTTTCGTAGGCTTTCCATGAGGCGTTACCGCCAATCATTTGCACAAAACCAAGACCTTGGTCTTTCGTGCCAGCATCGCTATGAATTAAGCTACGAGCATATTGATGGTCGTGACCCGCGATATAGTTAACCTGATATTGGGTAAACAAGTTCAATACTTTTTCAGCAAGGCCCGGCTGTGCCGCGTCTTGCTGGAGTAAGTAACCCAGCTGACCAATATCATTACCTGTTAAACCCGGTTCATACACTTCTGCCAAGGCACTTTGTGCTTCCTCGAGGTTATTGGCCAATACAGCAAGTACTTCAGCAGACTCGCCATTGGCAACGCCGTTGTCATAGGCAGTTTGCGCAACGTCAACGGCATCAGACAGCTCACGCTGTTCTTTCAGGTAGTCATCGTACTGCTCTGCATCAAAAGTTTGTGGGCGCTTTTTAGTGGAGAGTGGCTCATGACCATAAGCCACAATATGGTCGACATTGGGACCTTCAGTGGTGATCACCTCTTCCAACCAGTCTGCCAAGGTTACCCAAGTGCCTTTGAAAGAAGAGTTTGTTAACTCTGAAAAGTAAAAATCCAGAGCAATAAACAGGGTGTTTTCATGCTTGAAATAATATACCAAGTCTTCTGCACCTTCGTAGCCTACGACAGTACCATTGTCCAGATGCTCTTGTACTAACGCACCCGCATAGGCTTGATACAAGCGATAGCCTTGGTCGTAATCGTCCTGACCAAAGCCTTCATAAGGGTTGATGTCGTTGTAAACGTTGTTGACAGACTGGCGTTCCCATTCTTGCTCGTTTGAGAACCATGCCGGCCAGTTGCGACCATTAACGATTTCATGGTTGCCACGCGCAGGAAAAATGGAAATGCCTGCTTCCTGAAGCGGCGCAGCGATGGTTTCCATCCATTGCACGTAGTCGCTCTCTGCGCGATATTCAGTGATGTCGCCCGTGGCTAATACCAGGTCGACATCTAACTCAATCATTTTGTCGGTAACCGCCTTGACCAGTGGCAAAGGAATGACTTTCCAGTCTGGGCCAAAGTCTTGACGATCTTCTGGAGCAACGACAATAGGATCGCCGTTTTCATCGGTTTCAATGAACGGATGAAAGGGGTCCTGAACATTAACAAGATAGCTGATACCGTCTTCGTCCCAGTCACCTGGCTTGACAGAATCGGCCTGACTTTCGGTACCGGCGTCGTAATAGCCATCTTTGTTATAGTCCACACCAATCCACTCAGAGACATCCAGTGTGTTGCCATCACGATCAACGTTAACATAGGTTTTCATGTTGTCGTCATCGCGCCCTTGAGTGTCGGGAAAGACGGCAAAGCGCCACACACGGTCTGATTCTTCGGTGAGTATGTTTGCACCGCTGGTGGCATTTTCGCCCAGTGCTGCTGGCTTTGCTGTCATGGCATCCAGCAGAGTCTGCATTTCGTCTAAGTCAGCTTGCAATGCCGCAATCTCTGCTTCACTTGCATTACTATCTGCCGTCATATCATCCAATGCGGTTTGCAAAATCAAGATTTGATTTTCCAGCTCTGTCACTTCAGCACTATTGTTGGTATTCATTTCGTCTAGTTGCGTCTGCAGGGCCTGGACTTGTGATTGTAGCTCCCTGACTTCTGCATCGTTATCGTCATCACTGCAGGCGCTGATCACACTCGCGGCGAGTAGCGTTATGGCAAATTGTTTGAGTTTCATGGTTTTACTCCAGCTTTTTTGGGTTTTGGGGCGCTAGCAGTTTCCCGGGCTAACCGCTGGCTTTGTCTGGAGTGACGGACCAAAAAGTGAAAAGGGGACAGAAAAAAATATATATTTTTTTAAACCGGATTTGTCATGTTTTTGACATATTAGTAGGTGATTGTATTGCGTTTTTTTTGTGTCGGATTAGTGGTTCGATACCGGACGCCAGGTAAAGCCAAGAAAAAAATTTCGACCGCTTAGGGTGGTGTTATAGGCTCTGTTTGATGCGTCACTGTATTGCTCTTCGCGCTCATTGCTGAGGTTTGTGGCATCGAAATCAATGGATAATTGCTCTGAAATTCGCCAGCTTGCGGAGAAATCAAGATAACGAGAGCCGTGAAACCCGGTCTCATCTTCGTCTTCAAGCGTGTCACTATCGACTCGCACGATAAACGGACTACGCCAGGTGCTCGACAAGCGCAAACTTAGGTCGTTTGTTTCCCAGAATAAGGTCCAATTACCGCTGTGACGAGACAGAAATGGCAGGTCTTTACGAAATAAGTACGCGCCGGTGCTGTCGTTGTAATAATTTTGTTTACCAACGCTATAGGTGTAATTGATGTGATACCCCAATTGACTCAGCAGGCCCGGTAACTGCGTTAATTTCTGCCGAATGGTGAGTTCCAGCCCTTGCACCTTGGTCTGTTCTGCATTTTGCGGTTGAATAAAGGTGAGTGTATCAAAGGCGGTTAATTCTGCGACTTGCTGCTCTGGCATACTGGCAATGATGAGCCCTGAATCAGCTAAATTGCCAGTATTTCTTTGGTACACGACATAGTCTTTTAGCTGTCGGTAGTACCATGCCAGTGACAGCATGCCTGTGTCGTTTTGATAAAATTCCAACGACAAATCAACATTCAGGCTTTGATAGGGGGACAGGTTGGGGTTAGGGCCAGATATGATGCCATTTTGCCAATCTATACTGGGTTGCCCGGCAATGTCTTGTATTAGCGGACTACTGAAATTCTCATTGATTCCGAATCGTAACAGCAGATTATCTTGCCATTCCCAAGTGGTATTGATATGACTTAGCCATTGCCGGTGGATATTGTCCTCAAATTGAGGTCCTGTTGCATATTGGGTGTCATAACTAATCCGTGTGTATCGACTGCCAATGTGCCAGTTCAGGGGCTTATTCAAGAGACTATTTTGTCCTTGCAACTGTGCAAACAAGCCATGTTGTTGCTCTTGAAAGACGCTGTCAGGTAGAGCTTCAGCGTTAAAAGGGGCGGGATCAATGCCGTACCAAGCGAGTGTCGCAGGTACATCAAAGACTAACCAGTTTTGTTTTTTGTGGCTTTGCAAATAGTGGGTTACAGGCAATGGGACTTGATTGTTTAAAGCTAATATTCCTGCCTCGGACAACTCGCCATCCGGCACACCTTCAGTAAATGCTTGCCAGTTCGCTAATAGCTGATCCCCGTTTCGGTGCAACAATTCGCTATTTTTAAGGCTTGCATAGCTGAATCCAAAAGTGAACAGCACTCCATTGGCCATCAGGCGCGTCAGATCAGCCTGAAACAACTGGTTTTGCGTGTTTGCACGGTATTCTTCCACATCAATTTCGTGCATTTTCCAATTCTCGCTTAGCAGCAAATTACTTGCGTATTGAGCATCGAGATAAAACGGATCGCTGCGGTAGTCCAGGCTTAGATCGGTAACCCCCTCGGCATAAACTTTGTCACTTTGAGGCATATCGAAATCACTATTAGCGGAGCCTATCCTACTATGTAATTGCCAGTGGGGAGATAACGTCCAATTGACATGCAGTGTATGCTGTAAAAAATCACTGCTGGTTTTTTGTTGCCGGCTCTCAGACGCCATGCGAGCATCACTGAATTCGGCGTATTGTAAATGTTGTTGCGTATCGGTTTGCAAAGATAACCAGCGAGTTTGTCCTTCGATGATAGGAGTAGATTGGGAGCCTCGCGGGTACAGGTGATATTCTTTTCTCGCACTAGCTAAATCCGCGTATATCATGTCATAGCGAAGCGCCAGGCTGTTTTTTTGATACTCTAAGCTGAGTCCCGTACCTGCGCGGGTCTGTTGTGATTGCCACACTGAATAACGATTTCCCCTTGGGATTTTGATGGCACCGGATAATAGTTGAGTTCTTTGTGTCTCGGGCAGGGCGCTCAGGTCTGCACCTTGTGGAATAATGTTACGCCAACGAAAGGTGTTAGCTCCTTGCTCTTCGGTAAATCGCACATCTTGGGCCAAGTACAACAAGGCTCCCCAGTGACCCCAATTGTTGGCGAGTAGTGCGCTAAAGCGTCCGCCTGACTTTTCTGATAGGTCGTTAAATCCCACTTGCGCACTGTAGGTTTGATGCAAGCCTTGATACGCCATGGGGGAGGTTGTTTGCAGTGCAACCGTGCCCGCAATACCGCCGGGTAATTGCTCTGCGGACCAGCCTTTGAGTATTTCTGCGCGATTGAACAAGCTGGACGAAAAAATGTTGAGATCAAATGAGCGGTCTCTTTGCTTTTGAGTGCGACTATCAATCGGTGAATCGTTATTGACCAAAACAGGCATGCCATTGAGGGTTAATAATGAAAAGTCAGGAAGTGCACCGCGCAGCGAGAGTTGTCGTCCTTCGCCAGCTTCTCTGGTGATATTGACGCCCGGTAATCGTTGTAAGGATTCAGCGACATTCAAGTCCGGGTATTGGGCGATATCGGCGGCAGCAATTGCGTCACTGATAACACTTTGATTGCGCTTTAACGTCTGTGCTCTTGCTAAGGAGCGACTAAAAGCCGTGACCGATACTTCTTCAATTGTGTCATTTGTTGCATCGTTATTAGCCTGTTTGTGCACAAGGTAGCCATTGTCAGTGATGGTGACACCTAGCTGGTGCGGGTGTAGCAGTTTTTTAATGCACTCTTCTAACGTGTAATAACCTTCAAATTGCTTGTTTTCAAGACCTGAAACTAAATGAGCGGGAGCAATAATGGCGAGATTAAACTTTTCGGCAAGCTGTAATACCGTGGCTTCTAAACGCTGTGCAGGGAAGGAGACAAACTGGCGCTCTGTCGAAGCAGATGCAAAGCTGGCGGCACTAACGACTAACAACAGCCATGCACAAAGGGCTCGAGACTTAATCAGAGCGGTAAAAATCGAAGCAAAACAACAGCGCATTTGGTAGCTAATGAAAATCCGATCCTGCCTAGTAAAAAGGCGCTAATGGTGTCACAGCAGGTTGAAACTTTTGTGACTAAAGACTTTTGTGACGAAAAAACTAATGTCAGCCGCAACCTCGGCTTTTAATGGATTGGTATTATAAATAATTATTGAGTGAGTAAGATGCGTTCTGATTGGTTAATAATTTTCCACCCTTGACTTTCTGCTACCAGGCGAGCGCTTGAGTCAATATCATTCAGTTTAAAGCGCCCAGTAATTCGAGTTTCGGGATTTAACTCACCAGCCAGTTCAATCTGTTGCTCACTCCAAGGTTGCAGTCTGGTGATAACTTCAGCAATACTCATATCCTCTGCTATTAGCCAACCTGAACGCCAATGTGGCAGTTGTTGGTCGGTAAAGCGACTTACTGGACTCAGTTTGCCGTGCGCCAAGGATATACTCATGCCAGCGGTAAGCACGATGCTTTGCTCAGCATTGACGGAGACCCTTCCCTCGTATACATCAATTCGGGTTTTATTTTCACTTTGGAATATATCAAATGCGGTGCCTAGAACAACAACCTGTGCATTGGGTAAGTCCACAGTGAATGGGCGTTGTTTATCACTACTGATATCGAAAAATACCTGTCCATGAGCCAGTTCAACTCTGCGACTTGTTGGCGCCATAGAGACAGCCAGTTTTGATGCGGCACTCATATAGAGTGCACTGCCATCCTTTAGTATCTGGGAGCGCGTCTCTGCCACTTGAGTACTGAAGGTTTGCGTTTGCTGACTATTGCTGGCAATAGCATTGCTGTTTTCATTGCCAGCTTGTTTCATTGGGTCATTGGGCCACGTAAAATAGAGTACGGCCAACACCGCAATGGATGCTGCTAACGCGCCCCAAGCTGAGCTAAGGCGGTTGCTCTTGGTTATTGAAGTGTTGTCAACGTGACGGCGATTAATTTGACTATCCTGTGCCACTTGTAAAGCCGCTGATAGCGCGTTAGATTGCCAAGTATCATTCAGTTTCTCGAACGCAGCCTGATGTTCTGGCGAGGCATTAAGCCAAGCCTCTAATTCCTGCTGCTCTTGTTCCGTCAAGTGTTCCAGCGAATCTACCCAATTCGCGGCCTGTTCAAGTATTGAATTGTTCAAAGACTTTTCCTGTATTAATAGTTACCACCAAATGGACAAATAGACAATGCGCTAACTTATTGACTGGATACTGAGTGAAAAGGGGACATCGCGCTATCATTATTTTTCCTTTGCGATATCCGATTCTGCTAAGTCTATCATTGCTCGGGTAATGTGTTTTTTTACCGCCTCAACACTCAGTCCCAATTGCTCGGCAATTTCTTCTCTGCTCAGCCCTTCAACTTTGCGTTTCAGTAGCACCTTTTTACGCAGTTCAGGCATTGCATTGATTTGCACCAGTAACTGATTAACCTGCTGACGCTGCGTTAAATGTTCTTCAAGACTGAGAACATTCTCCTGCGTATCCGTGTCGATATCAGAGTGGTTGTCTTTCGTTGTCTGTTCCTTCTTCCAATAATCGATAAGCACTGTCTTTGCTGTACTGTATAAATAAGCGATAGGATTTTGGAGTGCCGTTTTTTGTGAAGAGTGCAGGGTCTTTAGCATGGTATCCTGCACTAAATCGTCAATATCCTGGGGATTGCGCACCCGATTGGCAATGTAGCGTCTTACCTGTGGTAAGTTTCCTTCTAAATTGTGCTTACTGTCGCTCAATGCTCATTCTCGGTTTTTGATTAACTAAAAAAGTTGCGATTTATCCGCTTCAATCTAATGTTAACCTGATTGCCAAGTGGAGGGAACGCGGTTCACCAACAAAATAACGATAGTTGCCAAAGGCAAAATCAGCGCGCTCTGCATAGTCCTCAT
Organism: Planctobacterium sp. AWM4_229; assembly: GCF_056160305.1. NCBI lineage: Bacteria > Pseudomonadati > Pseudomonadota > Gammaproteobacteria > Alteromonadales > Alteromonadaceae > Planctobacterium > Planctobacterium sp. AWM4_229. Next base: position 497,533 of record NZ_JBSWWX010000002.1, on the reverse strand, counting down.
CCAACAGGTTGAGCAGCCTGAATGACAGAGAAAAATGCTCTGATAGCGGCATGGCAGCGCGCAGATTAAGCAGCTGATGGCCGTCGTATTCTGCCGTGTTGGCCGGGTCTAAGTAGTAACTGTCTAAAGCGTGCCATTCCAGCTCTACATGATAGTCATCTTGAGACCATTTTAAACTGCTATTGGCATTGAATCGCGGTGCGGTATCGATATCGTTACCGCGAATATCTGCGCCACTGGTAATGGCGGGATTGTTGTCGTAAGTGTGGCGGGCGTAATCCAGTGCAACGTTCCACTGCCAATTTAGTGCGAATTGCCAGTTGAATGAGAGCTCCATACCACGGTGATTGGTTTCACCTTCACTGACATTTTGCCGTTGTGTATCCTGGAATATATGATCGGACTTTTCCATGCTATACAAACTCACGTCATAAAAAATGGATTGCTCCTGAAGCTGCCATTGACCGCGCAGGCCAAGCTCCAGAGAGACCATGTTTTCGGAGTCCAGGTTGGCACTCACCTGGCCATTTTGCAATCTGAATAATTCCGTGGCCTGCGGCGCTCGATAGCCATGGCTCAATTGAGAATAAATAAATTGTGATGCGGATAGCGAATAATTCAGTCCTAGCTTTGCCGACCAATTGGAAAAAGTGCGCTCCTGATCTTCTGGCCGATAAAAGCGGCAATTGTTCACGTCAGCGGCACAGGCTGAGCCATCCGATAGCGAATTGTCATAATCGTATCGAGTGTGTTCGTAGCGCAAACCTGCTAACAGAGCCACTGTTTCATTGAGTTGGTATTGCAGATCAACATAAGGAGATAGCGAAGTGGCTCGCACTTCGTAGTTGTAGTGATCACCTGGCGGTATAGCTGCGTTAAAGGGTTCTTCCTGATATTCCTTCAACCATCCTTCAGTGGAATCAAAATCAACGCCGGTAGTAACGCGAATATCATTGAGTCGGTAAGCCATACTGCTCAACACCCCCAAGCTGCGCTGTCCGTTTTCTTCGGTGGCTTGCCAAGGTAGGAAGTGCTGTAAGAAGGTCATGTCATGATAGCGCAGGTAGGGTTTTATTAAAAATTGCGCGCGGCTGTATGCAAATTCAATTTGCGACCAAGCACGAAATGAACGGCTATCGCGATAGGCCTCAGGGTTTGGATTTACTTGCTTAAGCGTCGGATCTTTATATGCTTCAAAACCTTGAATAAAGCCAGCGGTTTCCTGATTAAGATTACTGTAACTAATGCGGTTTTTGATGCTGTAATCCAAATGATTATATTGGTGTAGTAGGTCGAGTTTTTGCTGCTCAAAACCGCTGTCGTTTTTATAGCCACCATCATGGGTATTGACGCCGTACACAGCGAATTTGTGTTCATTTTGACTGCTCTTTGCTACGAACCGTTGGCGGTTGTATTGATTTGGACCGCCCTCCAGGGTCACAGAGAGTTCGGGCAGTCGTTGCCAGTCGGGTGACAACAGGTTAATTACCCCATGTACTGCGTTACTGCCATAAACAACACCTGCAGGCCCCCGCAGTACCTCTACTCCACCAGATTGCAGGGTGTTGATATCAAATAATTGATTCGCATTACAAAAACCCGGTGCTCTGAGGCCAATGCCATCTTCAGCCATATAAAACGCACCACAGGCGCCAGCGCCTGTGAGTACCGGAGAGCGTAAAGAGGTCAAATGCTCCTGACCATTACCGCGGCTTATCCAGATGCCAGGGATACGATTCATCACCTCTGTGATATGCGTCGGAGTAATTGTGGCAATCTCTTGTTGGCTCACCCGAGCGAGATTGCTATTGAGCTCTGCAAGGGCAAGGTTGCTACGAGTACCGGTAACCACGATAGTATCCAGGTCATTATCAGAGGCAAAGCTGTTTGCACTAACAATGTCCAATATACAAATTAAGATAAGACGCTTGTGTAACATGTTGTTCTTTTTGTTTGGTTTAGCGAAAGCTGTTTTTACTGAGTGAACTATGAAAAGGAACAAAACAAAGTCAGAATCAAACTAAATTCTTCAATATGACGGCAACTTCGCCGAAAAGTGCGAAATCAGGTTTTTAATCATTGTCCACATAATTCATTTTTCACATTGTAAAGGGCTTTTTACTATTATAAAACACAGTTCATTTATTTTATTGAACGCCGTTCTTTTAATCTGATGCGAGACCCGCTGATTGATTTGTAAAACCTCAATCAGCCGGTAAGTGTTTTGTTTAAATGGCCGTTTGTTTCCAGCGACCGGTTCTAAAGAGCAAATAACCAATGATTGCAATCAGCGACTCAGCTGCGAGCACTGCCATATAAACACCTTGAGCTTGCCACTCAAAATAGACTGCCAGGCAGTATGCCAATGGTATTTGCATCAACCAATAACAGAAAAAGTTGATGCGGGTGGGGGTCATGGTATCGCCAGCACCGTTAAATGCTTGCACCAAAACCATTCCCAGCGCAAAGAAACCATAACCGTAAGCCACTATACGCAAGCAGTTGATACCACTTTGCAGTACGCCAGGATGATCATTGAAAAGCGCAATGATCTCAGCGGCAAATACAATAAACAGAACTGCCACAGTTAGCATAAACATCAGGTTATAACGCGCAATAACCCACACGGAACGTTCAGCTCTGTCAGGCTTGCCTGCTCCCAGGTTTTGACCTACGAGTGTGGCTACCGCATTACTCAAACCCCATGCCGGTAGAATACTGAACATCACCACCCGAATAGCAATAGTATAACCTGCAACGGCTTCGCTGCCGTATTGAGACACAATGCGTACTAAGGCGACCCAGCTTGCTGTGGCAATCAGGAATTGCAACATGCCTCCCATTGAAACCCGGATAAGTTGCTGAATGACGGGTAACTGAATGCGTAGCTGGGCCATTCTCACTTGTATTCTTCCAGTAACACCAAATAGATGCCAAAGCTGATACAGCACACCAATTCCACGCCCAATACTGGTTGCAATGGCTGCGCCTGTTACCCCCATCTCCGGTACCGGGCCCAAACCAAAAATAAAAATGGGATCTAGTATTATATTGATGCCGTTAGCAATCCAAAGGGAGCGCATGGCAATTGAGGCATCACCGGCACCACGAAAAATGGCGTTGATAATGAACAAATACAAGATGGTGATGGCACTACACAGCATAATAGTGGTGTAACTCTCACCCATCGCCAGTACGGCTTCATCAGCCCCCATCAGGCGTAAGATATCCGCTGCGTAAAAGCTGCCGATCAGAGCTATGACCAGTGCCACCGAAAAGCCCAACCAAAGGGCTTGCCCGGCAATAGTATTGGCTTGCTCGGGCTGTTTTTCACCAATACGCCTGGCCACGAGAGCCGTTACTCCCATACTCAGGCCGATAGCAATGGCATAAATAAGAGTTAGTACGGCTTCTGTAAGACCGACAACGGCCACTGCGGCATATCCCAATGCAGAGACAAAAAAGATATCTACAATGGCGAATATGGATTCCATTGCCATTTCCAACACCATGGGTACGGCGAGCAAAAATGCCGCGATACCAATCGAGCCTTGGGTAAAATCTTGCTGGTTATTACTGTTTAACGATAATTTGAATAGTTGCCATAACGATGGCTTATTTTTTTGAGAATTCTTCACGCTTTATCCACTAAGCAAAGCACTCGTATTTATTAAAACTGAGCGCAGGAAACTACAGAAAGCAATTGCTTTCCGCCCGAAGAGCCTTCAAAGGGCTGAAGTGGTTATGAGGTGGTACGTTTTGCTTGTCGAGAAGACGTGGCTCTTAAGAGCGCGTAATACCATTAACCGGATGTGATAACACAATATCAGCGCAAATGAAGTGGATTACATTGTTCATTGGCCTGCTCCGGCAATAGTTGATAAGAAGTGCAAGGATGAATGGCCCTGACCAGGTTGTCAACGAGTTTGTCTGGGAAGTTACAAATTGCAACAGTTAAGATGTGTGATTTACAGGCAATAAAAAAGGCGCTCAAGAGCGCCTTTTATTACATCAAACTAATCCAGGATTAGTCACAAGCGACAGAGTCACCAGCAACAACTTCTGAGAAGATTGAGGTTTCAATGTTGGTGAAGGTTACATCATCAATGAACCAGCCAAACGAGCTTACCGTCACATCAGAAGAGATGCGGAAGCGGAACTGTACGGTTTGACCGTTCAGTGCGTCACCGAAGCTGATGGTTTCCGTGTTACCCATGAAGGTAGCGAAGTCACCATTGATACCACTGTATACAGGACGGTTTTGCAGCGCCTGAGTGGAGTTTTCGAACAATGATGCGTAGTTATAACCAGTAGAGAAAGTACCACCGGCCGCAGTCACATCCATCCAGTCACCACCGTTGATGCTGATCTCAACAACTGCACCATCCCAAGCTTCTTCTAACCAGTAGAAGTGCCAGAAGTTGATGGAGAAGTCTTGACCATAAGCCACTTCTACCATGTCAGTCTCTACAGCTACGTCAGACTGGAATGAGTTGTTAAGTAACAACATGGTCTGGCTACCCAGATCCACACCAGGATTGAACGCCTGGAAGTAACCAGTGTTAACTGTGTCGAAGGTTTGCGTGCCAACGGCATCTGCACCGCCGTACATCACGTTCTCTTTAAAGTTATCCAGACTTGCCAGTGTTTCCATGTTGTCATTTGCAGTAGCACCGACAACTGGAAGTTTAGCGAAGTCGTAGTTAACCAACGCACCAGCGTAAATAGTTTCAGGCTCAACGATGTCATCGCCCTCTACGGCTTCAGGGAAGCTCACACCGAATACAACTTGATCACCAGTGCCAGCTGAATTCAGGGTAAAGGCAATATCACCACTGCTTGCTGATTCAAACAGCCCAACTTCGCCGAAGGTTACCATACCATCGTTAGCCAGTGTTACATCGTGACCACTCAGTACTTCAACCTGTGCCGTTACGCCAGAAAGTACTTCGCTACCGTTGTTCTTGATGCTGAACGACATGTTGGCACTTTCACCAGCATCGATAACACCGTCTGCAGTACAAACGTCAATGCCTTCTTGTGAAATGCTCACACTGCCAGCGCCGTATGAAGCAAGCTGTGTCGCGTAGGACTCAGTTACACCTGAGTTGTCATCGCTGAAGCGAGCAGGAGAAATAGCGCCGAAGCCCATACCACGATTGGCGAACGCTTCTACCGCGGCATTAAAGTCGTCAGCATCATTTGCCAACATGACCGACAACAAGGCGTCACGTGCTTCGGTGTAAGTTGGTGCAATTGGCGTCGCTTTGTAGCTGGCAACCAGATAGTTAGCCATGCGTGCTTCCGCTACGTCAAACTCGTACATGTTCAACAAACGAACATAAACGTCCCAAAGTACTGCGGCCCACATTTCACCCGCGCCGTGCGGAGATGCACCATTTGTTGGAGGCAATCCTGGGACTTCAGCACCGGCTGTAATGTGTTGGAAAGTCAGCGGGTTGATTTCCTGGTTAGGCGTGTAAGGTGCACGACGGATACCTGTGTAGAAGTCTTCTACGTAAGTACCTGTAGCAAATGGCATTTGCCATTCTTCGTTACCAGGGAGCTCTGCGTCAGACTCTTTGATGATAAACATCATAGAGTGGAAGTCACTCCAGCCTTCGCCCATTGAGCGGCCCTGGAAGTTAATCAAACCAGCAGCGTTACCCACCAAACGGTTTTGAATGTAGTGGCCCCATTCGTGAGCAATGATGCCGTTATCAAATGAAGAGTCTTTTAATGGGAACTTGCTGAACAGTTCAGCTGTTACCTGGCTGTTTTCCATACGAGTATAAATCGCTTGGCCTTCTTCGTAGTTCAAACCCACGTTTGGAATTGTTACTGAAGGATCATCACCACCCATTGGTGCAGGTGTGCCATCGTCAACATTGTTTACGACAATGGCGGCAATTGCGCCAGCTGCTTGAGCATTCAAGACTTTCTGAGTGAAGGCACAACTACCGCGGTCAATAATTGCGATACGACCTTCAAGAGCATAGCCATTGGTTGCAGGCTCACAACCGTCGTAGACAGAACCACTGTCAACATCATTGCCGTCGTTCAGGCGTCTCAAGTTAGCACTAATATCAGTGTATTGCTGAGGACCGAAGGAAGACAGCTGCGTGGAGTTAAGCACACCTAGTGTTCCGTGAGAAACGATGTCAACGCCCTGATCAACACCGTTAACGGCGTCTTTCGAGGTGTAAAGATACTGCTGCATACGCGGGCTACCACCATCAGCAGGTGTTGCCATGTTAGCGTTATTCAGACCCGAGTAGTCTTGCGCTTGTACTTCTAGTGGGTCACCGCCAACACCGCCACGGCCATAGTTGTCTAGCTGGGCATTACCTGCCGCTTCATCAAAGCCGTGATCGTACCACCAATCGTGCATGAAATTGTTCATAACGAACATGTTCACTACGGCAGACTGACGGTTTACAAAGCTGTTAGCGCGCTTTGTATCGTCGAACGGGTAGTCAAATGTCATAGGAGACGTAGTCGATACGATGATATCCCCTTCGTTGTAACCTTGCGGTGCCACAACGTCGGCATAGGCTAGTACGTTGTTTCCGTAAGTGTACATAGCATATTCAGGTAACCAAGGATCATCGGTGCTGATTTTGCTGTAGTTGTCTACGGTAACCAGTGGTTGGTCGACGTAAGCTGTAGGATCTACTTCACCGGCTGCCTGAGGGATAACCTTGCCGTGAGGACCTTGATATGGGAAGCCGTCTTCTTCAGCCCAGACACGGTAAGTAAACTCTGCATTGGCGTGAGAAACTAAGTTTTTGCTGAATAAAACTTTACCAGCGTTATTGATAACGAAGCTGAAGTCATGGCTGTCTAGTGGATTTTCCAGCTGTGCCAATTTAACTTCAACATAGTAAGAAGCGGTCAATTTACCGTTTAGATCGTAAAATACTTGCTTGGCGCGCGGCTGGCCAACGACTTCTAGGCCTTCTGTGGTTTCAGCGTCGAATAAGATGTAGTCACCTTTTTTCTCAGCAATTGTCAAATTAGCTTTAGTTTTGCCACCACTGATTTCGGAGATAGCTTTGGTTACAGCTGCTTCAGGTGTGCCGAAGCTAGCGAAAAGTTGCAAAACTTGTGGGGCGGAAACTTTTGCACCCAGGTAACCAGAACCTGCTACCAGGTTGTGCTCACGGTCCATAACGATGTTGTATTCTTTGTTGAATACCTCAACACCTTGCACTTCTTGACGATACTTAGCTACTAATGGGCCTTGGTTAGTATCGTGAACATAAGCCAAGCTGGCGCGGTTAAGCGCAGTTTCTTCAGAAGAGAAACCTGTCAGGCTGTTCAGGTAGTATGAAGCTGCATAAGCGTTTTTGTGCTCAGGAGCAATCAGGCTCAGGTCAGGTCTACTTTGATTCTCAGGAGCCCACAAAAAGGTCGCTTTACCCATTTGTGCATCAAAGTGGCTCTTAAGGCCAGAGGCAGTGGTGCGCTCAGCCAATGCTTTTTCACGCGCTGCAGTAGCAAGGCCAACGCCTTTAAGCTGGGTTGCACCAGCGTGATCATAATTTTTCAGAGAGTGTGGAGCATGGACACTGGCTGTAGCGGCAGTCGAGGAGAGTGCTGCAGATACCAGCAACGCCACGGTTGAGGGACGAAGCTTGTTCATTGTTATTCCTTCATGTTTGGATATGTTTTTGGGTTCGCATCGATGCAAGCTCGGGCCCCTAATTAGCATCAGAGCCTTATTTTTTTTCTGTCGTAAACGCTAAAACACCGATAAGCGGATAGCACTTTACCCCGCAGTTATATACAAATGCAATAGCTCACAATGGCAAATTTAAACGAATGTTCACAAAAATTTACGAAAGATTTTCCTTTATCGATTAAGTTGGCGCTATAGAAAAAACTGGTCTATTGTCTCTGTTGACCTTTATCCGCTGGCGCCCTTTGCTGTCAGGGTCAAGATATGTCCCTCGGTTTCTATGGTGTGTATTTTGAATAGGGCTTCGCCGGGCAATTCTTTTGCCAAACCCTCTCTCAGTTGCAACTTTAAAAAACTTTCCGATATGGCCACCACTTCACTGGTATTGAATCCAAGATATCTTCGAACAAAAGGGTAAATGGCTTTATACAAGGTTTCTTTAGCAGAAAAGACCTGCGTAAACGCTATGGGGTAGGGGAGTGGTGACGCTAATATAACTTGTTGCTCTTTGGCGGTGATTATCTTGCGACTAATTCGTTGGATGGTTGCATCTGTAAAAGTGGTTTCCAGGTCTAATCCAAGCATGTCAAATTGCCGTGATGCCGCAGCAGTGGCAAGATTAACCTTGTGAGAAATAGCACCTGCAATGTTTTCTGGCCATTGAGGGGAACGATCCGGATTACTTGGGACTATTTGGTTGTCCAACCCCAGTGCTTCCAGCGCTTTACCACAGGCTAGTCGACCAGCGATAAACTCAGCCTGCCTTTTAGGGGTTGCCGATGCCAGATGCGGGCTTAGGAAATTACTGTTGGCTTGAATAAATTCATCCTGCTGACTTGTATCATTGGGAATATCGCAGAAATAGAGCGTTAACTGATGGTTATCCAGAGCTACTTGCTGACTTCTGACAGGGGCTTTAATTTGCGTCATGGCTTCTTGCTTTACCTCAGTATCGCTGCCGATTTTATTTGCGCCCAAACAGACATGCCGGCTGTTAACTTTAAGCACTGCACAGATTTATTGGTGACTTGCGCCAGCAGTGACTGACCATCAACACTGAGTTGTATCACACTAAGTCCGGGCGTTGAACTCGGTTGTATTGTTTGTATTTCCACCGGTAAGCGATTCAAAATACTGGTTTGACTGTGTTTATCCAGGCTAATGCTGATATCGCTGGCGGCAATACACAAACGCACTTTACTGCCTGTAGGTAGGTTGCCTTGGGGCAACCACAGTGAATGTTGCGCAAGGGTAATTTGCGTTAAATGGTATTGTTCATCGTAATTTGTGACGCGCCCCTCTAAAAACGTCAGTGCAGCCTGTTCATCAACCCTATTCAAGCGATTGAACACTTCAGTTACTTCACCTTGTTGTTGCAATTCTCCAGACTCTAAAATAAGCACCTGTTGCGCCAGTCTGGCAACTTCAGTTTGTGAATGACTGACGTACAATACCGGGATCGCTAATATTGACTGCAATGCTTCGAGGTAACTCATCAACTCTCTCTTGCGAGCTCCATCCAGAGCGGCGAGTGGCTCATCCATGAGTAATATCGATGGATTACTGGCAATCGCTCTGACAATAGCAATGCGCTGCTGCTCGCCACCGGAGAGACTGGCCGGGTAGCTATTGAGCAGATGCTCGACACCCGACACCTCAATGATTTCAGTCACGCGTGACTGTGAAAGAGGCTCTATAGCGCGTTTGGCAGCAAATTCGATATTTTGCTTTGCCGTTAAATGGGGAAAGAGTAAAGGTTGCTGAAATACAAAGCCCACGTTTCTTTGTTGCGGTGTGAGAAAGATATTGTCGTTCTGGTAAGTACGCTGATTAACCACAATGCTACCTTTTGAATCCGGTTCAAGTCCGGCAATACAGCGTAATAAAGTGGTTTTCCCCGATCCTGAAGCGCCAAAAATCCCGCTAAAACCTGAGCCTGGCAACTGGGTTTTGAGGTGTAAATTAAAGCCATTGCGCTGCTCATGAGCTTTTTGCAGGCTAATATCTAGTTGGATTATTTCACTTTCCCGACGACTAGCCATATTTCAATCCATTGGCAGTGTGCTTTTTTTGGAAGCTATAAAGGGCGACTAATACGGCAAACGAAAATATTAGCATTAGCAGAGACAGCTGATGGGCACTGGCGTAATCGAGTGCTTCTACATGATCATAAATTTGCACCGATACCACTTTGGTTTCTCCGGGAATATTGCCGCCAATCATTAAGATCACGCCAAATTCTCCTACAGTATGGGCAAATCCTAAGATGGTAGCGCTAATAAAGCCCGGTCGCGCCAGGGGCAAAATAATGTGATAAAAGGTGTCGAGCGTGGAGGCTTTTAAGGTCGCCGCTGCTTCAAGATAGCTTTCGTTTATTGCATCAAAGGCGTTTTGGATAGGTTGAACCACAAAGGGTAACGAATAAAACAAAGAGCCTACCACCAAGCCCCAAAAGGTAAAGGGCAAGGTGCCCAAACCCAGTGCACTGGTGAGCTCACCGAATGGGCCTTCTGGTCCCATAAATAACAGTAAGTAAAAACCTAATACCGTTGGAGGTAAAACCAATGGCAATGCGACAACTGCGCCAACTACACCTTTTAAAGGGGATTTTGTGCGTGACAACCACCAGGCTAGCGGTGTCCCCAGTAGTAGCAGCAAAATAGTGACAATGCTGGCGAGTTTTAACGTCAACCAGATAGTCGTGATATCAGCCTCACTGAGCACCATCAATACTCCTGACAGATTGGTATCCATAAGATTGGATAATGCTGGCCACATCGGCTGATTGCAAGTAAGTGTAAAAGTCCATTGCAGCTTGATTATGTAGCCCGCGATTCAGCAAAAGACTGTCTTGCTGAATGGCAAGATGTAAGTGGTTGGGGATAGGCCAATGTGAACCTCGTTGATCATTGGCAAGCTGCATATACTGAGACTGGGCGATAAAACCCAGTTGGGCATTGCCACTTTTAATAAAAGCAAAGGTTTGGGCGATGTTTTCGCCGGTCACGATTTTCCCTGAAAGCAACGGTTCAAGCTGTTTACTCTTGATATATTGCTGTGCGGCTTGTCCATAAGGGGCAGTGCGAGGGTTGGCCATTGCCAATCTGGAAAAAGTCAGGTTTTTCCAGTCGGGTTCCGTAGCACTTAACAAAGTGGCATCAGCTGACCAGAGTATCAGTTGCCCCATACCGTAAGTAAATAGTTTGTCAGCTTTGGCGTATCCTTCAGCCACCAGGCGAGCAGGTTTGTCACTGTCTGCAGACAGGAAAATATCAAAAGGCGCCCCGTTTTTAATTTGTGCGAAAAACTTGCCAGATGCACCAAATGATAGTCGAACGTCTACATCCTGGCTTGCAGGCCATTGCGCCACAATATCTTTCATGGGCTGAATAAAATTAGAGGCAACAGCAATATGCACAACCGGTTTCGCGAAGAGGTTTGCAGAAACCATAGTGAGAAAAAACAACAGTGCCCATTTCATTACAGCATCGAAGCCTGTAGCAATAAAAAAGAGCATATTGTGGTGGAGCAAATAATTGATAGCAAGTATTGCGGCGCAAATCTAACATTCTGTATGCTGTGAGCCCGCTTTTTAAGTAGAGACAAAAGATGAGCAAAGTGAATAGTGTTGCCATAGTCGGAGGCACCCATGGTAATGAATATTCTGGTATTTATTTGTTGCGTCAGTGGCAAAAAAGTCCGGAATGCGTAAGCCGAGAGAGTTTCGCCAGTGCTATGGTATTTGCTAACCCTGAAGCCCATGAGCAAAACAAGCGCTACGTGGATTGTGATCTTAACCGACAATTTTTGCCCAATTTACTTGCAGATAGCGAGCTTAACAATATTGAGCAAAGTCGGGCTAAACAAATCAACGCTGAAATTGGACCCCGTGGCAATGCTCAAACGGACTTTATCATCGACCTTCACAATACGACGTCCAATATGGGCCCCTCGTTGATTTTGTTGCAATCGGATGCTTTCAACTTGCGTATGGCCGCATATCTAAAAATGAAAATGCCAGAAGCGATTATCGTTCTGGAAGACGAAGTGCCTCTGGAGCAGCAACCCTATTTGTGTGCTATTGCTCAACAGGGGGTCATTGTTGAAATTGGACCGCAACCGCAATCGGTATTGCGCCATGATGTTCTGGAGTGGATGCAAACGATGACCATGCATTTGTTGGATTATGTGCATCTGCACAATATTGAACAATTACCGGTTTTGCCCGACGAATTGCAAGTTTATAGCTATGTTGAAACCCTGAAATTACCCGAGGATGAACAGGGTAATCGCATGGGGATGGTGCACCGACATGTGCAAGACAGGGATTTTCATCCGGTTAAACCGGGAGAGCCCATCATTGCTTTGTTTGATGGCGGTGAACTAGTTTGGGAAGGGGATTATGAGGCTTATCCCCACTTTATCAATGAAGCGGCTTATTACGATAATAACCTGGCTATGTCGATGGCGAAGAAGCTCACCATCGACATTCCGAAATAAAGCCTAAGCTGTTAAAGCTCTGCCACCTTGGCATTGACCCGGGCATGGATATAGCCGCGCATATTGCCCATGGATTGTGTTTTAGAGATGGCACTTTGCTCATTGAACTGCAACGATAGCGTGAACAGCTTATCGTTATTTGTAAATACCGCCAGGCTGCGCTTGGCGGCCACCGCGATTTGTGACTCCACCAGGTCGCGGTATTCGGTCTTTTGAGTGAGATCTTTGTCTGAGGCGATTTCATCCAGTTCCGCTACAAATGGTACAAAATCCGCTTCGGGAAAGACCAACTTGCCATCCTTTAACTCAAAACGCTGCCCGGATACCAGATAGTGACTGGTATAGCGGATAGTTGCTGACTCGTTTAGACTCTTTTGAGTTTGTTCCACAATATACACGCCATTTTGCCCTACCACCTCAAACTTAGCGTTGTTTGCATCTATTGGAGTGGTCACCAGCGCAGTGGTTTCATCAACGCCAAATCCAAATCGGGCGTTGGAGCTCAATACCAGTTTGGCCAGGCGCAGCTGTCTGCCGCGTTCAGAAAAGTGGGTGTCCAACACACCGTAAGGGAAGAACTTCAGTCCACCTTCTGCATGGTAGGTTACCGGGCGAATATTGCTATGTGGGTCGACGCGCTCAATCCATGGGGCCTTCGCTTCTGCTCCCACTATCATGGCGCCATCACTGGTGCCCCCCGTGATCATGCCTGCCTCACCCGTACTGGGTTTACCGCTTTGCACTGCCGTGCCCGCCGAGGTGCCAGATATGACCAGCTCACCTTTATTAAACTTATTGCGCAATGCCGCAAGCCAAGGGCGATCTTCCCCTTGTGGGGTAACGAAAGACTGCCAGGTTAGGCTTTGATCGCCACCGTTGAAGAAAATACCGTTCGCGTTTTGTGCCAGCTGCGCCAGTTGCGCAGGTTTTTGGCAAAATTGTTGTTGATATTCGGCCAGGTAAGGGTAAACCGTCTCTCGGTTGTAAACGCCCACATAGTCTGCCCGGGCTGTTGCCAGATTTTGACAGTGTCCTTCGTCCAGCAATTTTGCCATGGTGGCTTCTATTGGCAGCCATTGCGCATCAACACCTAAGCTGGCAAAAATATCCAGATAATAATCAGCTGCGGCAAATACGTCGTAACCGGATGCAGTGGATACTAAAACAACCGGCTTTTGCCCTTTGGGAGTGACCTTTTTAACTGCTTCGATAAATGCTTGATAAATCTGTTGGCTACTTTGGTATTTGGTGCCGGCAACCGATGCCTGTTCCCGAATGAAGCTGCCATCAGCCGCTTTTGAAGGCGCTTCTAATACATCGTGAATCGGATAATAAAGTCGGTCTGACAAACCACTCAAAAGCTTTCTGGCGGTAATCGTTTCGCCAGACATGTTTATGCTCAGATCAGCTAATTTGTCCTGAAACTCCGACTTGGTAAAGGTTTTGGAATTGTGCAAAGCCAAGAAGTTTTGCAGGACATTGAGCACAGCGCCTTTCAGTTGTTTGTCTTGCTCTTGCCACGCTGAGAGTGATTTCAGTTGTGCAATGTTGTCTTTGCTGATGCGATAACTATTCTGGGTTTTTGCTGACTCAGGAAAACTGACATCGTCTTTACAGGCGCTGGTGCCATAAGAACCACAGGTTTTCCAGCTACCTCCCACCAAAAACAGCTGGCTTTGCGCCCCGACAAAAGTGGATATCATCAATAAAACAACGGCGCTGGTGATTCTGACAAACATTCTTACAACCTTTTGAAGCCCTGATTTTTCTTCAAGGATAGCCACTAAAATTGCCTCGGTCGACTGTTTTTTGAACCAATGGATGTACATAAATTTGAATAAATTCAGAAGCTTGAATAATTATCCAGAGAACCGGGACAGGTTTTAATTTTTCTGCGCTTTAGCTGCAAGGCTATGCAAAATTAAAAAAACAATTTTTTTTGTTCAGCTTGTTTTCAGAATGCCTGGAAAAAACCAAATGACCATGCTTGAATGTTTGTGACTAAAAAGCGCACGTGAGTGCCACTCAAAATAAGCATTACAATAAAAACACGACAAGAGAGACAAGGAAATGAATACCAAGGCTTCACACTTGCGCAAGTCTGCGATTGCGCTGGGGTTGACCATTGCCCTAAGCGCCTGCTCACAAAAGCCAGGCGAAGAACAATCAAATAGTGCAGCAACGTCTGCCGAAAGTACCACGCAAGCAACGACTCAGGAGGCGAAGCTGGACCAAAATAATCCGTTTTTTAAAACCTATCAAACCCCTTTTCAGATCCCGCCATTTAACGAAATTGAGAATGAACATTATATGCCAGCTTTTGAAAAAGGCATGGCAGAGAATCTGGCGGAGATTGATGCGATTGTTGCTAACCCCGAACCCGCAACGTTTGAAAATACCATCGAGGAACTGGAACGTTCTGGCAAATTGCTGACCAAGGTACAGCGGGTTTTTTATAATCTGGCTAGCTCAAATACCAATCCAGAACTGCAAAAATTACAACGTGAGTTGAGCCCCATCATTTCTGCTCATCTCGATAAAATTAGTTTGAACGAAGGCTTATTTGAGCGCATCGATGCTGTGTGGCAAGTGCGCGATACTCTGGAGTTAACGGCGGAAAAACGAAAATTCCTGGAAGACACCCACCGTGGCTTTGTACGTAGCGGAGCGTTGCTGGATGAGCAGCAAAAAGCGCAGCTCACGGAAATTAATGGCAAGCTTTCACAGTTAACCACGGAATACGGTCAAAACCTATTGGCGGAGACCAATGGCTTTGAACTGATCCTGGATAAATCGGATCTTGATGGTCTTTCCGCTGGTGTTATCCAGGCGGCATCAGAAACAGCCAAGCAAAAAATGGCAGCCGCTGAGACAGAAGAAGACAAAGCAAAATACAAAAACAAATACGTTTTCACTCCGCATCGCAGCAGTATGTACCCGTTCTTAACCGAATCCACGCGTCGCGACTTGCGAGAACAGTTGTACAACTCTTACATCTATCGCGGTGACAATGACAACGCCACCGACAATAAAGCGATTGCAGCAAAAATTGCTTCGTTGCGCGCCAAGCGGGCAAAAATCATGGGTTATGACACTCATGCTCATTTCGAACTGGAAGAGCGCATGGTGAATACCCCAGAAGGGGTTTACGATTTGCTGATGCAGTTATGGCGTCCGGCATTGGCCAGAGCCAAGCGTGAAGTTGCTGATATGCAGGCGATGATTGAGGCCGAAGGTCACGATTTTAAATTTGCCGCTTGGGATTGGTGGCAGTATGCCGAGAAAGTTCGCAAGGCTAAGTACGACCTCGATGAGGCCAGCCTTAAACCCTATTTAACCTTAGATAATGTCCTTAAAGGGGCATTTGATACTGCCAATAAGTTGTGGGGGCTGACTTTTACTGAGCTATACGATATTGAGGTTTATCACCCAGATGTGCGGGTTTGGGAAGTCAAAGATAAAGATGGTAGCCATTTGGGTATCTTTATGGGGGATTACTTCACCCGTTCCAATAAACGTGGCGGTGCCTGGATGAGCAGCTTCAAGGGACAATCCAATCTGGACTTGAGAGAACGTCCGGTAGTAGTCAATGTCTGTAATTTCTCGCCACCAGTAGGTGATACACCTTCACTGCTGAGCTTCGATAATGTTACCACTCTGTTCCACGAGTTTGGTCACGCATTACACGGATTAGTGACAAATACCACTTACAACAGTATGTCTGGTACCGCTGGACCGCGAGATTTTACTGAGTTTCCGGCGCAGATCATGGAGCACTGGGCCAGTGAACCTCAGGTGTTAAAAACTTATGCCACTCACTATGAAACTGGTGAGGTCATGCCTGATGAGCTGATCGATAAGCTGTTAAAGGCGGCTAAATTTAATCAAGGCTTTGCCAATACCGAATATCTGGCGGCATCCTTGTTGGATATGGATTGGCATACTTTGAAAGCTGATGACGAGCTACAAGACGCCGATGCGTTTGAAGAAACGTCTATGGAACGTATTGGTTTGATCGAAGAGATTGCACCGCGTTATCGTTCCACCTATTTCTCTCACATCTTTGCTGGTGGTTATGCTGCAGGTTACTACAGCTACGTGCATTCAGCCGTGTTGGACTCGGATGGTTTTGCAGCCTTTAAAGAAACTGGAGATATCTTCAACCAGGATCTGGCGCAAAAGTTCCGTACTCATGTACTGGAGAAAGGCTCCACGGAAGATGCCATGACCCTGTATAAGAAGTTCCGCGGACGTGAACCGGAGATTGATGCCTTGTTGAAGGTGCGAGGTCTGGACGGTTCGGCTGACTAATCCGCTCGTAAATTGCTAGCCCGGTTTATGCCGGGCTTTTTTGAATCTGGCACTCAATCAATTGGCCTCAGTAAGTGGTTATCATCAATGAGTGGGCTGTGCTCGAGATGTACTAAAATTTCAACAGTTGATGTTGTTTTACCTGAATACTTAGCTTACTGCGTGTAAAGGGAACCCCGAATAGTACTTCGAACTAAACATTGGTTGGGCTTTACCGGGCTCTTTTTATTGAGTCAATTCAAACCAACTTCTTTGGAAGATGGACAATTTATTAATGACAAACCATGAAACTCGTTGTTTTTTACTTTCTGCTTTTTATTGGCAGTAATCTGTTTTTAAGTGCTCCCGCCTCGGCCCATCCTCAGGATGAAGACATTATTTTAGATATCGAACAGGGACAATTAAACCTGGATGTGTCCACCTTGGATGAGGAGTATATCGCTGCGTTGAAGCGCCAGCGTATGCGCAAGTTGCAAGCCATGTCGTGGTCAGAAAAGTTTTGGTTGTATACGCAAGCCGGATTTGAGCACATTATCCCGAAGGGACTGGATCACATCCTGTTTGTGCTGGGACTGTATTTTTCCAGTTTGTTATTCATCAAGCTGCTTTGGCAGGTAACCGCTTTTACTTTGGCCCATTCAATTACCTTGGGATTGGCGGCGCAGGGATTTGTCACCGTACCTGGTGCCATCGTGGAGCCGCTTATTGCTTTGTCTATTGTGTGGATCGCGCTGGAGAACTGTCTGTTTAAACAAACCGCTCGCTGGCGGCCTGTTTTGGTATTTAGTTTTGGTCTGCTGCATGGTTTAGGCTTTGCCTCAGTATTGCAAGACTACGGTCTACCCAAGGGCGATCTGGTACCCTCACTTCTGGCCTTTAATTTGGGCGTGGAGTTTGGCCAGTTGGCAGTGTTGTTTGCCGCATTTTGTTTAACCTTTTGGTTCAGGCAAAAACCTTGGTATCGTGCTGCTTTGCAAATACCCGTTTCGATTATTATCGGACTTGTCGGCTTGTGGTGGTTTATCGAGCGTACTCTTTTATAAAATGATGGGGTGTAAGAGCGCCAGGCTCTTTTACCCCATCACCTCATCCGCAGCCATTAAATCAAACATAATAACCCGTCGCTGCACTGAACATCACTGCCAGACTGGTGATGAGTAACAGCTCAAAGCCTCTGTTAGCTTGTTCGTCAGGTTGGTTTCTAACCAGGGTAAATGCCAGAAATTGCAAACTGCCGATAAGTAAGAATGTAACACCCGTATGCCGCTCATCGAGCTGCAGGAATATAATAGCGGCATAGGTGGCAATAACAGCGTTTACAAACGACCAGATAGCCAGTGCTGCGGGATATTTTACCCGACAATAAAAGCGCAGTCCCAATTGTAAAAGGGTCGCCGAGGTACTGAATACCGCTAACCACTGAAATGGCGTGGTATTGGGATTGTTGTAAAAAATGCTCCACCAGAAAAGTACACTGGCTAAATACAAGCTGATTTCCCGTGTGTTTCTAAACGCTTTTTTTAAAGCAGTTTCCGATTCACTGAAATACAAAAAACTGGATACTGTAAACAACACCAAGCTAAATCCCCATAAGCTGTTCACCAGATAAGTTAACGATGTTAACACCGGGCGACCTTCTCTTAATATCAGTGTATAGGCGCTTAATGCCAGCAATAGCAGTACAAAGTATCCTGTGGAAAGTTGCTTGTCCATCGACATGGTTTCCTGCTGACTCGACCGCGGTGCAAGCGGCTGATAATCACAACAGTTGGCTTGATTGTTCATAAAGTTCTCCTCAGTGATGATTGCTTACAACAACCGGGCAAATAACCCTTCGTGTGCTGTTGTTTGACTTTTACTCAATTCCACAAGTTGTTTTTGCCATAGGCCATTTGCTATGGGGAAGGTTTGACTCACAACTGCGTCAGTAGCAGAGCCTGTCTGTTTTCGCTGTTGTCCTTTGGCAAGGTTTATTTGGTCTGTTTGCATTGTGATTACCTCGATAACTGTTACAGTTTCAATGTTAATAGACAAAATTCACTTTGATTAGTGGCTAAAAAGAAATCATTTGTTGCTATGTGGTAACAATGGTGTGAGTTGGAGATTGATTGTGTTAGTTGAGACAGAACAGTTGTTGTGTTTTGCCGCCGTTGCCAAAACCGGTGCCATTACCCGTGCGGCAGAAATGCTGAATTGTTCCAAAGCCCATGTGAGTCGCAAAGTCGCGGCGCTGGAAAAACGCCTGGCGACTCGCTTGCTGCATCGAACTACGCGCCACATTGACTTGACGGATGCTGGACAAACCCTGGCGCTGGAGACGGCTCGTTTATTGGAGTCAGTACAAAACCTGCGTAGCTTGTCTCGCAATTTAAACAAGGAGATCTCGGGCCGCTTTGTGATCACGGCTCCTGTGTCTTTTTCTACCTTTGTGCTGGCCCCTGAACTCAGCGCATTGCAGCAAGCGTTTCCGGCGGTGCAATTCGAATTGCGAACCACTAATACGGTGCTGGATTTGGTGGAATCTCAAGTGGATCTAGCGATTCGCACTGGGGACGTGGTCAACTCCAACATGGTGGCACGGCAGATAGGTAAAATGCGAGAGATATTTCTCGCTTCTGAGCAATTCTACCCTGTTCCAGAGGACATCACATTCGATGACATACGGCGACAGAAATTGTTGGTGAGTCCGGCTTATTTACGAGAGGGTAAATTGAAGTTTTGCTGTGGTGCACAAACCAGTGAGATGGAGGCCCAAGATGCCACTCTGATCAGAGACAATCCCATCACCGTTGAGATGTTATTTCAGCAAGATTACGTGGCCTGGTTACCCGACTATTGTCGTCATGTGAATCGACACCAAGGGCGTTTGGTGCAACTACTACCTGAATATTGCGGCATCGAATGGCCCGTTTATCTGGTCTTTCCTTTTCAGGTTCCACTGCCGCCAAAATTGCAACAGATCACGGAGTTTTTGCAACAACGATTGAGTCAAAGGTTGCTGCAATAAAACACCGTAGTAAGAAAACTATGCGATTGTCACGTCGGCGACATTTGTCCAAAAACTAAGCTGTTATGCTCACTCTGGTATAAATTTCAGGAACAAATCATGAAAACATTTATTGAGCATCTTGCAACCTATGCGGAATACCATCGAGATTCTCGCAATATTTTGACTCACCTTTTTGGGGTACCCGTTATCGTTTTTGCAGTGATTGTATTGCTATCTCGACCCGTGTTTGAAGTGGCGGGGGTTAACCTTAATCCAGCCATGTTGGGTTATGTGGCTGCTGTGTTATTTTATCTTCGTTTAAATTTGGTGTTCGCGGCAATCATGGCGTTTCTCATGGGCATGGGTATCTACGCTGCCATGAGCATCGCTGCTGCAAGCACAACTGTTTGGTTAGTGACTGGAGTGGGGTTATTTGTAGGTGGTTGGATCGTGCAATTTATCGGACACTATTACGAAGGTAAAAAGCCCGCCTTTGTAGACGATTTGGTTGGCTTGCTCATTGGGCCACTGTTTGTCCTGGCGGAAGTTTTGTTCTTTCTGGGCTTATTTCACGGATTAAAGCGTGAAATAGAAGCTCGTGTTGGCGCTGTTCGTACCGGTTCAATAGACACTAATACCACTTCAGCATGATTGTTAAATAACAACTCAAAGCCAGTGATATTGAGTCTGAAATCTACACTGGCTTTCTTTTTCATCCCAGCACAAAATAGTGTTTTATTTCCTAGGGTAAAACACTATGAAAAAGTCCTATCTAGATATTACCGATGATCTTAACGAATACCTGCCTCAAGTGCGCAAAGGTGTGCCTGATGTTATGCAGGGCTTTTCTGCCATGGCAAAAGCGGCCTTAGCTGATGGCGCATTGGATAAAAAAACTAAAGAGCTAATTGCACTGGCGATTGGTGTGGCGGTGCGATGTGACGGCTGTATTGGTTTTCATGCTAAAGCCTTGGTGAATTTGGGAGCTACGCGAGAGGAAATTGAAGAGGTATGTGGTATGTCAGTATACATGGGAGGCGGTCCTTCACTAATGTATGCCGCTGATGCGCTGAAAGCCTTCGACGAATTTACTGAAGCGCAAAAATAAGGCATTCGGCACTATGCTCTCAGCTTCGCTACCCTCCTATACCGTACGTTCTCTGGTGAACTACCTGAACGGCTGTGGTTTAGCGCGGGAAAAGCTGTGTTCGTTGATAAAGGTCAGCGAAGCACAGCTCAATGATCCCGAATACGCAATAGCTGCCGAACATTACGAAGCGTTATTGGCCTATGGGGCAAAAGAAGCCGGTATCGACAATATCGGATTTCAATTTGGCAAGGCGTTTGAGTTAAGTGTTTGGGGAATACTGGGTTTTATCGTGGCTGCGGCGCCGGATGTTAAACAGGCGTTGGCACTGCAAAAGCGCTATCAGTGTTTATTGGGCAATTCGGGGCTAGCATATCACGAGTCGGATCAACAAACGGTTACTATGCGCTGGTTGTCGGAGTGTTGTTCCAGTGCTCACAGTGTAGAGCAGGTGATCACTGCCTGGTTGGCGTTTGCTTTTCAGCACACTAATTCCAGTGAGGCACCGATAAGTGTGCATTTTGCCCATAGGGCGCCGGACTCTGTGGCGCAATACGAAGACTTTTTTCGTTGCCCGGTGATATTTGACGGTGAATTTAACGGGGTCAAACTCAAAGCCGACCTGCTGAACTTACCCTTGCGTACTTCGAATACTGAAGTGTTAAATGTGCTCTGTTGTCATGCGGAGCAGCGCCTTGCCCAAAAGCGCAACGATGCCTCTTTGGATATTATCCGTCAGTATATTATCGAGGTGTTGCCGGATCACGTACCTGATTTAGCTGAAATTGCGTTGCATTTGGGGATTAGCTCCCGGCAATTACAACGGCAATTTCAACGCTTCGATACCAGCTTAACCCAATATCTGGACAGCGTTCGCTTGAGTCTCGCGGTATCCTATTTAACGCAAACCGAGCACAAGCTCATCTATATTGCGCAAGCGCTGGGTTATTCTGAGCAAAGTGCTTTTCAACGTGCCTTCAAGCGTCGCTTTGGAGTGACTCCGGGGGAGTATCGTTTGGCTCCTGTGCCTTTGCGTTTAGTTGATTAAACCAGATTATCAAGCCCAGGCTAATCATTACAATCGTTGCTCCGAGCAGCAGATTGCTTTCCGATTGCAGGACAACAATAAGTGTCGCCGTTGCTAAAATGCGCAGCGGTTCGGTCCACTTGGTCCAGGGCTTGTTTTCCTGTAATCCACTGATTAACCAGCAGTGCACTATTCCGGTAATACTCATGGCCACATTCCACCACAGTGGTTGGTTGTTAATTTGCAATAAGAATACGAATACCCCAGCCACCAGTAAGGCAAATTGCGCCAATATATAAACTGCCATGGCATTGGATAGTGTGGTTTGATACTTACGCATGGTTTTGGTGGTGACATACTTTCCGGGAAAGTGCACTTTCATATCCTCTGCACGCCAACCCGGAGGCATAAGCAAAGTTTTAATTTTGTCTAAGGGACTTTTGGTGTGCCACGCGTCCCGCAGAATATTGCGATACACTTGCAAATTGGCCCAGATAGGGTTGTAGCTGTTGAGTTGCTGACTGACGCCATAAACAATGTCAACATCGGCTTTTTCCGCTTGAAAAGATCCGAATATTTTGTCCCAAATAATAAAAACTCCCGCGTAGTTTTTATCAATGTATTCGCGATTAAGCGCATGGTGCACTCTGTGGTGGCTGGGGGTAACGAATATGGCTTCGAACCAGTTTGGTAGCTTGTCGATATGACGGGTGTGCACCCAAAACTGATATACTAAGTTCAACGCTGCACAGGCAAGGAATACCTCAGGCGGGATACCTGCAAGCGCGAGAGGCAAAAACACCAGCCAGGCGAAAACGGCAGTGCTGCCTGTTTGTCTCAGTGCGGTCGTTAGGTTGTACTCTTCGCTGGAGTGGTGCACAACATGCGAGCCCCACATCAGGTGCATTCGATGACTTATACGATGCACCCAATAGTAACCCAAATCATAAAGTACAAATGCAACCAGCCACAAATTGATATCCGATTGCCACTGCCAGATGGCATGGTTTTGATATAGCCAGACATAAGCAGAAAAAGGCAGCAGTAATTTAAAAATGCCAGTTAAACGGCTCATTACCCCCAGGTTCAAGGAAGTGATGGCATCGTTGAACTGGTAATAATGCGTGCCTTTTTTCTGATCCACCCAAATTTCGATGGCGATCAGTAAAAAGAAAAATGGGATAGCAAAGAGTATAATTTCCACAATACTGGCCTTTAAAAAATTAGCTAACAACATTGTGTGAGATTTGAATCGCTAAGTATTGACCTGTTGTGCCAGCCATTGACAGCAGAGCGCGCCTATTCAGAACGAATTTCCAATCGCAAATTAGCATTGAACATTGAAAATGACCTGATTCAGTTTCGAACGGAGTAAGGGAGCGCTATTAGCGACTCCCTATAGAATGCTAAGCCATAAAACCCAGAGGTTTATCGGTACCGGATGGATTGTAAAAGCGGCTTATATTAGGCAGTACTTCAGCTAAAACGCTGGGTGTAACACCAAACCACAAAGCCAGTTCTGCAAAGTATTCGTCAAGTGACGTTGTGGGCATTAAAACACCACGTCCGGTATCTAGCGGATTATTCAGTGCCAGGCTGGGATAGGTGCCGTAAATGGTTCCACCGTTAACAGCTCCACCCATAATCAAGGCATTGCCTCCCCAGCCGTGATCTGAACCTCGACCATTGGAGGATAAGGTGCGGGCAAAATCAGAGGTGGTAAAGGTGGTGACTTGTTGTCCCAGCCCCATTTCATCAATGGCTGATTGAAATGAACTCAGGCCAGCATCAAGCATGGTGAGCAGCACTTGCAAAGAGCTGGTGAGTTCGTCGTGATGATCCCAGCCCCCCAACGTGACAAAAAAGGTCTGCCGTTGCATACCCAGCGTTTCTCTTGCGGCGATGGTTTTGGCCACCATTTGCATTTGCGATGAAAACTCATCTTGTGCAAATTGGGTGGTGAAACTATTTGTGGCCCCCAGGGCTGATGAGAATTCGGCATTTGCCGACAATGAGTTGCTGAACAAATTGCGGTAAGCGCGGCGAAAGACATTGTCGTAGCTGTTGGCAAAAATCTCATCAATGGCCTGGGTTCGCAGTGGATCAACCTCTGCTGATTGCTCGCCATAGCCCACCAGTTGGGCCGTGGGCATATCTGCATTGCCAACGCTGTAATAATCCGTTACCCGACCTGCCTGAAATTCGTTGGCACCGGACGTGGAGATACTCATTGATATGCGCTGGTTGCTGTTTTGACTGCCCAGAATATCTGCGATACGACCACCCCAGCCGGTGGCGCTGCGCGCGTCCGGAATAGCGGTTTGCCATTGGCTGATTTGATCCGAGTGAGAGTATAACCCCAGTGGCAGCTTCGCGGTGCCATTGCTCAGTGCTGTTGTGCTGGTGGGTTCCACCAAGGTGCCAACATTGCTCAAAAAGGCTAGCTTGCCTGAATTGTAGAGGTTCTGCAGGCCACTTAATGCTGGATGCAAGCCCAAGGTACGGCCATTGTTATCACTGTTATTTAGCGCTAACAGTTGGTTTTGCGGTAGGGCCAGGTCAGTGCGTGTGGTTTGGTATTGTTGATAGTAAGTGTTGTCAGTGGGTACCAACATATTAAAGGAGTCGGCTCCGCCGGCCAATAAGACACACACCATAGCCTTGTAATCATTGCTCTGTGCACTGGCTTTGGTAATGGCTCCCAATTGCGCCGCACCCACTAAGGTGGCAGCACTTATTCCTGCTCGGCCAGATTGGTGTAAGAATTGACGTCTGGATAGTTTGAACTTTTTCATGGTTATTAATCCTTAGCTATGCAGCACCACCGAAAATGATGGCACTGCTTCATTAATTAAATCGCGATGGCGAAATCCGGTGAAATGGCGATCAGGTATACCGCCATGGCAACGCGTTCTCGACTGTCTGACAGGGCATCCACCGCGGTTTTAACTGCTGCGCGGGTTTCAGCGGTTAAGGTGCCATAAGTCATCAAGGTATCCAGATGGTCCAGCAGGGCATCGCTATCATCGGCGAGTTGCAATTCAGCGCTAAAATCCAGTTTTTCAGTGGGTAGTTGACCGGACTGTGCTAATACCTGTCCTGTTTGCAATGAGTAATAAATCAGATTTTTAATTTCCATAATGGTGGAAGCATTAGTGATCTGAAATTCTGGTGCCACAAGACCGGCGTCTTTGATTTCACCATTGGGTGCGTAGCCAGGTTGGAAGAAATTAAATACGCTTGGCGCGGATAAAACGTACTGTCGGATCTGCGCTGTCATTTCATAGCCATCATCACTAAAGGTGTTGTCGCTACTGGTGGCATTGAAAGCTCGCATTAAATTCACCACCCGCACGAAAGGCTCTCTCAGTCGACCATCAGTGGCGCTGGTTTGTTGCTGAGTATTGCGTGCTTCGGGATCCAACAGAATCGCTCTTATTAAGGCTTTCATGTCTCCTCGAGCCGCTCCGGTCTCGCCATTGAAAGCGGCACTCACTCTGGCGATGTATTCCGGACCAGGATTGGATTTCACTAAGCGCTGAATCAGCTGTTTAGCGATAAAGGGGCCGACATTGGGATGATTGAATAGGTTGTCGATGGCCGCTTCGATATCCTGCATGCCCGTTTGGCCTGCAGGGACAACCTGACCATTTAACAGGGTTTTGCTGCCCGGTTCATGATGACTTTCATACATCTTCATGGGGGATAAGAAGGGGGCCGATTCAGACTCCAGTTCATAGATATCCATCACGCCGAAGCCACTCTCTCCGGGGATATTCCAGCTCAACCCCGTAAATATTTTGGCAAATTCCCGAATATCCTCTTGATCGTAGGTGGGAATGGGATTGCCTTGGGCATCCAGTTTTCGGCTGCCATCGGCATTAAGTTCAAACAAGCCTATGCTGAATAGTTGCATTACTTCCCGTGCATAGTTTTCGTCGGGGAAGGTGCCGCGCTGAGTATCCGTTTTAGCATTGTGAATATGGCTTAAATAGATACCCATGGCTGGACTCAGAGAAACTGCCCGCAACAGCTCCCGGAAGTTGCCAAAGCTGTTGTCCAACAGAGTGTCGTAATATCCTGCCATGGCGAAATTGTTGGTGCCTAATTCATCCACATTGGCTGAGATTACGAAGATTTCAGACAGAGCCAGGGCTACCCGTTGTCTGACCAAATCCGGTGAGGTCATCACTGATGTCCACCACCCATCAACCCAATAGCGCTCTGGATCGCCAAGTTGCTCATAAATGATCTCGAACTCTTCATCGGAAAGTCCTTCGTTCTCTTCATAAAACTGTTCCACGCGATTCATCAGAAACTCGGCAAAAGGTCGGGTATGACCCACAGGTTGGGTAAACTGCTCTTCCAACCATACCTCTGGTCCCATTGCTGCCACTTGTGTGATGGTGGCATAGTTCGCTCCCAAACTCGCTTGAGCTAAAAAGCGTGAAGCGTCTCTTGCTGCTTCGGTAGTCACGGTCATTACCGTGAGATCCGGGGCCGGATTGGGGTTGTTATAGCCCGATGGCTGCTCTACGACATTGTCTTCACACTCTTCTTCGTTTTCATCGCACTCAGGAAGTTCTTCACATTCTTCCTCGTTTTCATTGCACTCAGGAAGTTCTTCACATTCTTCCTCGTTTTCCGTGCACTCGGGAAGTTCTTCACATTCTTCCTGATTTTCGTCGCACTCAGGAAAGTTGTCGCACTCTTCTTCGTTCTCGTCGCACTCGGGAAACTCATCGCACTCTTCTTCGTTCTCGTTGCACTCGGGAAACTCATCGCACTCTTCTTCGTTCTCGTCGCACTCGGGAAACTCATCGCAGTCTTCTTCGTTCTCGTCGCACTCGGGAAACTCATCGCACTCTTCTTCGCTCCCATCGCACTCAGGAAAATCGTCGCACTCTTCTTCGTTTTCGTTGCACTCGGGAAACTCTTCGCACTCTTCTTCGTTCTCATCGCACTCCGGAACGTCGTCGCACTCTTCTTCGTTCTCGTCGCACTCAGGAAACTCTTCACATTCTTCCTCATCACATTCTGGCTCGAAGATTATCTCCTCACACAAATCAGGATGTTGAGTACAAATTTGCAGTAATATTCGGCATAGTTGGCGATCTTCACAAAGCGCCATAATGGCCTCGCAGAGCTCATCCCCATCGCACTCAAATTCATTGTTCTCTGCCGCTTCTGAGGAAATTCGGGAGAGATAAAAAGTCGCTTTTTGGCTTAATTCGGTAGCGGGTTTGTCGCCGGTTTTTTGCATATCCTCGGCCATTGAATTGGCGGCCATCAGGGTTAAAAACGTATAGAAAAAAGACAGCATTAAGCTTCGCCATCTCAATTTGCATAAGTGGATTATTGCTGGTTTGCGTTTCACGTTGTACCTCGTACTGCAATTGGTTGAGTGATTGTGATGCCTTGGCTTTGGTATTGTTCTTGAGCCAACTGCAACAACGATTAAGGTGCTACTGCAGCGCTTTTCAGCAGCCCTTTAATTTCTATGACGCAGAACGGGCTAATTTGAGGAGTGAAAAGTTGAACTTTTTTAGAAAAGCCAGGCGAGTCGCATTTCCATGGTGCGCTGCTGGCCCTGTGAGGTCCAGGCTGGGGAGGCATTAAACGCACCTTCGATGTAACGCTTATCGAAGGCATTTCTCAATAAAAGGGAGAGTTTTAAACGGTTTTGATAACTGGCAAACCAACCGAAATCCGCCGTGGTGTAGGCATCTAACCGCTCTTCGTTGCTAGAGTCAATAAAGCGTTCACCAACGTGAATCAGGCCGAATCCCAAGCGACTGTCGAGTGCTCGCCATTGGGGAAGGTTTTTTGTAACCCAGATGCGAAAGTTCCTTTCAGGCGTCATACGTGGCTGTTTGTTGAGTAACTCATCAGATTCAGCAGAGGTGATCTCTGCATCCAACAGACTCGCCGCCAGGGTTATATGCCAGGTGCGATTGAGGCTTCCGCTCAGATCACATTCCAGGCCACGGCTGCGCTGTGCATAAATGTCGGAAATGATATGGCGTTTTTCAATGTTGAACAGGGCACAACTACTTTGCAGGCGACCAGAAGCAAACTGTTTTTTAAAGCCAATTTCATACTGTCGCGATTGAGCAGGCTTGTTAAACGCGATAACTTCAGTATATAAGTCTTCAAATTCCTCCGATTCTTCTTCCTCGTCATCCAGCTCCTCTGGTATTTCTGGTAGGCCATCTATTGGGATCTCGGCCAGTGAAAACTGAGGTGTAAAGGATTCACTGTAGTTAACAAAAATACTGCTGTTTTGGGACAGTTGATAAACCCCGCCAAGGCGATGTGAAGATTCAAAAAAATCCTCCTCAGACTGATAACCCTCGCGATTCGCAGAAAAGCGTAAATAATCTAGCCGAGATCCAGCAAATAATGTGAAGTCTTGCCAGTTTATCGCCCATTGCGCAAATAGTCCGGTGTTAAGATCTTGCACATCATTACTGGCCGCTTCACTATTGAATAGGGCTTCAGCCTGTTCCACTGGCACGAAATTAGATCGAATGTCGTGGGTTTGCCATATCAGCGTTTCGGGTTCTGAATAGTTAATGTTTAGCCCATAGAGTTGTTCGAATTGTGTTCCTGTGGGCAATAGAGACTGGTGGAGTTGTCGGCTATTATATAGCGTTAATTCAGAGCTCAGAAAGCGTGTATCAAAGCGAAAATCATCTGACTCAAAACCAAAATTGGACTCTTCTAAGGTGACTAATTCCAATCCTTCTAATACTTCTTCAAGGAATTCATCATCATCCAACAAGGCTGAGGTGAGTTCATCATCTGAAAATAACTCACCGTCTATCTCTAGTTCGAAGTCTTCAATAACCGGATAATTCAGAGTGCTGTCTGCTGAATATTGATCGTATTGTAGATACAAATCTGCTGACCAGTCTCCCAGTAACCAATCGTTGATACTGAAATACAGGCTATGGCGCTGTTCTTTTAAGCCGGAGCGCAGATCGGTTTCTCGGGTGGGGACGAATTCAATATCGTCTTCTTCGTTGATAAACACTTCCACTGCGTTGTTGAAGCCATCAATCGGGCTGCCAAAGCGTTGCAGGGCGTCGCTGCTTTCGAAGCGATAATGCAAGTTCAGCTCACTGTCATTTGGTAAATGGTGTGCAAGGGCGAGCATGACACCTTCACCATCATCCTGGTCCAGTTCAGATTCGCTACCGTGCTGCTGTTTATAAGCGATGCCGCGAACTGAGGTGGCGTTGTCATCGCTCCAGGACAGATCCAGTTCAAGGCGCTGATAATCATCAGAAGCCCCCTGAAGTTGAATACTATTGCGGCTGTTTTGCGGGGATTTGAGCATCATATTGATAATACCGCCCGGTTCCATGCGCCCAAATAATACCGAACCCGGACCTTTGGCAATTTCGATATCCCGAATAAAGGCGATATCAACAGGTGAGATATAAGCATGTGCGCCCACACCGTTGATTTTTAGAGACGGGTAGGCAAACCCCCTTAGTCTGAGTTCTTCCACCACACCGGTACTGCGCTCCAGAAAATTAACTGAAGAAGCCAGTAAGCTACTTTCGGTGTAACTACGGGCGCCCACGTCTTGACTTAACGACTCAGTAACGGCGTTAACTATCTGTGGTGTGGTTAAAAAATCCCGCTGGGTTTTGGTACTGGAAACGGTCGCCTCCAGGTTGTAAGGTGAAATGATTTTAGCTACCACCTGGATGGCTTCGATTTCTACTTCTTGAGTTGTTTGTTCTGCTGCTTGCTGCACCTTCTTGACAGCTGGTTTAGCCTGGTATTTGCGGATCTTGAAGTCCTGAATGGGTGGCTGGGTTCGACTGATTTTTATCATTCGGCTATTACTTACGGTGGCACTCAGCCCGGTATTTTTTAATAAGGTACGCAATGCTTGTTTAATGTTCATTTCACCTCGGACGGCGTTGGCCTGAATATCATTGGTGAGTTGTGCGACGTATACCAGAGTAAGATTTTCTTGCACTGCCAGCTCCAGCAGAGCTTTGCTTAATGGTTGGGCGGGAATATTAAAATGACTAAGCCGGGCACTGTGAGCAGAAGCGAAGAGGCTGCCCAGTAACAGTACAAACGCGGGTAACAAATATCGGGATATGACAGGCAAATTAATTAACCTTTATCAATCAAAATCACATAGGGTGTAGCCGTATTGAAGCTCAGGTTTAGCTGCTCTGTAAGTGCTCGCAGTGCAGCAACGGGATCATCTAATTGTACAACTCCGGTGACCCGTAATTGCTCGATATTGCTATTGCGAATAATTATCTGTTTTTTAGTATAGCGCCTTAATTCCTTAACAACGTTGCCAAATAGTTCGTTTTCGAAGACGAGTTTTTTTTGTAACCAACCCTGTGTTTGTTGGATATCGATATTCTGGACGTTACTGAAGCGGTTGTATTGGGTTTCCAGTTTAACTTGCTGGCCTTCTTGCAATACAAGTTCTGCCGCGTCCGTTTGAGTGTTTTCAACTTTAACTTTGTGCTCAGTCACCAACACCGTCGGTGTGCTACCGCCATTCTTTTTAACGTTAAACTCTGTGCCTAATGCTGTGACTCGCATGACTCCGGCTTCCACCACGAATGGTCGTGTTTTATCGGTATAGACATCAACATAAATTTCACCGGACAGTAGTTCCACAAGGCGTTCATTCTCTGAGAAATGCAACACAATGGCAGAGTGGGTGTTGAGGGTAATAACTGAGCCATCAGGAAGTGTGTGTTGCCGCGTTTGCCCCGTTGCTGTGAAGTGATCCGCGGTGAACGTCCACCAGGCTTCTTGTCCCCAAAATAATGCCAGGAAACTCAGCACCCAGGTAGCAGCTAACGACATCACCAGGCGAGAAAACCCTTTGCCGGACTGATCCCTTGTGCCTTGCTCTTGCGCTGTTGCTCGTCCCCGTACCGTTTCCAGGGAGACGATCTCTCCTCCTTGTGTCTCAGTGGTGACAGACTTTTTTGCTTCGTGCATCAATTGCCAGGTTTGCTCAGCCTGCTGAAAGGCAATGCCATGGGCTTCACTTTCTCCTAGCCAGGCAATAAACAAGTCCTCTTGTTCGGCACTAAGCTCAGAAGATTCCAGTTTCACCAGCCAGTCACGGGCTTGTTGTTCAATATCTTGTTGCTGGAGCGAGTTCATTTTGGCGCTTGTTTTCGGCTTATATTGTACTTAGACGTACTTTGCTCTGGTTTGAGTAATGCATCTTCATATTTTTTGAGTTTTGACTGGCAAAAATTCAACGCTTTACGCAAGTGTTTTTCCACCATATTAACACTGATGTCCAGTTGGCTGGCCACCTGATTTTTATCAATATCGCCGAGTTTTTGCAGGTAGAAAACATCTTGAGTCTTCTCTGGCAGCTCCTGCAGCGCGTCTTTTATCACCTCAAGCTTTTGACGATGTTGCATGATTTGCTCAGGCCCTTGCTGCGAATCTGGCTGTGGCGCTTCTTCTTCCGGTACATAGCGATTTTGTTTGCGTTGCTCATCGATGATCAGGTTGTTGGCCATGCGAAATAGGTAGGCCTTAGGGTACTTAATAGTGGCGCTGTCGATTGTTTGCAGTTTGATATACAGGTCCTGCATGATATCGTCGGTACTGGCTGGCGAACCGATCCGCTTGGCAATAAAGCTGGCTAAGCTTTCTCTGTGCGCTTCAAATATTGTCTCAATGGAAGACATTATTTTGATATGGGTTCCTGGCTTCACAACACTTACTGTTCATTATGCAACGATTGTGGGTGATAACAGATGTATTTGCCATTTTAGGGCTTAATATTGTGTACCAGTTATCACGATATAGTGAGAAGACGTCTTAACTGCGGAATTATGCCAAACTATTTTTTACTAATAGTTTTTCGAACTCATTTAAAGGCACGGGTTTACTATACAAATAGCCCTGCGCTATGTCGCATTCCAGTTCCAGTAATAAGTCGTGCTGGGGAAGGGTTTCAACGCCCTCAGCAACAACTTTGAGGTTGAAGTTGCGGGCCATATCAATAATGGTTTCAGTGATCATTTTATCGGCGGGATCAACGTCAATATCTTTCACAAAACTGCGGTCAATTTTTAATTTGTCCACCGGAAAGTGCTTGAGATAGGCGATTGAGGAGTGACCAGTACCGAAGTCGTCCACCGCCAAAGAAATACCAAGGGATTTAAGTTGTTGCAGCAGCTCTCTGATATTGCCAGAGGTTTCCATTAAGCCATTTTCGGTTAATTCCAGCTCCAGTCCACTGGCTTTGATGCCACTGCTTTGTATGTTTTTAGCCACTTGATCGTAAAAATCATCGTAGCGGAAGTCTCGCGGAGAAATATTAATGGACAAGGTTAGCAGGTGGCCGGCCTCTTGCCATGTTTTCAGTTGCTGACAGCCTTGTTTAATTACCCACTTGGATATTTCGTGAATAATGCCGGTTTCTTCTGCAATACCAATAAACGCCCAAGGTGTGAGCAAGCCATCGTCTGGATGGTTCCAGCGGATCAATGCCTCAGCACCAATAATGCGTTTGCTGGTCATGTCTACCTGCGGTTGGTAAAACAGCTCCAATTCATCACGTTCAATAGCTTTAGAGAGTTGGTTACTCAGTCGGAAGCGTTGGTCGGCCTGCTGTGTTATGGATTCCGTGTAGAAGGCATAGGTATTGCGCCCATTCTGTTTCGCTTTATACATGGCTGAATCGGCATAGGTAAATAGTTTCTCTATGTCGCTACTATCGTCTGGATAGACGGCGATACCTATACTGGTGCCTACAGATGTTTCGTGGCAATCATTCAACAAATACGGTGTTTTTACTTCTTCGATTATGTTTTGCGCTATTGCATTGAGGTCTCGTAATTCCGTTATGCCTTCCAGTAAAATAACGAATTCATCTCCCCCTAAGCGCGCGATCGTATCTTCTTCTCGCAGCGATGCTCTCAGGCGTGTCGCTACCTGGCGCAAGAGCTCATCACCCACCATGTGACCCAAACTGTCATTTACCACTTTAAAATGATCCAAATCTAAAAATAAGACGGCCACTTTTTCGTCTGAGTTTCTCTTGGCGCGCTCAATGGCGTGTTCAATACGTGATTTTAACAGCAGGCGGTTCGGCAAGCCCGTCAAGGCATCGTAATGCGCCAGCTGTTCCATGCGCTCTTCAGACTGCTTCAATCGGGTGATGTCTGAAAACACGGCCACATAATGGGTGAGCTGATTGGCATCATTTTCCACCTTGCTGATGGAGAGGAGTTGTGGATATATGGTGCCATCTTTTTTGCGATTCCAGATTTCGCCTTTCCAATAACCCTGGCGCACAATATCCTTATACATATCCTCGTAAAACTGTGAGTCATGCCGGCCAGATTGCAAGATGGCGGGATTGTCACCAGCGACGTCTTCCTGATGATAGCCAGTGATTTCAGTAAAGGCTCGATTGACGGTAATAATGCGATTTTGAGCGTCTGTCACCAATACGCCTTCTTGGGAATGCTCAAATACTTTGGCATCCAGTTTGAGTTTTTGCTCGTTTTCAACTCGCGCAGTAATGTCGTGGATAATGGAAAAGAGCATTCGCTTTTCATCCGATATGATGGGGGTAGAATGCACTTCTACATAGCGAATTTCGCCATTGGCCAGACGATGTTGAAAGGTGAAATAGTTTTGATTTAACAGGCCCGCTTTTTCCATCTCCGCGGCAACTTCCTGCTCCGACATGGTATTAATTTCCTGAATCCGTTTACTCACCAGTTCGCTATGGCTGTATCCGTAAAAATCCAGGGCGGCGGCATTGGCGTCCACGATCTTACCGCTGTCCTTGTCTATTAGCAGCATAACCGCGTTGTGGTTATGGAA
Source organism: Planctobacterium sp. AWM4_229 (assembly GCF_056160305.1). Taxonomy (NCBI): domain Bacteria; kingdom Pseudomonadati; phylum Pseudomonadota; class Gammaproteobacteria; order Alteromonadales; family Alteromonadaceae; genus Planctobacterium; species Planctobacterium sp. AWM4_229. Next base: position 464,082 of record NZ_JBSWWX010000002.1, on the reverse strand, counting down.
AATATTGCGAAATTTTTTCTCCGATTCTACCAGGTTATTGACTGAGCTAAGGTACAGCATTTCGCTTTTATAGCGATGCCTTAACACTAACAACCATAAGCCAAATAACAGGAGAGAAGTGAGCCATACAGGAAAATGGATATGCAGCTCATCCCAGCCTCTGGCTGGCGTGGCCAAAAGTTGCCAGTTGCCATATGGAAACTGAATCAATTGGGTAACAGGATCCTGGTGTGCTATTTCACTCTTACCGAAGAAGAACTCGCCAGCAGAGCCTTTGCTGTCTTTACCTCGAATAGCCAAATTTAAGGCACTTTGCTGAGCTACGCCGCTGGCATCCAGGATAGCTTGATAATCAAGCACCACAGATAACAGCCCCCAACTTTTTCCGTTTTGGGCGTTTTGGATAGGGGTTCGAGCAATCAAGCCAATATCTCCTTGCACCAGCTTGAGTGGACCAGCCATTATGGTTTTGTTCAGTTGCATGGCTTTATTGGCCGCCTCGATTTGTTCAGGTATTTCTCGGTAATCCAGTCCGATGATTTTTTCATTTTCTATCAGCGGGTACATGTGGGTGACAACGAGATTTTTTGCGGCACCGATGTTTCTAACCTGATTTTCACTGGCTAATAATGGGGCCGCGAAGCGAGAAAATTCTTCTTGTTGCAGGTCAGGGTTGATGGATATATAGGTGGCTAAGCCTCGAGTGAGATTGATGTTGCGGTTTATAGTGTATTCGAGACTGGCACGTAATTCGGTTAATTCGGAGGTTACTGCGGCCACTTGGTTTTGATGGTGACGTTCGTTGCTAATAGCTTCAAAGAGTATCAAGGCCAAAATCAATACGACGGCAGAGAGTACCGTTAACAGGGTAAACTTTACATTGATGTCTTGTTTTGAAAGTGGTGTTGTCGCGGGCATCTAATGACCATAGCAAAGTTACACTACCTTGCTAGTATTTCCTTGTTTGATATTGTTGGGAATCATTTTTCGCATAGTCTACATACTAGCAACGTATCGGTATTATCCCAAATCAAATTGCGGCGCGTTAAGTTTTACAACCAGTAAAATACTTCTGATTTCCAGTGACTATTTAACTTTCAGGATACGCTCAGAAAGGTTTTGATTTTGCTTATTCCAACTTACGCGGATGTCGAGCTTGTGCCGGGTTTCGTCTTCTTTAACGGTCACTTTGAGGTCCAGCAAGCCCTTTGGGGTGAGCTCCAGTTTTCCTTCTTCGTCACTAAATTCAAGTTTGCCTTTGCCCAAACCTTTGGAAATCGCTTCCAACAGTTTTTGTATGGATTTTCCATCTTGCAGAGATTCGTGTCTGAATTCGCTTTTGTGTTCCATAAGACTTCCTGTTTAGTGAATTTGTGGCTTAGGACTCAGACCAGAGGTTATGCCATTTCGGAGAAAGTACTTTGGCTACCGGATGGTCGGAACTGATACCGATAATCATTTGTTTGGGGTGTATTAATGTGGCACCAAAACCAATACCTGTTAGCCCTTCTTTACGACGAGAATTGCGATCCAGCGTAATATCTCCTTCTACATGTAACAAGCCTTTTTGCAATGAAATCTGCTGACCATCAGCATGGTTAACATGACCGTGCACAATACAGTGAATACCTTTGTGTTGCACTGCATCTACCCCTTTACTGGTGAAAACCGGGTCGGAATCGCGGTATTTGGTGCGAAATGGCGTGGCTAATGAGCTGAAATAGAAGGCAAACAAATCTTTCCTTAGGGTTTGCTTGAAACGCTTGTTCAATTCGCCGATACCGTGTTTTTTGATTTGCTCACTCACATCGTCATCCAGTCCGGCATGCACAAACAGAAAACTGCCTTTCTTATATGCCAACTGCATCTTAGAAAAGAACCAATTAAATTTCCCTTTTTTGCTGAAAAATAGCTTTTGACATTGCTGCGCAGCAGCATAAACCATGCGAATATCGAGGCCATGTTCGGCACAGTCTTGTTCAAAGTGGCTGGCTTTTTTCTGCAGGCGTTTAATTTCTTTGGCTATGGCCTTTTCGCTGAGGTGGGGGCGGGCAAAAACCGGAAACTCACTAAACCAGCTGTCTCGAGGAAACAAGAATTGTCTGCAGGTCTCACTATCAGGTGTTTTTGCTTGCCAATTGGAATTTGCCAGATAGCGGTCAAACACTTCTTTAAACAAGGGAATGACCTTTTTTCCCATGCGCACAAACATGTGCTCATGGCTAACGTGCTTGTTGCGGCTAATAGAAGATAACCCTGTTAGCAAACGTAAATCGTGATTGCCTGCTAACAGTTTTACACTAGCACCGGTGGCGATAAAAGCCTTTAAAGCCTCCAGGAGTTCGAGGTTACTTGGGCCTTTATCCAGACAATCGCCGCCTATGACAAAGGTGGCCTTTTTGCCCAATTGGGTGAGCTTCAATTTTCCTTTTCTGGTGCGTGTTACACCACCTGATGCTATTAGAGACGCTATAAAGGCTTCCGCATCAGCATGGGGATCGGAGATAAAAACAATGGTTTTGTCAGGCCAGCGCCAGTGGGATGTGGTAAGAGAGCGGGGCGATTGCTCTGGTATATCGGCAATTGGCTGTTCATCATTGGCCACTCGACGGAAGGTCTGCCATTGCTGACCTATGGTGGTATAGCCTGCCAAATCGATGGGGAATGTTTCGGTCGCTGTTGTTTGGGCATTGGCTAACATCATAGAGTGTCTCTTTTTTGGGAATAACCCTGAATTAGTTTTAGTCTTTGGCTTCACTCCCCACTGGACGTATTTTCCATTCGCCTGCAATGTGTCGCCACATTGTATTTTCCTTACTGATGATCACCGGGTGGGCATGATGCATACTCAACCGCTTAATATCGCAAAACTGCATGACATTTAAATGACATGCAGCATGACGAATGGCGGCACCGTGACCCACAAGCAACTGTACCCTTGGTTTATGAAATGGTTGCGCATATTGCTCGATATGCGCGGCTACGCGTTTTCCGGCATCCATCAGAGATTCGGCACCCATAAACGGCAGACAGTAGTGACTGTCAGACTTCCAGCCCATTGGCGCAGGCTCAAAGCGCGGATCCAACGTCAGCAGGTTTTCTATTTCCGATGTGCTGAGATTGGCGACGTTGCCCACGGAGCGCTCCACCAGTTCCGGGAACTGTAGGTGTATTGGCTCGGATATAAAAAAGTCCGCTAACTCTTCAATGTACAGTTGCGCTGTTTGCCAGGCGCGCAACAGCGGAGATGAGTGTACCTCGGCTGCCAATTGCCAGTTGTTCTTTACCAGTAGCTCGGCAAATAACCGGGCTTGTTGTCGTACCCCAGCTTCACCGTCTTGGGTGAGCGGAAATGGCTGTAATGCACTGGGGGTATTTGGCTTTTGCTGATAGGCGCCATGACGAATCAGTGCCACCAGAGTATGAGAGGTATTCATAACAAGCCTAGCTTCTCTTGCAGTAACAGGCTGAGTTGCTCAAAGTCTGCACCGCCAGTGACTTCCCAAACCTTGACCTTTCTCAGTGCATCCTGATATTGGTTGTCATCGGGTATCAGCGCTGATGCTAAAAACTTGCCATTGACGTCTTGATAAAAGGAGCCGGGCGACTTAGCTATCGCTTTTATCAGCGACGGCTTTTGGTCCAGTGATACCGAGTTAACCGAAACGGGGTCTTTGTTACCCGGTTGCCAATTCAGGAGTACTACATGATTTAGTGGTGCACTGTGTCCCAGTGCCTCTGAACCGTAAATCTGTTCTACCATCACATCGTACTTTTCTTCTAGTTGCCAAAGCTCAGCTTTCGACAAAGCGCGAAGCTCTTGTTGTCGTCCGGCACTGAGTATGTTGATGAGCTTGGGATTGTTGAGCAGGGTGCCGGGATTCACTCTGGGCTGTTTTGCTACGCCTTTTGCTGTTACACCCGCATCATCAGCAAATAAAAATAAGCGATCATTGGAAATGAATTGGCTCTTCGGTAAATCCAACAGCTTCAACATGGTAGTGGACTTTCCGCCTCCAGACATTGCCGCAATCGCAACGCCTTGTTTGGCGACCTGCAGGCAGGCGGCATGGCATATCAACCCGCCGTTTTGCTGCAGGGCATTGATGTGCTGATTGATGATGAAGTTCACTGTCTGACTGAGATAACTCTCGCACGGACCGATGGCCAGTGGCGCTGACAAGTGTTGAAACAGCAACATGCCGGTTTTAATTTTGTGCACCCAACGACCATCTTCAGCGTCGTAGTATTGTTCTTTTTGTCGGGTTTTGCCCGCTTCTCTGGGCCAATCTTGCCAATGGATATTATTATTCTGAGTGTCACCTTGATAAAGGTAGATAGTGCAATCAGCGGCTTTCTGTTGACTCTCGTAACCATTGAAGTACGTGGCTAAAGCCTTGAGTAATGGTTGGGAATTGCTTTGCAGGCGATAAACTGCATCGTCAAAAGACAACGAAAGCGTGTGGTTAAAATCTTTTGGGGTGAGAGCAAAAGTGTCAAATCCACTATGCATGATTATCCCTCTGTAACGTCTTTAAAATGTGCTGGCAATAGGCTTCTGCGGCATCAATCTGACAGCCGTCCAACGCGCCTTTGAAACCGCCAAAGGCAGAAACTTCAAAAATAATCGGGCCGTCGTCGGTAAGGGCAATATCCACGGTGGTAAAATCCAGTGCAAACGGTGCTTGTGCTTTTTGTCCCAATTCAATCAACGCTTCATCAGGCTGGTAAGCCTGATATTTTCCGCCACTATTAATGGTGGTATTCCAGGAGTCATTTTGTGCCACGCGGGCATAGGTACAAAGATATACTCCACCAACAAAAACCATGCCCAAATCCCAACCTTGTAAGCTGGCTTTTTTCTGAATATAGAGCATGGGATTGTTTTGCTTAAATGTCCGTAATTGCTGTGCTAAGTCTTCATCTCTCGCGTTTACCAATGTCATGCCACGAGCTTTAGTGGAGAACATGGGTTTAAGTACGGCTGCACCAAATCGCTGTACCGCTTGTTCCGCCTCTTCAATGTTCTCGGTGATGCAAGTTTCGGGTAAGGGTAACTGTTTACTGGCAAGAGTCACACTGCATCCCAACCTATTCACCAGCTGCAATATCGCCTGGCAGGAACTGAAAACCCTGACTCCTGCCATCTCTGCATAGCGCAACAGTTCGATGCGATCCCACATGTGTCGGTCGTAGTCCTGGGTGATTTTTTTTACAACTATGGCGTCTAACTGACACAAATTGATATCTCGATAACACAAAGCATTGCTGGCGCTATCCAGATAAACGTCTTGCATGGGGATGACCAGTCTGAAACCAGTTTTTGCTTCGATGCGGTCTGCCAGCACTTCGGTAGACCATTTACCGGGGATACCGACTACAGCAATGCGTTTATTCATAAAACAGCTCCTCGAGCGGTAAACGATAACGGCTGAGTTTATCAGATTTCAAATTAGTAATGTGATTGAGCATATACTGGGCTCTTAAAAACATGCGTCTCGAGAGGGTGGGATCCAGAATAAATCGGGTGGAAGTAATAAAAGAGCGAATCAAACCCAGCGTTAAGCGAATTTCGAAGCTGTCGTCTTGTTCTTTTTTGGCGAAACGCCTTACAGACATGAGGAATTGTTTAGCAATAGCCAGCATGGCACTGCGTTGTTGGGTTTCTAAAATTCGCAAGCGATAGATAGACACCATAAAAACTGCCACATCTTGCACATAGTCCATGTACCGGGAGCGATGTAAATCTATAAAATTGATACGTTTTTCCACCGGATCGAAGATGATATTGTCGAGGTTGAAGTCACCGTGGATGTACACCGAAAAAGGCGCTGATACCTGCTTTTCCAACTCTGCCGCTTTACTCATTAAGTGTGCCAGGGAGTGATTTTGCTCACCACATAAGTTTTGTTTTTGAATGTCAAATTCTGGATGTACCTGAAATACCGCGGGTAGTCGACTTTCCAATTGTGCCATGTGTTTGGCAAAGGCAGGCTGCTCTGAACGCGTCTCACGCCAGATGTTTTGCAGAGTTTTTAATAGACTTTTTAGTGCTGTTTGTGCCAGTCCAATCTGCTCGGTGAGGATACGCTCAAAGGTGACGCCAGGTAGATGCTCAATCAAGATAGAGGCAGTATCGCCGCGCTTGTGGTAGGACAGAATTTTCGGTGCGAGACCCGGATAAATGTCATGCCAACTGTTCACGCTTTGTTTTTCTTCTTTGACCTTACTCTTATCGCCTTCTTTGAATATTGCAAGCGTATTCGCGGTTCCTTCACTTTTGCGGGAAACAGCAGCAATAGCACTACCTGAGCGGGTTTCAGCAATGGTATTAAGTTCAAGATGTTCCGGTTCCGTGGCGACGTCGACAGCTATGTCTGAGAGGGATTGGTAACGACTCAGGTTCATGCGCTGGCCCAGATTGGCGGATAAGACAGACTCAGCGATACCACCCAGTAAATCAATCATCTGACGCAAGGCATAAATGGGGAATAGGGTGTCAGCAGCATCTCGCAGGCGCTGATGAGCACCCAGCTCTAATACGGTTTTATTGAGTAATTTGGTGAGCTTTTTACTTAGCTTTTTGCGTTCTTCGTCTATTTCCAGCGCCAGCTGTGAGTTGGCGTCAACCAATGCGGTTTCAACTTTTGCCAGTGATAAACCCATGCGCTGTATCAGTTTCGCGCACTCCGGGTGCGGCAGTTCGGTCAGCAAAGCGGGCGCTAATCTGGCGCTATCGGCAATGGCCTGGCGTCCCAGATGGCTAAAGTGAAATAATTCTGCCACCAGATGCTCGGCGGCTTGTAGACGAAACTCCAGCGGTGATTTGCGGTTGCGTTGCAATTGCCCTAATAAGCTACGGCGGGCTCGAGTACGTAGGTTTTCAGCATAGCCTGCGCGTGCCAAAATGCGGTTGGCTAATAATAAATCAGGCTTTTTAAAGAAGGCTTCAGTGTGCTCTAGCTGTTGCGCAATTTCTAACAACAAAAAGTGCAAGTGCTCTAGAGTACTTCTATTGAGTTTGCTCAAACGTTCTATACTGTCAATTTACTGTTAAGCTGATACGCTATAGTTATATAGGAATATGTCAGCTGTGTGAAATCAAGGAATAAGCACTGGTGCAAACACGTCAAGATGAAACAGATTATAATAACCTTGTTGTGACACGAGGCGTAACCATTCCGGATCGCATGCGCATTAGTCGTTATGAAAAAATTCCCGAGTTAGGTCCCCGCATTCTATTTTTCAGTGGCGGTAGTGCCCTCAATGGCGTGGCCCGTAAACTGAAAGATTACACCCACAATTCCATTCATTTGGTGACGCCATTTGACTCTGGCGGCAGCTCTGCTGTGATACGTGAATTTTTCGACATGCCGGCGGTGGGGGATTTGCGCAGTCGTATGATGGCACTTGCAGATGAATCTGTTTTAGGTAATCCCGAAATCTTGCGCCTGTTCAATTATCGCTTTGATAAAACCACCGATAATCAAATATTGCGGTCGCGCCTCGAGGCCATGGTGGCCGGTGAGGATGAGCTAACCAAAGATATTCTCAATCCCATGCGCAGTCTCATCTGCAATCACCTTGGCTACTTTCTTAAAGTGATGCCCGGCGCGTTTAACTTGCGCGGTGCCAGTATCGGCAATCTGATTCTGGTGGGCGGCTATGTTAATCAGCATCGCGAGCTTGATCCTATCATTTTCTTATTCTCTGAACTGGTTAAAGTACAAGGCATTGTCCGTAGTATCACCGAGGATAACTACCATTTGGCAGCAGAACTCGAGGATGGTACGCAAATCATTGGTCAGCACTTACTTACTGGTAAGGAACAGCCGCCTGTTACCAGTCCCATTAAAAAACTGCGCTTGAGCACGGATTTAGATTCTCTAAACCGGGTCACTACAACGCTTAAAAAACGCAATCGTAAACTGATTGCCAGTGCCGAATTGATTTGCTATCCGCCAGGTAGCTTCTATTCAAGCCTGGTGGCCAATTTATTACCTTATGGCGTGGCTGAATGTATTGCCAATAACGCCTGTCCCAAGGTGTACATTCCCAATCGAGGCAAGGATCCTGAACAAGTGGGAATGTCGATTAACGATCAAGTGGATACGCTGCTGGAAAGGTTGCAAGGACAATTTGAGCAACCGGTGGCAGTGCCCCGGCTATTAAACTTTATTCTCTACGACAGTCGAAAGTTACGGGGCAGGGGATGCCTGGATATCAAGCGATTTAGCGAGATGGGCATACAGATCATTGATACGCCGCTGATGAGTGAAGAGCGACCCGATTATTATGATGACCTTAGTTTAGTAAAGGCCATCATTTCTTTAACCTAAATTCTGGGAGTGAGGTTGCCTGTCATTCCCCTTGGTTTTTCTTAGCTTTTTTTCTTAAATAGCAAGGTCATGCGATTGGATTCACCAATGGCATCCGCCGCTTTTCTCTTGTCTGCATCATCACCAACACCGACATAAGAGGGTGGTAAGCGCCAGACAATATCATTAGCGGCAGGCTTGTCTTTGGGGTTTTTGTTGATGTCAGAACTGGCCAACAGTTCAAAACCTGCGGCTTCAAACGCTGCAATAACTTGCGAAGCCTTCAAATAGCCGCGACTACCGTCGGTATCCAGATCCGACTCGGCGACTTCATGCTGTACTACCCCAACAAGGCCATCAGGCTTGAGCATGTTATGAGTGACTTTTAATGCCTGAGTGAGCGTACTTGCCTGGCTTTCAAAGCGATTTAAGTTGTGCAAGGCGCGAATAAATAAAACGCGATCAACCGTGCCATCTAAAGCTTCAGGAATGGTTTCAAAGGTATAGCCCTCAACGGCAATACCACTGTCAGATAGCTCAGCTACTAAGCCGGGGAAGGCTTTGGTGGCGGCTTTCATTTCTGTAATACGCTCTTCACTGAAAAAGCCGAAGCGCGCCCACATACTATCAACGTAATTGATTCCATACAGTGCCCCGTCTTTACCCAGGTAATCGGCTAAAATCCCGGAATACCAACCCCCACCGGGCAGGGCTTCAGCAACAACCATTCCGGGTTTAACCTTGAAAAATTCCAGGGTTGCTTGTGGATTGCGGTACTGGTCACGGGCTTGCATTTCCGCAGGACGTGCCTCGATGATCGATTGCAATGCTTCATTGCCGTGGCCGTGAGCTAGCGTATTAGTGCTAAGAGTGGCAAGCAAAGAGCCGATGAGCAGAGACTTGCTCAGTGTCGCGAGTTGTAATTTGGTTATCATGGTTTATCTCAGTTGAATGGACTACAAAAACACTATTGAGTATTTGTCGGCCCTGCAACCAATTTTACAATCGCTTACGAAATTGTTATTAGCCCAGGTAGCGCTGGACAAACTCTCCATGGTGGAGCAATTGTTCGCATTGGCTTTTAACCTGCTGCTGTAAGCCTTGCATAAAGCGTTGGAACTCAGCTTCTCCCATTTCGTGACATATTGGGTGATATTGCGCAGGATACAAGCGCTGACCTAACATCACCTGGGTCCATGAATCCACCCGGAATATGTCGCCATCATCCAAAAATACCCGTCCGGTTTCCTTGAACAAGGCTATCTTGTGCTGCAGAGATGGTGGCAATTCCATAGTGGCACAATGACGCCAGAAAGCACTGTCCCGGCGTTCAGTAACCGCGTAGTGCATGGCGATAAAATCCAGAATACACTGCATTTCACTGTCGAACTTGTTGTTGTATTCGTTAATTGCAGATTCGGTAATGCCGTTGCTTGGGAATAAGCGCATCAGGCGCACCAGACCCGTCATGATCAGGTGAATGCTGGTGGATTCAAGCGGTTCTATGAATCCCGAAGCCAAACCCAATGCGACGCAGTTTTTGTGCCAGCCTTTGCGTCGTTTTCCCGGCGTAAAGCGGATTACGCGTGGCTCATTCAACGGTTCGCCGGGTAGGTTACTCATCAATAATGCTTTGGCTTTATCATCATCAATGTAACCTTGCGCATACACCAGACCGTTGCCTATGCGATTTTGTAGTGGGATTTGCCACTGCCAGCCTGCTTCATGCGCGATAGAGCGGGTATAAGGGCGGGGAGAAGCATTGCCACTGCATTGCACGGCGAGTGCGCTGTCACAGGGCAGATAGTGCGACCAGTTGTCATAACCTGTGTGTAAGGTTTGTTCGATAAGCAAACCTCTGAAGCCAGTACAATCAATAAACAGATCACCTTCTATCTGTTCTCCACTGTCCAGCGTTAAGGCGGTAATAAAGCCGCTATGTGGGCATTGCTGAACCTGGGTTATCTTCCCCTCTTTACGCTGTACCTGATGCTGCTGTGCCATGTCGCGTAAGAATTGTCCGTATCGCGTGGCGTCCAGATGGTACGCAAAATTAAGGGGTGCATTGTTGGTAAGTGCAAACTTATTGGCGAGGGCGGCTTCGTGCTCTAAACAAAAGGCACCAAAGGGCACATCCAATCCTTGGGATTTTGCCCTTAACCAAAAATGATGAAATTCTCCGGCCCAACATTCGCGCCCGGTAATGCCAAAAGAGTGAATATACTTATCGCCTTGTGCACCCCAATTCTCGAATTGTATACCTAGCTTAAAAGTGGCATTGGTAGCACGCATGAATTCGCGCTCATCTATACCTAGCAATTTATGCAAAGTACGTATTGGCGGGATGGTGGCTTCACCCACACCGACGGTACCAATTTCATCTGACTCTACTAACGTCACCTGAATACTTTTTCCCAGCAGTTTTGATAATGCTGCCGCCGCCATCCAACCAGCGGTTCCGCCGCCCGCAATCACCACTTTCGATACGGGTTTGTTGCCAGGTAAAGTCTTCATTGTTATTTCATCTCTCGGTAGTTTTGCTGCAGGAAGCTCAAAAGTTCACGGTTAGACGGTAAGCCTTGTTGATACTTCTGACGAGTGAGCTCAGTCTGACGTTGTAGTTCTGCGGCGCGTGTCTGGCTCAGGTAATAAGGCGTGTCTTTGGCGATATCACTTTCAAAGCCCATTCCGTATAAAATATATTGATAGCTGGTGGAAGGGAATACTTCCTCATTTTCGATAAAATCCAGCCGGGAGGGGGCTTGATAGCGCCACAATTGCAATAGGGTTTGCAATGACTCGGGAATGGATTCCGGCAGGCGGTGCTGGTGCCAAAAATCCGAGTCTTGACGTTCGCTCAGCACGTAATGCAGTTTGACAAAATCAATTACCCGCTGCCATCGATAAGCAAAGCGTTTGTTAAACCGCTTTGCTAGCAGTTCCATGTGCTCCCGGTTGCGTGGGAATTCCTCACATAACATATTTATACTGAGTTCTACCATGGCAATGGCAGAGGCTTCCAGCGGTTCGATGAACCCGGCGCACATCCCAATTGCGACACAGTTATTTTGCCAGAACTTTTCTCTATAGCCCGGATTAAAAGACAGTTTTCTGAAAGTAAGTGCTTGCAACGCACCTTCCGGAAGCTGGTTTTTTAAGTGTTGATACAGGGTGTCGTGAGCTTCTTCGTCACTACAATGTTCTTGGGCATACGCAAAACCGACACCACGACGATGGTATAGGCCAATATCCCAAACCCAGCCTTTGGCTTTGGCGGTGGCGTTGGTGGTGGATTGGATGGGTATATCGGGTGATGCATAAGGTACCTGTGAGGCGAGTGCAGAGTTAACCGGTAAAACCTCTGCGACACTATGCCATTTCACGCCGTAGTGTTTTTCAATCAAGCGCGCGGCCATGCCGCTGCAGTCAATAAATAAGTCGGCTTCCAGTGGTCCTGATTGTTGACCAATCAGGGCTTTGATGTCCCCGTTGGCACGAGTTTCAACAGCTTCAATATGATCGCGAATATGCATTACCCCTAGCTTTTTTGTGCAATGCTCGGTTAACAGTGCTGCCAGTTTGTCTGCATCGAAATGATAACCATAGTTGAGTACGTGGGCATAATCCGGGGTTGATTGTTGTTTCGGGGCAAGGCCGGCCTCACAAATCCCTGGTTGCACACAAAAACTGTCAGCGAAGTTAGCTGTTTTATTAGCTTGCCAGTGCTGAACAAGATTAAGTTCGGTGTAACCTGTAGGGTTGGTAAAGGGATGGTAATAAGCATCGTTCGGCTGGTTATTGCGCCACCCAATAAACTTTGAACCCTGTTTGTAAGAAGCCTGACAAGACACTAAGAATTGTTGCTCACTGATGCCGATTTGTCTCAGTGTATGGCGTAACGAGGGCCAGCTGCCTTCACCAACACCAATCTTAGACAGGGTAGGCGATTCTACCAGGGAAACCTTAATTTCAGGCTGGCGTTGTTGTAACTGCGCAGCGATACGGCCTGCTGTTAACCAGCCAGCACTGCCGCCACCTAAAATCAAAATATTGCTTATTTCATGCATGGTATAGAAGGGTCGTTTGCCATCAATCCATCATAGCGGGGAGTAATAAAGAAGCACAACCCTGTGCTTCTTATTCTCTTTTATTATGCTATTTAGAATTTATAGCGCATGCCAACAGCATAACGCGCCCCCAGTTCTTCCATGCGCCACAATTGGGCACTGGTTCGACCGTGAGTTCTGGAGTTCTCTTCCGTAATGTTAATCCCTTCAACAAATACCGTCAGATCTTCATTGAATTCATACGCAACGTTAAAGTCGATTTGCGAAAGCGCCTCCGTGAAACTCGGCTCATTAACATATTGAGACGTCGTATTCAGGAAGTCATCGCGCCAATTGTAGGCAATACGCGCTTGCCAGGCGTCTTTTTCGTACATCAGCACAACGTTAGCGGTATCACTGAGGCCCACCAGGGCAAACTGTGTTACCGACGGATCCGCTGTTATATCAAAGCCTACATCACCATTGACGGTTGTGTAGTTAGCCTGAATACCAAAGCCGGTATCTCCAAAGAAGTGCTGTACTGCCATCTCGAAACCGTAAATGTTGGCACTTTTGTTATTTACCGGTTTGCTGTTGATGAAGGTTAGCAGCGGATCATCGCCATTGGGCAGAATATCGAATTGCGCCTCAAACTGTTCATCGGTTAACGAGAAATAATCAATATTGTTTTCCATGGCAGCCACCATGTTGAACAGACTGGTATCACTTAACGGGATACCCAAGCGTTCCAGCTCAGCAATCGCCGCGATGGCCCTTGGACCTGCGGTGGCGTCTCGTAAGCCATACACGCTCTCTTCCACTTGATCATTACCAATAAAGTTACGCACCCGCTTGTCGTAGAAACCCAAAGAAACATAACTGGTATCATCAAAGTAATATTCTACTGTGATATCAATGTTGTCTGATTCGAGCGGTTTTAACGCCGGGTTACCAGAACTGGCTGTGGCAGTAGGCCCGTCCGACAGAATTGTTGGGAAGTTGGGGGTGGATACCGAGGAAGCCGCGCTCAAGTTGTTATAAGTGGGGCGTGCAATGGTTTTACTGTAAGAAACTCTGGCAATGACGTTGTCTACCACTTCAATATCAAAGTCGATTGATGGCAACAAATGATCATAATCAGAGGTGATAGAGACGTCTTGCATGTCGCTGCCAAAGCGTACATTAAAGTCGTTATTGCTTTCCCAAGCAACGGCATTAGGTAAGCTGATATTGGCAATCGAAGTGACTTCTGTATCTTCGTAGCGTAAACCCATCAACAGGTTATAAGGCATGTCGCCCAGTTCGCCAGAGATATCAAATTCAAAATAGACAGCGGTAATATCTTCTTCGATGGTGCGATTGGTGGCAAATGGATTGTTAGCGACAAAGTCGAATCCATACGCACCGGCTGCAAAGGCACCCAGTTCGGCAACACTGCCAGTGAAGCCCTCCGAGTAGATGCCAGATGCATCAAAGTCGTCAAATTCAGCAGACAAATTTAACGGAGTTAACGAGCCGGCAGGTAATTCACCTGGATTCTCGATACCCCAGTTCCCCATGGTATGACGGGTTAAGGACTGCAATGAGGTACTTTCCATGGCACGGGATTCAATACCAAAATTGATACTGCCTTCATCAAAGGCGTAAGTGCCGTCGATTTTTGCTTGAGTAACCTCGGTATCTTGCGAGCTGAAGTTCATATCCAAAATAGAGGTGCCCACATCGTCTTGATCAAGCATGCCATTCGGATTGAGGTTTCCACGAGACACATCGTCAAAATCCACCATCATGATGGGAAAGTCATTGGAGAAATCGACACCTTGACCGCGCACTACGTTGGCCCCCAAACCAAAGTTAGTCCAGGTACCATAAGGGGCATCGGGACGGCCTTCAGCACTGGAGTTGTGCACATCAAATACCAAGGAAAAATCGTCGTTTACCTGATATTCCAGGTTAAAACCAAGAGATTTGTTTTCGTTAACCTGGTTTAGTTCTTGAAGCGCCAAACCTAAGTCTCTGGGTGCCAAATCACGACGTTCCTGAGTGATGTGAATAGGCGTAGCCACCACTTCATCATCAAAGGTGAGTTCAGCAAAGTAGCGGTCATCCATCCAAATAGATTGCTCGGCTCGCGCTTCATACAAGTCTTGCTTAGAGTAAGTGTAATCCAGGGTTGCCGTCATTTTTTCTGATGGAGCAAACTGGAAGGTAAATTGGGCGTTAGTACGGTCTCGCTCACGATCTGCAACGAAATAACGCAGATCTGAAGGAATGGCGAATAGCTGACCGATTTCGGGTGCATTATTTAACACTACTGGATCCCCGGCAGCTGGATTTACATCAGGGTTGGGGGATTGTGGCACCGTACCGTCAAAAGGGTTAACTCGCCACTGGTTAACAAAGGCGCCCAAGGAACCGCTGTCTCGCTGCTGGAAAGAACCTGCGAATGTAAAACCAAAGGTTTTGTCATCGTTTACCCAATTAACAATGGAGGAGACTTCGGGTGTTACATCATCGCCCACGCGGTTAGTGGTATCGTGCACACCTTTAACACCGACGTTTGCTGTTAAGCCGGTTTCGTAGGCATCAAATGGCTTAGCAGTACGGATATTTATCGTGGCACCAATGCCACCAGTAGCGATACTGGCGCGACCGGTTTTGTGGACATCTACACCGCGAATGCCTTCAGAGGCCAGGTCCGAGAAATCAAAGGCCCTGGAATTAGGCACTCCACCGCCTGCAGGTAAAGCGGAGC
This sequence comes from Planctobacterium sp. AWM4_229, assembly GCF_056160305.1. Taxonomy (NCBI): domain Bacteria; kingdom Pseudomonadati; phylum Pseudomonadota; class Gammaproteobacteria; order Alteromonadales; family Alteromonadaceae; genus Planctobacterium; species Planctobacterium sp. AWM4_229. The sequence goes on along the minus strand of NZ_JBSWWX010000002.1, from coordinate 448,963 downwards.
CGGGCATGCTACGGCCGTTTAAGGTGACCATGTTGAAATCCGGACCAAAGCCCCGTGCAGTTACCTGGGTACCTTCACCGTTGTTGCGGCTGATGGAAATACCTGTAATGCGCTGTAGTGATTCAGCCAGGTTAGTATCCGGAAATTTACCAATATCTTCGGCGGAAATTGCATCAACGACGCCAGCAGATTCCCTTTTGATACCCATAGATTCCTGAATACTGCTTCGAAGACCGCTAACCTGAATCACTTCGACGTTGCTCAGCTCGTCTTCTTCTTGTGCCACTGCAGGCACTGCCACGCAACCAGCCAGTATCAGAGATACGCTGGTGGCTAATTTAGTTTTGTTAAGTTTTGCGTTTTTCACTGTGTTGCTCTCTTAAAGTTGTAATCGCATGTTCTCTCAATCTGAGAAAGGGCTTTCTCGCGGCGCCGATACGCATCCATGCTCTCGAGAAAGCGCTTTCTCAGATTAGTCTAGCCATATCTCTCAGTCAATAAAAAGTTAACAATTATTTAACAGTTGAAGGTTAACTATATGATTTTATTAAGATAAAAATGTTACCTTAATTGTTTTTGCAATGGGCCGGAGTGAGTCAGACGGTATTTCCCGAATACATCTGCCGTGATGTAGCCGAGATTCTTGTCTCCTTCCACCGGGACTATGGTTGTCGAACCCATAAAATGCTCCCGTGCACCGCCGGCATCGGCATCGCAATAGGCCAGCATAAAACCAATTTCTTGATCTTCCTTTAGTTTAATCGGCGGAAGAGGAGCTTCATCGCTGTAATTGTCTGGGTACAAATTCAAGGCCACTTCCCAGATTATATTGTGGGGAGGTTGTTGTGAGCGTTGCCATTGGCTTTGCAGGTGTGAATTTAGCATCACTACCGATTCAGGCCCGTCACCCTTATAAACGCCAATATCTGCTGCCTGATTATCCAGTGCAACATGATAGGCGAAAGCATTGTGGGAGTAGAGGTGATTGCCGCCTGAAGCGTCTGAATCGATAAATATTTCCAGACAGTCGTCGTCCCAATAACGCACTTTGGGATCGGCGTAATAGTCCATCAGCACATCATCAGTGATTTCTGCCAAAAGGTAGAGTTTGTGTTTATCCCACAATAGTTTGAATCGCCCGGAGAAATCTTCCTTACCAGGTATTTCCCCCAGGATATGCTTGTCCAAAGGCCACCAGGGCGCTTGTTGCCATACCGACTCCATGACACCATCAATTGTGGGAGCCAACCTGGTATGATTGATATCAATGGTATCTGCTGATGCAGGCGTACAAAAAAGGCAGCTAAGTGTGGAAGTAATGGCAATAAGTTGCTTAACAGCAGACATTGTGGCGCTCCAGGGTATCAATCACATGTTCAATGAGTATCGCGGATTCCCGGGCGCCGTCAAATGACAATACGTCGTTTTCATTGTCCGGATACTCAAATGTACTCAATTGACTTTTAAGCAGGCTGGTATTGGCGAAATGTTGGTGTCTGTTTTTTAGTCGGTTGACAAGGAGCTCAGGTGCAACTTCCAATAGCAGAAAACAAACCTCGTAAGACATTGCTCTGATGCGTTGCCGATGTTTTTTGCTCAATGCTGAACAAGCCAAAACAATGGTATTGCCAGGTTGTGATTTAATCGCTTGCTCTATCCTGTCAAACCAGGGGGCGCGCATTGCATCATTCAGTCCTATACCTGAAAGCATGAGCTTTTTGGCGGCCTCACTGTGATAGTCATCGGCATCTAAGAAAGACGCAGTTAAGCGTTGCGCAAGTTGTTGCCCAAGCGTACTTTTACCGCAGCCGCTCACCCCCATGACAACATAAAGTCGTTTCATGTTGATGCCTCAGATGGCAACAATACCAACAAATCATTTTTGTCTGACAAGTACTCTGTTTTCAGCAGGTTGCCAGATAGTCTTTGCTCATTGAATATAAGCTGCAGGTTTTTTACATCGCTGCGTCGCTGATATCGCACCCTTATCACATAACCTCGGAATCGCCTGGTTGCTTCAGCCTGCGGCCAATGAGCTGGCAGCTGGGGTTGCACCAAAAGACCTTGCATGCAGCCCTTCAATCCGAATAGCTGCTCCGTCAGTGAGCGCATCAACCAGGCAATGGTACCGGTATTAAACAAGCGGCTGGAAAGTCCGCCGTATTGGGGATGTAAATCATGGGCACCGCGATAATAATTAGGCACAAAATTAGGTAACTGTTGTTTTGCCATTGCCTGTTCAGTAGTAACCACTATCTGTTTTAGGGTATTAAACGCGGTATCTGACTGTTGAGCTTGATACAAGGCATATAAATAAAAAGCGGCGGCATGGTTATACAGCGAACCATTTTCCGCCACTCCGGGAAACTTCTGAGTTAGTCGACCAATATCTTCTACCATTGTGGTGTAAGCCGGGGCTAACATGGCGACTCCATGGGGGCTGTGTAAATGCTTAAACACGGCTTCTAGCATGCTTTTTTGCTGTTGTGCTGAGGCGCATTGACTCAAGATAGCCCAGCTTTGGGGATTCAAATATATCTTGCCTTCATTATCCTGCTCGGTGCCGAACAATCTGCCCGCATCGGTAATGCCACGGCCATACCACTTATGATGCCAAAAATAGGTGTTGATGTTTTTGTTGATTGTAAGTGCTTGCTTACTCCAAAAGTGTGATCTTTCGATATCGTTATTGTGCAAGAGTAATTCCGACCAGATCTGAAAGGCCCAACTGGTGGCCATGGATAACCAGCTGGATACCCCCTTGCCTTGGTGGCCCACCATATTCATTGGATCGCACCAGTCACCTTGTTGAATAAGGCTTAGATGTCGGTGATCCTGATGAGATTGCAACCATTGCATAGCCAATTCTAAATGCTCAGATACGGTAGCGGGTATATCGCTGTCTGAGAAAGGTAAGGCCTCTTGTAACAGGGCCAGATCGCCAGTCTCGCTGATATAGGCCTGCAAACAAATGGGTAACCAGACACAAGGATCGGCATGAGGTACTTCGTTGATGTACTTCAAGCTGGCATTATCGTGTAGCAATATGCCATCCGGCATTGCGCCATTTTTCTTTTGTTGCGCCAGCGCTTTGAGCAATGCCTTGCGGAAATAGTCAGGCTGCAGATAACACATGCCCATCGCGTCTTGCAGATAGTTTCGCGTTTGTGGATCTGTGGTCAGGCGATTTACGTCACCGTGATAATATACCTGTCTGGGTAGCCAATGGTTTATCGTGTTGTCCAGCTCTGCATCAGGTGTTTTTGCTGTAATGCAACTGCTGTGTTGTTGTAGATACTGTCGATAGTCAGTTGTTGCAGCAAGATAACCACTTTCATTGAGATAGGTGTCTTTCATACGCTGGATATCTTGCTGGTCTGTGGCGGCGCCAAAGATAAAGCGCAAATCTATGATTTCCTCAACGGCGAAACTTTTTTGGTGCTGTAACACCGCCACAGGTGTTTCGTACACGGCATCGTGGTTGGGCAAACAATCATGCTGCAGCGCATCGGGAGCGGTCCAGCCGCCATCCCCCAAAAATTGCGCCAGGTTTGCACAATAGCTTCTGACCGGTTCGCTGGCGCTTAAAAACGTAAGCTCTTTGAAGTCTTTTTGTTGCTGGTACTCTTCCAGCTTTTGATATGGAGATACTTTATTCGCAATGATGCCATTACTCCGGCTACAGTACGTTGCCTCCTGATTCATCCAGGATTGATAACCGATGCTAAAGCAAGGAAATATACTCAGATCTCGTTCATCTGTGCCATTGTTGGTTATTTTCAGTTGCCACATTTCCAACACATCTTCTTTGGGCAAGGTTACTTTGAGTTCAAATAACCAGTCGAGGTGGGAAATGCGCCAGCTAACATAAGCATCGGCCACTTCAAATTGAAATGCCTCCAGTGGCTTACACATTGGCTCAAAAGGTAACGAGAAAGTCAGCCCGGAACTCTCATCTTTGATATAGAAAAAACGCCCCGGGTGACCCTGATAATAGTAATGCTCTGGTTGTAGAAAGGTTTTTGCGGTCAGGGCTGGTCCAGCGGAATAGGTAGCGGGTTCTGGTTGCATAAAATGACTATTGGCAAAGCCACGACAAGTCACGTTTAACAGCATATTTTGGTTCCAGAGATAGCCACTGGCATTGGGAATGGTGGAGGGAGAATACAGTCGTATCTCGCCAGTTTCTTCGTCAAAACAATAGGGTAAATCAGAATGAATACTCATGACTGCTGCTCTCGTCTTTGAGTTAATTCAGCCTGAATCCGGTTAAGGCGTTGCTCGTCCAGAGAATAGAAGTGAATAATCACTACCGATATAAATGCAAACAAACCAGGTAGCAAGCTCATTAATAGTAGTATTCCGTGCTCCGAGGCATCACTCTGTACTTGATTTGGGGTGTAACCTAATGAGGCCAGCCCCCAGCCGATCATGGCCCCAGCCAAGGCGCCTCCTAGTTTTTGTGAAAATGCCGCAGCAGAAAATACCATCGCCGTTGCACGTCGGCCGTTTTTCCATTCACCAAAATCGGCAGTATCTGCATACATGGAGAAAACCAAAGGGGACTTGGGGCCAAGGCATAAACCAATCAGACCCTGCAAGGTGAAGATGAGTAGTAGATTGTCTTTGGGAAGAAAGTAAAACAGCACCGAAAAGAAAGTAACTGCTGACATCAACAACATTAGCAATCGGCGTTTATCCATTAACTTACACAGTAGTGGAGTAATGGCAGCCCCTACCGCTAGTGATAACATATAAACCATGCCAAACAGGCCGATGAGATCTTCTCGCCCTACGTAGTATTTAAGATAAAAAGTGCCTGAGCTGCCGCGCAAAGAAATGGTGAGCATGATGATCAAAGCTAGAGAAAATAGCACTAACCAAGGTTTGTTTTGCAGCAGGTCTCGCACGTCTGTCAAGGCGTTGTTGTTTTGCGTTGCAGGCACCTGAATTCGTTCACGTGTTGTAAAAAACGTTATGGCGAAAAGCCCGCAGGTGATCGCACCGTAAAGCAACATGGCCAGTTGCCAACCTCTAGCATCATCACCCTGGCCCAGCCACGCCACCAATTCCGGCGTACACCAGGCTACCAGCGTACCGCCACTAAAGGCACCAATGAAACGGAATGAGGTTAATTGGGTGCGCTGTTGCGTGTCAGAGGTCATGATCCCCATCAAAGCACCGTAGGGCACATTGATAAAGGTGTAGGCCAGCATCAGGAAAATATACGTAGCGTAAGCCCAAAGCAGTTTGCCGTCTTCACTTGCCTCAGGTACGGTAAAGGTAAGTACCCCTGCTGCTGCCAATGGGATGGCCCCCCACAGCAGATAAGGACGAAACTGGCCAAACCGAGTGCGAGTGCGGTCGGCAATTGCCCCCATGACCGGGTCGGAAAAGGCATCGATGAGCCGGGTAACCAATATCATGGTACCCACTGCTGCCGCAGGGATTCCAAAGACATCGGTGTAAAAAATCAATAAAAATAAATCCAGTACCCGCCAGTAGAAATTCGAGGCCACATCCCCCATGGCATAGCCGACTTTTTCCTTGAGGGATAGTTTCATTGAGTTGTTCATCGCTTTATCGACCTATTGCAGCTTTGCGCATGCTTGGGGGGAAACTGATGTTGTACCAATGAGCTGCACATCAGCGATTGAAATTGTTTGTGCAATATCACTATTGATCTCAAAAGGCACAACGCTGTTTTGAAATTCCATTCCCAACTCTTGTAAGCACTGCAATGGCACCTCAATGGTCTGCCACTTATTATGAGATGCTGCGAATTTGTGCAGGTCTAGTTTCGCTTCACAGCTTCTTTTATCTGGATTATCGCAACGTTGCATTAACCAGAGCGGGCTATCCGTTGATTCTTCGGTTTTCAGAGAAAAAGACAGAGCCGCATTGGCCAGTAACTCGGCGCGCAAGTCTTCTCTAAAGTGACTTTTGCTGGCGATATACAAGGCGCTATTGTTTTTACCGGAAAAAGTGACTTGAACCGCGTCTTCCTGAATATCTTTATCAATGGTGCGGTACTGCAATCCCTCAAGAGAATGGGTATTACTGTTGATCTGCAAGCGCTGCTCACCTTCTCGCAACCAGAGGATCCATGGTTTTTGGGTTTGACCATTGAAGATAGTGCGAGGTAACGAGGCTGTGGCTTGTTGTTGCAGTTTTTCAGGTAATACCTTGTCATCAAGTGGACCGGTTGCGCCATATTCCAAACCAAATCCATAAGGCAATAACGGACTGTAATCAGCATCAAAGCGGTTCATCATCTGAGTCGGGGAGTCTGGCCAGGAATAGCTGAGTTTTCCGCTGATGGGATAGCGGATTTGGTTGTTCTTATCACGCAGTATCACGTCCGCAATCCCTTGTCCTTCACTGCCTGGTAGCCAGGCAGCAACAAAAGCATCAGAGGCATTCAATTCAGCGTTCACCCACATGGGACGACCGCTAATAAATACCGAAACCACAGGGATTTTTTGCGCTTTCAATTTTTGTAGCAGGGCCAGGTCCTGTTTGTCCCCAGCCTGATAGTTCAAATCGCTGCGATCGCCATGACCCTCTGCGTAAGGTGACTCACCAAAAACTACGATAGCGACGTCGGGCTTTTGGCTGTAGCTGCCATCAAGACTCAGTTCAGTGCTACCGCCGCTTTGCTTTACATGTTGAGCAATGCCTTGGTAAATAGATGTCGCACCCGGAAAATCACTGTTTTTATTGCCAGTGCCTTGCCAGGTAATTGTCCAACCACCGGATTGTTTGCCAATGTTGTCTGCGCCATTTCCTGTGACAAGGATATGCTGTGTCGGATTTAACGGCAGCAACTGGTTTTTATTCTTTAACAAAACCAGGGATTCGCGTACCGCTCGTCGCGCAATTTCGCGGTGCTCTGGTGCCCCTATCAGTTCGACTTTGTTAGCGAATTGTCGCTCTGATGGCGCCGGACGTTCAAAAACACCTGCCAGCAGTTTGACCCGCAAAATTCGACGTACAGCGTCATCAATGCGGGACATCGGGATTTCGCCGTCGCGAGCTTGCTGCACGGTATTGGTGAATAACGCACGCCACGCTTGGGTCGGTGCCATAAACATATCCAGGCCGGCATTGATGGCTTGCGGGCAGCTCTCGTTGGTGCAACCTTTCACTTGTCCATGTCCGGACCAGTCACCTACAACAAAGCCACGAAAGCCCATGCGTTCCTTGAGCACATCAGTAAGTAAATACTTGCTTCCATGTATTTTTTTGCCATGCCAGCTGTTAAATGACGCCATTACCGTCGATGCGCCAGCTTGAATACCACTGACGTAACCCTGGGCGTGGAGTTTGACTAAATCCGCCTCGCTGTCGATATTGTCGCCTTGGTCATCACCACCAACGGTTCCGCCATCACCTAAAAAGTGTTTAATGGTACTGATCACCCTGTCAGGCTGCATAAAATCAGCATCTGAACCCTGCAAGCCCTTAACGATGGCAGCGGAGTAGGCTTTTACAATTTCAGGATCCTCTGAATAGCCTTCATAGGTGCGGCCCCAGCGATCATCGCGCACCGTGGCAACGGTGGGGGCAAAGATCCATTCAATACCCGTCGCCTGTACCTCCAAAGCAGTAGCTCGAGCAATATCCGATATGAGTTGGGGATTGTTTGCCGCACCCAAGCCGATATTATGGGGAAATAACGTGGCACCAATAACATTGTTGTGGCCATGCACGGCGTCTGTGCCCCACATTGTTGGTATTGCAGAGCCATCAAGACTGTCATCAACACTGGCGCGATACAGGTCGTCCGCCAGCTTTACCCAATCTGCTACTTTGGCTTGTTTGTTGCCATAGGGGAACGAACCGCCGCCATTGAGGTAAGAACCGAAACCATAGCGGCGCATATCTTCAACACTGATATCCCGGATTTCTGGTTGAATCATTTGGGCGACTTTTTGTTCCAAAGTCATCTCTTGCATAAGAACTGTGATCTGTGTCTCTACCTCGTCTGACTCAGGTAAGCCAGAGATATCTTTTGGCCAGAGCGAGACCTGAGCCGACAATTGAATGCTGCTTAGCAAGAAGAAAACACCCGTTACGTTACGCAATTTATTAGATTTCATGGTTTTTACTCGTTCCTGGAACACAAAGAAGCGCTGACCTTAATAATATTGTTTGTTCACTTTGACTGGAAAGCGCTTTCCAAATCTGCTAAAAATATTGAGAAAGCGCTTTCTCAAAATAAGAATTGCATGTTATAAACATAAATACAACATCCATTTAACAATAAATTTTCTGAATGTTGTTTCAAATTAAGCATTAATCTCGGAATTAAAATATTCATGACAGAACCTACAAAAGACCTGCGACTATCACCTCCTTCTCCTTTGATGAGCCGAGATTTTCTGTTCGGCGTCGCAACTTCATCATTTCAAATTGAAGGGGATAGTGAAGGGCGATTACCCTGTATTTGGGATACTTTTTGCGAGCAAGATGGGACCATTACCGATGGTAGCGATGGTCATGTCGCTTGCGAGCACATTAAACGTTGGGAAGAGGACGTGGCTATATTGCTGGACTTGGGTATCGATGCCTATCGTCTGTCTCTCTCCTGGCCGCGCATAATGAGCGCTTCTGGGGATTTAAATCAGCAAGGCATGGATTTTTATATTCGCCTTATCGATACTCTCAATGCTCACAATATTAAAGTGTTTGTTACCCTTTATCATTGGGACTTACCTCAGTATCTGGAGGACAAAGGCGGGTGGTTGAACCGAGATACTGCCTATGCTTTTGAGCAGTATGTTAGACAGGTGGCCAATTGCTTGCAGGATAAAGTTTATTCTTACGCCACCTTCAATGAGCCTTTTTGTTCTTCTTATCTGGGCTATGAGATTGGGGTTCATGCTCCGGGGAAAACCGGGCGACGTTCAGGCAGACAGTCAGCACACCATATTCTTTTGGCCCACGGCTTAGGCATGCAAGCGTTACAACAGATCTGCCCACAAGTGCAGCGCGGTATCGTACTTAACTTTACACCTTGTTATCCGGTAACAGATGCACCAGAGGATATCCAGGCCGCCAGGCTTGCCGATGAATATATTAATTTGTGGTATCTGCAGCCCTTATTAGAGGGTAAATATCCTGATGTTATACAGTGTCTGTCTGAGGAAGATAAACCTGAAGTCTTCCCCGAAGACATGCAAATCATCCAACAGCCGCTGGATTTTCTAGGCGTTAATTTCTACACCCGCTTAACCTATTCGGCACCCGAAACACCAGCCGACCTATATACTGAACATGCGCATCGAGAACCTAAAACCGCAATTGGTTGGGAGATTTACCCTCAGGCATTGGCGCAGCTATTCTCTGATTTGTCGTCACGTTTCACTTTGCCGCCTGTTTACATCACGGAAAATGGTGCAGCCATGGCGGATCAATTAATCGATGGTGAAGTTTTAGATCTGGACAGAATTGCTTACTATCAACAACACTTGAATGCGTTGGAAGACGCCATTTCATCTGGTGTCGATATTCGCGGTTACTTTGCATGGAGTCTCATGGATAACTTTGAATGGGCGGAGGGTTATACGCAACGGTTTGGCTTGATATATGTCGATTTTGAAACTCAGAAGCGTACGTTAAAAGCCAGTGCAAAAGCCTATCAAAACTTGCTACAAGCTAAAAAGGCGCTGCATGATTAATATTAGTTCGTGGTATTGGAGTCGTTAGGGCCATGTCGAAATTAAGTCTTGCTGAGAAAGTCAGTTATGGCGCCGGAGATGCTGCTGCGAATCTGGTGTGGCGCGGCGCTTTGGCTTATATGGCGGTGTTTTATACTGATACCTTTGGTCTTGCACCCGCAGCGGCAGCTATGCTGTTTTTGGTGGTGCGTTTATCAGACGGTATTACAGATATCATGATGGGCATGGTAGCTGATCGAACCCAAACCCGGATGGGCAAATTTCGTCCCTGGATACTTTGGTCTGCGCCGCTGCTGGGACTATTTATGGTACTGTGTTTTACCACGCCCCAGCTCAGTGACGGTGGTAAACTCGTCTACGCCTATGCTACCTATATTGGTTTGACGTTGGCTTATACCATGAGCAATGTTCCCTATTCTGCGCTAATGGGGGTAATGACCAGCGATCACAAGGAACGCACCAGCTTATCAGGGTATCGCTTCGCCGGTGCATTTATTGGCGGCATGTTTGTAATGGGCTTTTTACCCATGTTGGTCAATGCTCTGGGAGACGGTGATAGCGCGCAAGGCTATCAATATGCAATGTTCTTTTATGCCGCATTGTTAGTTGCACTGATGTTAGTCACGGTGGCGTTTACCAAGGAAAGGGTGCACAGCGAAGTGCAACTGTCTGGCTCGTTGAGAACTGAGCTTAAAGATTTGGCTAAGCAGTTACCTTGGCTGATTTTACCACTGTTGGCCATGACCTTGTTCTTCTATTATCGCAATCTGCCCAGCGCCGTCTTTTTTGTTATGGTGTTTGCTGTGCTGTGGTGGTTGATCAAACGATTGAAAGCATCTCCGCAAGAAAACGCTAGTCGCACACAACGGGACTTGTTGGATTTACTGGACAATAAACCCTGGCTCATTTTATTGGGCATGGGCTTTTTAACCATGATGTTTAATGGCGTTAAATACGCCGCAGTGGCCTATTACTTTAAGTATTATGTGGGCAACGAGTTACTGGCCGGGCAATACTTTATTGCGTTGCTGGTGGTTTCTGTGGCCGGGGCTTTGTTAACGCCAAAATTTTCGGCCCTGTGGGGACGTAAAATCCTGTTTATTGGGGTCTTACTATGCAGCAGCCTGTTAACGGGCATTATGTTCTGGCTGCCAGCCGAGCAGACTTGGCTGATATTTCTCGCAGGTTGTGCGGCAGAATTTTTCGCTGCCATGATGCCAACGCTGTTTTTCGCTATGTTGGGCGATGCTGCTGATTATTCTGAATGGCGAACCGGACGCAGAGCAACCGGCCTTGTATATTCTGCAGGTACTTTTGTACAGAAAACCGGTGGTGGCTTTGCTGGTGCTTTAGTGTTGCTGGTACTTGCCTGGTATGGTTACGATGGTTTGGATAAATCCACTGCACAAGCTGCGATACCGGCAATGTTATTACTCATGAGTTGGATCCCGGCGTTGTTTGGCGTTGCCGGGGCGGCGTTAATGTGGTTTTATCCACTAGATGAGCGAACTCAATCTCAAATCACTGACGAATTAGCACAAGCAAGGGCGGCGTAATTTACGAAAACCCTGTCACAGGAGGATAAGTGGCGACAATATACGAGGTAGCAGAACGAGCAGGCGTGTCGTTGTCGACGGTTTCAAGGGTATTGAATGGCAGGAAAACCGTTAATGCTCAGTTGCGGGAAAAAGTTGAAAAAGCGGTACAAGAGCTTAATTATCGGCCCAGCTCAGTAGCGCGTTCGCTAGCAAACAATCGCACCGACAGTATCGGTGTGCTGGTAGCTGAACTTCACACCCCCTTTTTCGGTGAGATGATGCAAGCCATCGAAATGACCCTGCGAGCGCAAGATAAACACGTCATTATCAGTGTGGGTCACAACGACCTGGAAAAGGAACTGGATGCCGTGGAATTTTTAATCAGCCGTAATTGTGATGCCTTGATTTTACACTCTGAAGCCATGTCCGATGAAGACCTGTTAAAACTGCAAAGCCGTCTCCCTATTTCAATTATTAACCGACACGTTCCTGAATTGCATGAGGCTTGTTTCTGTTTAGATAATGAAGCGGGTGGATATCGCGCAACGCAGCATCTTATTGCTAAAGGGCATCGCAACATCGCTTATATTTCCGGACCGGCCTGTAAGGCTGATGCCATGCAGCGTTTGGCTGGTCACAAGAGAGCTTTGCAAGAGGCAGGTATTGCCTTTTCTGATGCCTATCATTTTGAAGGTCGCTTTAAAGAAGAGGACGGTATTGAAGGATTGAAAACCTTATTGGCTCGAGACATCGAATTCACCGCATTAGTTTGTGCTAATGACTGGATGGCCTCCGGGGCCATGAGTTGTGCCCGAGATTTGGGATTAAGGCTACCGGAAGATTTATCTATAGTAGGATTCGATGACGTGGTGATTGCCCATCACGTATACCCAAAACTTACCTCCGTTTGTAACCCCATTTATCAAATGGGGGAGATGGCAGCAAAGTGTATTTTGAACAAGGTTTACAATCAAAAACATCAGCTACAACATCTGTACGATGCTGAGTTAGTCTTGCGCGATTCGGTAATGCCCGTCTGATTATCTTCTGACCGATATTCATTAATCCAAAAGTGTGAGTATTCACTCACACTAAAAATATTTTTTTATCTCGCTTTAAAAAAATTTAAGCAGGTTTCAGTGTGCTGTATTGAAGCGCTGTGCCAGATTGATAAAAGTTTAATCACTGGAACCTGAATATGAGCAACAAAATACAAGGTGTTGTGAGCCTGTTTACTATCACTGTACTGTTATGGACAGTATCAGCATTCCCGGTATTGGCCGGAACCCACGAATTTTGGCGTAACGCCACCGTATATTTTTTACTTACCGATAGATTCAATAATGCCGAACCAGGCAATGACCACAACTATCAGCGCAATGCAGCTCCAGCGCTTTTAAGAGGCTTTGAAGGTGGTGATATCAAGGGGGTAACCCAGCAGATTGAAGCAGGCTATTTTAATCGGCTCGGTGTTGATGCTATCTGGACAACGCCGGTGATTGAGCAAATACATGGCTACGATGAATCTGATAATCTCACCTACGCTTATCACGGCTACTGGCCAAAAGATTGGACGGCTATTGATGCCAATTTTGGTACTGAGCAAGAATTTGCAGAGATGGTAGCGGCTGCCCACAAAAATGGCATTCGCATTGTGATGGATGTCATCATTAATCACACCGGACCGGAAACAAAGCAAGATGCGCTGTGGCCGAGTGACTGGGTCAGGACCAGGCCCGTATGTAATTGGCGCAGCTATCAACAGAATGTCTCCTGTGCTTTGGCCACATCGTTAACTGATGTGCTAACCGAATCGGAAAAGGACACTCAATTACCTTCTATTTTGAGAGACAAATGGAAGAGAGAAGGGCGCCTGGAACAAGAATTGGCCGAACTGGAGGACTTCTTTTCTAGAACCGGCTATCCAAAAGCACCCAAATACTACATCGTAAAATGGTTAACAGATTGGGTGAGAGAATACGGTATTGATGGTTTTCGCGTAGATACAGCAAAACACGTTGAGCCAGAGATTTGGTCTATTCTGAAAAAAGAGAGTGAACTGGCGCTGGCCCAATGGCGTGAGCAAAACCCTGAGAGGCTCGCTGGGGATTTACCATTTTATATGGTTGCCGAAGTGTTTAACTGGGGCCTTGATGGATTTAAAAGTGCTAATCCACAAACCCATGCTTATGATTATGGCGACAAGCAAGTGCAGTTTTTTGATTATGGTTTTGATGCCATGATAAATATGGGTTTTGTTGCTCATATCAGCCAGGACAGCGAAACCCTGTTTTCTCAATATGATGCGCAATTGCATCATCCATCGTTTCGCAACAAGGGCATACTAAACTATATCGGCTCCCATGATGATCAGGACTCTTGGGATCGCAAGCGCAAACAAACATGGCAAAGCGCTTTCAAACTAATGATGGCACCAGGTGGAGTGCAGATCTACTACGGCGACGAGTTGGCGAGGCCTATGTTGGTGCCGAAGGCCTACGGTGATGCAGGGCTCAGAGCTAACATGAATTGGCAAGACCTGCCCCAACCTGAGACACAGGCGCTGTTAGCTCATTGGCAAAAGCTAGGTCAATTTCGTCAGCAGTTTGTAGCGGTGGGGGCCGGGAAACATCAAATGTTGGGCGATGCGCCTTATGTATTCAGTCGTGAGCTTGAAGGTTTTGATAGTGTGGTGGTGGCTGAAATGAGCGCCGGGGAAAAACAGATTGATGTTGCTAACGTCTTTGAAGAGGGTTCGACCTTAAAGGATTATTACTCCGGTGAGGTGGTGCAAGTTGTGTCGGGCAGGGTACGTTTTTCCTCCCCGTATCGCTGGGTATTATTGGCAACTGCGGATAGATAAATGAATCAGGATAAAGTGCAGCTTTTATTGAACAGATTGCAGCAGGTCGCTCATGTGCTCAAGCAGCACTCTCAAGGATTGGGGCTGCTGGGGCTGGGTTCAACCGGTGAACAAAGCCGCATGGATGAACACTCTGATCTGGACTTTTTTGCTATTGTTGCTGAGGGCCATAAGTATGCCTTTATTGATGATTTAAGTTGGTTAGCTGATATTGCGCCGGTGGCTTATGCCTTTAGAAATACCCAAGATGGCTACAAATTGCTCTACGAGGATGGCGTATTTTGTGAGTTTGCTGTGTTTGAAGCACGAGAGTTACCAAGCATACCTTACCAATCCGGGCAGTTTATCTGGCGAGACGATAGTTTACCTGAATCCCTGGCAACACCCTGTCTATCCACTCCTGAAATATCTCAGGATGTGCCATTTTTATTGGGGGAGCTACTGACTAATTTGTATGTGGGTCTATGTCGTTATCAACGAGGCGAAATGTGCTCTGCACAGCGCTTTGTGCAGGTGTATGCTATGGATCGCTTAATTGCTTTACTGGATTTAACCTTGGCCGACAGTGATTTACAAAATCGCGATCCGTTTTGTATCGACAGAAGGGCGGAACAGCGCCACATGCAAGTCGCCCAACACTTGAGCGGATTTTTATCTGATGTTGCAAGGTTGCCAGAAACGGTTGAGAACATGTTGGACTTTGTAAAACAACGATTCCCGGTGGACTCTGCCATGGAGGCGCACATCAGGGAATTGCTGTAGTACCACTCATGGGATCAATGTTATCCTGACTTAATTGTTTAAGTCAGGTTTTGCTCTTCCTCTGCCCCCATGATATTTAAGATCGCTCATTTTGAGCTCAATACTGATACACGTGAACTGATAGATGGTGAGCGCAAACAGTTGATTCGACCTAAGACCATGGCTTTGTTGCTCTATCTGATGGAGCGCCAAGGCACGCTGGTTACTAAAGGCCAGTTGTTAGAGGAAGTCTGGGACGATGTGACCGTCCACGAAGGGGTGATTTTTCAGTCTATCAGAGAAATCAGAACTTTGTTTGGCGATCTTCCTGTGGTGCAAAACCACCCCAGGAAGGGCTATCAATGGCTGATCCCGGTACAGAGACAGGAAAGCCAAGCGGCAGTAGCGGATAAGCTTGGCAAATCTGGCCCACTAACCAGCAAAAAAAGTGTTGTTGCTGCAGCCTGTATTGCTTTGATATTGGCAATTGCTATTGCCTGGCACTTTATGCCAATGAAAAACCAACCTTTGTTACAGCTGTCGGTGCAAAACCGCATCGACAGAAATGATCTGGACGCCTTGCAACAGGAAAAATTGGCAGCGTTTGCGGTGAATCTCCAGCAATCCCTTACAGACATGGAAGTCAGCGCGGCAAACCTTGAACCGCCAGCAACCGACTCCGTAAGCACTAATGCAAAAAATTGGGCTCTGGATATCAAGCTTTATGGCGATATTTACGATTTTAAACTGGTTTATTCCCTCAAAAATCATGAACTCACCATCAGCAACGCCATTTTAAGTTATTCCCTTGAAGATGCATTCACCACTTTACATGATCAGGTTACACATATAGTTCAAGGTCATATCAATAAGCAACAACAGCAATGGTCTGAGTTTGCAGAAGTGGTCACTGCTTTTGAGACAGACTGGGAAATGGCGCTACCTAAGTTAAAACAATTTGTTTCCCGGTTTCCCGATAACATTGAAGCGCAATTGATGTTATCTCGGTTGCTGTTATGGCAATCTCAACAAGAAACCGCATTGCATTACTGTGAGCAAGCACTTAGTAACCCGAAACTGACTTCTTCACAGCAGGCAAGATTCCAGCTATTGAAAGCTCAAGCCCTTTATCCTGGCTCAGCACCAAATGCGCTACAGGCGATAAATAAAGGACTGACGGTAGCAGTTGAAAAAGATGCGTGGCTGGTAAGGGCAGAGTTAGAAGAGTTGCAAGGCGACATATTGCGACAACAAGGTGATGTTGTTGTCGCGCTGCGTAGCTACCTCAAGGCGCAATCTATTTATGATGAAATCAACTTGCCAGTTAATGCCGCGGGATTGAAG
Organism: Planctobacterium sp. AWM4_229; assembly: GCF_056160305.1. Classification (NCBI taxonomy): domain Bacteria; kingdom Pseudomonadati; phylum Pseudomonadota; class Gammaproteobacteria; order Alteromonadales; family Alteromonadaceae; genus Planctobacterium; species Planctobacterium sp. AWM4_229. The sequence goes on along the minus strand of NZ_JBSWWX010000002.1, from coordinate 432,794 downwards.
CTAAAGCTGAGTGGTTTGCATCTGGATATGGGGCAAATGGTGATGGCGCAGCGCTTTTACCAACAGGCCCGTCTGGAAATCCAATCGCGTGAGATGTCGTTTCTTTATGGTCAGTTGGAGGAGTATGCGCAACGGATTGAACCGCAAGTTCAGGGATTACAAAACTGACATGTGCCCGGATCAGCCGGGTCATCGAACCGTTCAGCAATTTCCTCATATTGGCATCGTTCACACACTTTTATGGTGGCTTTGATTTGCTCCGTGGGCAAAGAGCAGCAACTGCATAAACGGCCCTTTTGTGCTTTTTTCACCACAAAATCCAGTGCCTGGCATTCCGGGCAATGGGACTGCAAGCGAGTGGCCAGGTCCTGCGCCGCTTTGGCAATCATGATTTGCCGTTCCGGACAGTGCATGGCCCGCAGATCCGGCTGTAATTCGATTGGAAAACTAAGCTCATTTGAGCTTGCCATGGCCATCAATTGTTCTGCGGATAACCCTTTGTGAATTTTTTCTGATGTATGCCTGAGCCAGGCTTGCTGAGGGAAGTCATTAAGCTGTGCTGCCAAATCGTCCGTAGCTTGTGCTGTCAGGTTATTGATCTTGCAGGGCCCATTGGCCATAGCATAAACGGCAACCCCTGGCTCATTGTCGTAAAAGCAGAGTATTTCTTCGTTCCAGTTCATAAAACCGGGCATGGGACCGCCGCCAAAGCTGCCTTCGCTGCCCAGCCCATAGCGGCTTCCGGTAAATTCACAGGCTTTTTTTGCTTTGAACAGGGCCGCTTCTTTGGGTGTTAACTTGCGTTTTACCTCGCCTGAAAAGGTGCCTAGACTATCTGTATCAAACTCTGAATTTTCCACCAGAGAAAAGCCGAGCGACTCCAGTTGGGGCGCGATAAGCGTCCCTTTCTGATGCTTGCTACACAGCACTATTTCGGGCATTAAAAATAACCTTCCAGCTGTTGTAAGTGGCTTAAGGTTTTCATTAATGACCTTGCTCCTGTGTGATCCAATCGCCTTTATACAATCGATGTATTTGTTTGGTTTCCTGCCAGCTAAATAAATACAACCAGTCGTTATCTATCAGCTGCTTGATGTGGGAGTGTTTGTTGACAATATCTGCAATGGCTTCTTGAGGTGCTGCGATATAGACGCTAAGACGCTGTGGCGTATGCATCCAGCGCTTGCCATCGTGTAGTGATTGCATCGATAGTCCGATGCGCAAATCACCACCGTTACCTTCAAATACGCCAATGTTGCCAGCCACTGCGTTGTGCAGCACCTTGTTACCGCAACCCCATTTCAGGTTGTCGGTTACCGAGGCGTTGTATTGCATGTTGATCCAGTTTGTTACCACCATAGGGGCAGTAATCAAAAGTTCTAATACCGAATAATCAGAATCGCTTCGCCAGTCATAATCATGTAAAAATACCTTGCCCTGTAAATTGAGGGATTTGGTACGATGTCTAGGGGCGATAATGAAACTGTGATTACCCGCAAGGCCCCATTCAGGTCGCACTTGCGACCAGTCGTAACTGCGTTTTTGATAGGCTTTTTGGCGCTTTTCCGGTGTCATTTTGGCCAGCTTTTCGTCCACTTCTGTGGCCCGCTCCATTTGCGCAATTTGTGTGGCACTGCGCAGCCATTGTTGCTGCTGTTCAGAAAGCTCATGGTCAAAGTAACTGAATTCGTCAGTGGTGGTGTTGTGTAATGCCGCCACAAAATGCGTTGTTTGTGGTATTAAAACGCCCAATTTCTTCAACTCGACGCGCACCGCTTCGTTATTCAGTAGTTGGGTGAGGATACGCACGTTCACCTCTCCAGATTGTCCGCCACAGGCACCGCAATCCAGACCCGCAGCATGCAGGTTGTTGGCCGTACAACTGGCATGACCGACCAACATCACCTGTTCTGCGTAGTTCTGAATGCCCAGTGCGCCGAGGATCCCTTTAGCTAATTCAGCACAATCTTGGATGGAGAGTGTTTCACCGTCGCGATTGAGTTGCCACTGGGGTTCGTGGCTTAAACTGCTTACCGGATTTTCCTGCCTACCGGGAAACCACATATTTTTCAGTAGTTTAAAGCCATACCACCAACCTGCTGATTCCACCAAAGAAAAAGAACCGGTTGGGCTATAACTCCAGCGCAACCAGTTGGCTTGATTTTTTATCGGGCGCAGGCGTGTGACATTACCGGTGCGTTCTGAAGCCTCTATTTGCGGGGCCAATAAACCGGGAAGCTGCGGTCGCTGTAACTTTGTGCCAGTAGGTGCATAGGCGACAGGCATACCAAAAAAGCCAGCAAAACCACGGGTTTCGATGTTGTTATCCTGTTGCTCCAGGGCTCGGCGGATGATCTCCGAACGCACATCAATACAAAATACCGCTTGTAACGTAGGCTTTGACTCTGGTGCATCGCTGGTGGCGCGCAACTGTTTTTGCAACTGTTGTTGCTGAGTCAACTCATGGGCGGTGTGCCAAACCCATAGTGCTTTTTGATGAAGCTCGTGTTGTTGGAACTTAACGTTAATGTTTTGTTGTTCCTGTTTCCACTTTTTTGCCACGGCAGTTTGCACACCAGAGCTAATATGTTTTAAGTGGCGCCAGATAATGAGTTCCCAGGCGAGCCTCACGGCCAGCAAAGGCATCATATCGTCGCTGATATTTTGCCAGCGTCGGTAGGCCACATAAGCCGCCCAACCATTAATATCCAATAACAGGGCATGCAGATAGTCTTCTTGAATTGACTCTTCCACCTCAAGCTCAGCCATGGCGATTTCAAATAGCGCCTCCGGTGATTCGGGTAAGGTGCGGATGGATTGCGCCAGTTTGGCTTCTCCCATCAAAACCCCAATACCATTGTCTTTAATGATGTTGTTGCGCCAACTTTTGTAAAAGCAGTGTTGGCTGCTATCACCTTCAATGCGCTCCAGGATAGTGTTGGATTGATAAAAGGCGGCGCAAAATTGGCTGATTTGCTGAATAATCTCGTCATGCCAGGATACCTGATGTGCTGTTCGGTATTGGTCCACCAGGCCAGACAGGTTTTGCCAGCTGTCGGGGGCGACATTTTCCGTCATCAGCTTTAATGCAGGTAGCCCCTTGTTATAGTCGTGAATTAAGGCGGCTTGCTGCAATGCGCTGTCACTGATTTTGCCCTGTTGATACGCCTCTAACCAGAAAGACTTGGGCATCAAAGATTGAATACCCGCCAATGCTGCCAGGCGCGTGGACACATCGGTAAATGAGTCTTGCTTGAGCTCCCAGTAGGGATTAACCGCAATGAGTTTGTCCAGTGGCCAGTTCGGCGCAATGCGAGCGCAGACTTCGGTTGCACTGTCGAGTATTGACCGTGAAGTTGCAAACTGCAGTTGAGATTGAGCAGTATTCATAAATCCTCCAACGATTACTTAGATTGTGCGTGTGGCAAATTTGGCTTGCTCACTGGCCAAAAGCGCAGAGTGATACGAGTAAACCATTCATCGAGATAAAGTCCGGCGAATAGCGCCGCAGACAGTCTTTGTACCCAGGCTTGGTGATTAGCAAAGCGCAGGTGCAAACCAATCACGAACATGTTGATAAATATCAGACAAGTGAACACATCCTCTGCACTGAGCAGTGTGATGCTTTGGCCATCAAAAAACTCACCGAAACTGGTTTTGAGTAGCACGTAACAGGCGGTCAAAGCCACGGCACTGATGACTGCCGTGGACTTTTGTGCGCTCGTAGCCATAAGTATGGTGATACCCATCCACAATAGTACCCAAGGCGCGATGGGGCCTTGCGCGTGAAACAGAGTGAATGCCCCGGCGATTACTGCCAGACTGAAAACACCGGCTGGTAACCAAAAGCGCACTGGGGCACGTAACTTGCCACTCAGTTCCTGTTGCAATTGCTCGTTGACGGCGTTTCCGGAATTCAGGAAGGCATAAGCTTTATATAGGGAATGCGCTACAAGGTGTAACAATGCCAGTGAATATAAACCCAAGGCGCACTCAATCAGCATCAATCCCATTTGTGCGGAAGTCGACCAGGCAAGGCGTACTTTGACACTGACCCGGGTCAGTAATATCAGGGCAGCCAGCAGGGTACTTATTCCTGCAATAACCAATAATGTCCAGCGGCCATAAGCAGAAAACTCAATCAGCGGGCTGAACAAAATCAATAGATAGCCACCTAAGTTGATGATACCGGCGTGCAGCAGAGCACTTACCGGGGTGGGGGCTTCGACGACTTTTATCAGCCAACCGTGCACGGGGAGTTGGGCACACTTTATTAGCGCCGCAAGAGCAATCAAGACGGCGGCAGTGTGCTCTAGATATGCGCTACCTGTGCCAATGCTCGTTAATAGCTCATCGATGAATAAAGTTTGATGAGCCATGTAGAGCAGTGCAAACGCACCCAATAAACACAACTCGGCCAGGCGTGCCAGGATAAACTTTTTATGTGCGGCAAGAATGGCTCGGGGGCGCTCGGGGTAGAGGGTTAATAGCTTGTGTAAGCATAAGCTGATAGCCACCCAGCTCATCCAGAAGATCACCAGATGGTTGCTCAGTAGTGTGACAGACACGGCTGTGAGGGTTAACATCATCCAGCGGAAAAACCGCGGGTAGCAGGCCTCGGCTGACAAATAATTGTGAGAGAAGCGCAGGATGATCATGGCGATGAACATCACCAAAGGTAAAATAATGCTATTAACGTTAGTAAACTTGAAAAGTGCGCTATGACTGACGCTAATCACATTGCCATTGAGCAATATTGAAGCGCTGCCGATGAGCAATAAGGCTAAACCCGAGATCCAGAGTGTTGCTTTATAAATTGCGCGTCTGCTGCCGGTTGTTGCCGCTCTGCCTCCCAACCAGCCCATCATTGCCCAAACTCCGGGCAGGAATAAAAACGAACCTGTTAGCCACCAACTTTGCATAACCACCTCTTGCGAATGCATTAAGTGGCGGCAGTTTGCCAAATCCAGAATATTAAATAAAATAGATATAAATTAATTGTATGTTCGTAAAAAAAGAACTGTATGGCTAAGCGACTGAATTATCATCACTTATATTACTTCTGGCAGGTAGCCAAGAACGGCAAATTAACGGATGTCGCCAGAGAATTACACGTTTCTCAATCTGCTTTATCGGCACAGATCAAGCAGCTGGAACAGCAAATGGATACGCAATTATTTTTACGGGATGGTCGCAGATTATCGCTCACTGAAACCGGAAAGCGAGTATTTTGCTATGCTCAGGATATCTTCGCCAAAGGTAAAGAGCTGGAGCTGCTACTTAGTCAGGGGATTGAATCCGACAATCATCTCTCTATTGGGGTGATGACTAACTTGTCTCGAAATTTTGTCGAGGCTTTTATCAAACCCTTGATGAGCAACAAGGAAGTTAGCTTCTCTTTGCACACCCGAGGTTTGGCTAATTTGATCAAAGGCTTAAATAAGCGCGATTTTGATATTGTGCTGACCAATTGCTCTATTGCTGAACAGCAGCCTGAACAAAATTTACAACAGCATTTGGTGGCTCAACAACCTGTGGCTATTATCGGGCACCCTGATATCAAGCCTGTCACTGATTTCCCAGTGGGCTACGAGGATGTGCATTGGCTGCTGCCCAACAAAGGTACCGCCATTCGTTCGGCGTTTGAGTTTTTCTGTGTGCGCAACAACTACAAACCCAAAATTATGGCAGAAGTTGATGACATGGCCATGTTGCGACTTTTGACCCGTGATACTGATGCTTGTGCGGTACTACCGCCGGTAGTGGTAAAGGATGAAATTCACAATCAGCTGCTATCGGTTTATCAGGAAATCCCCGAGGCGTATGAACCTTTTTATGCCACCACCATTGATCAGGCCATATTCCCCAAATTATTTGGGGAACTGATGAATTTTGAATTTTGATGGGTAAGTGAGGGAGATCTAAGCACCAAAAGTCATAACGATAACCTGCTCGCCACTGAGCTCATGCAGATTTTGACTTTGGTTTACGAAGCCATAAGCCTCATAAAAAGCTCTGCCTGTGGTGTTTTTTTCAAACACTTCCAGCATAACTGAACTCGTTAACTCAATCGCTTTGTTCATCAATCGGGTTCCAATGCCCTTGCGCTGATGTTGCGGGTGCACAAACATGGCTCCGACTTCCTGAGCGCCTGATTCATGGCCAAGAAGCGCCATAAAGCCAATAATTTGGTCATTTATTTCTGCTACCCAAGTGTCTGAAATCGGTAAAAATTGTTCGGGTATTGCCCTCCTGACAAAATCCACCACAGAGGCTTTAAGAAAGGGATGAGCCTGTTTGTTGGCGGCTTCCCATACCTGCATCAAGCTTGGTAGATCCTCTGAAGTAAATGGTCGAATCTGAATACTCATGTGTTTTCCGGGTTGTTGTCTTTTATGGTAAAGAGTCTGCCTGATTAGCCTTTTCGGGTATTGAATAAATCCGTCAAATTAGAGTTTGTTGTTATGAGATGAGGCGTGAAAATCACCATAAACATCAATTGTTAGATCTTTTTCCTGCCAGTAGGTACCCGGAGTGGCGCCGATGATGTGCTTTAATTCTCGTATTAAGTGGGGTTGATCAGAAAAACCAAATTGCGCCGAAATCTCTGCCCAGTCTGGTTGTATAGGGTCTTGCGCATAAAGATACTCTAGTAGTTTCTCCGCCCTGATGGCGCTTTGAAACTGTTTTAAAGTCATCAATGTTTGCTGCTGGAAATGCCTTTCCAAAGTGCGCTGTGAGGTCCCCAATTTTTGGTTTAAGTCAGAACAGGTATGGTCCGGAAGTAAATGGATAGCTTGTCGTACCAAGTCCTGGTGTTTGGGCTGCGAATCCTCATCAATAAACTGTATCAGCCAGTTGTCTAATTCCCGTACGGTATTTTCTATTGGGTAATTTGGCACTAACCAAGGTGGCATATCAGTGTCACCAATCCAGTGTTGGTTAGATGGGGCAATGGTATTCAAATCGTTTTGGGTGATGAGAGCACTAAAAATCTTGTGCCTACCCGGACGTATTTTTACTCCCAAAATAGTAAAGCCCGTTGAGTGATCCATGGTAAAGGTTTGGCTATGGGGCAAGATACAGTGGCAGCCGTTGGCGATTTGTATTGATTGGTTCGTTTTGTAGGTACACTGGTAATCAGCCGCTGCTAAAACCAGGTGAGCACTCACATCAGGATAGAGTTTTGGAAAAGGATTACTGTCGTCATCCTCTGTCTTGTGAATGAACCAATAGGCTTCGACATATTCTGCAATCAGGGGATTGAGGGGGGATTCTTTCCAGGTTATCAAATTAAATTGCCACAGATTTACTGTGGCAAAAATCTATCAGTAATCCCAGTTTTTGCATAGCCCCAGGCTCAACTCTTCTGCACAAAACTGCCATGAAATCCCAGTGGTAAATGGCGTTCCATAGTGGCTGTCACTATAGGACCCGCGCTGATGGCATTGCGCAAAAACAGGTTTAATCCGGTTTGCTGCGTTTGCATATTCAAGAAGGTTTGAATTACGTATTTGTCCTTCTGGTTTTTACCGGATATCAGTAACGGCTCTTCTGCTACAACATGTTGCGGGTAATCGAAGTGTTCTTCGTAGCCCGAATCTGGGTTGTATAAGGTCAGGGCATCGTTGCGCACACCGTTTTTTTGGCGCACTCCAACGCCGGTTAAAGATGAGCCGTGAGAATAGGCGTGTTCGTCAAAAGAAGGAAACTCCATGACGACTTCTGACGTGAATTGTTTAATCTTTTTGTTATTGAGGTTGGCAATAATGGTGCTGACTTTGGCTTGTTTATTCAAGCTGCGATGCTGGTCATTAATGCGCTGAGTTTTATTGCTCTGCATCAGGCTGGCATCTTGATACCAGCAGAGGTTAACAGCAATTTCATGCTTGCGTTGCCAGGCATTGCCGAAATGAAATACAAAACCTGCTGGCAATTCAAACCAATGCTGTTTCGTTAAATCGCTCTTCTCCAGAATCAATAAACGCGATGACTGTTCGGGACGCCATGCAAACTTGTCCACATAGGTTTGTCCCTGATTGTGGTCATATTGATAAGGCGGCAATAGGAAAATCAGGTGTTGTTCGGTTTGGGCGAAGTCATGAACGTATCCCGCCATTGGCAAGGTGACAGGTAGTACTTTTTCAATACCAGATTGCGGCGATAGCAAATAGATAAATAACATGCCATTTTTACCCGCATAAGGCGCAAATCCAAAATTCCACAGCAAGCCATTTTGCTCGGGCAGCGGATGTGCGGAAAACGGCATGTGGATCATATCTTCCCGCCAATCCATCCGGCCCAGGGTTTCTAAGGTATCGGGGTCCAGTCGGTAAGCGGAACCTCCTTCCCACAAGGCCAATAACTCGTCATTCCATGGCTGCACCGCGATATTGGCCTGATTGGTGGTGTCATTGTTTCTAACTGGCAGGGTATTGTCTAAATGGGTGCCCGCGTGTTGATACAAAAATTGTTGTGCGGCATCTTCCCGCAGAAAGCGTTCAGTGTGCACCATTTTCCCTTGGTGAATAATGCCATCTTGGTTAAGCACAAACTGTTGCACCATGCCATCGCCATCAAACCAATGTTCAGTTTGCATGCCGCCTCTTTCAGATAGCGCCGGTCCGTTGCGATACAAGACGCCTTGCAAATCATCAGGCAGCTTGCCTTCTAATGACATGGCCAAGGATTCGAACTGTGTCTGGCGAACAGATTGAAAACCCAAAGACCAGTCAATCTCAGCGTTGCTCAAAGCATTCGCTGATTTAGCCAACACTCCGGGCATCGCTGAGAGTGCACCCAGCGCGCCCAATGATTGTATAAAATGACGTCTGTCCATCTGACACCTCAACGCAGTTTGATGGTGATTTGAGTATCTTCGGCAACGCTAAATTTCGCTTCTTCAAAAGAAGCTGGTCCAAAGCGCCCGGCGTTATTGCTAAAACCATAACCTTCTTTGGGTAGTCCCATCATATTGCTGTCTAGCTCACCATTGCTGTTTTCATCATGGAACAGTTTGATGGCGTACTCGCCTGTGGGCAGGTCTTTAAAAGCGGTGCTGACGCTTTCTGCGCTCGCTGATATTTTACGGGATGCTAGTGGCGCGTTGGATTGGCTGTAATCTTCGGGGGAGTCGTACAACACCACTAAAATATCACCATTGAAGGATGCAATATCCGTAACGTCCAGGTGGAGGTTTGCAGCCATCAGGCTTCCTGAGTACAAGGTGGCAATGGCGACGTAACTGGCTAATTTTCTGGCAAACATAATCTTACCTCTGGTGTGTTAAGTTCATCACCATAATAGGTAAAATTGTATTTCGATGAATGTGCCTAAAGTCATGATTATCAAAGGTGACTTTTGGCTATGGGAAATTTAGTTATTGACCAGGAAACACTGCGTATTCGCCTCTTTTACCGAGCAAATGGAAATGATTAATTCGCTCTGAATTCTCCCGGTCTTTTACCTGTTAATTTTTTAAATAATTTACAAAAGGAACTGACATCAGAATACCCAACTCGAAAAGTAATCTGGTCAACACTCAAGTCGGTGGTGCGCAGTAAGTCACAGGCAATCTCGATGCGAACTTTTTGCAAGTATTGGCTCGGCGTTAATCCAGTACTCTGTTTAAAGCGCCGCGTAAGATTGCGAACACTAAGGCCTGCTTTATCTGCCACTTCCTCCATCAAAAAGTCTGATGAAAAGTGGCTTTCCAGCCAATTCTGAGCGTTGTGCACCAGGTTGTCATTATGTTCGCGATACCGAGTGAGCTTAAGTTCAAAGTTTGGATTTGAGCGCGGCACGTCCATTAAAAAATTTCTGGCGACCTTCTGTGCAACCTCAATTCCCCACAATTTTTCTACTAAAAAACTGGCCATTTCGATGGCAGAATTGACGCCTGAAGAGGTATAGATATTTCCTGCGGCTGTAATGGTTTTTTCCGGCATAAGAATGACGTTTCTATAGCGTTTCTTAAAGTCTTCCACAAAACGCCAATAAACGGTAGAGACCTTGTTATCCAGCAATCCTGCTTCCGCTAACAAATAACTGCCTGCGTGCAAACATCCAATTACCGCGCCCTGCTGATGTTGCGCCCGTAACCACTCTATCAGCTGTTGATTGTCACTAATAATTTGACGGACATCGCCCCAAAAACCCGAGATCAATATCAATTGGTATTGGTAAGAGGCATCAATACTGCAATCAGCTTGAATGGTGGCACCAGAAAAGGACTGCACGGCTTGTCCATCTCGGGTGACGATATAGACTTCAGACGGTATTGAAAGCGAAGATTTGGATGGTGTAGTGAGGCGATTGCGCACCACTATATTTGCGGCACTAAACAGATCTCTGGCTCCACCAATACTGAGTTCGGTACTGCCGTTAAACGCTACAAGTGCGACGCGTTTAATTCCTTCTGATAATTGTTCATTCATGTCTGTGTCAACGGTTTAAAGCCTTTTCGCTTGCCTTAACGGTAAGTGATTATCGCCAATCATTTGTCTTTTTAGACCAATTACAAGCCCAGAGCAATTCTCCATACTCGAATTCAGATTCAATGGTGAATCGGCAAGTTAATTAAGGGTGTCCATTATGTCAGAAGTCATTTATGAAAAACGCGGTAAGATTGCTTACATTACCTTAAATCGTCCTCATGCGATGAACGCGATTGATGAACCCATGCACGAGTTATTGTGGCATACCTGGCGGGATTTTGCTGCGGATGACAGTCTGCAATTGGCAATCTTAACTGGAGCCGGAGATGAAGCTTTTTGTGCGGGGGCTGATCTCAAGTCTCACGCCACTGATTGGGTGCAACGAGGCAAAAGTGCCATGTTTCCCAGAGATAAAATGAAAGACGGCCTAGGCGGCCTGACTCGAGGTTTGCATCGCATTTATAAACCGATCATAGCCGCGGTAAATGGTTGGGCGCTGGCCGGAGGCCTGGAGACGGCCATGGCCTGCGATATTCGAATTGCTTCGGACAATGCACAATTTGGTTCTTTCGAACCGCGACGTGGTTATCACCATGGTGACGGAGGCATAGTGCGAGTAGTGAATACCTGCGGAGTCGGTATTGCCCTGGAAATGAACCTCACTGCTGAGCCCATTGACGCGCAACGGGCGTTGCAAGTGAATATGGTGTCTAAAGTAGTGCCTCAATCGAAACTGATGGCCACCGCCGAAGAGGTAGCTGCAAAAATTTTGCGCAATGATCAATGGGCGGTGCGTTCTGCCAAAGAAACCATTTTTGAAGTGATTGGGCGACGCTTGGATGATCAATTAGCTTATGAGTCTTTCCTAGGTTACAGCGGTGCAGCGAATCCACCAGTTGCCGAGCTTCTGAAAAATTTTGCAGACAAAACCGACAAGGGAAGAGTAGGCAAAAACAAAACCGACCTTTAATTCAATCAACTAAGGAATAAAACAATGTCTAAAACTATTTTGATAACCGGTGCTGGCAGTGGTTTGGGTAAAGGGGCTGCCATTGGTTTAGCGAAACAGGGCCATAAGGTAATTGCGACAGTGGAAAGCTGGCCACAGGTAACGCAACTAAAACAGGCTGTAGCATCAGAGAATCTGTCTCTGGTGGTGGAGAAACTTGAATATTCCTGCACACAAGATCAGCAAACTATTTTACGTAAATACGCACATCAAGTGGATATTTTTGTGGCGAATGCCGCTACGGGTGAGACTGGACCCGCGGCAGAAATTCCATTGGAGCGATATCGCCATGTTTTTGAAATCAATCTCTTCAGAACATTAGAGTTGACACAAAAATTCGCTGAAATATTTGCGCGAAAAGGGCGTGGAAAACTGATTGCTGTATCCTCCACAGCAGGGCTTCAAACTTATCCCTTTTTAGCTCCCTATACAGCCTCAAAGCATGCACTTGAAGCCGTTTTTCAGCTTTTGCATACAGAGATGACGCCTCTTGGTGTGCAGGTGGCCACTATCAATCCCGGACCTTTTGCCACCGGATTTAATGAACGTATGTATGATACAGTCGATCAATGGTATGACCCCACTAAACACTTCACTAGCGAAGAGCCTATTAGGGAAATGCAAGGTATGTTTGCCGATCCGGACTTCCAATATTCTCCACAATTAATGATCGACAAAATGGTGGAACTTATTCCCGCTGAAAATAATAAGTTTCGCAATGTCTTTCCTGAAGAGTTTGCAGAACATGTCAAAGACTATCAAAGCAACATTTGGCAGCTTAATTCTGCATCAGAAAATGTTTAACCGCATAGGGGAGGCTCGAATATGAAAGAAGTGTTTATCGTTGGCGAAATCCAGTGCCTTGAGGGCAAGGAAGTTGAAGTCGAGGCTATTTTGACTGTTCTGAGAGATAATTCCAAGCAAGAACCGGGCTGTGTTTACTATCAATTTTTTGAGTCTGAGGAGCATCCTTGTGTTTTTGCGACTATAGAGCATTGGCAAAATGCAGAAGCAGAACAACAACATTGGAAAACGTTGCATATTCAAGAGGCGACAAGTCAACTTGCTCCTTTACTCACCAGGGAGATGAAATTGTCCCGCTATCAACGCGCTGGTGATGAATTGGGCTGCGTTTAATCAGAAAGGTGGCGAAGGCAAAACACCGTCGCCACCCCTTTCATGGTATCAACTTATCAATCTTACTAACTTAAGTGTGAAATTTTTACACGTCGCTTGCTCTTCAAAATTATTAAATTAAATAAAATTCATTATAAACAATAGGTTACTATTCTGGCATAAAGATGGCAGATAACATTGTGAACTCATACATGATTGGGAGATCACAATGCAAATTTTTGAAACCATTCGCAAAGATCACGAAAAACAACGTTTGTTAATGAAAATACTGGTGCAAACTTCAGGTAACTCTGATGCGCGTCGTGAACACTTTGAAGAATTAAAGGAAGAGCTCAAGGCCCATGCCGCAGCGGAAGAGCGCCACTTCTACAAAAAATTAATGGGTTCAGACCGAACATTAGAGCAATCTCGTCACGGTATTCACGAGCACCACGAGATTGATGAGCTGATTGAAACTTTGGAAGAGACAGACATGAGCTCTTCTGCCTGGTTGCACTACATGAAGCAATTGCAAGATAAAGTACTGCACCACCTGGAGGAAGAAGAGCAGCAGGTGTTTCAGCAGGCGGGCCATGTTTTATCCGAAACGCAAAAAGATGAACTGGCAGAGGATTTTGCAGAAGAGAAAGAAGAGTTGCTGCATTAGATGAGGGGTAACTGCCTTAGAAACGGAAACGCCCAAAGTTATTAGCTTTGGGCGTTTCTTCTCTCAAATTCGGTAACGACACACCGAGCTTTACAGAGCCATATGCAGAATTGGAAAGGGTTTACCCATATCATCCAGAGGCGAACGAGAGATAATTTTGAAACCCATGTGCTGGTAAAAGCCAACTGCCAGCGGGTTTTGTTCATTTACGTCAACCTTGGTTGCGCTTAGCTGCTCTATTGCATAGCGCAAAAGCACTTTGCCAATACCTTTGCCCCTTGCTGCGTTTAAGATGAAGAGCATTTCAATTTTCGCGTCATGGACTCCTGTAAAGCCCATGATAGCGCCGCTTTCATCCTTGACACATCTCAATGTGACAAAAGGGAACGCTTTTTCAATAATAATGGGTTTAAAAAACTCAATATCTTCTTCTGTTATGAAGTCATGAGTGGCCCGGACTGAATTTTCCCAAACATCAAGCATCTCTGCATGATTTTCAGGAAGCACATTTTCTACAATCATAGCGTTTTCTCTTAAGCTGAATGAATACTATGTGCAGCCGCGAGCGCTACTATAGTGAACTGAGCATTATTTGTCCAAGTTTCCTCGGTTTCTCGAGTTTCTGAGCTGGAAAAAGTTTGCTCTTGCTCATACAATTATTGGTTTTTATTATTTCGCAATAAAATGCCACAATCTCTTGTTACCCTTGGTCTGCAAAACCCAAAATCCGCCAGTAATGTCGCTTCTATCTTGAGAGCGGCGGGCTGTTATGGTGCCAGTTCAGTGTTTTACACCGGAAATCGCTATCGTTACGCCAAAGAATTCAATGCCGATACCCAAAACATGCATCAAAAGATCCCTACTGTAGGGGTGGATGATCTGTTAGCCATGGTCCCAAAGGGGGCAAGAAAAGTTGTAGTGGAGTTGGTGGAGGGGGCGGTTCCGCTGCCGGATTACCAGCACCCGGAGAATGCCTTTTACATCTTTGGCCCCGAAGATGCGTCAGTAAACCCCGAGCTGGTTTCAGCATGCGATGACGTTGTTTATATCCCCACACATGGCAGCATGAACCTTGCCGCGACCGTCAATGTAGTACTATACGATAGACTGGCAAAATCTGATTTTGAGCGCGGCGCTCATGTTGTTAGAAAAAGCAGAGACAATAATAATCGCTTGAAGATCTAATAAAGTAGTGGCGCACTTCATTGCTCGAAAAAATAATGATTTAAATCAGTTTACAACAAGTTTTACCAGGTAAATCAATGACTCAAAAGATGAGTATTGCAAAACACATTTGCCTGATTTATATTCGCCTCGTTTAATTAATGGATTTAGAGAAAGGACTCATGCTGGTCAAAAATACCTTCCCCTTTTGGGCGTTCTTAGTTGCATCGACATTTGGTTACACCAACGCATCAGACTTCGATTTCGATGGTGATGGACTAGCCGATATTGGCGTGAATCGGCCTTCAAATGGTGCCCATTACATCAAAAACTCTGGTGGTAACTTCAACTCAACTCGAGGTGATGGAATCCAGCGTTATGCGTTGGGACGCTCGTTGACAGATGTGCCAGTGAGCGGTGATTTTGATGGTGATGGCATTCGCGATGTAGGTGTCAGACGCCCAGCTACAGCAGAATGGATTATTCAGCTCAGTTCTACAGGAGAGCAGGTTACCCAAGTTTTTGGACGCCGTTCCAGCGACGTACCTGTGCCTGCTGATTATGATGGTGACGGCATAACTGATCTCGCGGTATATCGCACAGATAACCTTACATGGTATATAAAGAACTCTTCGGGTGTTGATAACCTGACTTATAACAATGATGGTATTTCTCGACAAGTCTTTGGAGAACGTCGTTCTGACTTTCCCGTACCCGCTGATTACGATGGAGATGGAAAAGCCGATTTAGCCATCAGACAGGCTGAAACATCAAATTGGATTATCCGTAACTCGTCAGGTAATGATCTCATTTCAGGAAACGAAGATGGCAATACCCGTTATAGCTTTGGTAAGCGTGCAGAAGATATACCAGTGCCTGCCGATTTTGATGGTGATGGCAGGGCAGATTTAGCGGTTAGAAGACCATCGAGTAAAGTCTGGTATATTTTAAACTCTTCTGGCACAGATCTCCTGACAGGCAATCCCGATGGTATAACCCGCCGCACCTTTGGTAAACGCAGTGAAGATATTCCCGTTGTGGCAGACTACGATGGTGATGGCCGAGCTGATATTGCGGTGCGCCGTCCCAGCTCTAAATTGTGGTATGTACTCAATTCTTCAGGGATTGACGCGCAGAGTGATAATGCCGATGGCATCAGCCGTTTGAAATTTGGTTTGCGTACCACTGATATCCCACTTGCCCAGCAATCCTATAAAATCTTTTACGAGTTTGATTTCGATGATGATGGTCTTAACAATGGTCAGGAGCTTTCAGCTGGAACCGACTTGTTAGCGACAGATTCTGATAATGACGGCATACCCGATGCGCAGGATGCTTTCCCCACTGATGCCAGTGAATATGAAGATTCCGATGGCGATGGTGTTGGTGATAATAGCGACTTATATCCAGATGATCCAAATGAAGCCTATGATTCCGATGGCGACGGTGTTGGTGATAATGCTGATGCTTATCCAGAAGATACCCTTTGTAACCTGTTGCAAGATGGTGATGGAGAAGATTGTTACTTAAGACTGTTAAACCAAGATCGCAACAACCTCATTACCTTTAAAAAGCCAGGTGAATTACTCATTTATTCTCCAGCCAGAGCACAGATCTTACCTATAGATATCGCCAGCAATAATTTTGGAGAACCCGTTAATCTGACTCAGGATAGCAATGCGATTGCTTTCCACTATTCCCAGAGCAATCAATTGTTGTACGTCGCCTGGCAGGACGGTGAAGTAGGTTATTTTGATGAAAATTATCAGTATACGACGTTCTTGAGCAACTTAAGCCTGTCCACGTACATGAAAACCATTGGCAACTTTTTGTTGTTAAGTGACAGCTATAATATTTTTGTTTATGACCCAAATGGTGTGATGACAAGTCAGGTGAGCTTGGGATGGCCAGTTATCGACTCCGTTTGGGAGGCTGATGAAAATAGCTTATATGTGCACATGGGGGAGAACTACTATGGCTATATGAGCAAATGGAATTTCGATTCTGATACGGGTTCTTTAAGCCTTAACAATTACGTCTATTTTAATTCGGAGCACCTCTATTCTGGTCCCATGTTTGTTTTGGAAAGTGAGCCCGATGTGTTCTTTATCGGTGACTCAGTTTTCGCCAAATCAGATCTCTCTTATTTAACTCAGTGGCATGATCTCTCTGTAATCGATATTGAATTAGTACCAGAAAACGATGAATTTATAACCTTGGCTTATCAAGGTGGAAAAAGTCGATTAGGGCGGTATGAATCTTCTTTTAGAGAACTGGATTTTCCGCTATTTGACGGCGCGCCATTAGATATTGCGCGAGATAACAGCAACATCACAGTTTTAACGCAAGAATTGCACAACCTGAGGTTAACCAGCCATCCATTGTTGGAGGACATAGATGGTGATGGTATTGATAACGATCTTGATGCTTTCCCAGCCGATATTGCCGCTTCCGTTGATTCAGATCAGGACGGCTATCCCGATAACTGGAATGTCGGTTTTGGGGAGTCTGACTCCAGTAACGGGCTTTCACTGGATGTTTTCCCAGAGGATGAGTTTTGTTGGTTAGAAAGTCATGACGATGGCGATGGCAATTGTAATTACGGCGCAATTCTCGGAGATTTTAATCCTGTCAAACTGGCCGTTGATGATGCTGGCACTATTTACATGCTGGGTGAGGAAAGTAACTTCATTCAACGCTGGTCTGCCGAGAGTCAAACTTATCTGGCTCCGCTGGAAGTAGGAGAAACGGGCCGCTTCTCCAATTCAATACCTATTACCATGATCTGGTCTTCGGAGCACCAACGTTTGTATTTAGGCTATTCCAATGGCGCTATTACTTTCGTCGATGGGGATGGCACAGAAACTGATTATTATCAGTTATCTTCCGCTGCAAGCAGTTTGGTTCCTGCGGGTAATTTCCTGGTTGCTCGCAGCGGCTACCACTACAGAGCTCCCGTTGTTTCAATTGATATTAATGGTGTTGAAGCAGGCAGTTTGTCCAGTAGCTATTCGTCGCTTACCAATGCCTGGAATGCTAATAACAACCGCTATTACCACTTTAGTGATGGTATTAGTCCCAATGATCTTTACTACAAGGAAGTCGACCAGAATACGGGCGAGTTCGGTGCCAGTGGTGAGTCTCCCTATCACGGGGATTACCGTATATTCGGGCCTATTCGAATCTCAGCAGATGGCAGCGAAGTGCTGCTGGGTAGCGGCGATATCTATGATGCGAGTGATTTAACCTGGCGGGGCAATGTCGGTGAGTTGGATGATGCCCTTTGGTTAGAGGGTAACGAATTACTAAAACTGAACCAATCAACGCAAAGCATCACTTTGCAGCGCAGAGACAGCAGCAATCGCACTGTAGAATCGCTTAATCTTGAGGGGCAGTTAGTTGGCGCTTTGTCTACCGGTGAACACAATGTCATCATTCACAAAGCAAGCGATGAATTACAATTTTCATTATATGTACCCAACGATGATACAGATGGTGACGGCGTTGAAAATACTGAAGATGCTTTCCCCACTGATGCTGCGGCATCGCTAGATTCCGATAATGATGGCTATCCCGATAGCTGGAATGAAGGTTATAGCGAAGAAGACTCAACTACCGGATTGACTCTGGACGTTTTCCCTGAAGATGCCGCTTGCTGGCTGGAAAGTCATGATGACGGCTCAGGAGGCTGTGATTACAGCGCTACCATGCCTGAGTTTGTACCAGATGAAATTTTGGCGGATGTGGATGGCACGGTTTACCTGTTCAGTGAAACAAACGGCAAAGTTTATACTTGGTCGGCTGATACACAGCAGTATCAAAACCCTTATGCCTTAGGAAATGACACTGGCTTTAGCACGGAAAATCCAGACAGTATTGCCTATTCCGAAGCGCATCAACGTTTGTATTTTGGCTATGAATCTGGCCGTATTACCTTCATTGACTTGACGGGGAGTCGTGCGGAGCAGGAATTCACTCAGTTGCCACAGGTGGTAGATAATCTAGCTATGGCGGGTAACTTTCTCATCGCCAGAAGTGGTGGTTATTATAATTCCATGTTACATGCGGTAGACGAAAACGGTATTCAGACTGACGAACTCAGTAGCCACTACTTCTCTGAAGTAACAGCCTGGAATGCCCAGAATCAGCGACTATATCACTTCAGAGATAGGACCAGTCCCAACGATTTATTATATAGAGAAGTGGACCAAACTACCGGATTGTTCGGTAGCTCAGACGATTCACCTTATCACGGTGACTACAGCATACGTGGTCCCATTCGAGTTTCGCTTGATGGCAGCAAGGTGCTTTTGGGTAGCGGTGATATATACGATGCTGATGATTTAACCTGGCAAGGTAATGTGGGTACGCTAAGCGATGCTCTTTGGTTGGATAATGATGAACTCATTAAACTAACACAATCCCAAAGCAGTCTTTCATTGGTGCGTAGCGATAGTAGCAATCGCACTATTGAAACTCAGAGCTTAACAGGTGAACTACAGGGTATTGTTAGAGCGGCTGAGCACAATGTGATAGTAACCCAGGTAAACGGCGAACTGACGTTTACCCTTTACGAGCCTAACAACGATACCGACGGTGATGGCGTAGAAAACACTGAGGATGCCTTCCCGACTGATGTTGCTGCGTCCATAGATATTGATAACGATGGTTATCCCGACAGCTGGAATGAAGGTTATAGCGAAGAAGACTCTACTACAGGCCTGACTTTGGATGTTTTCCCTGAAGATGCCGCTTGCTGGTTGGATAGTCATGATGATGGTTCTGGTGGCTGTGACTACAGCGCCACTATGCCTGAATTTGTGCCAGATGAGATTCTGGCGGATGTGAATGGTACAGTTTATCTGTTCAGTGAGACTAACAGTAAAGTTTATACCTGGTCGGCACAGACGCAGCAGTATCAAAACCCCTATTCGGTGGGTAGCAGTAACGGCCTAACCAATGAAGCGCCACATTTAATGGCGTATTCAGAAGCGCACAGCCGTTTGTATTTTGGTTACCGTTCTGGGCAAATCAGCTACATAGATTTAGAAGGCAACCGCACTGAACAGGCCTTCTATGTCTTACCCTTGGCAGTCGGAGGGTTAACGTCTGTTGGCAACTTTATGCTTGCGCAAGATGGAAGCGGTGCTTGGTCTACCCATTATATTTTCGATATCAATGGCAATTTAACAGATAGCCAAGATTGGAATGAGTATTCTACCGCGTACGCGTGGAATGAGACTAACGATAGAGTTTACTTTTTCAGAGATGGGACTAGTCCCAATGATCTGATGTATGAAATTATTGATCAGGCGAGTGGCACGATAACCGGAGATGGTGAAACACCCTATCACGGTGACTATATTATACGCGGTCCTATTCGAGTTTCCCTCGATGACAGCAAGGTGCTATTGGGCAGCGGAGATGTTTACGATGCCGACGACTTAACCTGGCAGGGTAATGTAGGTTCGCTGAGCGATGCCCTTTGGTTGGATAATGACGAACTTATTAGATTGAGCCAATCCAACAGCAGTCTAACATTGCAGCGCAGTGATAGTAGCAATCGCACTATTGAAACCCAGAGCTTAACGGGTGAACTACAGGGTATTGTTAGAGCGGCTGAGCACAATGTGATTGTGACCCTGGTAAACGGCGAACTGACGTTTACCCTTTACGAGCCTAACAACGATACCGACGGTGATGGCGTAGAAAACACTGAGGATGCCTTCCCGACTGATGTTGCTGCGTCCATAGATATTGATAACGATGGTTATCCCGACAGCTGGAATGAAGGTTATAGCGAAGAAGATTCTACTACAGGCCTGACTTTGGATGTTTTCCCTGAAGATGCCGCTTGCTGGTTGGATAGTCATGATGATGGTTCTGGTGGCTGTGACTACAGCGCTACTATGCCTGAGTTTGTGCCAGATGAAATTCTGGCAGATGCGGAGGGCATGGTTTACCTGTTCAGTGAGACCAACAGTAAAGTTTATACTTGGTCGACAGAGACGCAGCAGTATCAAAATCCCTATTCGGTAGGCATCAGTAATGGCTTCACTACTGAAGCACCGCATTTGATGGCGTATTCAGAGGCGCATCGACGCTTATACTTCGCCTATAGTTCGGGACAAATCACTTACATCGACCTGGAAGGGAGTCGTGCTGAGCAGCAATTGTATAGGTTACCTTCATCGGTGGGAGGACTCGCCTCAGTAGGGGAGTACGTTATGGCACAGGACAACAGTGGTGCTTGGAATAGCCACTATGTTATTGACGTAAACGGCAATTTAACCGACAGTCGCGAATGGAATTACTACTCTCCTTATTATGCATGGAATGAGCTGTATGATCGGGTTTACCACTACAGTGATCATTCTCCCAGAGATTTACATTACGAAGAAGTCTCTCAAACTACTGGCGAGATCACGGCCTATGGTGAATCTCCCTATCATTCTTCCAGTTATATGAGTGGCAAAATATCCGTAGTAAACGCGGGTACCCAGGTATTGTTAGGCAGTGGCGCGTTGCATGATGCAGAGTCGTTATCTAGAGATTTTATCTTTGATTACGCAATATCAGCAGCTGTGGACTACTCAGACATGTTGATTATTGCCCGAGAAGCTGATGAAAACTGGTTAGTTGAACTCATCTCTTACGATGATTTCAGTACGCTTGCCAGCTTTGAGCAAAGTAATAGCGTACTAAACATTTTCGTAGTGGATAGCGATTTGGTTTTTGTTCAGCAAGATGGTGCTGAGCTGACATTTTCCGTGATTGCGTTGGGGGATAATGACGGAGATGTGCTTCCTGCCTGGTGGGAGATGCAATATGGGTTGTCCGACGTTGATGCCGATGACGCTGAACTTGATCTGGATGCAGACGGCCTTACGAACCTGGAGGAGTATTTATTGGGTACCGCTCCAGATAATACCGACAGCGATGCTGATGGGTTGAATGATTATGAGGAGGTTCACACTTATGAAACCTCTCCTGTAAATGACGACACCGATATGGATGGTTTGAACGATGGTGACGAAATTAACGAACATGAAACGGACCCGCTAAATGCCGACAGCGACGGTGACGGTTTCAGTGATTCAGACGAAATTAATGTTTATGTAACCGATCCAAATGATGCAGATTCGGTGCCTGAAGCGATAGGGACGATGAGCGAATCCTTTGAGGGAAGCTTGAATACATTTTGGCAAAATACAGATGAGAGTAGTGCCGATTGGGTCCTCTCAACAGACTACGCTTCCGATGGCAGTCAAAGCTTAAAATCAGGAGAAATAACTCACAATCAATCCAGCTCAGTGCAAATTGAGGGGTTGTTTACGGATGGCACGTTGAGCTTTGATGCCAAAGTATCTGCTGAGAGTTGCTGCGATAAACTGAGTGTTTATGTTAATGGTGAGCGGCTATTACGTATTTCGAATTCTGATTGGCAGAATTACCAGCTTAGTTTGAGCAATGGTGAGAATGTTATAGAGTGGCGCTACTACAAAGACGGCAGTGTCGACACTTATGACGATGCAGCCTATATTGATAACATCCGCTTCGAATGATGAGCTCGCTCAAGTGTCGATGTCTTTTGAATCGACACTTTTGTTATGCCCTGTCTAAGATGATTAGCGGTGTGACCTAAAACGGCAGATTTTCATGTTCAATCTAATTTGGCACATCACTTACATGAGCACGCTGGTATTTGCCATGGGGTTTGCTTTGCATTTTTATGCTTATAAGCGAGGCTTGGGGGATGAGTTTGATGATGTTAAAACTAAAACCCTGAAAAAGGACGCACAAGGTAATAAACGTCCTTACAAAACTGGCAATGGTTTTCTGGATAAATGGCTGGAATTTGGCGGTGGCTATTACGGCATCATCGCTTTTATCCAGTTAGTCTTTATTGAAATAGGTCAGGTGCGGGACTTTATTGCCGACTGGCCTGGGCTGTCGGCCTTTATTGATAGCCTGGGTATTGGCATGTTGATCCGCATACTCATTGAACAAATCATGAATTTTGTGGCAGCAATTTGCTGGCCGGTTGACTATCTTGAGCAGTTTTCCCTTACCGAGATAGCGATATTCATTTGTATCACTTTTGTCTTCTATAAATTCTCACAGCGTGTCGCCAGAGCTAAGCTTACGCAAGTAGAAGTTCAATAATTCTCTTCTCACTAAGCCATGGAGCTGGCGGGTGAGTTGTGTCCTCATAGTCTTGCTGTATTACTCGCGTGGTACGAATTGCGCTACCTTGTCGCTAATGTGCCAGCTTTTACCATCAAAAATAAGGTTTAGATAATCCACATAACCTTTTTGATTTTCACTGCCCCAGGTAAATTCCACGGTGGCGTTGGCAGCATTACCGGTTTTGCGCACACTGGTGATTTCGATATCGGCATCCCATTCATTGCCACTGTTCACCAGCTTGGCAAAGCTGTCTCTGCTATATACTTTATATCCACCCTGTTCATCGTAATACTGGATGGATGCAGATTCAGCGAAGGCCATTTCTATATGTTTTCCTGAGCCGGTTTTAACCGCCGTGATATAAGATTCAATGGCGGCTTCAGGGGATTTGAAGCCATGAGCAGACACTGTCGTAGTAAAGACCATAAAGATAAACAGCAGGGATTTAGGCAGCATCAACAAGATTCCTCGAATAAAGAAGTTACCAGCAGATTAGCCCCTTTATTTGCGCTTAGCAATCATTAGCGATTTCGATTTCTCATCCCTGCTGGTGTAAGGCCTCGTAATAGCTTAATTGGCACCAACATTTATCCTGTCTATCGATTAAGTAGTTGATGAAAAGGGAATATTTATGAAAAAACCGATGACACTGTCTTTTCTTGCTGCATCAATGATGCTGCTGGGTTGCACAACCGCGGTTGATAATAACAATGAAATATTGGTGATACACGGCGGTGATATTGTCACTGTTGATGAGAAAAATAACGTATACCAGCAAAGCGAAAACGCTGCCGCTGTTATTGTCAATAACGGAGTGATTGAGGAGGTTGTCAAACAATCGCAGCTTCAATCTGAGCTCTCAAAATATAAAAGCAGCGAAATAAAATACTTGGATCTGAAAGGCCGGACACTCATGCCGGGGTTTATTGAGCCCCATGCACATCTCTATCAAACCGCTCAGACATCATCCGTGCCAAATGTTATGCCTTGTCTACCGGACAAATATCAAAGTCAATTGGAAGCACAATACGGCTGGCTCTATTATCCTGAAGAAGGGGACGCCTGTTACCTGTATGTGGATGAAGCGCTGGCAAGCCTGGCGAAAAATGCCAAAGCCGATTTCCCCTGGATTATCGGCAATGGTCTCGACCCGTCCAGAATGCTGTTATCTGAGCAAAATCGTTACGATTTTTCTGACGATGTGGCGCAAACAAGAGAACGATTTGCTGATGCTATTGATAAAAATCAGGCATTTTTAAACTTCCCGATAAAAACAATCGATGACGCACTTTCCACTTTATCAGAACCCAAGCCACTGTTTGTGTTGGATCAGTCGGGTCATTTGGGATACGCCAATATGTTAGCTTTCAAGGAAACCGGGCTGTGCGATGGCAAATATGACGAAGCTGAGTTTGCTGCCAAATATCGGGAATTGCATCCGGGAACCATGCCACCTGCCTGGAGTGATCTTGGCATTAAAGGTGACTCAGTGACCTTGATGTGTGAAGAAGCCACCCAACAACAGATGACTAATGCCAGCTTGCTGGTTCAGGCATTGTACTTTCCTGATGGCGAGTGGGATATCGTAGAGGATACCTCCAAGTCAGGCACCAATAACTGGCAGTACTCGGGACTACTAAAAGAAGAAACGGCCTATGGACCCTTCTTCGAAGCTATCGAGCGCAATGTCAAAACTGCACATTTGAACATGCAGGAAATGGTGGGGCATGGTGCACCGCCATTGCTCAAAAGCGAAAAGCCTGATTCAACTGAGGAACTCAACTCTGCGTTTCAAGCTACCATGAGTGGCATTTTGTTAACGGCATCAAAACAAGGTGTTACCACTTTCGTGGAAGGCGGGGCAACGCCGGATATGATAACCAGTTATAAGAGTTTAGTGGCAAACCAACAGGCGTTTACCCGAATTCGCGCTGTTTATAATTGGGCATCACTGCCGCAAAATGAGAATGCTGAATATAAGATCAATTTTGATGATGCTGCCTTTAACGGCATGCTGTCTGCAGAGGGCATTAAGCTTTGGGCAGATGGCTCAACCCAAGGGTGTAGTGCCAACCTTTCACAACCCTACGATAAAGATGGGCTTTGCCAAGCATTTGGTGACGGTCATACTAATTATGACAAAGAACAAATCGAAGAAAATCTGACTCCATTTGCCCAAAAAGGCTGGTACTTCAATATTCATGCAAACGGCGATGATGGTATTAAAGATGCGATAAGCGCCTTGTCGTCCATGCAGGAAAAAGTTGCGGGCACGCCATTGGATAATCCCAAAAAGGAATGCCTGGATGAAACTAACAAAGGAAAATACCAATGTTTGCCCTATACCATTATTCATTCCACGGTAAATAACCCAGGTAATAAAGCGACGGGAGAGACAGCGGAAATCCTGTCCCTCTATGAACAAGAGCGTTTGAAGCTACCGTTTTTGTCCCCAAGTCATTTGGTGGGCCATATCGCCTATTGGGGACGTTCAATGGAGAATGAGTTGGGCGAGTTTCGCGGTGGCACCATAGACCCAATGGGCTCAGAAGTGACGGCAGATATTCCGTTTTCAATGCACAGTGATCTGAGTATCAGTGCGTTATTCCCATTGTGGTTTATTGAGCAAGGTGTAACTCGTGATACCTGGTTTTACCCCCACTTGCAAGATTCTCAACGCTCAGCACTATATGAAGAGGAAAGGATTGCTATCCGCGATGCGATACGCGCCGTCACCATTGTACCGGCACAGCAGCACGGTATTGACCAACAGTTGGGTTCGATTGAACCGGGCAAACTCGCAGATCTCATTGTGGTTGATAAAAATCCGCTGGGCTATGCAGGCAATGAAGCCAATATCCACGCCATCAATGTGGAATGTGCCTTCATCGATGGCAAGCAAGTTGACTGGAGTCATTCACCCCAAAGTAAAACTTCCAGCGGCGCAGATTATCAATCTCAATGTCAACTGGACTGAGCATTCCATCCCGTAAGAAGAGGAGTTGCATAACTCCTCTTTTTCAGACCCAACCCATCTACTAAACCAAATAGTCATTATTCAGGAAAGGGTTTACCCGGACGGTGCTAAAACTTCAATCTCAGATGTTGTTTTACCGGGGCGCCGGCAGCACCTTAAGGAATGCTGCCTGCGGCACTCCTTAAGAATCCTTCGCAGCCCTTGACACGCAAAGCGTAACCGTCGTATTCAGCACAACAATGACCATCAATGACAGTATGTCCCTATACTGGCATGATGATACCAATAAATAACCCTCAGCATTCGCTCAGCGACATCCCAGCGCGCTTAGTTCGAGGCGCGTGATTGAAAAAATACTGGTGGTCTTTTGAATATCGCGCAACAAAGAAATAAGTCGCTGGGGTGTCGTCTTCGATGGATTTGAAATGCTTTTATCCTGCGTTAGATGTTTTTGATTTGGAGCCACCAAACCTGTAAACATCTGCCTTGTCTAAAAACATTTCAATTTCCACTGAGTAACATGCTGAGGGTTATTTATTGGTATGGGTATCTTCCCTGATACCTCTCATTATTGCGTCCACTGAATACTTAGCTTACTGCGTGTAAAGGGAAACCCGAATGGTACTTCGAACGGAAAATAGTGCAGACTTTTAGAGACTTCCCTTCAGTGAGTTAATACGAAGCCACCTTTCAAAGAAGGTGGATTAACTACTGTTTCCAGTAAAAAGTACAGTCAATAATTTCTGTTAGTCGGTCCTGCAGTCCACTTTGGCGTAATGGCGTTGTCTATCAGGATTTGAGTTTGTAGTCTGTCATGATGGGGTTGCATGGAATTAGATTATGAGAACAACGAAAAAAATGCTCAAAACACTCGGAATAGTGTTCGCGATAACACTCATCACTGTTGCATGTGGTGGAGGGTCTGACACTACAAATGAGCCGGTTGTGACTCCCACAGTACCCACGCCTGATCCGGTAGAACTCACGCCTGAAAGAGAAGGTAACTCTGTTGCCAGAATGTGGAATGAGCAATTATTGCATGCTATTCGCAATGACTTTGCCCGTCCCACTGTGCACGCTCGTAATTTGTTTCATATCTCGGCGGCCATGTACGATGCCTGGGCGCTATTTAACGATAATACCCCTTGGCTCTATGGCAACAGCGATGCTGACTTTACCTGTAATGCTCAATCTATTTCAATTCCTGAAGACATCTTGCCCCTTCAGGAAGAGGCCATCAGTTATGCCGCATTTAGTCTGATAAAACATCGCTTTCGCTTTTCACCGGGGGTGGGGTTTATTTACGCTGACATTGAACAGTTAATGGCTGAGCAGGGCTTTGATTCCTCTTTTGAGTCCACCGATGTCGGTGCCGGTTCCGCCGCGGCGCTAGGCAATGCGATTGCTGAGTGCTATATCGCTTTTGGTTTGCAGGATGGTGCCAATGAGGAAGGTTTTTACGAGAATCTACATTATCAACCGGTAAATCTACCATTGGTTTTAGACAGCGCAACCGTTGGCAACAGCAATATTGTGGATATGAACCGCTGGCAGCCACTGGTGATCGAAGGCTTTATCGATCAATCCGGCAATCGCACTGAAGATGCCCCCGATTTTTTAAGTCCGGAATGGGGAGACGTGGTGCCATTCGCATTAACAGATGCCAATAAACAAACCTATAATCGCGATGGCTTTGATTATCAGGTGTATCACGATCCGGGGTTGCCGCCGTTAATCGGAACTGATTCAGCAGCCCAATATCAATGGGGCTTTGCCTTGGTGTCGGTTTGGTCCGCTCATTTAACCCAAGCCGATGATGCGATGTGGGACATTTCTCCCAACAGTATTGGCAATATCGCCGAATTTCCTCAATCTTTCGCGGACTTTCCCGACTTTTATCAGCTCTTACCGGGTGGTGATGCCAGTCAGGGCTACGAGCTCAATCCTGTTACGGGTCAGCCTTATGAAGTGCAAATGGTGCCTCGTGGTGATTATGCGCGAGTATTGGCGGAGTTTTGGGCGGATGGTCCCGATTCGGAAACTCCACCCGGCCACTGGTTTGTGATCCTCAATACCATTAACGACCACCCACAATTAGAAAAACGCTGGCGCGGTGAGGGGGAGGTGGTAGGTAATCTGGAATGGGATATTAAAAGTTATTTCACTTTGGGCGGCACTATGCACGATGCCGCGATTTCTGCCTGGTCGGTAAAAGGCTGGTACGATTATATTCGCCCGGTTTCTGCCATTCGCGCCATGGCGGACTTAGGTCAAAGTAGCAATCCCACACTGTCTTCTTATCACGCTGAGGGTATTCCTCTGGTGCCGGGCTATATTGAATTGATTGAATCGGGTGACGCATTGGCAGGCGACGATAACGAACACGTAGGCAAAATTAAGTTATACGCCTGGAAGGGGCCGGATTACATTGAAGACCCGGCTACCAGTCAGGCGGGCGTCGATTGGATACGCGCTGAGAACTGGTGGCCTTATCAGCGCCCCACGTTTGTCACTCCACCCTTTGCCGGGTATGTCTCCGGCCATTCAACTTATTCGCGTGCTGCTGCTGAGGTACTGACGGCGATTACGGGCTCTGCCTATTTCCCGGGGGGCATGAGCGGCTTTGAAGTAGAGGCCAACGAATTTCTGGTATTTGAACAAGGACCAAGTGTGTCGCTGACCCTGCAATGGGCTACCTATCGCGATGCGGCTGATCAATGCAGCCTGTCTCGTATCTGGGGCGGTATTCACCCGCCAGCGGACGATATTCCCGGACGCCTGATGGGCGAGCAAATTGGCCAGCAAGGCTTTGCCTTCGCAGAGAGCTTTTTTAGCGATGAGTAGGGAATCCGATAATCGTTATCAAGCAAAAGATATAGAGCTATATCTGATGCCATACTGTCGTTATAGAGTTATAGGTGAAGGGTGTTAGAAAACCCGGTTTGGAAATTTATCTGGGTTTAGGGTTTTGAAAAATGTGTTTACCTCTTGCCGCTGAGGTGTCTGTTGTGGCTCGTACTCTGCCATTTTCCCGGCGGCCCATGTCCTGCCCCTGCACAAATGTGTTGGTTCCCCTTGGGGTTTGGTAGGTTAAAGCCCCAGGCCTTAATGCGCCTCCGCCATCGTTCATGTGCCAGTGCTGTTCAAAACTTCGCGAACCGCCAGGTGACTGGCCTCGTGTCGTCGCCATGGGATTTCCGTCCCTGGCCGTTCTCGACTGACCATCCCATTCAGGTGCCAGAGGGCCACCGTTGTTGCGTCTTACTTGTTCCATTAATTCCACTGCACTGTCAAGAGTTGCGGCTCTTTGAGTCGCGGTTGATTGAACTCCTAACAAATGATTTGCGGGAGTGCCGCGCGTTCTTCCTCTGGTTCTGGCAAGTTGAGGGGCTGGAGTCGCTGAGGTTGGCGTCATAGGTGCTGGTCCACCAGCTCTTGGGGCCATTGGCGCGGGGCCTGATGGACGCGGTGGCGTCATTCCCGGTGATGAGGATGTGGGGGGACGCGGAGCATTGCGTGTAGGTGCAGGCCTGCCATCACCCACAGCGCCGGCATTGGGATTTCTTATACCATGCTGAGCTGGCTTATATACATCGCCACCTATACGACCTGATCCACCCGGCATTATTTATCGCTCATTTCAGATGTAGCAATTACTGGCTACACAATTGCTTAACTTGGGAAAAGATAGCACCATGAATGTACGATTTCTAGTCGCAGTTACTTGTTGCTAGTGGCTCATTTGTGCCAGAAGAAGAGTTTACTGCGCTTCTCAATTCGAACGATGTACGCGAATAAACTGGTTTCTGGTGACACTTGTCACCGGGGAATCCGGGGCTTTCACCGAGCCCCTACTTTTGTTCGTTTATTTGAGAGTGTTCAAAATTCATCGCCCATGATTCACGTTTTCAAGTTCAATCTATCTCGCCTGAATCACTCATATTAGCCAGTACAAAAAATCCCTTGGCAATTTTGGATTACGCGTGTAATACTTTATATGATTACATGTGTAATCAATTGGTTTGTTGCTAGTCTAAATGGAGTATCACAAGTGAAAAAGAAGCGAGTTTTTGGTCTATGTCTCGGGATTTTGGGGCTATGTGCTACTGCACAAGCGCAGGATTTCGATAAAATAATGCAGTGTCATTATTCTGCTGACGCACCAGGTATGGCCGTGCGGTTGGAGCAATCGGGGCGACTTGTTTACAGCAATGCTTTGGGGCTGGCTAATATTGATGAAAAACAGCCGCTCCAGTTAGATAGTGTGTTTCAAATCGGTTCAGCGACCAAAACATTTACAGCTGCTGCTATTTTGAAACTAGCAGAACAAAATAAGCTTTCCTTACAAGACCCATTGGGCAAGTTTATCTCGCAACTTAATAGCGAATACAGCGAGTTAACCATCGCCAGGGTGTTAAGCCACACCGCGGGCTTGCCTGATTATCTGGATAACCCTGAAGTCACTGCTATTTGGGACAAATATGCCACTATCGATCAGGTGTTGGATATCGTTACCAAACAAGCGCTTATTGCCGAGTCCGGACAACGCTATAGCTATTCAAACATGGGCTATCTTTTGTTGGGTAAAGTTATTGAGGTGGCCTCGGGGTTGCCTTACCCGAAGTTCATGGAAAATAGCTTTTTTAAGCCGCTAAAAATGAACGATACTGTTGTCATATCCAAGGGCACAACTGCAGGTAGCACTAATGGTTATACCCTTAATCAAGATAATCCTGACCACTACCTCAAACCTGATGATCCCTCGCAAAACCTGTGGAATATTGATCGCAGTTGGATTTATGCCGCTGGGGCAATCGCATCAACGCTTGCGGATATGAGTCGCTGGAACAATGCCTTGAAATCTGGAAAAGTGATTTCAAAAGATAGCTATAAATTGATGACAACCAAAGCAACGCTACAAGATGGCACAGCAACCAACTATGGGTTTGGTATTGATATTTATCCCATCAGTGGTTTGCATAGTTTCAGTCATCAAGGCAGGGTTCCGGGCTTTTTTGCCTGGAATATTACTTTTCCGCAGCAGGAGTTGAGTGCCACGGTATTCAGTAATCAAGACACCCAGCATCCCGGCCCTGCATTGTTGGACATGCTTGCCGTGCAATTGGGTTTATCTCCACAACCTATTGCTGAAACCTCGGATATTGAGACGTTAGCGAGTAAGTTGACTGGCGAATATCAGACTGCTGACTCTGAGGTACTGACCATTACCTTTGAAGCTAAGCAACTTTATGCTCAATTCGAGGGGGAAAAGAAGCGCAGATTGATACCCCGTGAAGACAATGCTTACTCTTATGAGTGCACCGAGAACTACTTTCAGCTGCGCGTTAATCAAGGAAACGAGGAAATAATCCCCGTGGATTTATATCGCGGCGAACAACCAGCTTTAGTAAAACTTTAAATACGGAGGCTATTCAGCCTCTAAATCCGGGTGATACAAGCGGATAAATTGGTTGCTGGCGATGTTGCTCACTATCGTTTCCAGGGCTGCATTGCCGGGCCAAACGATGCGAATTTCTTCGACAGTGACATTGTCGCCAAGCCCAAAATGGGCCTCTACCGGATTTTGTGACACATAGTGATTGCCCAGCTGTAGCTCTTTAAACAGAGTTAAATTACCAGCTCTTACATAGATTTTAGCGCCTACAGCTTCCGGATTTTCTTGCAGGCCTTGCAATTGTATGTTGAGAAAACCGTTACCCTCTGCTGCGCTGTCATTGCGATACAAAGTGGGCGATTTACCGCTGTTGGCAATCATTAAATCAATATCGCCGTCCCGGTCGTAGTCATAACAAACTAATCCACGCCCCATGTCGGTATGGGTAATACCAAACTGTTCAGTTTGTTCTTCAAAGGTGCCATCTTGTTGGTTGATGTACAGCCGTGCTGGAGTTGCTAAAAACTGCTCAAAGTTGCCACTTTGGGCTTGCTCTTCTGTCCAGCCGTTGTAGCCGTTAACGATAAATAAATCATCAAAACCATCATTATTGACATCGGCAAAACAAGCGCCCCAAGCCCAGAAGCCCTGGCGCACATCGGCATAATCGGTCATGTTTAAAAAAGTGCCGTCGCCTTCATTGCGATACAGGCGGTTACCATCAAATAAGCCCACGGTGAGAAATTCTTCGCGAGGATCGCCGATGGCAGAGACAAACCAATCCAGATCGCCGTCATTGTCGTAATCGGCCACGGTACCGCCCATACCTGCGCGGTCGTTGATCACCGCGGGTACCGTTTGATCCACAAAGCTACTGCCGCCGTTATTCACCAGTACCTGACTGGTGCTCCAGTCAGCCGCCAAAAGCAAATCGGGGAACTGATCCAGATTGATATCGGCAAAAACCGGGGTGAAGGAAAACTGATCTGCCATGGCATCGGCATCAGCGCTGTCGAACTCTTCCAGATCTACGGTATCGCTGATATCGTGATATTGATTGGGGCCGCGATTCTCCCATAAAAATTCCCAGCGATTTTGGGGATTGTCGGGGTGCCAGTGAGCAAAAAACAGATCCAGGTCATTGTCGTTATCAATGTCACTGGCGGCTACAGAGTAGGTATCTTTGCTTAACGTCAGCGCAACACTGTCGCTGATCTCAGTAAAACTGCCATTGCCTGTATTTTTAAATATCTGCAGCCAGGGGCTGGCTTCCTGAATACTTAACAGATCACTCAAACCATCTTGGTCCACATCTACAAAGGCGGCGGAATGGTCTGTGGCACTGACATTGATGCCAGAGGAGACGGTGATATCGGTAAAGCTATCCTCAGCTGAAAGACTGAATAGTTTGCCTTTAGTATCGCGACCATGGGTGACGTAAATATCCAGATAACCGTCCTGGTTAACATCCTGTACTGCAATACCGCCTGCGACGCGGGCCGGAATGCCATCTTCTGGACTCGTATTCACTTCATAACACAACCCAGCCGCTTGTGAGACGTCGCTGAAAGCACCGGTGCTGCTGGTTGCATCGGCAGCACAGCCTCCGGCAGCTAACTGGTTGGCAGAGGTACGTAGTGTAATAACATCGATTCTCGGTCCTGTGTCTTCAACGGGAGGTGGGGTTGTCGGTGTAGTGGTCGTTGGCACAACAGCTGGCGTGGTATCGGAACCACCGCCACCGCACCCACTCAGAAATGCAAGTGTTAAGGCTGAAACGATAAATTTGCTGCTCACTGTTGGGCCTCTTCTAACTGCTTAAGTGTTGTTTACCCGGACTTCTTACGGTGCATCCCACGAAAATAACACTGATAATTTGCTGAGTATTAACAGGTTTAATTCTCCCGCCAATAAAATTACGTCAAACCGGGATCAGTAAACGTTGAGTTGGTACATGTTATTGATTTTAAGCGCCTTCAAAGTTGGGTAAGGTGTAATGTGAAAAATTCGGTTATCTTGTGAGGAAAGTATGTCAATTTTATCGAAACGCTGCGCAGCGATTGTTTGTGTGTTCCTGTTGCTCGCAAATCCGGTGTGGGGTCATGAAAAAGCGCAGGATGCTATCATGAGTCCTGTCACGCTTTTGTTTGACGGTATGCGGGAAGGCAATGGCGATAAAGTCAGAGCGGCATTTGCAAAAAATGCGGTAATGACTCGTGCCCATGCGACTTTTCGTGAGGGGGGGACACCTGAAAAATTTGCTCAAGCGGTTGAGAATAAGCCTGAAAATCAAATTTGGGATGAGCATATATGGGACATTCAAATCCAACAAGACGACAAGTTGGCTTCGGTATGGACCCAGTTCGCTTTTTATCTCGGAGACAAGATAAGCCATTGTGGTGTGAATTCTTTTCAGCTATACAAGTTCGAAGAAGGCTGGAAAATTATTTATCTGGTGGATACTTTCCGCCAAGACGATTGTAATGTTCCCGACGCACCACAATGACCTGACAGTGCGTCGAATATCAGTCCGAGTTGCAAGTCTTAGTGAGCACGTAGCTTCTTAAGGATGGCATCTGGCACATCCAGATGCATTAAAAAAATAGCATCGGTATCAGACATGCCTGACAAGTGCGACTCAGTTTTGAGTGTTTCAAAAATAGCCTTTTCTTCCGCTTTTTCTGAGTTTTTGGTTGGTTGGTTGTGCAAAATGTCCATAAGTACCTCCGGCGCTATTGCATACCTTGTTATCGCCCGTTTATAAAATTACTGGAGTACGACTTTGGTCTATAACCAAACCGATTCGCAAATTTAAAGTGCTTGATACCTTTCCCGGTGCTGGTTGCTGTCGTTTTTTCTGAATACTTAGTTAACTTTTTGTCAAGGGATCCCCGAATAGCACTTCAGACTTAACATCGCAGAGACTTGTAGTGGTGTGTTTTCAGGGAGTCAATACGAAGCCACCCTTTGAAGGAGGTGGCTTATTGATTTGAAGGCATTGCTATTTACAATATGACTTATAAATCCTGATGGGGGCCAAATACCTCGTAGTGTATGCGTTCTTGGGCGACACCCTGAGCCAGGAGCTGTTTTTTGACAAATGCCATAAAGCCCACCGGACCACACAGATAAAAATGGGCCAGACCATAAGGTAAGTTCACTGCATCGAAATTCATCATGCCCTGTAGGGCATCAGCATGGCTCTGCTGTGCATACCAGGTAAACGATTGCCAGTTGTTATGGGATATGAGCGTTTTTGTACGCTGTGAAAAACTGTGCTGTGCTGGTGTTTCACAAGCGTGCAAATAGTACACCTGGTGTTCATAGTGAGTATGTGCAAGGTGCTCCAGCATGGCCTGCATGGGTGTCGCCCCCACACCCGCTGAGACCAGTACTACTGGCGTGTTTCGATCCTGGAAGTAGAAATCACCCGCTGGGGGGTGAACCTCAATAGCGTCGCCCTTGTTTACATGGTCGTGCAGGTAATTTGAAACCACACCTGGAATGTCTCCGGACTCGCGTTTAACCGAAATGCGATAGCTCTCGTCATTGGGTTTATCTGATAGGGAGTATTGCCGTATTTCGGTGTGCGGATAGCCCGGTGGTTTCACTTTTATCCCCAGGTATTGGCCGGGCTGGTAAGAAATGACCGGGCCATTGTCTTCCGGGGCCAAAATAAAACTTTTCACCAGTTCAGACTCTTGTTCAATGGCCTGTACGATAAAGGTTCGGGAACCATTCCAGCCTCCTTGCTCTGCTAGTTTACCAGCGTAGAGCTGCTGCTCGCGGTGTATAAACATCTCGGCGAGAAAGGCATACGCTGCTTGCCAGGCTTCTTCCACCTCAGCGGTGAATAGTTCGCCAGTCAGCTCTTTGAGGGTTTCTGTTAAATGGTGCCCTACGATTTGGTACATCTCAGGCTGAACGTTGAAGCTAGTGTGCTTGTGAGCAATGCGCTCAACGTCTTTTCGCAGCGCTTGCGGAGTTTCAATGTTTTTGGCGTAGGCGGCGATGATGCTAAACAGGGCCAGCTTTTGCGCTCCTGACTGCTGGTGGCTCATATTGAAAATGTCCATCAGTTCGGGATGCGCGGCAAACAAGCGACCATAAAAATGATCGGTTAACGTGGCACCCGTTGTCTCCAGCAAAGGGGCGAGGGATTTAATGATATCTATGTGAGATTGCGTGAGCATGGTTGTTTTCAAGTGTTTTTCCTTAAGGGGTTTAAAATTAATGGTGCCTGCGCGGGGCAAGTAAAACAGGGCAATAGCAAAGCAGAAATATCAACAAGGCCAGCAACCACAGCAGGCTACTGAGTTGCCATCCCAATACAGGAGCCCCAAGTCCGGGGAGAATGGCGCGCACTAAAGCCGCCGTAGCCAGCAGCACAAATGCCACACTCATCAACGGTTTGGGTGTTAGCGGCCTGCCGGTGTGCCCCAACGAAACCCGGCTCATCATGGACAGGATCATCAGGCCTATCGCACCTATGGTGATCAGGTGCAGTGCGGCACTCAGCGAAATGACAGGAGCAATAAAACTCACTCCGGTGGCCAACAGCCCCAGCGCTAAAAACAAATAGGCGCCATGCAGCGACCACAATAATGGCAGTGTGAATATTGCGCTGTGATACCAGCGCATTAACCGATATAAGTGCAACCCGCCTGAGGTGATAAATAGTAGCGCAGGGGATACAGGCAGTGGCATAAAGTGCTCGGTGATAAACAGCGCAATGCCCGTTGCGGAAACCCAGAGTAGTGCCTTGTCGGTTTTTGGGTTGGGGAGCATTACAATCGAGCCAATGCCTCGTTCAGTGAAAAACGGGATAACGCGTCCGGCGATAATGGCCATTAACAGGGTAAACAACAGCACCATCGACCGACCCAAATGCAAGGCCAGAGCTGTGTTACCTGAAATGTCTGCCAGCAACATACTGAGATTGAGTAGCGCCATCAGCGTAAATACAGCAATTAGCAGATAGTTGCGTCGGTTTTGAGCCTGAAGAAGAAGACGGGTAAACACCCCTATCGCAAAAGCCCACCACAGCATTTGTACAACAATTGCAGGTATAACAAGGGCGCTGTGATTGAACCAGAAAACGAGCCGCGCCATTAGCCACAGCAGCATCAGCAAAGCCAATGGTCGGCCTTTAATGCTGGGCTGTCCGGTCCAGGTTTGCACTGCTGTCAGGGCAAATCCAACAGCAACGGTGGCGGCAAAGCCAAATAACATCTCGTGCAAATGCCAAAGAGTTGGTGTCAGAGCGGGTTCACTGAAACGCCACCAATTGTTGAGTAGGCCCAGCCAGGTAACAATAGCAAACACACTGCTAATGCTGGCCAACAAAAAGCAAGCGCGAAATGCCAGGTGCCACAAAGGTAAGTCAAAAAAGGCGTCGGCGACCTGTTTTAAGTTAGGGGTTGGTTTGGGTATTAGTTTGGCTGGTGGCATCGTCTTTACACCACTTCGCCTAAATGCTTGCGTCCGATACAACGCAGCACATAACCTATTTTAAAAAAGCCGGGTAAGATCATTGAACCAATATGCGCGGCGATTTCCACTGGCATAGACACCAGGTGATTGAATTGATAGCCAATTAATAGTGCCGCAATAAAGACAAGAAGTGAGATGGCCATCAGGCGATTGCCAAAGCGCAAGCAGCGCCGAAAGTTGCTTCTGCTGCTTTGCTCTGCAGTTACCTGAGGCGCTGACCAGCGCGGAAGATTTGGACTGGTTGGGGGATGGGTTGCATTACAAAGCACATTGTTCATGGGTTTGGGTCCTCTTGCCACATCGAGATATTGATTGCCTGTTTATCAGCATCATTGAATTCAAAACAGAACAGGCAATTGAACACAGATATTCCAACTTTTGTGCCAGGTTGATAAAAGCATTATAAAACAGTGATTTACCGTTTTTTGGATAGAAACAGGTGCTAAATAAAAAGGTCATTTAGACCTTTGCTTGAATAGGTTATAATGACCTGAAAAGGTTAAATGGTGATATTGTGAAGCTGACAACCGAAACGTTATTAGAATTTGCCACCGCTCAGGTTACGGGTTTATCCAATACTGACCGCTTTGCGCAATTGTTGGATACACTGGCTAAATTGATTGAATGCGATGCCATTGTTCTGTTGGCGCTGCAAGGTGAGGTGTTGAAACCGTTGGCCCAGAAGGGCTTAAGCCATGATACTTTAGGGCGACGCTTTAACATTCAGGCGCACCCTCGGTTTTCTGCGATAGTGGATGCCCCTGGCCCCGTGCGCTTTGCGGCACAATGCCCATTGCCGGACCCCTATGATGGTTTGTTAGCCGGACATAAAGGCAACTTGCCAATTCACGCCTGTATGGGCATTCCACTCTTTTTCGCCGGACAACTCATCGGGGTGTTAACTTTCGACAGCTTGTCGCCAATGGCCTTTGAATCCCTGCCGGAACAGAAGCTACAAAGCATTGCAGCGATTGCTGCCTCCACCCTGAAAATCGCATTAATGTTAGAGGAGCTGGAATTCAAAAACGCCAGGACACATCTGCTGGTGGCAGAGCTCAACCATGAAGCGTTGGCCCGCGAGGGCAGCGAAATTCTGGGAGAGAGTGACGTGATGCGTCGCCTCAAAAAAGAGCTAAATTTAGTGGCGGCATCGCCCTTTAGTGTGCTTATTCTTGGTGAAACCGGGGTGGGCAAGGAGCTCATTGCCAAACATCTGCATTTGCAATCTTCCCGCGCTAATAAACCCTTGGTCTACGTCAATTGTGCGGCCTTACCAGAGAGCCTGATTGAAAGTGAATTATTCGGGCATGTAAAAGGGGCGTTTACGGGTGCGGAAAAAGACCGGGCCGGTAAATTTCTGTTGGCTGACGGCGGTACATTGTTTCTCGATGAAATTGGTGAGTTGCCTGTTGCGGCGCAAAGTAAATTGCTCAGGGCTTTGCAATCCAATGAAATTCAGCCTGTAGGCAAAGATACCATTCAGCATGTGGATGTGCGGGTTATCGCGGCCACTAATCGTCATCTGGCGGATGAGGTGGCTGCTGGTAACTTTCGCGCTGATTTGTATCACCGTTTGAGTGTGTACCCGGTGCAAATCCCACCGCTGAGAAAAAGACCAGGAGATGTTGCCCTGTTGGCGGGGTATTTTACCGAGCAGTCGCGGCGAAAATTGGGTCTGCAGCAACTTAACCTGAGTCCGGCGGCTATTGCACATCTTGAGCAATATCACTGGCCGGGTAATGTTCGGGAACTGGAGCATGTACTTTCACGAGCTGCGCTAAAAGCGTCCTACGAGCAGCAATCGAACGCGATAGTCACCATAGGTCCCCAGCATTGTGGCGATTTGAGTTTTGAGCCCGGTAGGACAGCACCCCAGTCTGAGGAAATATCCAAAGAACATGCAGAGGCATCATTGCAAGGACAGCAGGATATCAAGCTACAAACCGAAGATTTTCAACGGAAATTGATAGAAGGGACGTTAATTCAATGCAATGGAAACTGGGCGGCCACTGCTCGCCAGTTAAATACCGACCGATCCAACCTGGTGCGCATGGCCCGGCGCTTGGGTATTGAAGTGCACAAGCAGATTGTTAGCCGTTAACCCCCCCGCTGAGTTGTTTAATATGCTATCACTCATAGCAACAGGGCATGGCGGATCCACCTTGCCCTGTTTACTTTTAATCATTCATTCCATGGAAGTAATGTGATGCTGAGTCCTTGCGGCGGATTAGGTGTTGAACCCGTATAGGTGATATTGACGTTGGAAGAAAAACCACCCTGGTCGTCATAGGGGGTTCCGTATGAAAGCCCATTGATACTGACATCCAGCTGGTGCAGGTAGGCGGCATACCAATTAGCCAACTGTCCTGGGGCATTCATGGTATGGGGAGGCGTTGTAGAGCCATCCGCCAAACCATTGTCAATAACGGTGGTGGAGCCAGTGCTTGCTGGCGTTACGGATGTGATTTTTTTCATGGCTGTTGGCGAACTGCCGCGATAAACGTTAAACGCCGTAAATGTAGTCACTCCGGTATTCGGGATAGTGAGTGTTATCTGATTGTTATTGCTGCTACTTAGATCATCGGATTGAATGGTCACTATATTACTCGGAATAGTTTCCTGATTGCTGGAGTCGCCATTGACGTTGACTCCGGTAATGGCGTAGTAATAGGTGTGTTTAGCCAGATTGGCTGTTGCACTTTGAGACACCGTAGCGGTGAGTGGGAACAAAGGTGCTTGGGCCCAATACATGGGCTTTAATACTTCTTTTGGCCAGCTTCCGTCAGGGTTTCTACGGGGTGTGAGGCCGCGATTAAGCGCCGCGTTGATGGGATTCATAACGTCTTTCACGATGGCTGGTGGTGCAGTGGAAAGCGGGGCCGCAGGATTGGCTATGCCGACATTATCAGCCGTGCCAAAACAGCCAGATGCACCGAATACCATGGCAGAAGGAGAGGCCTGCTTATCAGTCAACCAGTCTGGCGCTTTGGGTAATGATGTGGACGGATTAAAAGCATCGTCTGGCACATTACTGGAGAAAAAGGGTTGATAGATATTCACGGTTTTACCCGCATAGTTGCCACCATACATTCCTTGTTCGCCCGTTAATGTCAGTACGGTATAGGTTTCACCATTAATTGTTTGCTCAGAAGTATGGCCTGTCCATTTGGTGGAAACTTCGCCGGCAATATCGATTTCGAATTTTCTGAGGTCGCTGTTTTTGTCTTTAGCGGTTTTGTCATCCGATTTTTTAACTGGCCGATAGTAATCAAAAAAGTCTTTAATGGCGTCAGTAAAATAGCCATTGAGAGGTTCAAAAAAGTAGTTGTTCTCAGGAGGTGTGCTTATATCCCCGGAGTTTTCTGGAGATGCACCATTGTCCAGAAATTGCGGTAATAGCGACACCGAGCTACCTGCATCAAAATCCGCAGTACTGAACATGGTTCCGGTAAAGGTAGACTGGCTAATATCCACCGCCGTGTACTGAAATAGGCCTTCATTGACACCATCACTGACAAGCAATGTGCCGACTTTCGGTATTGTGTCAGTTAACGATGTGGATACTGTTACCGAGGTACTGGCACTGGTAACGCTACTTTCCAGTGATGAGTTATGCGGCAATACTGCTGGAGTATAAGGCGTATCACCATTGAGGCGTTGCGCGCCCTGCAGGTTGGCATGTTTGCTGCGGTATACATTGTATCTTGTGGCCCCGGGGTAATTGCGCCAGTTGACAACCGCCAGGGTGCCTTCGTTGATAGTTTGTGCCTGGATCGCACCTGTCATGGATCCGTTAAAGCGCAATTCTGCGGTCGCGCCCTGTCCGCCGCCACCGCTTAAGGTGACCGAGGGCACTGATTGATAACCACTGCCACTATGGGTGATTTTTATCTCTACCACTTTGCCTGCGTTTGCACCAGTGCCCAATATCGCAATACCTGTAGCCGTTGTGCCCCCCGCTTGTGGTGCAGAGATGCTAACATCGGGCGCACTTGTATAGTTGCTGCCACCGCTGGTTACCCTGGCGAAAAACTCTTCCTTAACCGCGCTGATAGCATAATAAAAATTCTGAGGAGCGAGGCTGACAGCCGCCGCCGCACCACTGCCAGAGGTGCTTGAAAAGGATACCGTGGGAGGGTGTGTGTAGCCACTGCCTGCGTTGGTTATCTCAACACTTTGTACTGTTTCCGAGTTCAGTGTCGCTGTGCCTGTGGCGGTTGTGCCAGGTTTCTGTGGCACTGAGAATGTCACTTCAGGCGCGGTTTGATATTTCGAACCAGGGTTCTGTATAACCACTGTATCTTGGGCGGTGTTTACACCAAACGTAAAGCTGGATGTTCCTGCCGGGTTTTGAATCGGCTGAAAACCCGAGATGCCAGAAGTCGCGATTTGCGAACCGCTATTCACCAGAAAATTTAACCAATCTTGCGGCGCGGTGATACGCGCCACCGTTGGGCTTTTATCCGCTGCCAGCGTCTCGAAAACCTTGGCATTAGAGCTCTTTGGTAAACTTTCAAGAAACGGCACAAAACCGTTAAAAAGCGTTGTTCTATTCTGTAAAAAGCCAACGCCCTGATCAAATGGCTGGTGGGGGTTAGTTGGCGCATTCGGGGCATTACTGATTTTTGCGGTAACTTTAAAAGGAAAGCCAATTTGATCAATGGCAGATACATCAAAATCGATACTGCCACCACTGTTGGCACTGAGTGTGCCATTGATGCCCCATTCAAAAAGTCCAAACGTGTCATTGGGATTAGAACTCAAGGTGGGAACCACCAACTCTTGTGCAGCGTTGCTCTGCAAACCATTATTGGGGCCAACAAACATCACCAATTCACCGCTGGAGATATCAGTGGTAGGCACACTGCCCGCTAAGGTCTGACCGGGCGCAGGGATATTGATAACGGTTTGTGCAATGTCGGGGTAGGTGTTGCCCGCAGAAAACACTTCCAAAAGCGGTATGTTGGTGAGTGCGGGTTGGCTGCTGGACAGTACCCAGTTATGGTCGAGGGTCACCATTGCGCCGGGCGAGAAGGTGCCGCTGCCGCCAGTGACACCAGTAAACATGGCATAACCACTTAAATACATATCTTGCGACAGGAACGATTTATATTGCACTTTGGTTTGCGCAATGACGTTGTTATTGTCATCCGTTTCGGTGATCAGCAACGCCCCATTTTCAAGGGGGAAATTCGCCGTCTGGGTTGTTGCATCCACTGCGATGATGATGGTGTCCGAAGGTAATGTCAGGTTTTCGCGCTTAGGATGCTTTTGCGTGGCTTGTTTTGCCAGGGGGGAAGATGCGACAGCAATATTGCCATTGTCGTTGAGTCCTGCGCTGAGAAAAACTTGTGGTGCGGTCTTGGCCAGCCCACTTAAGCCAAACAGGGCAACATAAACCCCTTGCTGTGCAATTTCTTTAGGAACTGAAAAGGTTATCGGAAAATGTTGCGGTGGAAGGACAGCAGTATCAGTACTCATAATCAAGGTTACCTTGGAATTTTAATTCTCTAAAGCGTAGCTTGAGTCTTTATTTTTACCATTACGATGTATTACATGATTTGTGAAGCTCGAAGGTTGATTTTTTAACCCGCATTTATCCCTACTGACACATTTTGGCAGAACACCAAGGTTAAACTAGCCATGAATTCAACACACCTCTAAGGAGCAAATTATGATTGGTTATGTGACATTGGGTACCGCAGATCTGGAAAAGTCAGGCGCTTATTACGACGCACTATTGGCCACTATTGGCGCAGGCCGTTTTATGGAAGAGGAAAACTATTTTATCGCCTGGTCTAAAGGCGAGGATGAACCCGCCCTGTCGGTAACACTACCTTATAACAAAGAACCTGCTACGGTGGGCAACGGTGTTATGGTGGCCATTTTTCTGGAAACACCGGAACAAGTGGATGCCTTTTATGCTAAAGCAATTGAGTTAGGCGGCACCTGCGAAGGCAAGCCGGGATTCAGACCCGAAGAGGCCACAAAAGGGTTTTATGCGGGCTATTTTCGCGATCTGGATGGCAACAAGCTCAATGCGTTTTGCATGGTTCAAGGGTAAGCAATAAGACTTGGCACCCTGCGTCAGAGAACAGTTAATATTACTGGGCTCTGATGCAGTGTTTGCCTGCAGATTTGGCTTGGTACATGGCATTATCTGCGCGTTCCAGCCACAAATCGATACTATCATCAGCACTGACCTCACTGAGACCAATGCTACAACTTACCATGGCATTTTGGGCAAATTGCGCCTGATCCAGCTCTTTTTGCAAACGCAGTGCAAAGCGCTCTGCTTCGCTGGCTAACGCGCCAGGACAGAGCACTACAAACTCATCGCCGCCCCAGCGACCTATGATGTCAGTTTCCCGCGCACACCGTTTGAGCAAGGCGGCGAATTGCTCAAGTACAGCATCTCCGACATTGTGGCCATAGTGATCATTGAGATGTTTGAAGTCATCGATATCAATAAATACCAGTGAGCACTCATTGATACCACGCTTTTTGCGCTTGATATGCTCTTCGGCTTCAGTGGTGATTTGAACCCGGTTGTAAAGGTCTGTAAGGGGGTCGTGGGTGGAAAGGTAGTGCAGGCGGTCATTTTTCTTTTTCAATGCCGATTGCAAACTTTCAAGTGCCCGGTTTTTTTCTTCAATGCGATTGCGATAGCGCAGAGTGATAGTGTGTCGAATAAACAAAAAGATAAGCAGTACTAATATGGGGCCGGCGATTTTGGCGGTTAACCAGACATCCACTTCTTTAATGATTTTGACATTGTTCCAACGTCGATAAATATCATTGTGTTGCTGCGCGCTGATTTGCTCAATGGC
This sequence comes from Planctobacterium sp. AWM4_229, assembly GCF_056160305.1. Taxonomy (NCBI): domain Bacteria; kingdom Pseudomonadati; phylum Pseudomonadota; class Gammaproteobacteria; order Alteromonadales; family Alteromonadaceae; genus Planctobacterium; species Planctobacterium sp. AWM4_229. Next base: position 389,517 of record NZ_JBSWWX010000002.1, on the reverse strand, counting down.
CTGATCAATCGCGGGTACAAGGTGGCTATACTCTTTTATGACACCCACTCTGAGTTCATCGTCTAGTCCAATCCAACCGGTAATGCGCAACTCACTTAAGCCGTTTTTTTGAATATGCTCCATGATGGTGTGCATTGAGCCTACCATCACATCAATATCGCCTGCGGCCAAAAGTCTTATCCCCGCTTGTTCAGTGGGTACTTCATAAATAGGTACGTCGGGATAGTATTTATTGATGTGTTCGTGCTGTCGGTAACCTTTAACCACACCGACTTTTTCGGTTTTTATCATGGCCAGGTTGGGAATAGGTGTGCCTTCGCTATGGGTGATAATGACATTCGGCGCTTTAAAGATAACCTGGCTGAAATCCAAAAAAGCAGAACGATTTACGGTTCGGTTGAGAAAAGGGGTGACGTGGCAGGTACCATTTTGCAACCGCTGTAGCGAATCCACCCAAGATTGCGTCGTGATCAGGCTGAATTCCAGACCTGAATATTGGGAGATTAAATCCAGATAGTCTTTGGACATGCCCACATGGCGATTATCCTGCAATCCTTCATAGGGTAGCCAATTCGTATCCACACAATAATTGAGTGGCTGTGTTGCTTGTGCCTGTGACGTCGATGTAAAAAGCCATGTCAGCACAGCGATAATCAAGCTGAGTTTCCTGTCCAATGGTGAGCTCTAGGTTTTCCTGTTTGAAGTTGAGTATAGCTCATATTTTGAGCTGGCAAGTTGGATTCAATACATTCAACAGTCTTAGTCGTGCCGGGTAATTCAATCATACTTAGATTTCCTGTTACAAAATCTAAAAAATCTTATTGATAGTGCGACCATGAACAAAATCTAACCAAATAAAGCGTTGACATTTTTTCATTTTGCATCAGAATAACCATATTCGAATGATGTTCGAACGTGGTTATCCGTAATCCTAAATAGCCCATAACGAACATCTTATTAATATTTATAGGGTGGTTTTATGGCTCCAGCTCCTAAATTTAGTGTCGCTACACAACAGGAAATGATCCTTAATGCGGCGGTGCAAAGTATTTCTGAAACCTCGGTAACAGACTTCACGATGGCCAGTGTGGCAAGGTTGGCCAAACTGTCCATGGGCAGTATCTACAAGTTTGTTCAAAGTAAAGAAGACATTGTCCTGGCTCTGGCCCACCAGTCTTTTACCCACCTGTCCGCCACTTTTCAGAAAGTCTTGGCATTGCCGTTGAGTGCGCCTGAAAAGCTGGTGGCTGTTTGCCTGATTTCCCCCGCCAAAACACAGCTGTTTGAGTTTGAGCACGATTTGCAATCCTACGCCACCAATGAAGCGGTAATACGCAGAGCTTCGCCAATGTGGACCAACAAAATGATTGAGGCCTGTGGTCACTGCGAATCTATTTTTAAACTGACTTTAGCCAATGACATTAAAGCCGGGGAGCTGGAGCAGGTGCCGAACCTGACTGAAGTGATCGAAGAGATCGTGATTTCAGGCTGGGCAATGACTGTAGGTTACGAAGAAGTGCGCCGGGTGAAGCAGACGAGCGAGGTAATTGACGGTACCGATTCACTGCAAGAGCCATTGGCATTAAACGATCCTATGGTGCGCAGTATGGTGAGACTGCTGAATACCTATCCGTGGCGAAAGCCGCTTACACAGCAGTCTCTGCAGCTGATTGAGCAACAATTAATTTCGCTAGATTTACGTTGAGGATGACGACTATGAAAATTAAAGCATGGATATTGAGTATTGGCCTGGTGGTCAGTGTTATTGCCAGCCTTGGGTTTATTAAATATTCGCAGGTGATGGCTGCGATTGCATTTGGCGAGTCTTTCCCTGAGCCTTCAGCCAGTGTGCAAAGTACCACAGTACAAGTAAGTCACTATCGGCCAATAAGTAAAGTGGTAGGGCAGTTACAATCGCCAAAGCATCTGATGGTGCGCAATGAATATGCCGGTCCTATTACCCATGTGGGCTTTGCACCAGGTGATTATGTAAAAGCAGGTCAGGTGTTAATCAAGCAAGATGTGGCATTAGAGAATGCAGAACTGTCTGCGGCGCAATCACGCCTGAAACTAGCGCAAGTGACATTATCTCGCCGGGTGAGTTTGTTAAAGCAGAATCGCGCCAGCCAAGGGGAAGTGGATGAGGCTGAAGCGAATGTCGCAGTAGCCCAGGCAGAGGTGAGTCGATTAGCCACTATCATTAGCCGCAAAACCATCATTGCCCCTTTTGCCGGACAAGTGGGGCTGGAGCAATATCAAACGGGACAATTATTAGCGGCCAACACTGCACTGACCACGCTGGTGGGGCAGGGAGATAAAATCTGGGTGGATTTCTCTATCCCCCAAACTCAAACCCAAATTGCCACTGGTGACACTGTGATGATTCATTCCGCTGTGGTTAACAGTCAGCCAATTGCCGCAAAAGTCTTGGCGCGAGAGGCGTCTGTGAATGCCAATTCCAGACAATTGCGCTATCGCGCCGAATTGGACAACACCAGCAACACATTGAGTCACAATCAGATGGTCACGGTACACGTGCCTGGCCGGGCGGAGCAGGTGGTGCTGGTACCTGTCAGTGCCATTACCCGAAATCACTTTGGTGAGTTTGTTTATCAATTGCAAAAAGATGCTGAGCAAAACTGGCGGGCCAGTCCGATAAAGGTGGAATTGGGACCGCGTCAGGGAGAGCAACAAATCGTATTGTCGGGCTTAACCGGCGGTGAGTTCATCGCTGCCCAGGGGGCATTTAAGTTATCCGAAGGTTTGTTAGTGTATACCGAGCAAGCTAATAGCAGCACTGTAACAGCTGGGAGCCTGTAATGAGCACCTTGCATGAGAACAAACCCTCTTGGGTGGACATCTTTGTCAGTCGCCCTGCGTTTGCCATTGTTATCTCGGTATTGATCATTCTGGCTGGTTTGAACGCGGCACAGAAAATCTCCGTACAGCAATTTCCTCAAATTAAAAGTGCTTCATTAGTGATTGATACCGTTTATACCGGGGCATCGGCGGATGTGGTAAAAGGCTATGTGACTGAGCCCATTGAGCGGGTCACCTCCACCATTCCCGGCGTGGATTACGTGGATTCGGTTACCACTGCAGGCTTGAGCAAGGTAACGGCCTGGTTGGAGTTGAATCACGACACCACAGACGCATTGGCAGAACTGACCACTAAACTCAATCAAATTAAATTTGAATTGCCGGTAGGTGTTGAAGATCCCTTTATTCAGATAGTACGCGCCGACAGCCCGTACGCGGTATTTTATCTGGATGTGGCCTCTCAAAATTTGCCTCGTAGTGAAGTCAGTGATTATCTGGTGCGCAATATCGTGCCTGCGCTTAACGATATTAAAGGGGTACAAAAAGTTACGTTGGAAGGTGGCCGCGACCCGGCCATGCGTATCTGGTTAGATCCCGATAAACTGGCCATGTATGACCTCAGTGCCGCCGATGTGTTTGCTGCGTTGCAAGCCAATAACACTATCGCCACCTTGGGCTACAGCGAAAACAATCGTCAGCGCATTGATTTGTTGGCCAACACCAGTCTGAAAAGCATTAGTGACTTTGAACAGCTGATCATTCGGGATGTGGCCGGCAGCCAGCTGCGTCTGGGCACCATTGCAGAGATAGAGGTTGGGGAAGCACAAGGCATGGTAACTGCTCGCCTGGATGATAAAAATACCGTATTTCTGGCTATTTGGGCGCTACCAGGTGCCAATGAAATTGATATCGGTGACGGCTTGTACAAGAAGCTAGATGAGCTGAATCCATTGTTGCCAGCGGGTATGCAAATCGACATCGGTTACGACGGTACTTTGTATATGCGCGACTCCATTAAAGAGATTTTCACCACGTTGGCAGAGACAGTCTTGCTTGTGGGTCTGGTGGTCCTCGTAATGATGGGTTCGTTCCGCACTGCACTGGTGCCTCTGATCACCATTCCCATCTCTATTTTAGGGGCGGTTGCGGTAATTTCGCTATTGGGTTTTTCCCTGAATCTGCTGACAATCTTGGCCATTGTATTATCAGTAGGCTTGGTGGTAGATGATGCTATCGTGGTGGTGGAAAACGTCGCCCGCCACATGCGCGAAGGTAAATCTCGCCTTTATGCTGCGCTGATCAGCTCGCGTCAGCTGTTGATGCCAGTTATCGCTATGACACTAACACTAGCTGCGGTGTATGCGCCCATTGGTTTTCTCACCGGATTAACCGGGTTCTTGTTTCGTGAATTTGCCTTTACCCTGGCAATTGCCGTGCTGATATCGGGTGTGGTGGCAATTACTCTGTCACCCATTATGAGTGCTTGGGTAAACCCTGAAGGCGGCAAAGAGGGACCGTTCACCAAGCGGGTTAATCAGCAATTTGATCGCCTGCAAGACTTCTATAGCCGAATATTGGAGCGTTTGTTTCAATATCGCGCTCAGGTGTTTTTTGTGGCGATTGTATTTTCCCTGTTGTCGGTGCCTTTTTATTTGCTTTCACAAAAAGAGCTGGCACCCATTGAAGATCAAAACACTGTCCAGGTAGTGATAGAAGCACCACCTGAATCTTCGCAACAGTATACTGCAAAGCAAATGAACCAAACTGCCGCTGTGATGAATGCCACAGACGGTGGTAAGTTCACCTGGCAAATCGTCACTGCCGCAGCGGGCTTTGGTGGTGTTGAACTAGAACCCTTCGAAAAACGCGAGCACGCCGTACACGATCTTTTGTTTGATTTATACGGTCGTTTGGGCAGTGTTTCGGGTTTAAGTTTGTTCCCCATATTACCAGCTGCATTGCCTACCGCTGGCCAGTTTGATGTGGAGCTGGTGGTGCGCGCCGGTGATGATCCTCGCACCATGAAGCGCTATGCCGATGAAATTCTTGCACAAGCTGAAGCAAGTGGAAATTTCATGTTTGTGAACACCGATCTGAAAATTGATTTGCCTCAGGCGGAGCTGGAATTAAATAAGGAACTGATTGCCGATCTGGGCCTGACTCTGCAGTCGGTGAATGAACAGTTGGCTATTTTGATGTCCAATAATTTCGCGAACTACTTCAACAAAGAAGGCAAAGCTTATCGGGTGATCCCCATTGTTGGCGAAGCAGAGCGCTTCAACCCAGAGAATGTGCTGTCCATGAAGGTGCGCAACGATGCCGGCGACCTTATTCCGGTATCGGCATTTGCTGAGTTACTTACCTTTACCAGTCCTCGGGTACTTGGATCTTTTAATCAGCAGAATAGCTTCCGTATCCTGGCGGGGGTATTACCGCATATCACCAAAGAGCAAGGATTGGTCACAGTAGAAAATATTGCAGCCAATGTTTTACCCGCCAGCTATTCAGTGGATTATGCAGGTGAATCCCGACAGTTGCGCAAAGAAGGCAATACTATGGTCGGTGTTTTGCTGGTGTCTATTATCGTTGTGTACTTCTTGCTCACCATTCAATTCAATAGCTTTCGCGATCCTTTAGTGGTGATTTTAGGGTGTGCACCATTGGCTTTGGCCGGGGCTTTGATGTTGCCGTTTGTCTCCCTGACCACCATCAATATTTACAGTCAGATTGGGCTGATCACCTTAATTGGTCTTATCGCTAAAAATGGCATCTTGATCGTAGAATTTGCCAAGCATTTACAGCTGGAAGGTAAAACTAAGCTGGAGGCCATCAAAGGTAGTGCAGCAACCCGCTTGCGTCCTATCTTAATGACAACTGCGGCCACTGTGCTTGGTCATTTTCCATTGGTATTAGTCACCGGAGCTGGGGCTGAGGCGCGCAACAGCATTGGTGTTATTCTGGTGGTAGGTATGGTCATCGGTACCTTCTTTACCTTAATTGTATTGCCATTGCTCTATCAGGTGCTGGCCAAAGAACACAAACCGCACAACATTGAGCAGTGGCAGGAACAGTCCGCTGTGGATATCAAGCAGGCGGCTTGATTAAGAGCATCTCAAACCATCAAGCGGGGGCATTAGCCCCCGTTTTTTTACGTCTGTTCTGGGGGGAGCTTTAAAACAAGACAGAGCATCAGTGACAAATCAGCAGAATGTCAGGTGTAATTCAGGATTTTAAGATTGGGTTTGTCCACAATGCGTGGCAAATTGACCAAGGATACTGAACTATGAAACGCCTGTTTTTTTTATTATCGAGTCTGTTATTGCTTACCACTTACTTGCATGCAGAAAACGCAAAACCACTTAATCTAGAGACCGACAAGTACCCCGGTTACTCGATGCCCCGAACGCAGGTTGTCCCGCTTAAAGATACCTCGAATGCCAAACAATACGAGTTGTACATCAAGTTACCTGAAAGTTATCAGGAGGAGCCTGATAAAACTTATCCGGTGATTTATTTTACAGATGCTGTCTGGCACATCGAGGTATTGTCCGCGGCAACAGAGTTTATTTTATCAGAGTCGATATTGGTGGGCATTTCCTGGCAACAAGATTCAGACGCTGGATTAGTTGCGCAATACGGCGCACATGCCAGCCGTTTCAGCGATTATTCCTATTGGGATAAAGCCAATCCCAATCACCCCAAAATCAAGTTTGGTGGCGCTGCCAAGCATCTGGAATTCATTCGCAAAGACGTATTACCCTTTGTGGAAAAGCACTATCGAACCCAACCAGATAAGCGCAGTTATTTTGGATATTCACTAGGAGGTGGATTTGGTGCCTATGTGTTGTTAAATCAACCAGATACTTTTCAAAACTATATTTTGGGTAGCCCCTCAGTGAACCTTTTTTCTGAAGATGATTACAAGCGTTTCAAACAAGCCACTATTGAGCGAATAAGTATATTCATCAGCCATGGTGATCAAGAAGAAGCGAAAGCGAAAGAGGTTGATGCTTTCATCACAAAGTTTGAGCAATCTGCCAAGAATCCAGTGGTTTTGGATTCTGAAGTTATCACTGGAGACCACTCTACGGCATTCCCTGGAACGGCGATAGAGAGTATACGTTGGTTAAAAGCACGTCTTTCAGCCGGCTAGTTGTTTGAATTGAGTGGGGCTTTGTTTGGCTGTTTAAACAATCGGTTCTTACAGGCAATAAAAGGCCTGGCATAGGCATCGACAACTGAGCGATGGGAAGGCTCTTTTTTATCTAGTCCGAACAGCAAAAAACGGGTATTGCCCGACAATACCAGGGTGCCAAACAAACGGTCCCATACTGCAAGCGCAGTACCGAAGTTCTTATCGTGGAATTTCACCTGGCGGCTGTGGTGTATCTGGTGTTGCACCGGGCTTATGAACCAGCGTTCGATGCGATTTCCCCAGCGCCACTTTACATGGGAGTGGCGCAAATTCGAGCCCATCACATTAAAGATAAAAATAAACACATTAGCCCCCAGAATATCCACCATCGACAAAGTGGGACCAAATAAGAAATAACAAATACCCACGGCACAGCCTTGCGCCAGTCCCATGCGACAAGCATAGAGAAAGCTCTCCAGTGGATGAGAGCGATACACCGTCATTGGGGTTAGCACTTTGGCTGAATGATGGACTTTGTGAAATTCCCAAAGCCATGGCACTTTATGTAGCAAGTAGTGCAATAAAAAACGGGTGAAATCATCGAACAAAAACAGCATCAGGGTGAACACAAAAATCACAGTGACACTGCTTTCAATATCGCTGAATACCTGCTTGATGCCGAACAGCCTCTCCAAAGCGTCACTTAAGCCAATGGCAATAGGCACCATAGTGAGTACTAAAGGGGCCCACAAGAAAGAGCGCACCAGTCGATTAATAATAAACAACTGATAATCCAACATGGCGCTTTTGTGCAGCCATACTTTTGGGTTAAACAGGTAGTAAATAAAGCCTTTGTCAGTTTTCAGCTGGCGTTGCTGAATGACGTACACCAGAAAAGCGAACAGTGCTGCCCCGACGATGTATCCCACAAACAGACGTTTGTTGGGATCCATCAGGTAATTCAGTATTTCCAGCAGCTCTGCTTTAAATTGCTCTAGCATGATTTGGGGTAAGTTACTCTCCGCTTAGAAGTTATATTTTAGCCCAACCTGAAACTGCTGCGGGCGATTGGGTCTGGCGCCGTAGGGGCGTCGACTGACAATACTGGCGTCATCAAACAGGTTATCCGCTTTAACGTAGAGGCGAATATCTTGATTAAAGCGATACCAAGCAGATAAATCCACCACGGTGAAACTGTCACTGTAAACGCCGGTTAGCGCATTATCTGATTCGCCTTCGATATTCTTTAGTACCTGCTGTCCACTTTCGGGCATGGCATCGGTATAGACAATATTGCCTTTGATGGCCCAGTTGTCACCTTCAAGCCCCAGACTCAGGGTTGCCTGATGTTCTGCCAGGTAAGGCAGTGGGTTGCCTGCATCCACTTGGTTCCATAAGGAGAACGGCGAGTAAAAAGTTTCTTTGAATTCAGAGTCGGTGTAGGTGTACATCAAATCTACGGGTATAGTCAGTCCGTAACCCACAGAGAACTCAGTGCTTGCTGCCATTTCGAGACCGTAAACATCGACACTGCCACCACTGAAGGCCAGATCGGTGTCACAACCTGCTGAGAAAGAGCAGGATTCAATCAGATTGGAATAATCGTTAAAAAACGCCACCGATTCAAAGCGGTTGTCGTCGCCGCTATAACGATAACCGATTTCGTAGTTATTGCTTTTTTCGAATTCAATGGACTCATCCTGGATTGGGCTGGTGGGGACAAATCCGCGATGAACACCTGCGAAAATCACCGACTGCTCTGTTAATTGATATAGCGCGCTGAGTCTCGGCAGGAAGATGTCGTTGCTCTTTTGCTGGGCATCGTCTTCCTCACCAGGTGCGCGGTTTTGGTAGTCACCATCGATATTTTCGTAGCGCACGCCCGCCGTTACTACAAAGTTGCCCCAACTGATGGTGTCTTGCAGATATACCGAAACAGCATCAGTTTGCTCGGTATTGGTGGTGGTGGCACGAGAGCCCTCGCCGGTGGGTGTTAGCGCACCGCTGCGCATAAAGTAGTTTTCTACCGTATGGTTGCGCTGGATTTCGTCTTGATGAAAGCGAAGTCCAAATTCGATAAGGTGCTCAGTATCACCGGAAGTTATGCGATAATCACCGTCGCTTTGGATTCCTTGTGAATACAAAGAACGGTCGTTATTGCCCAACTGTAAAATCTCTCTGGCGGAGCTGTCGATTTGTCCGCGCATCACGGCTAACAGTTCGAAATTACGCGGTTCAGTGGGATCTGAAACGATGGTTAATAGATCAGGCAGAGTTTCACCAAAGGAGCTAACTAATCCGTTAAGTTTATTCCAGGCCCGATCCAGATCGGTGCGATAAGCTTGCGTCGCCAGGGTCCAGTTATTGCCCTCAATAAAATGCGACAGGGTAAAGGCGCTGTGGTCCCATTCCATTCTGTCCAGCTGTCCGGCAGCGTATCGTTGATAAGGATTTTCACGAAAATCCTCATCGGTTAAGCCGGTATAGGTAAAGTTTGACTTTTCATCGGCGTAATTGGCTTTAAATATCAGCTCTTGGGTATAGCCACCGGAAGACAAGTCGTAGCGTACTTTCAGGTTAAAATCATTTTTTTCAAAGCCGACATCTCCACCATTGTCCAGCTCCTGGAAACCATCGGATTGCAGGTTAACCCCTTCAATCAGGACGCCTAGTCGATCTGTGACATTTTTACCGTAATAGCCGTGCGCTTTTTGATAACCGTCGGTACCCAGTGCGATATCTAACTGGCCCTCATCGGCCTCAGGCACGGTGCGAGTAAGCATATTCAGTGCGCCTGCCACGGTATTGGGTCCATATTTGATTGCTGCTGGTCCTTTGGTGACTTCCACACCCACCATTTTACTTGTAAGCGGGAAGAAGTAGGCCGCAGGAGCGGAATAAGGGGCAGGGCCAATTAACAGACCGTCTTCCATGATATTGATTTTTTTACTGCGCTCGGGGGTAACACCGCGAAAACCTATGTTGGGACGCAGACCAAAACCATCTTCCAGGCGCACGTTAACACCCGGTACAGTGGCCAGAATACGGGCAATGTCGTCGTACTCAAATTGCTCAAGTTCAACTTCGTCCACCAGTGACACGGATCCTGCGGACAGTTCCATAGTGCGCTGATTGCCAATAATACTGATGTGCTCAATAGAAGAATAGTCTGCCTCTTCTTCGGCAGCGTTTACGTTAGCAAAGAGGCAGCCAGAGGCTGCCCCAATAAAACCCATTAATAACGTTTTGTTTTTCATGTGTTTAGTCATTGTCTCCAGCAGACGTAGAAGGCAGTTCCAGCGCCAGGCTCTGGATAAAGTCGCCTTTGAGGATGTCATCAACCTCGTTAACTTCTTCGTGCAATTGCTCCACACTTTCAGGATTTTGCTCCAGCACTTCACTATAAGTGCCAGTCATTTGCTCCGCCAAAGTGATAGCGTCATCCAGTTGTGCAATGATGTTGTTGGCGGTTTCGGTATCGCCTTCTTCCGTGAGAAAATCAACGAAGCTTGCGTCTTGTTCGGAACTACCCGCTAACAAGGTACGCAGCGCACGCATGTTGTTTAAAATGTTTTCCAGCGAATAATCAGCGTAAGGTGATTCCGCGTCCTGGGCACAAGGTACCAATCCACAATTATTGACTTTGATCCCCACGGGCGCGGCAATCTTGCCGTCTTTCATTGCGCCAGTAAAATAAAAGAATCCGTCAGAAATATCGTTGATGGCCTCAAGGCTGGTGGCAAAATCAGAGCCGGGTTGCCCGGCATTTTTAAGCAGTTCACCGTAGCCGCTATCTCCCGTCCATTGGCTGACGATATCGTTGGCGCCGGCTAATACATCGGAAGAAACGATACTGGCAAAGTTACAACGGGCTGCAATGCGATCCTCATCACTTCTTTCGTTCCAGCCTTCAGGCTCGGTGCCCGGGGTCGTGCATTTGTGATCGAGATCTTCGTCAAACAGCAGATACTCCAGCGCATCCATGCCCTTTCTGGCCACATTTTGCTGAGTTATGTCATAACCTGACTCTTCCGCTGCTACTACGTCTTGATCCACGAAACAGGCGCGATTGTTGGGCCAGGAATAGATGCGGTCTCGGCGTTCATTGTTGTTCTCTGCCAGTGGTCCCACTTGCATCAGCTCAGCCATTTGCCAGGTGTCCATGGCTGTTTTCCAATTATCTTGGGCGGTGCCACGAAGATTGTCGTCATCGCTCGGTAAAGCGTCGCAATAGGCGCTAACCGAGGTATCTAGTGTTTGAGCGCGTTGCGCGAATAGCTCAAACGTAGGAATGTAGATGTTATCAACTATCGCTTCAATCAGACCGCTTTCGGTAAATTCTGCGGCTTGTTGCGCCTCATTAGGATCGGTGCCGTTACTTACTTCTTCGCCATCATTAGTCCCGTCACCATCACTGTCAGCATTGTTAGGATCGGTTTGATAAACATTGATTTCATCACCGTCAGACAAACCGTCGCCATCTGAATCTGCCGTTGTAGCACTGGTGCTGTAAGTGTTGATTTCGTCACTGTCACTCAAGCCGTCGTTGTCAGTATCACTGGAAGTGGCATCAGTACCGTGAGTATTGACTTCGTCACCATCTGACAAACCATCGTTGTCAGAGTCGGCCACTGTGTAATCCGTTCCTAAAGCATCTTCTTCTGCTTTACTTAAACCGTCCTGGTCGATATCGGCAGATGTCCACAAGCTGTATTGTGGTTGTGCCAAGGGGATATCACTTTGTTGCGTACCGAAGGTCAGACGGGAAATGCCATCGCTGTTATTGCTGAGCGCGTCTGTACCCGAACTGTTGAGCACAAACCACTGGCTAGTGGAAGCGCGACGCACCGCTAAATCGGTCATACCATCTCCGTCATAATCTGCCGGGACAGGAATATCGGTAGAACGTAAACCAAATTGACGACGTGTGATGCCGTCTGCATTGCCAGAAATGGTATCAGTGCCTGAAGAATTTAAGACGTACCAGAACTGTGTACCCGGTCGTCTAACAGCGAGATCGGCCTTGCCATCGCCATCATAATCCGCCGGGACGGGAATATCTGCTTCCTGAGTGCCAAAACGTTTACGAGTTATGCCATCTGAATTACCAGAAATGTTATCCACACCAGAAGAATTGAGTACATACCAGAATTGTGTACCCGGACGACGCACAGCCAAATCTGCTTTGCCATCGCCATCATAATCCGCCGGTACAGGTATATCGCTTTCTTGCGTACCAAATTGGCGGCGAGTGATGCCATCTGCGTTACCCGTTATGTTGTCGACACCAGACGAGTTGAGAATGTACCAATACTGGTTGGAAGGTCTTCTTACTGCAAGGTCGGTGATGCCATCGCCATCATAGTCGGCAGGTACGGGAATATCGCCAGTTTGCAGGCCGAACTGCTGACGCGTAATGCCATCGGCGTTGCTGCTGATGAGGTCAGTACCGCTGGAGTTTTTGATATACCAAATTTGCCCTGTGGCTCTACGTACAGCGATATCTGCAATGCCATCACCATCGAAATCACCTACCACCGGGATATCACCGCCATTGCGACCAAATGTAATTTGCGAGGTTTGGCCATCAGAAGAACGATAAATGCTGTTTTCGAAAGTAGACGCTCTGCGGAAAACGATATCGTCTTTACCATCACCGTCATAATCCAGTGTTGCACTGACTTGCACATTATTTGCCCATACTGCATTTGGTGCCACAAGCACGGCTAGCAAGCTGAACATAGTGAACAGTGTGCTTTCTCGCTTTTTCCGGGATTGCTTGAATTTCGGATTAATTTTCATGGGTTAAACCTTGTGTCACGACATTTCTAATCGCGTTATTGGATGTTATTGCAGTTGGCAGCAGGCGCGGAATGCAAACACGTTTGTCATTCTAAACTTGTACTTAATTCAACAGCGAACGCTACCAATTGTTTGAAAATACTGATTTTTCTCTCAAAAAGTTACTCCAGTCAAAGACTGTAGAGCGGCTTTCTGAGTGCTTTCCCTGGACGATTCAAGGAAATGCCCAACTCATACGTAAAAAACCTAAATGCGGATTGTTCTCATTTTTATCTTTTTTGTCAAATGGTCTTTTTATTACAGTTAACGTTCGGGGGTGAAAATTTAACCTTTTGTAAAATGTTGGGTTGACACACCCTATACAAATAATAATAATTCCTATTATCGTTATGCGAAGAGTTCTTATTATTGTCAGGGCGACTGGTTTTTGAGCCTGGCGAATTCCACCAAGGAATGACATCTACTCCTTCAAACGAATAAGAATCAAATATAAACATTAATGGGATACAACAATGATTGATAAAAAGTTTGCTCTGACATTGCTGAGTGTGGCATTTCTTGGATTAGCTGGATGTAATGGCGATGACGGCGCAACAGGTCCGGCTGGCGCGGCGGGTGCTCCCGGCGCTGATGGTGCCGACGGTAGTGATGGCACTGACGGCACAGATGGCGCTTCTTTGCAGATCGTAGTAGACAGAGTATACGGCGAAGCAAATGATTTTCGCGGTTTAACTTATGCACAAGTAGGTGATCATGCTGGCAAAATTTACGTTTCCGGCTTTGTGGGGACTGATGACGCAAGTCGTATGGCCGTGGTTGGTCGCTTATTTGCCGACGGTACGCCAGATACCTCATTCGGTGGCGATGGCTTTGTAGAAGTGCAAGCGACTACTGAGCAAAGCAGCAGCGATGAACAATCTCTCGGTGTGGCGGAACTACAAAGCGGTGACGTGGTATTTGCCGTGAACGCTGCAGAGAGCACGGGGGGACGTTCTATCTTCTTGTTCCGCGTTACACCTGAAGGTGACTTAGCCACTGGGTGGGGTGATGCAGATGGCAAGGCAGAAGTGGTATTTGGCTATGCCGATGCGGATAACGCCAACTTCCCCGGAGATACAGTACAAGATTTCGTTTGGGACGTACAAGTGGACCGCAGCGTAGCGACGGATCGTGTGGTGGTTTTCGGTAATGGTTCTGCTAATGATGGCACTCGTACTGATACTGACCGCTATATTACTCGCGTTAACATTACCGATACGGGTATCGAGACCGATGCCACTTTCAACGGTGGCGAAGCCTTTTCTTTTGATGCTGGCGGTTTAGGTCTGGGTGATAACCAGCGTCGCGGTATTGTTGAAGCTGATGGTAAAATTGTGGCTGCTGGCTACACCAACTTGGGTGATAGCCCTCGTCATCACGTGATGACCATTCGTTTAAATGAAGATGGCTCTTTTGATGAGACCTTCGCTGGCTACAGTGATGAAGCAAATTTGGTAGCAGCAACGCCAGGCCTTGCAGTCTTTAACCCGTTCCAGGTTGATGGTGGTTTTGCCGAAGCTTATGCCGTGGGCTATCAAGGTATCACCGACTCTTACGTTCAAGCCGGTTATGGCGGTGCAACGGGTTCAGGTTTTGAATCATCATTCGGTTTTGAATCCTATGTTGCCCAAGACATGGTGGCTTTCAGAACTTCTGCCGGAGTTTCAGATAGTCAGGACCTGACCTTCGGAGATGGTGTTTCCGGTGCAGCTGTGATCCAAAGTGAGGGCAAAGGCTTCCCAAGCAGTGAAGATCGCGCCCGTCACCTGGTGGTATTGCCCGATGGTCGTACAGTGATTGTTGGTCGTTACGGCGGTGTACCAGCTGCGTTTGTTTTAACTATTGATGGTCAACCTGATACTGGCGTCTTTGGCGATGGCATCATCGAATTGAGCAACCCCTCAGTTAGCTCACAGTTCTTCGGTGCTGCATTATCTCCTGACGGTACTCGCGTTGCTATGTCCACCAACTATAGTGAAAACGGTGCTCGCCTGGTGGTGATCAAGCCAGGTAACTAATCTAACGATTAATATAATAGGAAGGCCGCAGTCATCAGCGGCCTTTTTTATGTTTATCGTTTAGTCATTTTGTTTTATTTATTTGTGTGGGGTGAAGCAGAGTAAGCCCTCACTTCATCCATTGATAATGCTCTCGAAAAAATTTGCAGTTCATCAATGACGCCTTCGAATTGTAAGTCTTGATGGGGTTGTGAACCATTTCGGGTACCTCCGATGACACAAGCCCTATTTTCGGCTAACTGGGTTGCTCCCCAAGTTTCCTGATGGCTTCCTTTTAACTGAACACCATTCACAAATATCTTGATATTGTCAGCGTTTAATTTTTCGTTTTGTTTCGCTGATAAAACGGCTACCACGCTGTGCCATTCTGAACTATTGACTTCGGCTACTGCATTACTGGTGGTAAAACCCTGACCTAAGGTATCAGCAAAACGGTACTTGTTACTGGTGGTCAACCATAAAACGAACAAGTCATTGCAGACAAAAATATGTTGATGAAGGTTGGATGTGTCTATTTTGAGTTTTGCTGCTACCGTCACCGGACCAGTTAGATTCATTTCTGCGACATCGGGAAGTACAATCACATCCTCTTTCCTGGAAAATCGCAGGCCTTTGCCGTATTGCCCTTCTGCCATTACCGCTGAGCCCATTTGGGCGTGCAGAGTAAAAGGGCCAAAGTCACGCAATAATCCGTCTTGAGTGATGGATTCGAAATCATAAGAAACCACCAGGTTTTGCGCTGATATAGCCGTCGAACCCGTCGGGAGTTTTTCGCTGATACCGGAATAACTTTGACCTTCATTAGCCGCGGCTGGCAGCGAGATGCCTGCGAGAAGTATGGGAAGTACGTGAATCGCTTTCATAGTTGTCCTGTTTTATTGTTATTGAGAGAAACACCCGTTGTTTAATTTGCGTGTGTTGGCTCATATCCACGAGCGTTTCCCCTGTTGAATCGCAGGACATTATGGGAATTGCACAAAGAAAAAAATGAACAAGCGATGAAAAAAGGTGACGAAAAGGTGACGTGGACAATTTACGAAGGGCTTTTAACAATTTTGCTTTCATTGCAGCCAATAACCAGCGTTATTGGTGTAAATCGGTTATGCTACGCCACGATGGTAAATGGAAAGATTTTCTCAACATGACCTTAATTGGATTGGGTGAACTGACAATTGATTTGCAGGCACAATGCATCTTGCAAGGTGAGCAAGAAATTGCCATGGAGCCGAAACAGTTTCAGCTGTTACTGTTATTCCTTGAATATCCTCAACAAATAGTATCGCGTCAGCAAATTTTAGATTCCATCTGGCCAAATCAGTTAGTGACGGACAACGCTGTTAATAAACTGGTGGCAAACCTGCGCAATACCCTCAATGACAACCCTAAATCCCCGCAATACATAAAAACGGTACCTAAGCGTGGATATCGTCTTGTGGCACAGTACCAACAATTAAACAGTCAGGAGTTTGCCAATAGCAGTAATGACAAAGTTGTTGATAATGTTGAATATTCGCCGCAGAAAGGGACTCGTTACTATAGTTGGAATTGGGGAATAGTTGCTATTACCTTATTGATGCTTAGCTTTGTTTATGCTTTTTATGGCAAGAACAATGACTCACCGGGCGAAGTGTCTTCAAGTGCGCAATATGATTTTGCGCTGCTCACCAAGTTGCCTGGGTTGGAGCGTTCACCGTTATTGAGTGAAAACCAGGACGTGTTGGCATTCTTGCGAGAAGATATCGATACGGGTTATCGCAGCTTATGGCTGAAAGAGTTGTCCAATGAGGTGAGTGTTGAGATCTCAGGAGTGACTGAGTTTGTGAGTCGTTTAATTGCGTTCTATCAAGACGGCGAGCATTGGCAATTACTCTATCTGGCGCAGGAAAACAATGACTGTCATATTTCACAGGCTGTTATAGATGCTGATTACTCGTTAGTGGACAACATTGAGTTAATGACCTGCGATGATATGCATGTATTTGACGTGGCCTTTACCAGGTCTGGTGAGCAGCTCTTTTACTCTGCACAGCGAGAGCATGAAACCAAGGCGCGTATCTATCGATTGGATTTGACTACAAGGGCGCAACAGCTGATAACCCAGCCAGAAGTCTCAGGTAAGGGAAATCGTGGTATTGACCTGTCGCCAGATGAACGAAAGTTATTGATCGTGCAATTAGACAAAAACTACGCCAGCCAATTGGTTGCACTGGATTTGTATAGTAATAAACTCGACTTTGGTTTGCAGTCTCAACATAACCTGGCACAAGCAACCTGGAGCCGAGATTCAGAGCACATTATGTACTTCTCCGCATTTCCCTCCCGGCAGATATTACAAAGTGATTTACACGGCGAAAATCTCGAAGTGTTGATTCAGATGCCGGATTACATTGAGCGAGAATTTATTAGCATTCCAAACAGCGACAAGGTGCTATTTTCCACTATTAACCGTGATTATAACATTCGCTGGTTAACTTCCTCCTTGGGCGAAGGTGAAGTAGTAAACTCAACGGTCTACGATATACGTCCTACATTGGCCCATCACAGCAACCAGTTCATTTTTGTTTCAACGCGTCTTGGCAAGCGGCATTTGTATGTTTCGGAACCTGGAAAAACAGGAGAAAGGTTGCTTGCAAAGTTAAAGCAGGACAGGGCGATCAGGCGTCTGTCTCTCTCGCCTGATGACAAGGTTTTGTTATTGACTGACAGCAGCCGACTTTGGCTGGCAAAGATGCAGGAATTATTCTCGTTAAAGAGTAGTTCTAAGCAGTTAGACCTTTCCTCTGCAACAGCAACATTGGAATTTGATGGCGTCATAATGGCAGCACGCTGGTTGAACGAGCAGTCTGTCTTTGTGAAAGTGCAACAGCAGGGTCAGGTGCTGAGTTATATTTATGATGTGATACAACAAAAATTGTTGCAGGTGCCATCGCAGTGGCAGGATCTAGTGGCAGATCACGCTGACACGGGCTCCTTATATTTGATTAGCAAGGACATCGGCGAAATCTACAAAATCCCTGTACAGCAACTTCCTGATGTCATCAACGCCAAACAATTAAGGTTTTCAGACCTCGATACGATAGCAACGGGCAAGAGTATCGCCAAGGCATACAGTGACATTAATGCTCATCTTGGTAAGCTTTATTATTCAACCTCGACAATTAAAAATAGCCCGACGGCATATAGTTATCAGATAGAGGTGATGGATTTAGCGGTGGATAACAACGACATCGATATTTTACCAGCTCGTTGTCAGTGTGGCTTTGATGTGTCGAATTCCGGTTTTATCGTCAGCGAATTACAAGCGATTAAGGGCGATGTGTATTTGGCTGGTGCAACCAAGTATTCTGAGCCTTAAACTGCCAGAGCGCCTTTAGCCTGATGTTGGAAAGATTAATTGTGTGGCACTTCCTTGTGCAGACAACACTAATAATCCATCTTGTTCCGGTTAAAACTGATAAGCTGCAGATACTTTGAAGTTGCGTGGCGCACCGGGTTGTACCCAGGTGTTCGAAAAAGAATTTGGATAATAACGCTCGTCGAATAGGTTGTTGATTTCAACACGAAGCTCAATTTTTGAGCTAACTTCATAAGCCGAAAACAGCTTCATCGTGGTGTAACTTGGTAACTCGAAGTCTGAACCGAAGAATCCGTTGCGCTTACCCACATGTACCAGCCCGCCACCTATAGACAGAGGCTTTCCTTGAAGTTGCATCTCTTTGACCAACTGCAGTGTTAACTGTTGCTCCGGCACGTTTAAAAGTGGGCTTCCAGGAGGCACATCAAAACCAAAATTGGCGTCAAAGAACTGGTTTTTTGTTTCGGCGTCTATATAAGCATAGGAGAACCAAAGGTTGAGATCATCTGTCAGGTTGCCTACTAAATCCACTTCCAGGCCACGGCTCTCTGCTTCGCCAATAGCTGCAGTGGTAAAGGTATTAACGTCATCTACCACCAGAATATTGTCTTGTTCCACATTGAATAAGGCTACGGTGCCCTGTAACGCGCCATCGTTAAGCAAAAAGTTTACACCAGCTTCAATTGATGTGGATTGATTTGGCTTGTGTCCATTACCATCTTTATCTGTGCCAGACAGAGGGCGGAAGTTTTCACCATATACAGCATAAAAAGATATTGCTTCCGAGCTTTTATATACCAGACCAAATTGCGGACTGAAACGAGATTCAGTTTGAACGGCAATAGACGCTGGATCGGAACGACGATTGACTAGTTCTTGCTCATAATCATCGAATCGTGCACCCAATCTGATATCGAAGTTGTCTGTAAGACTGATTTGGTCTTGGATATAGATACCAAAAGATTCTTGGGTTTCAACACGGTCAGTATTGGGTAGGGGGGTAGGTAACTCATACGCACCATAAACTGGATCATAAACGTTGATGCTCTGACTGACACTACCGCCCTGACCATCGCGCACTCGCAGGAAAAATTGATCGTTTTCAAATTCATCTTTATCGGCACCGATAATGATGCGGTGCTTGATTGAACCGGATTCAAATTCGCCACTTAATTCTGCTCTTAATACGTAGTAGTTGGCATCGTATTCACGGTAACGACGGAAGCGACTAAAATCGCCGTTTTCAGCGACCGCGCCAAAGCCGTTTTCAGTGGCAAAGCCTTCCAGTGAGGTATCGCGGTAATTAAATCCTATTAAACCGCTCCAGGTGTCATTGAACCTATGTTGCAGTTCTAACTGATGTCCCACCACTTCTGTATCAATGGGGCCATCACCGGGTTCACCTAAAAAGCGACTTTCTGGCAAGACATCAAGGTCGCCGTTGATCTCCACGATACCGCGATCAAAGGGGATTTCTTGATTGCTGTATTCCAGTTCATAAGTCAGCTGACTGTTGTCATTGAGTCGCACTGCAATAGAAGGACTGAAACCAGATTTCGTGGTTTCAACTGTATCGCGGAAGCTTTCCGCGTCTTCATAGAAGCCCACAAGGCGAATGGCAACTTTGTCTGAAATCGGTGTGGTGTAGTCAATGTCGGTGCGGTAGGTGCTAAAACTACCTAGTGTGAAATGTATTTTACCCTCTTGTTCAAACGTGGGGCGTTTAGTCACCAGATTGATAGTCCCTCCGGGCTCACCACGGCCAAACAATGCTGCACGAGGACCTTTCAATACTTCAACTGAATCGATACCTGACAAGTCTCTTGGGCCACCAAAACCTCGTCCAGCATTGAATCCATTGACCAGATAGTTGCTAGGCAGGTTTTCATCACCAACGAATCCACGGATGGCAAAGCTATTCCACAAACCGCCAAAATTATTTTGTCTGGCCACCGACGCTGATAAGTCCAGTGCTTGGGTCAAATCAACTGCGCCGAAATCTAAGAGTGTGCCCGCGTCTAGTGTTGATTCGGCTTGTGGTGTTTCCATTCGGGTAAAATTACCTTGATAGGCCTGTTTTTGGCCAATGACGGAAATGCTTTCGATATTGTTATCATTTTTATCGTTAGGCTCTTGGGCTAGTGCAGGTGCAGTAGTCCACAATGCAGCCATTGCTGCAGTGAGTATTCTAATTTTCATTTGTGTGTTCTCTGGTTTTAGTTTGGATTCTTATTTGGTTGATACCGAGGAAGTGCCTCTAGTTTTTCCTGTGAAAACTCCGGGTTTTCAAAGAGCAGGGGGTAATAAAAGTCACGTAACTGTCCGTGAAAATTTCGTACTTTATTTTCATACGCTAATAATGCTTCGGTATCTGTTTGGGCAACGTGGGTCATAAGTCGTTGAGTCATCAAGGTCGGAGAAAACAAGGCTACATATCCGGCAATATTGTGCTTCCTCACAGTAGCTTGTTGATACGCTTGAGATAGCTCCGCGGCTTTTTGGTCTCCAACTTGTTGGAATGCGTAGTACCATTTCCATTCGAACATTGACTCCATTTGAGTGTAGTTTTGCCATTCAGGGTGGGTGGCTAAAAAGGCATTCCAGGTGTCAGAAAACGGCAAATCCCAAGCATCGTTAACAGCCTCTCGTTGCGTCAGCATGATGTCTCCACCATCAGGACTGTGAACAAGTTGTTTGAGTAAAGCATGGCTTGATGCAGGAATGATCACTGCGAAAACCAGCCAGATACTGAGCAGTACGGATGCAAATTGGGCTGAGCCGAGTCGAGACAGACTGGGTAAATTGCCCAGCCCCAGAATCAGTAGACTCCAAAATAGCATTTGGGCGGCCACTATCGCTAACATGACAACGGTGCCTGCGGCACTTGCTTGAGCTACTATCGCAGCGAGAACAAAGGGAATAGCAACGACTAAAAACATAGGTAGAACGATGGCTAATAGACGGTTAAGCCACAGACCGTTTTCGCTACGAGTCGTTACAATGAGTAAATCAAAACGACCAGCTTCGCGCTCTGATGCCCGCATGTCATGTAGCATCAGGATCATAAACAGTGGCAATAACACACTGATCAGAAAGGCAAAATCAAAACGTCCTAAGTAGGAAAGCTCGGGGTTGTCCGCGTCAGTCTCGTAGATTTGCCCTTCCAAAGCCAGCATGCGAATACGATGCTTCCACGGGAACACATCCCGTTCACCAATAGCTGCAAAGGCCAACGACGAAGGCTCTGACCAGGTGAGATGAAAAGAGTAATATGCCGCACCACCGTAGTCTTTTTGATTAGATAGCACATGGTTTCGGTCTTTCTCGTCTTTTTCAATAAGGCGCTCGATGGTACTGCGCTGGGAACTAATCTCAGTGTATCCAGACCATACTGAGAATACTGAGAGTAAAAAAAGAATTGAAACGGCTATCCGAAACTGTGGCTGATAAATGCAAAAGGAAATTTCTCTTTTAAATTCGCTGACTGTAATCATAGTTGCTTCCTTTTAGCGGTATACACAAGGCTGGCAAAGGCCAGCGCTGCCCAAAGCAACAGCTGTAATAAATAAGACTGACTGGCACTGATTCGGTCGCTGGCTATTTCAGGTTGAAAACGGAACTCAGACAATATTTGCCAGTTACTTGCATCAACTCTGGCTCGTAGATTCGATTGCTCGTTCTTGGAACGATTGATATCCAGGTCGTAAGCCAAAATGGTTTCATGGGCCTTATTCAACCCTTGCACAAATTGGTAACGCAGTGCTTCTGCCTCTTGTAAGAACCGGTGATGTGTTTCAAGGCTGGAACCAGCGATACGCATAGAATAAGAGCGCATAGCGATTGCGGGGGAGAGCCAACCAAATTGCCTTGCAATCAATGCCTGATTGCGCTCTTCATCCATGCGGGCTTGAGCGTAGCGATTTAATACCCGAGTGAGTTTTTCTTCTGAATACTGCGCTACAACACCGCGAAAATTAACAGGTAGCTGTTCTACATCGTCAACCTCATATTGTGCTAACAGGTTAGATTTGAGCTTCGCAAACGCCGGGTCGGATGCATTATGGCCGTCACCCAATTTGCGCAATTCTTCTAAAACGGCAAAGTCTGCCTCTAGCTTACCAGCAGAGGGTTGTAAGCTCATTGCTGTAGAGCTTGCGATTCGAGGTAATAAAATACAAAGACTGATCCAAAGCCCAACCAACATCACAAAGCTGGTACTGCTTTTTTGGGACCAGGTGGATACGGCTGTTACGAGCATAGCCCAGGTAAAGATGTAAAGAAGGTATCCAATAACAAACATTAAACTGACAAGGCTACTCTCACCTTGAAAGGTGGCCCAAATACTGGCTACAACCAGAGGAATAATGATAAGTACTCCAGTGCTGAACAGTGCCAAGGTTTTGCTGAACATCACAGTAAGCAAAGGGACGCCTTGCGTGACTAACATGTTTAGTGTGCCGGCTTCTCTTTCCCTTGATACGCCCGCATAACCAATCAAAATAATCAACAGCGGGGCCAATATTTGCAGAAGAAAGCCGGGAGTCACACTGCTAAAGCGAGTAAGTCCAGCTGATTGTCGCTGCTCAGAAAACATGGCGCTATTTTGTCGGTGGCCTTCCAGGAATATCGTCGTACCCACAAAAGCATCAACGCCGGGATCGATAATGCTCAATGGCGACGGGGTGCGAAATACATAATGGCCGTAATGCACCATTCTATGAGGATGACGGTCGGGTTGTTCTACAAAGCGCGTCTCTGCTGCTTGTTGTTGATGGATTCGGGCATCATGACTTTCTGCTATGTGCAGAGAGTTCACGATAACTGATGTCATGGTTAACAGCGCGCCAACCATAAGTACAATGAGCGCCAATTTAGAACGTTTCCAGTAGCGCCATTCACCAATCAATAGTGGCATTAAGGTATTCATTATTTGCCAAGCTCCGCAAATGCGGCGTGAACCGATTCGGTATCGATGATGTTGTCACCTTGGCGGGTAAATGAGCCAACTAATTCACCATTGTTGAGCAAAGCAATTCGGTGTGCTACCTGACAAGCACCGTACACGTCATGAGTCACCATAAAAATGGTGGTACCTGCCGCAGATAGTTTTGTTATTAGGGTGTTAAACTCATCGATGGCACTTGGGTCAAGACCAGAAGTGGGTTCATCCAAAAACAACACTGGAGCTTCTCGCAGCAAGGCAAGAGCGATAGCCGTTTTTTGTCGCATTCCTTTCGAATAACTGGACAGTAAACTATTGCGCGCAGAATCTTTCAAAGCGACTTTATCAAAGGCCGCGTTGATATCATGTTCGGTCCGCTGAGTTCCCGCCAAAGCAAGAAAATAACGCACGTTTTCAATGCCAGAGAGATGGCCATACAACATGACTGATTCAGGTAAATATGCGACTTTCGCACGTATTTGTTTGATTTCGTTGGCCACTGAATGACCCAGTACGGTTGCATCGCCACTGGTGGCTTTAACCAAACCTAAAAACGTTTTAAGTGTGGTGGATTTTCCGGCTCCGTTGCCCCCTAGCATGGCAAATACTTCTCCTTTGCCTACATCAAAACTGAGGTTTTGCAGAGCCGAATATTGTTCAAAATCAACACTCAGATTTGACGCGCTAATCGCGAAGGTTGCGGATTCAATTGAAACTTGCTGCATAATGGGAAATTGTAATTGTTATGATATAACATATTTTAAGTTGTTTTTTTTATTATAAGCAAGACTAATTTTGTGTGGATTTGGAATAATTGGCTGAATCACAAACGTGAAGTTGTTAGGTTTAAGGGTTTAAAGCTGATTTAAATATCGAGAGCAACTTATTTAGCTTTGTTTCGTTTCGAGTTAAAAATTATGTAGCGTTCAAATAATCGTTATCTGCTATACTGCGCGCCCTTTAGCCATCGGGCTATCCAGTAAACCTTCGACTTTTGAGAGCTTTCCTTTGATCAGTGCCGCAAACATCACCATGCAGTTTGGTTCTAAACCATTGTTTGAAAACATTTCTGCTAAATTTTCCAATGGTAATCGCTATGGTTTGATTGGGGCCAATGGCTGCGGAAAATCCACTTTTATGCGGATCTTGAGCGGCAAGCAAATGCCCACTGCGGGTAACGTGTCTTTGGCACCTGGCACCAAATTAGGGGTGCTAAATCAGGACCAGTTTGCTTACGAAGATATGTCGGTGGTGGACACCGTGATCATGGGTGATACCCAGCTGTGGGCGGTAAAACAAGAGCGTGATGCCATCTATGCCAAAGCCGATATGAGCGAAGAAGAAGGCATGCGGGTGGCAGACCTGGAAGTGCAGTTTGCTGAGATGGATGGCTACACAGCAGAAGCAAGGGCTGGTGATATTTTGTCGGCAGCGGGAATTGAGGAAAGTTATCATTTTGGCTTAATGAAAGAGGTGGCACCGGGACGCAAGGTTCGGGTGCTATTGGCGCAAGCCTTGTTTGCAGAGCCAGATGTGTTGCTGCTTGACGAACCCACTAACAACCTGGATATCTATACTATCCATTGGCTGGCGGAAGAGTTGAACAAACGCAAATCCACCATGTTGATCATTTCTCACGACCGTCACTTTCTCAATTCCGTATGTACCCACATGGCGGATATCGATTATCAGGACTTGCGCATTTTCCCCGGTAATTATGACGCGTTTGTGGCTGCCGCAGCCTTGATCCAGGAGCAACTGCATCATGAGAATGCCAAAAAATCCGCTGAAATAGAGGATTTGCAAGCCTTCGTGGCGCGCTTCTCGGCCAATGCCTCTAAAGCGAAACAGGCCACCTCGCGAGCCAAACGTCTGGAAAAAATCGAGTTGGCAGAAATTAAAGCCTCCAGCCGTCGTCGTCCTTATATTCAATTTAAACAACACAAAAAACTGCATCGCCTGGCAATTACCCTCGATGGTATCGCCCATGGTTATCCCGATCTGCCGCTGTTTAGCGACGGTAACTTATTGCTTGAAGCCGGCTCTCGTCTGGCGGTCATTGGTGAAAATGGCGCGGGTAAAACTACCTTACTCAAGTGTTTGATTGACGAATTGGCGGTAAAGGAAGGGCGTATCAAGTGGGCGGAAAATGCCGCTATTGGTTATGTACCGCAGGACAGTAGTTGTGATTTTGATGGCGACTGGACCCTATACGAATGGATGTCGCTGTGGCGCAATGAAAAGCACGACGACCTGCAGGTTAAAGCCATGTTAGGTCGATTGCTATTTAGCGCCGATGACTTTAACAAAAAGGTGTCGGTTTGCTCGGGAGGAGAGAAAAACCGTCTGTTATTCGGCAAGCTGATGCTGCAGGATATCAATGTGCTGGTGCTGGATGAACCCACTAACCACCTGGATATGGAATCCATCGAAGCCCTTAACGATGCCCTGCTGCAATTTGATGGCACTATTATCTTCGTCAGTCACGATCACGAATTTATCAGCTCTTTGGCCACGCAAGTGATAGAAATCAGTGAGCAAAAGCTGAACTATTTTGATGGTACTTATGATGAGTTTTTGGCCAGCGAGTCAGTTAAAAAGGCTTAAGTTTCTAACATAGCCAGAAATTGATTGATCTTGCGTTTCAGACTGGCATCTTCAGATTCCTCTTTCAGGCGTTCAAAGTCCTGAATTGAAGTGTCGGGGTGCTGATTAAGATAGCGCAATTGGGTAAGTCTGAAACTTATCCAGTCATCTGAAATAGTGCGCTGATCAGGTGGCAACTTTGCGTATTGCTCAATACTGCTTATGCCTAGCGTCAATTGGCGTTGTGACTCTGCGGCCTGTTTAGCCAGTTGATAATGCAACATGGCAGAGAATGATTGAGGGGCAGCCTGATTGGTTTTGTCAATCGACATCAGTACATCAAGTGCTGTGGAATGATGCCCATAACTTGAAAGCCACATGGCGTAGTCGTATTTGAAAGTCTCGTCCTCATCTGATGCGGAACTGTTCAGTGCCATTAGGTAGCGTTGGTGCACCCATTCAAGCGGATTTTCTTGCAACATTTTTTGCACTTCAAAACTAAAGGCGGCTTTTTCATCTATTTTCCTTAATTGAGCTACTAAATCCGGTATCGATTCTTTTTCGCCACCGGCCAGCACGGGTGCTTCCTGATGAAAACGAATTAATCCGATAATGGCGTCTTTGTGTTGTGGAGCGATAGAGAGGGCTCGTTCAAAGTAGCTTTTGGCTTCTCTGGCATAACTCAGTTTGTTAAATATATTGGCTTGCTGCGCCTGTTTCGCGGCGATGCGTCCAGCCAGATAAAGGGTATCGGGTTGTTCTGGCTGCTGTTGCAAGGCTTTTTCGATGTAGGTTTGCGCGGTTTCCAGTTGCGCTTTTGAAAAAGCCCGCTGAGCTATTTCCAGTAAACTCTCATTGGCTAAGCTTTCATCAGAAATGAAAACACTGCTCAGGCTTAAACAGGTGATTAAACAAGGTAGAAGCTGTTTGATAGGCATTGAGTTACTCCCGGATGAATTAGGCTTTGGATACTTGTTTGAAAGTGCGTCCGTGCAGTGCAAAGACGTTTAACTTGAGCATCCAATAGAAAATCGTCAGTAAGGTCATTACTGTTGGCGCAAACCAGTCGAAATAGCCGCCTAATATTTTTTGGGCCACAAAAAAGCCGGTCACGGCAGTGGCGTAGCCCGCTAACATTTTTGAGAGGTGCAGCACCAGCCAACGCTTTCTGGCAAGACCCGGTTGCTTGAAGAGCCACAAATCCACCAGACAAAAACCTATCGCAACCACACCAAAAACGGTTTGCAAGGGTTGAAAACCGCCATGCAGCCACTTTGAATAGAACAGGATAAACAGGCTGACCGTAGCCGTCACAGCAATTAATGCATAGTCCAGGCGGTAGCGATGTTTTGGATTTTTAAAATACAGGCTGCGAATTCCCCCTAGCAGAAAATACAGAGTCATGACACTGATCTGGAACATTGAGGTACTAAAGTGGAAGGGCATTGTCGCTACTATCAGGGTAAAAACGGCGGACAAGGTCATGAGCAAAAAGAACAATGTGCCAGTGAGTTTGTGTAGGCGTCCGCCTTTTTTCGCGATTAATGCCAAACCGCCCACCACAAAGGCCAGGCTACCTAAGATGACATGCGCTGCGATAAGGCCGTTAACCAGACGAATCTCCAGCAGAATGACAAACAGGGCAGTTGCTATGATTGAAAGAGTTGAGGTTATACTGAGATATCGAATGAGTAATTGCGAGTTCATTGGGTTCCCCTTGTTTTGAGCGCCCAGATTAGGCTTTCAAATAGCTGAAAACCTCTCAAAAGCCATTTTGAGAGTAGGAAAAACAAGAACTGAGAGTACATATATGCTGATAATTAACCCTGAGAGTATTTTCCGCCGATGGGGGCTGGCTAATTGAGTTTTTCCTTTTTTGATGTGTTGTTAATGATTGGGATTGTGCAAGGGCTGGTTGCTATTCCTTTGTTGTTGAGGTCGAAGCAACAACGCTTGAGTAAAGTGTTCCTGGCGTTGGCAATTTTGTCTTTTTGTCTGCTGTTTCTCAAAGTGCTGATTATATTTAGCAGCGCTTTTGCCGGGCCACAATTCCATTACTTCCCTATTGCCTTTGAAATGGCAACGGCTCCCTCGTTCTACTTCTATTTTCTGGCGCTTACTGAAAGGCAGTTTCGTTGGAAAAGGAGCTATGCTTGGCACTTTGTACCGGTGTTATTGGCTCAGAGTTATGCCTTTTTAGTGTACTTTTCTATGCAGGACTTGCCGGACGGTACTCTGAGTTATCAGATGCTGGATGCATTGCATTATAGTACCGTGAAAGAGGTGGAAAACTGGCTTATCGTGGTTTCGATATCGAGTTATTTAACAGTGGGCGCCAAAAAGTATCTGCGCTTTCAGCAGCGTGTCAGAGACAATACCGCTGACACTGCTTATCCCACCTTGAGTTGGTTGAAATCGATTATTTCCACCTGTGGACTATTATTGTTGTTCCTTGTGGTGAATATGCTGGTGGATCGCATCTGGTTGCTGGCCAATGAAACTCTTATTCACTGGCAAGTGTATTATGTTTATGTGGCGGGTGTGACCTATTACCTCGGGTTAATGGCGTTCAGACAACAAGCTCCGGACCTCAATCAAATTTATCCATTAGCGCCAGATTCAGACCAGATGGACGTGATTTGCGACGATACCCGAGAGTTGGCACACAGAATTGAAACGCTACTCAAAGAGCAAGCGCTGTTTTTGGATCCGAATCTCAATGTATCGCGGCTTGCCAGTGAGTTGCGGGTTAACTCAGCCACCATATCGCAAGTGATTAACCGCCATTTTGGTATGAGCTTTCGCGCTTACATCAATGAATTTCGCGTTAATGCCATCAAAGCCAAGCTATTGGATGAAAAAAACAAGGCCTCAGTGTTATCGTTGGCGCTGGAGTCGGGTTTTAATTCTGAAGCCAGTTTTTATCGGGTATTTAAGGCGGCAACAGGCCAAACACCTACGGGTTTTATTGAAGCCAATAAGAACCCGGAGTAAATAGTTTATGGGAGTTGTGAGTTATGAGAATTAGCATTGCTGTATCTTTCCCGTGTTTGAACAGTTTATTACTGTTACTCATTATCTTTTTTCCACAAAGGGCCGTGAGCGCGGAAAAAGATAACGCTGTGATCTGGCAGCATGCAGCGTCACTGCCTTATCGGGTGCAAGAGATTTATCCCACGGTTTTTAAAGGGCATATCATTGTCGCTGGCGGATTATCACCCGATGTTGACCAAAATCGCATCGGCGTATCAGACAGAGTAGTGGCCTATAGCCTTGGAGACAAAACCTGGTTCGATATGCCAACGCTGCCGCAGCCAAGACACCATCCTATGCTCATTGTGGTCAACGACAGGTTGTTGTCATTCGGTGGATTTACCGTGGATCAACAGGGAGCTTGGCACAATAGTCGAGATGTACTGGAGTGGATCCCAGAACAGGTTAATGAAGAGAAAAATAGTTTATTAAAGGGGGAGTGGCAGAAAATCGCCAGTCTGCCGGCGCCCTTGTCCGAAACACTTGCTGTGGTCAATGGGGAACAGGTACATCTTGTGAGTGGTCGCACCCCGGCAAAATCAGAGCAGAATAGTCAATGGAACCATCAAAAAGATGTGGCGACACACTATGTGTTTGATCCAAACAATCTGCAATTTGAACAGAAGGCCGCCGTGCCCACCGCGCGCAATAGTGCCTGTAGTGTTAAGTTAAATAGTTATTGGCACACTATCGCCGGCAGAACGGTATCGGGCGGTAATCTTGCCAGTCATGAAGTGTATGATTTTGAAAAAGATACCTGGATAGCGAAAGCACCGTTACCCGATACTCAAGGAGGCCTGGCTTGTGCTGTAATCGAGCAACAAATCTATGTTTTTGGTGGCGAATATTTTGACAATGGTGGCGGCGTCTACTCAACCGTGTGGCAATACACAAGTGCAACGGATAGCTGGCGCGCTGTCTCGAAAATGCCCTTACCTCGTCATGGTTTAGGGGCGATAGCAGATAATAATCATATCTATGTTATTGGTGGAGCATTGCAAGCAGGGGGCGTTCAAACCAGTGATGCTATGACCATCTTTTCCCTGAAACCCTGATAACTCGTGATGCGCTGACAGACTATAAAGCGGGTTGCAGTGGCAAAGGTTTGTTCATTGCCACCGCATTTTTTAGATTTTTTTACGCTTTGATTCTGCGTCTAAATAGCAATGTGCCAAGTGCTAAAACCAGCATGGTTATCGGGTTGATAGCACCACCAGATGAACCACCATCGGATGGGGTGCTTGGATTGTCACTACCACCACTGTTATTGTTGTTGATCAGGGTATTGGGCGTCGGATTCAAATCCGGATTGGTTACAACCGCGTCATCGGTAACCACGATGTCCGTGATCAGGACAAAGTTGTCTTCGTTTGGATCTTCACCGCTGGCAGAATCGTAGTCGATTAGCGGTGCTGCGCTGACAGCTCCACCCAAGTTAAAACGCGGTAACTGGTTAATTTCATCTGCGATGTCCATGCCGTTTTCAATGACCTGACCAAATACGGTGAAGCCACTATTTTGCAGATCCAGGTTAGCGCTGTTATCCGCCATATTGATAAACCACTGTGAGGTGGCACTGTCTGGATCGCCTGCGAGCTTGGCCATAGCGATGGTGCCGCGCACATTTGACAACTCCGGCTCATTAACCACAGGAGCACCGGTAGGCACTTCATCTAACGGCAGTTCTCCATTGTATTGATAGCCACCTGACTGGATAACAAAGTCGGGTTCAAGGCGGTGCACGATAGTATTGGCGTAGGCCCCCGAGTTTACGTATTCTAGGAAGTTTTCTACAGTTTCAGGTGTTTGTTCATCAAACAGGTTAACGCTGATATTGCCCATATTGGTACGAATTTCAACGACGGTGGCAGAGGTTTGGAAGCTGGCTAAGGCAGCCAGAATGAAAGCTAATGTTATTTTTCTCACGTTCTTATTTCTTTTTTGTTTCTAAATTTGTGGGCCAATGGTAAAGAATGCGCAATCTTGCCAAAACTGTTTCCCTGTATCAATTTGTAATTCAGTTTCAGTTCATGGTTTTGCTTTTTTTAGGCCATGATATAAATTGGTATTACCACTTAGCATTTTTATGGTTTATTAATGAGTTAGCGGGCCTCACAACTTATAATGGGGCAACCAGATTATTTCACTGCCAGTTTATGTTTAACTTTTTTTCCTCGAAATACCTGCGCAACGACATCATGGGCGGCATTACTGCTGCCATTGTGTCGCTTCCCCTTGCATTAACTTTTGGTGTGGCGTCAGGCGTCGGTCCGGAAGCAGGTCTCTACGGTGCCATTATCATTGGTTTGTTTGCCGCCGTATTTGGTGGTACGCCGACACTTATTTCGGAACCTACCGGGCCCATGACGGTGGTAATGGCGGCCATTGTGACAAGCATGATTGCCAATAACCCAGAGAATGGTTTGGCCATGGCCTTTACTGTGGTAATGATGGCGGGCCTTTTCCAGATTGCGTTTGGGCTATTTAAGCTGGGCAAATACGTTACCCAGATGCCTTACAGTGTGGTTTCCGGTTTTATGTCGGGTATCGGGGTGATCCTGATCATTATTCAGCTGGCTCCGGCGTTAGGACAGGCCGCTCCCACTGGCGGTGTCATCGGTACTGTTAAGGCGATCCCTGACATCATTGCCAATGCGCAATTTAATGAGGTTGTACTGACCTTAATTACCCTGTGTATTTTGTTCTTTATCCCCAAGCGATTTACCAAGCGCATACCCGCTCAACTTATTGCCTTAGTGGGCGTCAGCGTACTTTCCTTGGTGGCTTTTGGGCCAGATACGATACGCCGTATTGGCGAAATTTCGGTCTCATTGCCCAGCCCGGTTTTACCCAGTTTTACCGCAGAGCAACTCAATGCCATGCTGGCGGATGCCGTAGTCTTAGGTATGTTGGGCTGTATCGATTCTATGCTGACATCGGTGATTGCTGATAACTTAACCCGGACCGAACACAAATCGGATAAAGAATTAATTGGTCAGGGTATTGGTAATTTTTTCTCCGGACTTTTGGGGGGCTTACCCGGTGCCGGAGCCACCATGGGTACCGTGGTGAATATCCAGACTGGAGCGCGCTCAGCCTGGTCAGGGGTAGCCAGGGTCGTCACCCTGATCATTGGTATTTTTGGTGCCGCCAGTTTGTTGAGTAGCATTCCTCTGGCTGTGCTGGCCGGTATTGCCGTTAAAGTGGGTATTGATATTCTCGACTGGAGTTTTATCAAACGGGCCCATCGGGTTTCCTGGCAATCTACCCTAGTCATGTATTCTGTGCTGTTCTTAACCGTGTTTGTTGATTTGATTTTTGCTGTGGGTTTTGGCGTATTTGTGGCCAATATTTTGATCATCGAAAAACTCAGTGCCAGTCAGTCTAAAAATGTGCGTGCTATCAGTGATCTGGATGACCAACTTCCGTTGAATAAACGCCAGCGAGAACTGTTAAACCAAGCCAATGGTCGCATTCTCTATTTTTACTTAAGTGGTCCCATGATTTTCGGCGTGTCTAAAGCGCTGGCCAAAGAGCGGGCCAACATAGCCAATCACGATGCGGTGATCATCGATTTAAGCGATGTTTCCTTATTAGACGACACTATGTCTTTATCTATCGAAAACATGATCCTGGAAACGCGAGACATGCACAAAGAAGCGATCGTGATCGTAAAAACGGAAGCGGGTAAACAACAGTTGTTGAGATTATTGCAAGAGCACGACCAAAATCTCGAAGAAATTGTGGTGGATAGTCGCACGCAAGCGCTTGAATTGGGCTTGAGTAAGTTAGCTTAAAGCCAGCCTGAAAAGTAATTTCAGGCTGCCTGTTTGTGTTATTGGAATCAGCTCAACTAGTGATGTTTGTGGGCCATTTGCTCAGACGCCAGTTTTGTATCGTCTAAAGGCTGAGAGCTGTAGTTGTGCAGCACTAACTGCTCACTCTCCAGATTGATAAACACCGAGCCCACAATATTGCTGTTGTCCTTCACCCAATTCTCATGTTCATGGCTGTTCAGCGAAATAGCGATCTGATTAACCCCTTTTGCTAACCACGATTGTGGAACATGCAGATTTTCTCCATAAAGCCGTTGTCGTTTAATGCCGTTAACAAACACATGCGCATGTCCCTGTAGCAGCGCTTTTTGCTGCTCGTTGGCCGTATCAGGTGCATTGAGCAGGTAATTGTCTACGGCAACGTGCACATTCACCCCATCCATAGCATCGCGAAATACCGACAATTGCATCTGTGGCACCGGATAACTGCCGATGTCTTTTGATGCATGTTGATGTATTTCCGTGCTGCCTGCATGTGATTGTTGACCTAGCAACAAACAATGGCTGAGCAGTGCGCAGAGGAGCATTGTTGATGGTAATCGAGTGTTAGTCAGTTTCATGATTAACCTCCTGCACCAGGGCCAGGGCCACCCGGTCCGCCAGGGCCACCTGCTCCTGTGCTACAGGTGGCAATTGCGTTGTCTTGTAGTTCACCGGCAAACCTGTCACCTACAATGTAAGGAAAGGCTGGGGTTAACTTGCCATCCACTTCTTTTACCGTAACGTGGTAATGATAACCTCGCTCATCGTCGGAGTGAGCATTATATTGATCCAGATAGGCACCGCCCAACGCCGTGAGTTCTGGGTCCCAATAATGATCTTCGTGATAATAACCGTTGCTGGCCACCAGTTGATTACCGGATAAAGTGGTGACTACTTCATCAAAACCCGGTCCGGCAGAAACGTCTTCAGTGCCTAAACTGACATCGTATTGATCCACCAGGGTGCAGCTTCGAGCGCCGTCGGCACAGCCAGTCGCTGAATCGGCGGAGTAATCTCGGGTAGTCCAGGAACTGATGGCAAGCACCCCATCTGCTTCCCATGGCCCATAAATCGGATAACCATCCGCGGCATAGCCATATAAAGGCGAATGACCATCAGCCTCATCACCCACCATATCGGCCAGGCAAGAGGAATAAAAATGGTGATGATAGT
This sequence comes from Planctobacterium sp. AWM4_229, assembly GCF_056160305.1. Lineage (NCBI taxonomy): Bacteria > Pseudomonadati > Pseudomonadota > Gammaproteobacteria > Alteromonadales > Alteromonadaceae > Planctobacterium > Planctobacterium sp. AWM4_229. The sequence goes on along the minus strand of NZ_JBSWWX010000002.1, from coordinate 355,796 downwards.
CGTCCATGGCAGCGTGTCCGCCACAAATATCCACATCGTAAAATTCAGCAACGGGGGCCAGGTTGTACCAATCGCCTTGATTGTTGAAGCTCATGCCATCGCCCCAGTTGTACACGGAAGAGCCATTCACCCAGAGTCCAACTTTGCCCAGTCCTGTAGTGCAATCTTCTTCTGTGGGAGTGGGGTCTTTGGGCAAGTACCCTTCACGGGTATTCTGGCCGGGACATTCGGGTCCCGGGGGCCAATAACCATAACCTGCATTGGTTTCGCAGTTGTTATTGCTGGCGTAGCCAATATCCTGGCCAAACTGAACGGTGTCCCCTACGCTGATGGTGGGGGAGCCGGTGACAAAATCAGAGGCCGCGCGTGGCCGTTCGGTGAGACCTGCCATGATATCTTCAGTGATCAATACCGCATAGTCAGGAATACCTTGAGAGGTCACCACCGTAAAATCCTGCCCGTTTAGAGTCGCATCTGCTACTGACTGCACGTTCACCATAACGCCATTGCCAGAATTGGACTCCAGAATATGGGCTGCGCGGGTTTCCTCACTATTAATTATCCAAACGCTGGCATTGCTATCCGTTGGTTCATCCGCATCATCTTCTGCGGCAGTGACGATGACAGATACGGTATCGGTAACGGCGGCATTGACGCCATCATCTACCGTTACGCTGAAGGTCAAAGTTTCATCCTCATCAACATCGGGTGCGGTAAAGGTTGTTGTTGCTGTTTCAGCATTCGTCAGCTCAACCGCGGTTCCGGCTGTTTGAACCCAAAGCACTGTATAGCTGCCATCATCGGTAATCGTTGCGGTTAAAGTGACGGTATTTCCGGGTCCTGTAGTTTGCTCAGTACCCGCATCAACACCAGGGGCGTTATCAACAGTAACCACAGTGTCAGTGCTCTGTTCGGTATCGGAGCTGGAGCCACAGGCCACCAAAACTCCAGAGGCAAATAGCATTGCCATGATTTTTGCCATTTCAGTTTTTTTCATTGGCTGCTTCCAATTGATTCATCGAAGTCCATTGTAAAAATCAATTGTGCAGGTTCGGTGCAGATTTGATGGGATTGCTGTGCAATTTGAAAGCAGTAGCTGTGCATTCCATAGGTTTAAATTGGACCTATAGCGACGCTCTTAAAGTGTTTAATCCTGAAGAGAAATTGGATTATTCGGCTTTGTAACCTATGCCATAAACGGCGTGCAATACGTTTTCCTCGGGGTAGGCATTGCTGAGTTTGCTGCGCAAGTTTTTCATGTGGCTATCTATTGTACGGGTGCTGACAATGCGCTCGTCTTCATAGCAAGTATTCATCAGTGAATCGCGAGAGAAAACTGTGCCGGGCTTTTTAATGAGGGTGCATAACAAGCGAAACTCCACAGGTGTGAGCTCCACCAGTTGTTCACCCACTTTGCAACTAAAACGCTCTAAGTTGATGTGGATGTGTTTATAGTTGATGTGCAATTCGTTTGTTGCAGATACGTTATTGCCCCGGCGTAAAATCACTTTAACTCGGGTGACCACCTCTCTTGCAGAGAAGGGTTTACACACATAATCATCGGCGCCGATTTCCAGTCCCATGAGTCTGTCTATTTCATCGACACGAGCGGTAAGCATTAATATAGGAACATTAGATTTTTGCCGTACTTCTCTGCAGATTGTCAAACCGTCTTTATATGGCAACATGAGATCCAATATTACCGCTGTCGGTGTTCTATTCAGAATCTGTTCTACCGCGTTTTTGCCATCCGGCAATACTAGTGTTTCAAAGCCATCAAGCTGAAAGAACTCCACCAGGATGTTGGCGATTTTTTCCTGGTCTTCAACAATGATAATAAGGCCATTGTGACTCATTTGTGCTCTCCAGTTAGCAAGGGTAAAGACACTTCCACTTTTAATCCGCCGAGATCTGATGGGGATGCTTCAATCTTACCACCATGGGCTTCTACCACGTTTTTACATATCGTCAGACCAAGACCTGCACCGGATTCTCTGCTGGTTCGTGAGGCATCCTGGCGATAGAGAGGGTCAAACAGCAGTGCGCACTCTTCCTCTGTTACCCCGGGTTTGGTGTCATCCACAGTGAGAATGATGTGGTTATTGTCTTTTTTCAATGTAAACATAATCTGCCCAGGTGCGTCGGTGTAGGCTATGGAATTGGCACACAGGTTACGCAGTAATTGTTCAATACGCTTAGCATCGATATTGGCCTCGAATTTGCCCTCGTCTACTTTGAGATCCAGGTTTAAGTTCTTCTCTTCTGCTTGCTTATGCATACTATCCAGGACAATTGCCAGCACATCCAGCACGCTATGTGGGCTAAAGTTGTATTTCAGGCCACCGACATCTGATAAGGATAAGTCATATAAGTCGTCTACCAGGTGGCGTAGTAGTTGTATTTCTTGCTCAAAAGACTGCAGTTGCTGTTGATCAAAGGGCCGGATACCTGCTTTGAGCATTTCAATTTCACCGGCAAGAACCGTCAGCGGCGTCCGAAGCTCATGAGAGATATCAGCAAACAAACGGTTTTTAGCACTGCGATTTTTTTCCAGGGTATCACTTAAGGAAGTAACATCAGCCATGAGTTGGCCTAGTTCGTCCCGGCGTTTTTCGGGAAATGACACCGAATAGCGACCATTAGACAATTCTGAAATACCTCTTAAAACCGCCCGAACAGGCTTTAATAATCGGGTTGCTGCGACCCAGGAAACTAACCCCGCCAACAGCAGGCAGGCAAAGGCGATAAGTAAACTGGTAACTAGCTGTTGTTCTGCGAACTTGCTCTGGGAATGGGCGGATAAGCCAGCTTTGGGCCAACTGCGCAGCTCTCCGATGGGGTTCGATTCTCCGGTTTCATCCTCCAGATATAGGGTTAATTGTATCCCCGCACCAAATGCATCAGCAGGAGTCTCGCCAAATACGAACTCGCCATCAGCATCATATAGTGCGGTGGGAGGGCCTTTTTCATCGGAGAATGCTCGTGGGTCTGCATGATGAGGTGGAGGACGGTGACGCCTGACTTCATGCGGAGGCCGTTTTTCACTCTGGCTGGGTTTGTTTCCAGCAGAATCCGAATCCCTGCGCATTCTGCTCACCAGGGAGTTCATTTCCTGAGTTTTTAAGGTCTCCCATGAGTTGCCTGCTGCCACATATTCTTGCTTCAGTTGCCCGCTTATACGCTGCAAGCGGTTCTGCTCCAGGCCGCTGATATATTCGTAGAAACCCTGTTGAAAGCTCCAACGGGCAAGTGCCAGACTCACCAAAACCACGAAGGTGATCAAGCCAAACAACGTCAAAAACAGTTTTAAAGTAATTTTCATGTTCTCAGTATAACGGGTTATTGCACTGGAGAAATGGCACCGGGGCAAACTTCAGCAGTTCTCCATGCAATCTGCACCGGATCTGCACAATTGCAGGGTACGCTGAACTGGAATCTTTTTTGTGACTGGAAAGTCTTGGGAGTAATCGATGATGAACCTTAAATCAAAATTAGTTGTGGTGGTGTTATTCAGTGTTCTTGCTGGTCAGGCTGCTGCCAAACCCGGTAAGCAAGAAGGGCAGCGAAAAGGCCCACCACCAGAAGCCATAGAAGCTTGCGCAAATCTGCAAGAGGGAGATGCGGTAACCTTTGAAACCCGCCGGGGAGATACGTTAAGCGGCACCTGCATGATGATTGATGACCAGTTGGCGGCGGTACCAGAAGGCCACAAACCCCCAGAAAGAAACTGAATTGGCTCTAGTGTAGAGTTGCTGTTGCAGCTCTTACTGGAAATGTAAATAGCCGCATCCTTGTTGAAGCGCTAAAACTAGAATTTAAAGAACCAGGCAATTTTTTACCTGGCTCTTAGCTGAAAACAATGCAGTTACTGGTTCGCCAATAGTTTTTGTTGCGCTAATACCTTTTGATTATGGGAGACCAGGCGTTGATGTTGAGTGCCCTTGGCTGCTTTTTCTAAGTCATTGCGGCTCGCCTCTAAATTTCCATTGAGAAAATGGAAAACGGCTCTGTTACTCAAAGCGATTTCTTTCGCTTTGTTGCTATTTACGGATTCATTGCAGAAAGTTTCCGCTTCATCAAGCTTATCTAACGCAATATAAGCAACACATAGGTTGGTAAACAATGGCGCTCGTTGCGACGAAACCGTGGTTAGATTTAAGGCGGCCTGGGTCTTGCGGATCCCGTCTTGATAATTACCGGTTTCGATTTCTCGTACGCCGATAACTTCCTCCGTGCTGGTTTTTAACTGCATCGCCGGGCTTTGCACCGATGCCGCCACAAACGATGTGGGCAACATGAGTAAGGTAGCAACTAAGGCGTTTTTAAATGTTTTGTTTTTGTTCAACATGGCAAATTATCCTCATTTCAACAACGTGTTGGTTGTGATCTTGCTATTGCAACTGTTATCTTTCTTGTAAAGGTTGCGGCATAAAGTACTAACTGACTTGCGGTCGATTATTGGCCATGAATTGAAAAATTACCTGACCGAGTCCTGAACAAAGACGAACTTTTTTCTGATGAAAAACTGATGGAAACCTGAGAATGCATTGTAAATTAGGTCTGATGGTGAGGAGTTTACAATGAAACCATTGACCAGCGCCTCATGCTTCATGGTGGCTGATTTTAAAATTGATCCCGGTGATAACACTATCTCGAGTGCCACTAACACCACGCATATTGAGCCCAAAGCGATGCATGTGCTATGCGTACTGGCTAGCAAAGCCGGTGAAACCGTGAGCCGGGACGAGCTCATGCAGGAGGTTTGGGGTGACAGAATTGTGGTGGAAGATGCCTTAACTCGGGCAATTTCCAAACTGCGTCACGCATTTTGTGATAGCAATGCTAAACAGCTCATTCAAACTGTCCCGAAAAAAGGCTATCGCTTAAAAGCCAAGGTGCTTTGGGACCTCAACACACCAATTTCAGAATCAGCTGCAGATTCACAAACTAATGAACCTGACGTTGATGCAGACAGCAAGGGCAATGTAGAAGAACCGAATTCTGATAAACCCGGGGTTCAGAGATATGATTCAGATTCGACCGATAGAAAATATTCAGCTAAAGGATCCCTTCGTTTCGCTGTTGGCACCTGCTTGCTGTTGCTAGTACTGATAATCGCTTTTTTCTACGCTGCAAAGTCCCCGACAGAAAAGGCCGCTTTAAGCAACGTGAGTATTGCATTATTACCCCTTAATAATGTGACGGGTGAGGCTCAGGCGGGCTATCTGGCTGAAGGGATCCCCGAAGAAATATCGGGAATTTTGTCTCGCTATAAACAGGTTACTGTAAAATCTCGATATGCTACTTATACCTATGCCAAGCGAGGTTTACCGCTCAGAGAGCTGGCTCGGGTATTGTCAGTTCAATATCTGCTTGAAGGCAGTGTAAGAAGCAATCAAGAGCAATATCGTATCGTAGTGCGACTCATTGAGGCAGAGACAGAGGAAGTGGTGTGGTCTTCGGTATTCGAAGATTCCAGCTCTGAGCTATTTGCGGTTCAAAGCGAAGTTGCTACAGGTATTTTGCAACAGATTTTACCTGGTTTGGAGGAGTTGCAAACGCCACATACTGGCTCAGATAATGTCGATGTGGTTGCGTACCAGCACTATCTGACAGGTTTATATTGGTTAATGCACGGTAAAACCAGCGAGTGGTTTTACCGTGCCGAAGCCGCATTGTTAAAAGCCATTGAGCAAGATGAACAGTTTGCCGCGGCTTATGGAAGGCTGGCTTATGTTTATGCGCGGCATGATTACCACGACGTGCACATGAAGAGTGAGCTTGCTTTGCCCAAAGCCCAACAAGCTATAGAGCGAGCCACTGAGCTAAACTCAAACGAAGTGAATGCTCACCTTGCAACCGCTATTCTGAATACCAAGGTCGCCGCGTTCGATGAGGCACAAGAGGCGCTTAATCGCGCCTTATCTGTGCAGGATAATCATCCAACCGCACTGTATCTATACAGTGAGCTGGCACTGGCCAGAAACGATTTTGCCCAAGCATTGGCGTATGCAGAGCAGGCGCGGAACATTGATCCCTTATCACCCTGGATTAATGTAAACCTGGCTATTGTGCAATATTGGCAAGGCAACTATGAAGCAGCTCTGAAAGCCCTTGAAACTGCTATTTCTGTGGACAATGAATACACATGGGCTTATGTCTGGCAGGCCAAAGTATTTCAGGTACAAGATAACATCGAAGCTGCAATCAGTAGCATGGAAACCTGTCTTGAGCTTGATCCTGCTTCAACCATTAACAGTGCCTGGTTAGGTATGCTGTATTTAGAGTCTGGGGACATAGCAAAAGCCAATGAATGGTTTGCTCATACCGCAACTTTGTATGGTGACAGTGACGATGCCCGGTTTTGGCAGAGCTATACGCGCTTTGCAGCGGGGCTGGGGAATAAAGCCGTTGTGCATAGCTTGCTGCAAAGGCTGACGTTATTAGACACTCCGCTGTTTAGTTTGCTTCCTATGCTCGGCCAAACGGCCACTAGTGAAGCGGAAATTAATTCGGTCGTCGCCACGCTGATGCAAAAGTTACAGGCGAATGGTAAAGACACGCCTTGGGTAAACATCCACAACTATCAAAGTGCTAAAAGCCTGGTAGCGCTCTCAGCAGTATTACCAGTTGAATACCGAACAGCCTTAGAACTGAAATTTGAGCTGCTTGAAGCAAAGTTACGAGATGAGTTGAAATCTCCGTAACTCCAAAAGGGAAATTTCGATATACTCTAGCGAAACTGAGTCTTTATCCATTGGATACTTTAAGTAGTGGAATGAATTCCTTGTTATGACGACTGATGCCCCAAAACGATTAAACAAGTACCTGAGCGATACGGGGGTATGTTCCCGCAGAGAAGCTGACAAACTCATAGAACAGAAGAGAGTGACCATTAACGGTAAGCTACCGGAACTGGGGACTAAAGTTGGGCCGGGCGATACGGTTAAACTGGACGGAAAAGTCATTGGAGGGGTGGCCAAAGATAAATCTGACCGTATCTATATCGCTTATCACAAGCCGATAGGTATTACCTGTACAACAGAGCGGCATGTAAAGGGTAATATCATCGATGCAGTGCGCCATAAAGAGCGCATTTTTCCGATAGGGCGTTTAGATAAACCGTCAGAAGGGCTGATTTTACTCACCAGTGATGGTGACATCGTTAACAAGGTACTGCGAGCTGAAAACGCTCACGATAAAGAATATATTGTGACGGTGAACCAACCCATCAGTGAACGCTTCTTAACAAAAATGTCCAAAGGTGTACCTATTCTTGGCACAGTGACCAAGCCTTGTCGGGTAGCGGCCAGAGGCCGGTTTGAATTCAGCATTATTCTTACCCAAGGACTGAATCGTCAGATTCGTCGTATGTGTGAGTTTTTAGGCTATGAGGTCACCAAATTAAAGCGCACCCGCATTATGCATATTCAATTGGGAAAACTGCGGCCAGGACAATGGCGCAATCTCACAAAGCAAGAGCTGCAGCAGCTTAACGATGCTGTGAAGCACTCTAAAAAAACGGCGTAGCGAGCGGCTCTTATTTCATGGTGACTTTACCCCCGACTATTTTGTAGGCCGGCGTCCCTCGAATCAGTGTTTCTCGTGCAAAGACTTGTTCGCAGCCGGGGCAGGTACATGGGGTTTTAGTGTGATCTTCTACAATCCGCTGTTTAAAGCATTTCACAAGCGCGCCTTTTCCGCCTTTCCGATATTTAAACAATATCGCTCGGCACTGTGCGCAGAAAATTTGAACCGTTCGGGTGGGGCCTTTGGGGTTGGGTTTTGCCATAAATGATATCTACCCTTAATGGATTAAGCGCAGATTGCAATTTTGTTGCCTTGACGGGGCCGTGCTATCCATTTGATAGCGACAGCTGGTAGACGGACATGCCCACTGAGCTGGCCAGGTTGAGTGAGTCGATTGTGCCCCTGCCGGCAATGGTAAAAGCATCAGCCTGCAATTCTTTGAGGCTCTCCAGTGGCACACCACGTGCCTCGTTACCAAACAGATAACATTGGTAGTTGCTAAACTCTGCGCTATTCACTTTTGCGCCTTGTAAGTCTAGGTAAGCAAATCTATCGAAGCGCTGGGGTAATGCCTTCAGGCTAATCTCCATTTCTATCGGTAAATGGAAAATGGCGCCCATGCTGGCACGCACTACTTTTGAGTTAAATGGGTCAACGCTATTGGGGCTGAGCAGTAAACGAAAACCACCGAACCACACAAGGTTGCGAATGATGGTGCCCAGGTTTCCAGGATCTTGCACTTCGTGCAAGTAAATATAGCGTTCGGTTGCTGGCACAGCCTCTTGGCTTTTCCCTGGTTTGGGCAGTGGCACAAGGGCAAGCACGCCTTGTGGTGTTTTGGTGTCACTAATCCTGGTCATCTGTTTATCGCTGATGACCTCCAAGTGAAAGTCCGCTGAGAGGCTTTGCGCCCATTCTTGTCTTGATTCAGTGACGTAGAGGCTGATGGGTTGTATATCAGCAGAACTGTTTTTGGCCTTTTGCAGTTGCAGCGCTTTTTGAAGTTCTAAAACAAGATGCTCACCTTCCACCAGATAATAGCCAAATTCGGCACGGTATTTTTTCTGATGCAGTTTTTTCACATCGTCTAGTTTCATTTTTCTGAGCCTGTTTTATGGGAAGGGTTTTGCAATTCACGCGGGCGAGTTTACAATATTCGCCCTTTTTGCGATACCGGAGCAGGCAAACTAAATGGCGCGATCAAAAACCAGTAAAAAGTGGTTGGACGAACACGTTAATGATATTTATGTGCAAAAAGCACAAGCCGATGGCTATCGCTCGCGCGCCAGTTATAAGCTGATTGAAATCAATGAAAAAGATGCGCTGTATCGCCCCGGCAGTGTGGTGGTGGATCTCGGTTCTGCGCCTGGGGGTTGGTCGCAGATTGTCGCCCCTGTGGTGGGCGAATCTGGTCGTGTTGTAGCTTCCGATATTTTGCACATGGATCCAATTCGCGATGTCACCTTTATCCAAGGGGATTTTACTGAAGAAGCGGTGTACGACGCTATTTTAGAGGCGCTAGACGGGCAGCAGGTAGACACTGTGATTTCCGATATGGCCCCTAACTTAAGCGGGGTTAAAAATACCGATCAGTATGCTGCGATGTATTTAGTGGAACTTGCGCTGGATATGGCCCGCAACGTATTGAAGCCCGGCGGCAGCTTTTGTGCCAAAGTATTCCAGGGCGTGGGTTATGACGAATACGCCAAAGACGTGCGCAGTTCGTTTGATAAAGTGATCGTGCGTAAGCCTGCCGCGTCCAGACCGCGCTCCCGCGAAGTGTATTTAGTGGGGAAAGGCTTAAAAGGTTAGTGCCCGGCTGCAATAAGGGTTACTTATTTCTTTTCATACGCTGGCTTTGCGCTTCGCGTTTTTCGGTACGTTTTTCTTTGCGATCCCGCTTATCCGGCGTTAACGAACCCTCTTTAAAACGCTGCTTGCGCTTGGCTTTGGCAGCCGCTTTTTTCTCTGATTCGGCTATCATCTCGAGTTTTTCTCGAGCTACCATCTCAGGGGTTTCCAGGCTAATACGACCCAGTTTGCCTGATTGCAGTTCGGTGAGTAGGATTTCGCAGATCTTGTGTAGATTAACCCGGCCACCTGCCATGATCGCCCCGCGCTGTCTCGCTGCGGCTTCCAGAAACTCAATTTCGGTATCAGCTATTTCGTCCAGTTTATAGCGATCTTGTAAAAGCGCCGGATAGGCCTTAATCAGATAGTCGGCGGCAAAAAAGCCCACATCATCATATTCCATAGCGGTATTTTTCACGGCTCCTGAGGCGGCAAGGCGATAGATAGAGTTGGGGTTTTCCACCTTCGGCCATAATACGCCGGGGGTATCAAACAGCACGATACCACTGCCCAGATTGATTCGCTGCTGGCTCTTAGTGACCGCAGGCTCGTTGCCAGTTTTAGCAATAATGCGGTCCGCCAGGATATTAATCAGGGTGGATTTACCCACATTGGGAATGCCGGTGATCATGGCATTAATGGATTTTACCGAGGCATCCTTTGCTGCGCAGTGCTTGCGAATCAGTCCCAGAATTTGTTTGCTTTCGGCAGGTTTCTCGTTGGATGTGGTAATAGTGAAAACACCGCGCTGACTTTCCAGCTCGTCTTGCCATTGCCGGGTAATGTCAGGATCCGCTAGATCAAACTTATTGAGGATTTTCAGACAGGGCTTATCACCACGGATTTTGGCGATCTCAGGGTTTTCACTGGAATAAGGGATACGGGCGTCCAATACCTCAATCAGGATATCCACCTGACTCAACGACTCTTTAATCTCTTTCAGGGCCTTGTGCATATGCCCCGGAAACCACTGTAACGCCACGTTTGCTTCCCATTAAATCTGAATTAACGCGTATTCTACTGTATTGCGGCGTTCATGGCACATCGGGTTCAGCAATTAACAGACATTCAGTGCTGTTTCGGTTGGCGTTTATGCACCACACAGAAATCCATGAGTTTTTAATGTTAGTTTTATTTTAAATTATTTAAGGTAGATAAATTTTGGGCTCTATCTGCCAGTGATTAATAGTATTTAAGATCCGGGTTTATCTATATTTTTAGGTAAAACATGAGCTTAAATATTTTATTCCGCCTGAATTTTTTAAAATTAGGTGATTTTTCATTGAAGAATCAGATAATTTTCATGTGTTAATTTTTAATGACACAAAAAGTTACACTTGAACTAAATATTTCTCTTTGCTAAAAAGTGAAGACAATTTCGCCCTCTTTGGGTTTTAAGGATGTGTAAAAATTTGAAAACGACAATATCTTGCTTTGTAGCAGCGCTTTGTTTTTTTAGCGTATCAGCGCAGGCGCAAACCAGTACATATCAAAAAGGCGCTGCTTATGATTGTACTGGTGTCGAGTTGGAAGATATTGATCCTGAAACCATGACCAAAGAAGAAAAAATTGCCCTCCTTGAACTTTCTCTCAACAATTCAATAGACAAATTTTCGAAGTGCATTAATAAGGTGCAAACTCAAATGGCGGCTTCTGGTGGAGGTGGCGGCGCTGGTTCTGGCTCTGGAGCAGGAGCCGGTTCTGAGGCGGACGGTAGCGGTGAAACCTCCGGTGAAGAAGGGCAAGGTTCGGACAATGCTGAAGGGCAACCCCCTGGGCAGGAAGGTCAGCAAAGTGAAGGCCAGGAAGTTGATTCAGAAAATTCTACAAGTAATGGATATGCAACCCAGACAACTCCTCAAGCTTCAGGCGCGGGAGCAAAGAATCAAATAATCCCCCCTAAGGACAATGACAATATTGTATGTATGTTGCTCTGGGACGAAATATCTTCTTCGACTGATCAAAGCGAAAAAGCAGGTTTGATCAAACAGTATGAAGATATGGAGTGTGGAGAATAAAAAATTAACAAGGTAAAGGAGAATTCACTAATGAACATAAAAAGAGGCTTCCTGGCCAACATTAATAAGTCTATTTCGGTGGTTGTTTGTTCAGCTGCCATTGTATTGAGTGGCTGTGGAACAACTGCTAAGACCCAATCTGGGCCCTTAATGGTGGGGCCTGGCTCTACGATGAACTCGGGCCCCGTACAGAGAACCTATGCCTATAATTCAGATATTTATCTGGATGTTGCTATTCCTGTATTTAATCCGGGGTTCCCGCTGGATAATACTGGTCAGATTGATTATGACGAGTTGGGAGAGCTAGATATTTGGCCTCAACTGAGGAGAGCCGAAGCAAAACGATTTGCAATCCAAACTAAAAAAGCGTTGGAAAAGACAAAGTCCTTTGGTGTTGTCAGTGTTGTTCCGAATGCAAACACTACAGCTGACGTTTTTGTACTTGGTACGGTGTTAGAGTCTGATAGTGAAACCATTGAAATAGAAACAACGGTGATGGACAGCTCAGGGGAAATTCTAGGGCAAAAAACTTTTGAACATCGCGTTTCTAAATATTTCTTCCGCGACCAGGAAAACAGCGAAAAAAATCCTTATGCTCCAGTATTTACTCAAATCAGTGACTATGTTTACGATTTGATTATTGCAATGCCTGATGAATCTAAAAAACAAATTAAGGACACCACTTTAGTTCGTTATGCTCAATATTATTCTCCAGAAGAGTTCAACCGGTATGTGAGTACATCTCTAAAGAGAAAGAACAAAGTCCAGTACTACAAGCATGAGCTGGTTGCACTCCCTGCTGATGGCAACAAAATGCTGTCGCGGATCGGAGCTCTGAAAGCTCAAGATCAACTTTTTGTAGATCAGTTGCAGAATCAATATGAGGTTTTTGACGCTAATACGCTGACGGCTTACAGAACCTGGCAGAAAGAAACCTTACCAGATGCTGTGGCTCGTCGCGAAGCAGAAGAAGAACGCAATACTAAAGCTGCAATTGGCGTTGGGCTTGGTATTCTCGGTGCTGTTTTAGGTAAAAATAGCAGTTCAACAGCTGGGAATATTGCAACTGCGGCGGCGGCGATTGGTTCTGTAAAACTTATTGCTGATTCGTTCAAAGCCAATAGTGATATGAAAGTTCACAGTGAAATTCTTGATGAACAAGGTCAAGGGTTGGATTTATCTTTAAGCCCAACTGTTATGGAGTTTAATGATAATACGGTGGAGCTTACTGGCACTGCATCTGAACAATACGAACAATGGAAGGCACACCTGAAAAACATATATGACTTAGAATCTACGCCTTCAGAGTATCTATAAAATAGGTATATCCAGACAGGCAACCTCATGTTGCCTGTCTCTACTTGACGGATTAAAGAATAAAGCATGGATCAGGAACAGGAAAAGTCCCTCCCTCAGGACGAAAAAATAAAATTGCTCACCAAAGCTGACAACGACAACAGAGTTAAATCGATGCTCTTAATGTCTGGTGTGCTTGTTGGGGCTGCTGCCTTGTATTTTCTGTCCAGTTATATAAGTAATATCAATACCGCTTCTGATGCGACTGAACATACAGAAACAGCTCAAACTTTACCTGAGTCCATCGACACTGAGACTGCACGGAACGAATTTAAAGCCGCCCTTGCGGAGTTTGAACAATCACTACAACCTTATCTCGACGCTCCCGCATTAAAGGCATGGGCGAAAGTTCCCGTGGCTCAATTGTTGGCGGACAAAGAAGAAGTCTTAGTGTATTTCGCCCAGGGAAAATATGTTCAAGCTCAACATGCTCTGACTCAACTAGAAAGCAAAGTTTCAAAACTAGTAGCTGACTGGCAAGCCGCTTTCACTGATACCCTGGCTTCTGCCCAGACCGCTTTTGATGAAGAACGAATCAATCTGGCAAGCATTAATCTTCAAAAAGCGGCAGAAATCCAACCCGAAGCAGAGTCTGTTAAAGCGCTGCAATCCCGTATTAATGCCTATAGCGATGTGAAAGAGTTTATCAATCAGTATAAAGTGGGCTTGGTGGAAAACGACCTGGAAAAGCAAGTGCTCGCTTTGAGTCAAGCATTGGCGCTGGACCCCCTGAGAACTGATTTATCACCCCTGCTGGATGCTGCGCAAAGTGCGTTGCAAGAACAAACGTTGAAATCAAAACTGCAGGCCGCGCAAAACGCGTTGATGCTGGAAGATTATGCTGCGGCTGAGAGAGCATATTCAGAAGCTGCGCAAATATCTCCCAACGACCAAGCTGTGTTAGGGCTTCGCGAGGAACTTGATACAATTGCACTGCAACAAACACTTGATGAAGCCCTTGAAGTTGCCAACGTACTCGCTCAAGAAGATGACTGGCAGCAGGTGCGGGATTATACAAACCAAGCGCTGGCGATTTTTCCTGAAAATGCCTCGTTAAACCAACTAAATGCTTCCGCTACAGACATATTAAGTACCCTTAAAACTTTGAAGAGCTACTCTAACCGTCCGCAACGTCTTACCGATAGTAATATTCGAGACGCGGCAAAAACGGTCTTAAAAAAGTCTGTCCCTCTGATGACAAGGTCTGCCACTGTGGCACAGGAAGTTAAAAGATTAGGAGCCTTGATCAGAGACATGGAGTCCACTGTTGCACTCACAGTTATTTCAGATAATCGCACTCATATTATTGTCAAAGGGAAAGGCATTATTGGTAAAACCAAAAAGAAAACTGTTTCACTAACACCTGGTAATTATATTCTTGAAGCGAGTCGAGATGGCTATCGCAGCAAAATGTTGGAAGTGAACTTATCTCCCGGGCAAAGTGATGAAACCATACATCTGGTTTGCAACGAAAAAATTTGAGCACAATGGAAAAGAATAAATGAGTAGTGCCCTTGATGAAAGACTAAAAAAAGCACAAAAAAGTGATGTGAACTTCCACTATATCAGTAGAGCCATGGGGTTGGTTGTTGTCCTTGGTTTTTTGTTTTGGCTACTACTGGTTAAAGGTTTTGTCATTTTAACGGGACCAGAAGCAGCTGTAAGTACGAGTAAAGTAACACTTGTTGAAGGCAGTGGTTATGTTTCTGGGAACAAAGTCTATTTAATTGGCACGGACGCTAAAATTGTAGTTAGCGCTGACAGATTTGAACCCGAAACAGTGGCCATTTCGGCTAACACTAGTAGTAATATCGAAGTTGTTCTGAAGCCCAGTCCTGCAACATTGTTCGCCAGTGTTAATGTTGCCGATGGTGACACTTCCTGGTATGTCGAAGGCGTTCTCAATAGTGTTGGACAGCAATTGGAATCTAGCTTAGCACCGGGCGAATATGAAATTCTGGTAGACAATCCGTATTACGCACCTTTTGTTACCTCCGTGGTATTAGAGAGAGGGCTTGAGCAAGAGTTAGATGTAACGCTTGAGCCAATAGAAGGCGTCATCACCTTGAACTCTGAGCCTGCGGGGGCAAACGTTTTTGTCGATGATGAACTTTACGGGCAAACTCCTTTGCAATTAGATGCTGAGGGAGGTGCATATAATTTCAGGCTGGAGCTACAAGGGTATGAAGCAGTTACCGATACTGTAGAGTTAACCAACCTCAATAAAATCCCAACGCGTGAATATCAATTGGCCCCAGAAAAAGGCATGCTCACAATTAATGCTGAACCTGAGTCGGGCTTGCTGACCATCAATGGCAGTACGGAAGTTTTGGGACAAGTACTCGTAGAGTCAGGAAGAGAGCATCTTATCCAGTATGCCGTCCCCGGATTTTACAGCATGAGTCGAACTATCGAGCTACAACCCGGTGAGCACAAATCCATCAGCTTTGCATTGCAACCCGAAATTGGTGAAGTAATTCTGGAAGCCAGCCATCCAGCAATGGTGTTGGCTGATGGTCAACCCATAGGTACTACACCGCTGACAATTGAAGCGCAAGCTCTCCCCATTAAGTTCGATTTTGTCGCTGACGGTTTTCGAACCGTGCAAAAAACAGTTACGCCGAAAGGAAAACAAACGCTGACCGTTAATGCAGACATGCTGACTGAATTTGAAGCTCGACGTCAGGGAGGACTGCCGCTATTTGTTTCTGGCCTTGGTATTGACATGGTTAAGTTTCGTGGCACTGCTTTTACTATGGGGTCAGCGCCCGGTGAACAGGGCCGTAGCCGTAATGAATACCCTCTTAAAGTAACCTTTAGCAAACAGTTCTGGGTGTCGCGTCATGAGATAACAGAGGCACAATACAGGGCCTATGATAGCGGTCGAGATAATACTTCATTGCCGATTACAGATGTGACTTGGCTCGATGCAGCAATGTACTGTAACTGGTTAAGTGAAAACGAGGGGTTGACGCACTTTTATCAGATCGAAAACGGACGGCTTTCGGGCATTGACGCTGCCTCTAAGGGCTACCGTTTACCTACCGAAGCCGAATGGGAATGGCTGGCTAAAAAAGCCAAGCGTGCCAAAGAGACAACTTATGTTTGGGGCAATACAGAGCGCATCCCGAACGAGATAGGAAATTTTGGAGACCAATCTATCCAAGGCTCTCAAGCTCTTATCTTAAAAGGTTACAACGATGGTTTTGTGGGTAAAGCGCCTGTTGGCAGTTATAAACAAGAGCGCGCGGGGTTATTTGATCTCGCTGGCAATGTCAGTGAATGGGTACACGATTTATACACCAACACACCGCCCAATACAGCAATCACTCACAAAGATTATTTGGGACCCACTCGAGGGCTGCAAAACGTGGTTAAAGGGGCTCATTTTAAGTCTGGTCGATTAAAAGAGTTGCGTGCTGCAAAGCGGGATTTTTCTGAGGAAAGCGCTGATACCATCGGTTTTCGCATTGCCAGATATGAGTAGTTAAAGGGACATAGAAAGATGAAAAAAAGAATGATTTGGACAATCTTGTTGATTGCAATTGGATTCACCGCTGTTGCGGCTGTAAAAGTGAGCCTTGATGCGCCCGCCACTTTGCCAATTGATATTTAAGGAGACAGTGATGAATAACATCAAGCATGATGCCAATATGAACCCCAGCCCGATGTTGCAATTGCTGTCTTTTCTCGGTCTTACTGCGCTGGTGCATTTCTTTTATCAGGGGGTCATCCTTCCCTTGGCTGAAGCTGCAATTGGCGCTCAAGGGGCGGGTGCCACAACCAACATCTGGGTGATCCTGAAAGATCCGGAACAACAGATTTGTATCACTCTTGGGTTTTATTGTCTGGGGTTGATGTACTACAAATATCGACACCTGGTCAGGCAAGAGACATTGCACACCATCGATTATCTGGATACCTATGATAAAAACGAACCTTTAGATGTTGCTGAAGCACTTGATGGCTTGGAAAAAAGTGAGTTCTGCGAAACAAGCTCCATGTCTACCTGGATAAATTGTTTGCGTAGATACAAAAATACAGGACAAGTTCAGCATGCAGCGGACGCAATCCGGGACAGTGTTGAGTCTCTGGCTGAGCAATTGGAATCGGGCAATAGCATGATTCGCTATTTTATTTGGGCAATCCCCAGTATTGGTTTTATTGGCACTGTTAGGGGGATCGGTTCAGCCTTGGCCAAAGCTGAAGAAGCTGTAGCCGGAGACATATCCGGTATGGTGGATAAACTGGGAGTGGCTTTCAATTCAACTTTGGTGTCTTTGGTTATTTCCATCATTTTGATGTATGTGCTGCACAATTTAAATAATCGTCAGGAACAAATGGTAATCAAGACTCGCAAGAACTGTGAAACCCACTTACTGACACATTTACACAAGTAAAATTTATGGCAGAAAAACGCAAAGAAGACGGATTTAACGTTGCGTTCCTGGACGTCATGGCTTGTGGTCTTGGTGCGGTAATTCTGATCCTGATTCTGGTGAAATTCACGGCTAACACCGCAGTGCCCAGTGAGGAAATAGAGCGCCTCAAAAAAGAGTTAGCGGCTACGGAAAGCCAGGCCAGTCAGATGAACAAGAGTCTTGACGAAATCAATGACAAAATTGCCATGGAGACTGCGAAATCTGAGGAGTTGGAAACCCAAATAGAAGAGTTAAAGGTACAGCAAGATGCCGTTTCCAGAGCTTTGGCGGATCAAAAAGCGGTGGTGGCCAACCTGCAACAGTCTATCGCTGCAGCGGCGCCAAAACAGGCTGACGATCCCATCAAAATTGATGGTAGTGGTGAAGAGGAATATCTACTGGGACTGAAAGTTGAAGGCAAACAAATAGGCATATTACTCGATATGAGCGCATCTATGACGGATGAAAAGCTCATTGAAATTATCAAACGTAAGATCGGCGACGACAATAAAAAACTGCAGGGCCCCAAATGGCAGCGAACAAAACGCATCGCCAAATGGATGATTGCACGTTTACCTGAAACCGCCAAAGTTACGGTTGTCGCTTTTAACGACAGTCATCAGGTGTTGGGGCTACGTCCAGTCAACAGCGCTAAGATAGGTTCATCGATGCAGGAATTGGCGAAAGACATAGACAAATTAGTACCTGCAAATGGTACCAATCTGATGCAAGGATTGAAGGCCATCAAGAAGAACATGCCCGATATGACGGATCTCTATGTGATCACCGATGGTCTACCTACCCTGTTAGACGCAGGCAGCGGATTTCGCGGCAATCGAAATTGCCAACCCAATTCAGGGGCAACAACTATTACTGGCGAATGTCGTATGTGGTTGTTCACACACACGCTAAATAACGCGCTACCCAAAGGCGTTAGAACCAATATTGTACTTCTACCTTTGGAAGGGGATTCCCAAGCGCCGGCGGCCTATTGGAATTGGGCCGATCTCACGGGTGGTTTAATGATAAGTCCGGCAGGAACCTGGCCATGAAAAAACGCGCACCAATTGAAGTTTTTAGTCTGTCTTTTCTGGATATCATCTCATGCGCCTTTGGCGCTGTGGTAATGCTGATACTGTTAGCTAAAAATGGTGATGAGGGAGAATTTAACGATGCCAATCAAATTGCAGATCTCATCCAAGCCTTGTCTGCGGCGGAACAAAGTGTCAATGAACTGCAAGGGGCGATGTCTGATCAGCTTCAAGAGTTAGCAAAGGCTGCAGCCAACTCTGCCAGTAACGCCGACGAGGCAGATGCGCTAGAGGCTGAAATTGCCCGGGCTCAAGATAATATTCAACAGTTAACGGATCAGGCATCTGGCCTTCAGGTGACTCGAGTTGAGCAACAAAGAGCGGCTATCAACGTGGGCAGGGCGACAGAACGAGATGACGAAGTGGGGGGCATACCGGTTGATAGTGACTGGGTTATATTTATTGTCGATACGTCTGGCAGTATGAAGGATTTATGGGACAAAGTACTTCGCACCATGAATGAGGTGTTAAATAGCCATCCGCAAGTGAAAGGATTTCAGGTAATGTCGGACAATGGTGAGATACTTGGGCGCAGTGCTCCGGGCTCCTGGCGTAATGATACCCCATCGCAAAGAAATGGTGTGCTCAGCGCTATGCGTCGCTGGAATGGCTCTTCCAGCAGTTCACCTGTGGAGGGCATAGAGATAGCTCTGCGCAGTTACAAAAGCAAAGCGGGCTCGCTAGCGCTCTATGTATTTGGTGATGACTACACAGGCGGCTCGTATGATGCCACGCTGAAGCTGATAAACGATCTCAATACCAACAAGCGCACCGGCAAGAAAATCGCCAGAATTCACGGTGTCGGCTTTAAACCTCGCGGTATGAGGTTGGGCGGTACTGTGTTGAAATTTTCCACCTTGATGCGAGAAGTGGCCAGGCAAAATGACGGGACTTTTTTGGCGCCTTGAAAGGATGTTAAATTCTAGAGGAAAGTGGGATCTTTGCGCCAGTTTTAGTTCTTGATTCGTATCATTTTAGCCGCTTTAGGGCATAGGACTTCTGGAGGCTTGCACCAATATCCAGTATTTTTATCAAACTGCCAACCTTTGACTCTAAGTAAGTTTCTTTCTGCATTGGTAAATGAACCCTTTATTTTTTTATGTTCTTTGCCAAAAAGCCTGGAAGCATCTCTTATTGGTTTTTTACTTCTCATTGCGTTGCGGAGAACCATGGAGTTTTGTCTCCAGTTTTCTTTGGCACTGTGTTGGTTTGGTAATTTACTTAGTAATGACTTTTCGTTTGGTTTTAATTTGTGTGGTGTTAGATGATCAACTTTTCCGATGACAGTATTTTGGTGACTTTTTGGCAATTCTAATTTCGATGCTCTAGATGATTTTTTTAGGAAGAAAGGTTTTATAGTTCCTGAGTCCACCAATGCTCCATATACCTCATGTTTACAGTCTTCAGCGCTCTTTTTCTTACTTTTACACTTTCCCATAGCTTTTTTGGTCACAGCCCTTGCTTGGGTTTCTTTTCCTTTGTATGTATGTCTTTTGATTTTTTGTTGGAAAAGATCTTCATTTGCCATCTTTCGAGATTTATTTCGTATTGAAGTTAGCTCCTTAGTTGACCTCATTCCTTTATCGGACAAGTTGCGGGCATTCAGCACCTCTTTAACTAGCTTATTGCATTGTGTTTTTGATAATCCGCTACATTTTTCAATCTCTTTCAATGCTGTCTTTCTGTCTTTTTTACTAAGTTTCGAAAGTTGTTTCTTCAATCCTTCAGAACGGCTTGCTATTTGCTCCCTAGGAAAAGAAAGGTTTTTATTAAGAGAGCTATTCTTTGTTTTTCCTTTGACAAGTTCTTGAGCTTTGTCTTTAACCCCTTGCGACAGTTTTTTTAAACACTTTTGTTTTGATTGACCCTTACAGGCTTTTTTAGCGATATTTTTGGCTGCTTGCTTCCCTGCCTTCGACTTGACTATTTTTTTTACCACCACAGGCGCCACAGCTTCCGATTCAAAAGATGTGAAACAAAGTGAAACAGAAAACAATATTAGAAAAATTGTCGCTAACTTCATCTGTAACTCCCTGTAAGCAATGAGTACCAGTGGCTGATATGTACATTTTTGTATGAATTGTAATCTACAATAATAGACAATCCTACTGAATTTAGTGAAAATAATTTTCAAATATTTTGGTTGTTTAGATTCTTCTTTGGTGAGTGCTTGTATCCTCAGATTTTTTATATGTATTTCAATGATATATTTAACAAGTATGGCAATATATGCCATGAAATAATTTGTAACATGGATAATAACGAACCTTTGTGTGTTTTAGTATTCTGACTATATTGAAGGCTAGCTTTCCCGCCATTCGGGCTGGAAAGTTTTTCGGTCAAACTATCTCAATCACATCCTTGGATGGGGGCGAAAGCAGTTACAAAAGCACTCTGCATATCCGGGGTACGGAAACAAAGGACTTTATTATGACTATTGAATTGGATATCAAAGGACTAAAAGAGGCCATTGGCCCTGTTCTTGAGCCATTGGAAGATTATAACGGCACAGATCTTCCTTATATCAACGACCTGACCCATACCATTCCGTTTAGTATTGGAGACGCCAAAGGCAGTATCGTCGGCGCAGCTGATGTGGAATTGTTTAATGCCAAAGACGATAAAGATGCTGATGGAATTTTAGGTGACAAAAGTAAAAAGCCGGATGATACCGACTTAGTCGCCGCTATCCAGTATTCCAAAGACTCTTGCTGGCTGAAATACTCTGCGGATGCACAATTAAAAGGTAATGCAGCGCAATCTCTTGCCGATCTAGATATTGGCATCGATGTCGATGCCGGTCTTTCATTGTCAGCTTATCGCTGCCACGAGCCAGAAGACAAGCTTGGTAGCGCGGTTATTTCCGACGTGGTCACTACGCCACTAATCTTTAATATCGATGATGTCCGTGCTTTAAAAGAGAACGAAGCGGTCGTAATGGATACAAACGGCACCATCAAGGCCAATGCGAGTTTTAAGTGGTCCGACATAGTTGCGCAGAATATCTCTGTATTTAGTCGCTGGCTGGATCAGGGGGAATTATTAAATATCAAAATAGACGCCTCTTTGTCCGCCAGTATAAACGTGGCTCTCTCGGGCGGATTTAAAGTTGTCTTTTCCAGGTCTAATGACGATCCTGGTCATATACAGTTAGCTATCAAAAAATCTTCCAGTTTTAGTCTTAATTCTTCCATAACCGCGCAATTGGTGGCGGGATGGCAGGATGAAGATGCATTCAAAAAAGCCTATGGCGCTTTATTAACAGGCATTTTTGACGAAGCTCTTGATAGGGTCAAAGCTATCGAAGAAGCCACTAGTCTGGATGACTTAGACGACAACTTGAAAAAAGTGGCTGAAAAGTTAATTGAGCGTTTGGGCCTGGATGCCATTAATGATGAATTGTCTGATTTGAAGGCAAAAATCGAAGCGATCAAAAAAGATGTGTTGCAGAAAATTGAAAAAATCGCAGAAGCTAAAGCCAAGCTGAGTTTTGCCTTTGAGTACTCGCGTACTTCATCAAATCAGTCTTTGGTAGAGGCAAAATTGACAGACCAAGGTCTGAATAAAGTTCACCAGAGAGCGTTGTTTGGGGACATATCGAAGGTTACACAATCCGCCGACGACAGTGATATCACTATATCGCGCTTCTTTTACCAAACCACTACGAATATCAAGTATTCCTGGGGTTTTAATTTAGGCTTTGGCTCGTGGTCTGCAATGAGTCGAAATAGTTATTCGTTTAAAACCATTGAAAACCAAAACAAGTTTGGCAATGTAAAGCTCTCAACTATTGGTATGCGGGGCTATAAGGATAAGTGGGGTGATAAACGAAATTACTATATTAGTTTCGATGCCGAGATGGAGCATTATTCTCCCGATGCAGAACCTTCACTCGACGAGTTTACGTTGGGGCTGACTCTGGTGCACGAGCAAGAAGAAGCGCGGTTGGATAAAAGAGAAGTTGAATATGTATTAGACGATTTGGCCGTGTGGGGACAAATACCAGCCAGAGAACTGGAAGAAGCAGAGGCACAGTTGCAGGAGATATTTGATGGTGCCAGCGATATTAAAATAGTGAAAATGCTCAATGTGGAACATGACGCGTTTATCGCGTTATTACCTCTCATGGCGCATTTCGATCAAGAAAAGCTATCTGAATCATTGGCTGCTGCGCTGCCAATCAATAGAAAAATATTACCTGACAGAACATTGCTGGCTGATCGTATCGACATGTACGATTTATTGTTTCAGGCCTGGTTGGAAGAGAGATTAGATTCTCCCGATGAAATGGCCAACGCCGCATTCAAGCTGCTAAAGTCAATGGGCTATAAAAAGTTAGCCAGAAAAGAACGAGATTGGCGCAAATTCGGTGTGAAGTCGCAAACCATTGCTGGCGTTCTTCAGACGCACCCTGATTTGCTCACCGACGTTAAGAAACTTTGCAAGGGATTTGACAATTTAAACCTGGCTTACCAGCAGGGGGGCTCCTATAAAGTCTTGCGTTCAGCTTTCAACCTGTTTGATGATATGGGCGAGCACGCCTTCTACAATCGGTTCTTTGCCAACTATGTCACGCTTTGTGCAACTGAATTGGCTGACCTGTCTGAAGGCGTTTCTGTTTCGGTAAAATTTGAATTTACCAAAGACGGTGAACAACAGGACGTTGTGTGGAAAATGCAATAAGCCAGTGATATCCGGGCTTTAATGTTTGGCATGACTACTCAGTGAACTAATTTGCGAAGTGGTTGTGCCTCAATGAGAAAGAAAGTTTTGGAAGCGAGTAGCTGCTCGCTTCCGATATATTTATCTCTTCGTAAATAAAGCGACTAAAACACCCCGTTGTCATTTTCAATATTGCCGCCACTCATTAAGGCATAAAAGCGCATAAAGCTGTCCAGCGCTTGAATTGAGTCCCAGTGCTCTACGATCCGGCCATCTTCAAGGCGCCAAATATCAACAATGTTCATACCTTTTTGATCATTGCCCCTGTGTTCTTTTTTTAAAGTTGCATGGGAATGGAATATCACCCGGTCGCCATCTACATAAATATGTTTTACATCGTAGGAATAGCCCGGGTAATCGCTGACAAACTCCTGTAAAAAGCCTACAAGCCCGGTGATTTTGTCCGGCAGGTTGCGATTGTGCTGCACGTAAGCACTATCGTTATAGTTTTTAAGGATGTAGTCAAAGTTGTGGTTATTCATTAAGTTCTGCACAAAATCCGCTACGGTATTAACGTTTTTCCGTTCTTCGGCAGACCAGTTTGATTTTTGTAATGCGTGCAAGTTAATTGTGGGTGTGTCGTTGTTTTGTGCCGATAATGCAGCGCTCATCAATAGCAGCGCGATTGTAAATACAGATTTTAACATGGGGCTCTCCAAGGTATAAATAATTAATGCTAGTTACTAATGTATACTATGTTAAGATATAAATAATTGGCTTGCAATTAGGCACAAAAACAGAGGTAAGTTACATTTTGGTAACCTATGGCCAGCGAAAATCATATTTAGGAGATAAAGGTAGTGGCAGAAAAAAATGAGCGACGAGTATTCCATAACAACGAAGATTGCCCGATCCGCAATGTGATCGCCCAAATTGGCGATAAATGGTCGATGTTAATTTTATTTGCGCTGGTGGATGGTGAGGATCGTTTCAATTCTTTGAAGTCTCGTATCGTGGGCATATCACAGCGCATGCTGACTCAAACATTAAGGGATCTTGAGCGCGAAGGTTACGTGAATCGAACAGTATTTCCCGAGGTACCTGTCAGGGTGGAATACGAGCTGACAGAAATGGGTAGGGAGATAGTGAAGCCCCTTTATCAGCTGGTCTCCTGGGCCGACGATCATCATGATAATATTAAACAAGCTCGTGCCGCCTATGATGCAGCAGAGTGAGTAATTTTTCTATTTGATTTGGCCTGGTGCAAAACCCAAAACACTCTTCATATCAAACTGTGTGATGCGGCACACAACCCATTGTGTGCGCAAATACATTCCTGCCATCCATTTTAAGGCTTCCTTTCTCGACAATAGTTGAAAAAAATTACCGCTAGATCTCAATTCTTCATTGTGCTATTTTCATGTGGTCTGTCCAGTTGAGGTGTCAAATATTTTGATATTGAATCTGTATAGATGTACTGAAAAATCTATTTTTTGAGTGTTTAAAGGAAATATAAATGGAAAACGTAAAAGAACAACTGATGGAGCAGTCCAAAGTTGAACTTATCGACTCAGCGCTACTTAAAAATGTAGCCGGAGGTAATTGTGGTGAGCCTACTGGATGTGACGGAAGTTGCACTGGTGGCTGCAACGACAACTGCTCGGATTGGGTTGAAACCTGTGGCCTGGACGATTGCGCTGACTGGTGTGGTCGCTGGAGCAACTAGGGCTCTGTTAGCTACTTTAAGGAAGCAAAGTCAGTAGCGCGCACTGGCTTTTATAGCTTCATTCATTAAAAATTTAGATTTTGTGTTTTTATTATGCATAAAAAAATATTGATTATTATTGCTTTAATATTTTCTTCTGAATTTGCTTTTGCCTGTTCTCATTTGGCAATGGGGATACCCAAAAGTAGTGATCATTTATTCTGTGGTAAAGGATTTGCCGTAGGATACAACTATCAAAATAGAGCACCGGATTGGGTTTCATATCAACTGCAATTAAAAGACCTGTCACCCAATGCTTTAAAGGATAAGACTCAAAAAAATTATACCTTTCGCACTAACCAGAACATCCCTCTGGCTTACCAGGCTGAGCCTGAAGAATTCAACGGTTCTAACTGGTACATCGCGCAGCTGGCTAACCCCGACACCATAGAGTTTAGTACTCTGGCAAAAGCGCAAACATTTGCCATGTTTGGCGTTGTTCCCGTGAGATCAGAATCAGCACAGGCACTTTGGTTTAAATTAAACCAAAAAGAAGTCCATCTATTTAAAAAATACTCAATCGTTCACGTTTCCTCAGGTGGTATTTATCAAATTATTGATGAATATTTCGGCCAGAATGGTATTGCCGTTCCGAGCCACTTGTGGAAGGTGTTTTATTTACCTGCCAGCAATGAGGCGTTCGCTTATTTGATACCTAATCATCGCGATATCATCAATGACAATTTACAACACTATCAGGTCAGTATTGATGAGATAGAGGAAAAAGCGGGTATCAATTTGTTGAAAAGGTTGGATGACGAAATAGAACATGTGCTCGAAAGTAAAAAAGTTGCATTACTCGATTAAGTAAAGGCACTGCACAGTTTTTATTTTTTAGTTCAAGGATAGTGTTATGGATTGGTTTTGTGCTGCCTTTAAAGGTGCCCGGACGCATCGCGCTCCTTTTTTGCATTCGCAGTTAAGCGCTGTTTTACCCGCTGATTTGCATCAGGACATGTTGCAGTTTTTTCCGCAACAACAAGATATGTTTCTGGCGGACAAAGGTGCTCGGGACAAAGGGATCCGGCACCATCTGTTTTTAAATGAACGCCTTCAGCAACAAATATCAAATCAGAGGGCAGCGGATTTCTGGTTGTCTTTTTGGCATGCAGTTCATCAACAGGCAACAGATATAAAAAAGCAGGCAATTCAGTATTTTGAGCACTGGCGTTTATTTCCCGGTATACACCTGTCAGAGATAAAACTGGGAGTGCGATTGGTCAATGAGAGTTTGCCTTACACCATGGCGCCGCACATTGATCAGGCCTTTAAGCTCGCAGTAATGGTTGTTTATCTGCACAGTGATGAGTTGACGTTTTCACAAGGCACTCAACTTTATAGCAAGCAGAAAAACGATACGCTTTCGGCTGTCTCTGCCCTGCCTTTTGAGCCCAATGCGGGCGTTTTTATGCCGAGAGTTCGAAACTCATGGCACGGCGGGCATTGGTCAGGGGAAGGGCACCGGAAAACACTTCATTTTTATTTTTTTAAGGCACAGGGCGAAGGGCAACAACAGCACATTTCGCCCGTTTATTTTTAGTGGTTAAACGCGCAGAGGTAAACAATGCAAGTCAATGCATCAGCACAAAAAGTACAGGACTTAAAGCCATTTCCAGATTTGCAAGAGGTCCTGCAATATGAAAATCAAAATGTTGTAGATGGCCTGCGAAAGGCCCTTGATATAACGCAAGAAACGGCACAAGAGTTATTTAAAGAAGGGGTAAAATGGCTTTGGTACTGCTGCCACCCAGACACCAAAAATTCGCGTAATATTGACAATGCCATGTTGATCATCGACGAGGTCTGGCACACCTTCATTCTTTATACCGGGGACTATTTTAGTTTTTGCCATCGTTATTTCGGTCGCTACATTCACCATGCTCCAACTACAGCAGCTGAAGCAGCTAAACAACGCGCTGAATCAAAAAAAGACCGCATGTTGCGCAAGCGCAAACAATACGAATTGATCTTTGACATCTTAGGTAAGGAAACTTTTATCCGTTGGTATCACGAGTACCCTGAAATCTACTCACGTGAAAATATACTGGCGCTGCGCAGAAAGTAATCATGGCATTGAGTAGCAGTACTATTCTGGCGCACCCGGATCTGGTGGACGCGAAAGCCGTTTTAGGCCTTGGTAGTTTTTTTGAGGGGCGACATGGGGCAACCAGCGACGTTGATTTGATTGCCATAATGTCTACGCAAAATGTCGTCAAAAAAATCCTTCCTTATCACGCGCATTCACTGGATGTCACTATATGCTCGCTGCCCTATTTTATCTATACCTTCGCTAAATCTGAAGGAGCGGCACATTGGCGAGAAAGTTTGCATCGGGCAGTGATCTTGAAAGACGATACGGGGAGTCTTGAGCAATGTCTTGAGTGGATTAAAACCCAATGGCAAGAACAGAAGTTTTGGACCACTGATGCTCATGTTTGTGCCACTAAAGCCAGGTTAATGAATCTGCAACGAAAATTAGCTTATACGGTGGTTGAGGAGCAGCTGCAAATGCTGCATTACATGAGTGAGTGGACACAGTGTGCTTATCAACTAATGTGTTTGAAACACAAGGTTTTGCCGTCTTATAACCCAAGACTAATCACACAACATCTCAATCGGGATTTTCCCGATCTCGCTCAGAAGATAAATACTTTAGCAAAGTCCTCTCATAGCGAAAGACAAGCGCTCATCGCAGAGACAACTCAGGAGGTTTTAGCTGAGTGCTTCCCTCGAATCAATGCCGAAGGCATCGTGTTTCGCAAGCCTGTCTCTAATATGCGCTTAAAAGGATTAGTTCCCGATGAACTTGCAAACCTTATTTAGAAAAGAAGCCCTGGAGCATAATCACAACAGGTTAAATGGCTCGGTAGTGCTCAATACGCCGCCTTCCTACAATTTGCTGCTGTCCTTTTTTAGTTTGATCGCTATCGCGAGTTTACTGTTCATCGCCATTGCAGAGTTCAAAGATCAAAAAACCGTCACCGGCTATCTGGTATATGACCAAGCGGTCGTAAAGATATATCCCACCTCGGATGCCATTATCAAAACACTGTTAGTGAATGAGGGCGATGCAGTGAGTGTCGGTCAGCCGCTGGCGATAATACGCCGTAATTCGCATCGATTAGATGGCTCTTCCAACGACGAACAGTTGAAGCAGGAATTGGAAAAGCAGCTTGCCTCACTGCAACTTTCTAAAAGTGATGCCATTGAGAACATAGACTTGCGCACTGCATCACTGCAAAAAGAAGCCAAGAGCCTTATCGCTAAAATTGAAAACTTGAATCAGAAAATCACAATCATCGAACAGCGTATTGCATTGTCTGAGGCCACACTTGCCAGTCAAAAATCACTGGCAACGGTGGGCGGTGTATCTGAGCTGGATATTGCGCAATCCAAGGCAGAATATTTGCGTTTACAGGAATCGCATCTTGAACAGCTCAATACCCTACTGGGACTTAAAAATTCGCAACAGCAAAATGAACAGCAGCGCAAAAATTTGCCTCTGGAGAAGCGAAAATTGCTACTGGATATTGAGACCGAGATTTCTGCACTGACACGCAGTTTACTCTCTATGTCCGACGAAATTGAATATGAAGTTCAGGCAAGAAATGCCGGCATAGTTAGTAATATCGTGGCCAAAGAAGGTGAGTTTGTCAGTAATCAATTTCCCCTTTTAACGATTACCCCGGCAAACAGTGAGCTGCTTGCTGAATTGCTTGTACCCTCACGCGCTATCGCCTTTATCGAAGAAGGCCAGGATGTGTACATCCGTTTTGATGCTTTTCCCAACCAAATATATGGCGATGTTGAAGGTCTGGTCAGCGAAATATCTCAAAGTGTGCTTCGGCCCGACGAGTGGAGCAACCCGCTGAATATTGCCGAGCCGGTATATCGCGTTAGAGCCTCACTTGCAGAGCAGCAAATGGTTGGCAAGGGACGTGCTGTGCCGCTGAAAAGCGGCTTGAGATTGCAGGCTGATATTGTCATGGAGCAGCAGACCTTCCTGATGTACCTGCTCAGCCCGTTGCTCGAATTAAAGAATAGCCTGTAGGGAAACAACGATAAAATGAATAAGCTACCTGTTTATCTACAGTCTGAGATTGCTGAATGCGGCCTGGTTTGTGTCGCTATGATGTTGTCTTATCACGGCAGCCATCAAAATCTGGTCAGTTTACGGCGCAGACATCAGGTTTCCTCGCAGGGCCTGACATTGGACAATCTCGTTGATATTGCCCATGTTAACGGTCTTGTGGCACGCCCTCTGAAAGTTGAAATCGACGCCATTAAACACATCAATTTACCCTGTGTTTTGCACTGGAATATGAATCATTTCGTGGTGCTGAAAAAAGTCACAGCGAAACATGTTGTGATACACGATCCCGGACAGGGAGTGCGCCATATCTCCTTATCTGAGTTTGGAAAGTCTTTTACAGGAGTTGCTCTTGAGCTGTTTCCTGGCGAGAGCTTTGTGAAAAAAGAAGTGAAAGAGATCTTTTCCATCAGGCAGCTTTGGCAGCAAATCACGGGGCTAAAACGCAATTTGGCAAAAGTGTTTGTTTTGTCCTTGTTTCTGCAGCTTTTTACCTTGCTCGCACCCTATTATTTGCAGGTGGGAATAGATCGCATTATTCCAACCCACGACAGCAGTTTACTTATCGTCATAGCATTTGCATTTGGCCTTGTATTGGTATTTCAACAGATTGCCACGCTACTGCGATCATTTGTCATTTTTCACCTGGGGTCACTATTCAGTATTCAGGTGTCGGGTAGCCTTTTTAAACATCTATTGAGTTTACCTCTGAGCTTTTTTGAAAAGCGCGATGTTGGCGACATCGTTACCCGTTTCGATTCTTTAAACAAGGTCAGGGACTTTCTAACATCCAGCCTGATAACGCTTGTTATTGATGCGCTGATGGCGCTCACTCTGGTGATTGCCATGTTTTACTATCACGCCGGGATTACTTCGCTGGTACTGTTTTTTGTTGCAATTTACGCCGCAGTCAGGGTGATTGCCTTTAAGCGCTTTAGACAATTAAACGAACAAGAAATCAAAGACAGAGCGAGAGAACGCAGTAATTTTATTGAGAGTATTCAGGGCATTCAGACCATCATGGGTTTCGATGGACAGAGCAGGGCATCTTCGCAATGGATGAATTTCAATTCCGAATACGTCAATAGCAACTTAAAGGTAAAGAAAACCAGAGAGTGGTATCGATTGATCAATGGCTTGAATTTTGGCGTGGAGAATATCCTGGTTGTTTACCTGTTTATTCTCAGTGTTATTGCCGGTCAGGCGACAATCGGTATGTTGGTGGCTTATTTAGCGTACAAACGTATTTTTATCAGCCGTATCAGCTCGTTGATTGACAAATTAATGGAATTTAAGATGTTGCGTCTGCACCTTGAGCGAGTCTCAGATATTGCACTCACGGAGCCTGTTCGGGAGCCAGCTACGCCTAAACCCCCCAAATTTAAGGGCGACATCGAACTAAAAGACGTCAGCTACCAATACGACGAGTTTTCCGACCCTGTTTTCAGCAATCTCAATCTCAGTGTTCAACGCGGTGAATACATTGCAATTACCGGTTTGTCGGGCAGTGGTAAATCTACCTTAGTGAAAATATTGTTGGGTTTGCTTGAACCAAGCAAGGGAGCCCTATCGGTGGATGGGGTCGATCTGCGTCGCTACGGCGCGAAGAATTACCGAGAGCATGTGGCGAGTGTGATGCAGGATGACCGCTTGTACGCCGGCTCTATCCTGGAAAATATTACCTTTTTCGATGCCACACCTGATGTGAAAAAGGCGATAGAGTGTGCCCAAATTGCTCATGCTCATCGTATGATTTTAAGTAAGCCAATGGGCTACAACAGCCTGCTTAGTCATCAAGGTGGAGGACTCTCAGGCGGAGAAAAGCAGCGTATTTTGCTGGCGCGAGCCTTGTACAAAAATCCGGTTATTCTCATCATGGATGAAGCGACCAGCAACCTGGATCTGCGGGTGGAACGCTCTATTGGCGAAGCTATTTGTAAGCTGCAAATAACGCGCATTGTAATCGCCCACAGACCGCAAACCATTCAGAGCGCTGATCGCATATTTCGGCTAACTTCCGAGGCATTACTGGATGTTACTGAAAAGCACAAAATCACCCAGATAGCACCGGCCAACAACGCATGATCCAGCTAACCAATCCTGAAATTGCACTGCCAGAAAGCGAGTCGGTACTGGGCTCATTGCAAGACATAGTGCAGCGGCTTGCAAGCCAGAACCCGATACAATGTGTTATCGGTTATGGCTCTTATTTTAGCGGAACTGCCCAACCGCACAGCGATGTAGATGTATTGCTTTTATCTAAATCAAATGCCTATGAAAAACATCTCATTCAACGACAGCGTACTTTTGAGCTTGTCCATATTGGTATTCGTCGATTCAGAGCAATGTTGCAAAAAGGACATGTCTGTTACGTGCCTGCAATGCTTGAAGCTAAGGTGTTGTACGATGCGCCAGATCTGACCTCTGAGCTTTTGAGCCTCGCCAGGACTCGCTATCAGTCGGGTCCGGCAGCACTACATGACCCGGGCTTTGCAACGCGACTAAAGTCCAGAATCAATACCCTTTATCAGGACATGCAAGACAGCCTGGAAAATACCGCCACATTTCAGTTGCTTCACGCTCAGCTTATCAGTGGTTTTTATACTTATCTTTGCACGAAGAACAAGGCGTGGGGAAGATCTGAAAAAAAAATGTTGCAGCACATTGCTGAAATGTCGTCCGCATCGGAGCAATTGATTATGGCGAGTCTTGCCACGAGCGCAACAGACGAAAAGCTGGCTCATATATCCAGGTTGCTCAAAGAGCATGAGGTTTTGATGGGCAATGAGGTTATTAATTATGCCTAGGGGCTTTTTGTGATTTATTACTTTGTTCCTGTGTGCTGTTGCGCAATTATGCCGACAGTTAGCATGGGGCAAATCCTAACAAGCAACAGTGTTAGCGCACAGGTTAATATCGGATGAGATCATAAGTATGAAGGCGATGACGGATATTTATTATCAAAAGCGCATTCAAAAAGGCCACAGCAAAATATTGGAAGCTGCTATTGCGCACAACCATTCGCAGTATTTTGTGGCAATTGATTGCGGCTGTGGTGTCGGCAATGATGCCCGTTACTTGCTGGAAAAAGGCTATGAAGTTCATGCCTTTGACAAAGACGAACGCGCCATTGCACTGTGTCGCGAGAACGCTCCAGTAACAGATAAACTGCATTGGTATCAGGCCAGTTTTGAGGACTTTACCTACCCCAAAGCAGGGCTTGTCATTGCCAATTCCGCCTTGTTTTTTTGCAAGGAACAGCATTTTGATAGCGTATGGCATCGCATAGAAGATGCGCTTGAGCCAGGTGGTGTGTTTTGTGGTGACTTTCTCGGTGTTGACGACGATAGCAATCATGCCCAAAACAAAACCTCCACCAAATTCTTCACCAAGGCTCAATTGCAGCAATTGTTCTCCGAGTTTGACGTGATAGGGATAAAAGAGCGCAACGGCCTCTATCCGACAATGACGGGACGTGAAAAACACTGGCATGCGTTTTCTGTTATCGCTTGCAAGCCGTTGCAACTCTGAAGGTGGGATATGGGCACAGTGCGTGCCCATTTCGAGGTTAGAAAGAAGCCTGCAATCCGATATGAACATTTCTACCGGCGGCAAATAACCTTTCACCCGCTGGTTGCTCTATCCCTTGGATTCTATTCACCCCGCCAAGATGAGGTTGCCAGGCTTTGTCAAATAGATTGGAAATCGTCCCAGTCAGTTTAAGGAACTCATTAAACTGATAAGAGAGGTTGCCATTGACGATACCATAACCCGTACTTTGTGTTTCATTCTGTAAGCTGGAGGTACGGGTTTGACTGGCGGCTAATTCAGATTCCAATGTTGCATTCCAGGCGCCACTTTGCCAATTTAGCCGGGTTAACAACGTCGCGGGTGATATGCGATAAAGTGGTTCTTCGATGTCATCTCGTTCTCCTCGCACTATCGATGCTGCCATATCGAGTGTTATCGTCGAAGAGATATTCACCTTTAACTCCAGGTCGGCTCCATATAGGGTGGCATCGGTGTTTTGCCATTGTAGCGGGCTGTCGCCACTCATCATCATTGAGACCATGTTGGCTGTTTGGTTTGTGGAAGGATCGCCAACAATATAATCATCGATGCGCTGATAGAATATTCTCGGCATGATACTGAAACGATTGCTGTGGTAGTTAAGGCCAAAATCAATTTGTTGCGCGGTTTCTTCTTTGAGCTCTAGGTTACCTAAATAATTCCTGCCATCGGCTAAACCTGCCGAAATACCCAGTGGCAACCAAACATAGAGCTCAGTATAGGCCGGAGCGCGATTTTTTTGTGCCACTGCCAGTTGCCAGCTCAAGTGTTTGTTGATGTTGTCACTTAAATGCAGGCTCGCATCGACAAAACTAAAATCCAGATTGCGTTGTGCGCTATTAAAATCTTCAACTAAGATAGCAATATTGGGATTCATCATTGCCATCGTATTGGCAACTTCATCGGCGTCACTTTTTACCTGAGTGTAACGGGCGCCAATTAGCCAATCGAGACCCAATAGCTGGCTGTCCCACTGGCCATAGAGGCTGCTCAACTGCTGTTCAACATCATTGAAATTATTGATGGTGAGATTACCCATCTGCGGGTTGGTAATAACGGAGTTATGTTTAGCTGTGTGCCAATTTACGCCGGTTTCCAGGTTGCCCTTAAGCAGTTTGTCTTTCCATACTAAAGAGTAGCCCTTGGCAAGGCTATCCACGCTATTGAGCCTGGCCATTTCAGGCATGGTAGCGGGACGAAAATCAACATTGTTCATGCCATGTTGATTGCTATTGCCATGAAACTTTAGCGTCAGTGAACGGTGTGCGTTAGCCTGCCAAAGATAAGATAGCCGATAGATGGCAGCGTCTATGTATTGAATATCCATTGCCAGTGCGGCCGTACCCGTGTGATCAGTATCCGCTTTATGGTAATAACCTTGCCACTGGTGGTCGCCATAGCGAAAGCCTGCCGCAATGCCTGCCATTTGTCGGTCGTAAAAACTGTTGGGCACCAGGTTGCCATTTCCGTCTTCTATGTCATCCCGTTGCTGGCTCAGCGCAAAAGTTTGCAGATACAGGTTTTCACTGTAATAACCCAACACCCCACTATGGTTTCTGGCGTCCCCTAACTGTCCGTGTTGCAAAGTCAATTGACCTTGCCAGTTACTTTGTTCAGAGAATAGGGCATCGGCATTTTGTTGGATTTCTATGGCACCACCGAGTGATTGGGCGGCAACAGATACTGGCGCAATTCCGCGATGCAGGTTCAATTCGCTACCAGGCAAGGCAAAGACATTGGATAAGGGCGGATCCATGGCATTGGGTCCGGCACCTGCAACAGGTCCACCTTCGACGCTGACATGCACTCGATTGCCAAATAAACCTCGGTATTGGGCGATAGCGGATAAGGGGCCATTGCCATTGCCGGTTAAACCGGGAAGGCGTTTTAGTGCATCACGTAAATCAGGGGAGTAGGTGTCACCCTGGATCAGCTCTACCGAGCTTATGGTGTTATTGGTTTGACCCAGGACTTCGACGTGCTCAAGCTGTTCTTCCGAAGCGTGTAAAAAAGGGCTGGCGAATATCGCAGAGGCTACGCTTGTTGCAATCAATGAGGTGCGCAATTTCATTTATTTAATTCCTTTATATTGCCCGTTAAGGGCACAAAAATCTGATGAATTCCCGCAACGGTAAGCCGGAAATATCCGTTGCTTCAGCAGGCGAGAAAATTGAATTTTTTTAAGGTGATTAAATAAGGGAAGGAGGAGCGCGAGATAGTGGACTTTGATAGGCAAATAGCGTGTAAGGGCGCTGATTCAGGCGAGTGATAAGAGCGCGAAACACCTGAAAGTTTACCAATACAGCGGTTTCCGATAGTTTAGTAAAAGGTTGAATATCGGCATATTCCCCGACAGGACACAAGTGTTCAAAAGAAGTGTTTTGGTATTCTTCCGGTGCTTCCACAAAAACAAAAGCACCGGCCTGCTCGGTCAAGCTATGGGATATCCATTTCATTTGTGTGCCGGTACATATCAGCTCGGTATCCCCATTGATCCTATCCTGAAATGCGGCGAGTCGGTCTTGCTGAACAAACGCAGCAAGACTACTTTGCAGCAGTAGCGATAAGACTAAAAAAAAGTGGAGGAATCGAGTCAACTTAACCAGCACCAGAGAAGTTCGAGACACTCAGTGTACCTTGGTGCGAAAACAAAACAATGAAAAATAAAGACTTTTTGTTGCCTGAACCACGCAGTTTATGCCGATGCCACGGGATATTCAGCTCCCGGTGCCTTAGGCGCTGCTGATGCAGCAACTGAAGTAACACTAACAGCGGCGACAACGATCTTCATATTTCCCCCTGGTTTTGGCATTACTCTTTGAGCTGTTTTTTAAGAGCGTAAATTACATCGGTGCTAACCCAGTAAATATTGGAAACGCGGCCGGGTTCGTTGTAACGGCCAAAAAACAAATATTTGCCATCAGGCGACACTCGGGCGACAGTTTCGGAATACGTGCTGTTTATTTGATTTCCAAGGTTAACGGGCTTTGACCAGCTGCCATCTTCTCTTTTGAAGTAAACATACAGATCATTGTCGCGGCGTTGTTCATTGCTGCGATTACGAGCATTGACTAACAAATAATCTTGCTTGGGAGACATAAAACCGTGCAGACCAAATTCGATATCTAATGGTTTCAGTTCACTGATTTGGCCATTGACGTTATGAGCTGTGTATAATTTTCTCTCGGGCATATTAGTAAAGATAACCTGGCTGCCATTGCCTTGATTGTAGTCAGACAAGCGCCCCTTTTCTGGCATCACATCTAGTTTATTTATCTCGCTCCAGGCACTTTGTTTACGCGTGGCATACCAAATGCCACTGGAGTCTTTAGATTGATTTGTTCGACCCGAAAAGTAGATTCTGTCTTGAGACAAGCTGACATGTGGCAGAAGCTCATACACAAGTTTTCCGTTGCTAAAATCCGCTTTCTCAGGTTTGCTCCAATAGCCAGCCTCTATTTTTGAATAGTAAATTTCGGGGTTACTATCATCTCTTGTTTCAAGCGCAGTAAAGTACAGCTCGTCTAAATTCGGTGAGAAAGAAATGCCAAACTCATACCGCCCCTCCAGAGATACCAATCCTGGGGCGAAAACTTTGGGGGTATTGCCCGGAGTGGATTGACCAAACCAAGGGCCTTGTAGTTTTGGAAATACTTCGTTTGCGCTAATCGATTTAGCTGCCAACGCCGCTAAAATGCTTACCAGGAAAATAGCTTTTTTACTCATTGTTGTTTGTCCTTAAAAATAGAATTGTGGGTTTCTGATCCAGGCTGATATTTAAAGGAGAGAATTATGGCCAGACCGGGCTTTTTGCGCACTGCCTGAACAGTACCTTGCTGTGCTTTTACCAATTCTTCCACTAGCGCGAGTCCCATTCCGGTGCCTTGGGTACTGCGGGTGAGTTCATCCCCGCCGCGGAAAAATAAATCGAATATTTTTGTTTCCTGTCCGCTTTCAATCCCTTCTCCGTAGTCACGGATCTCCAGCTGTAATAGCTGTTCGTTGGGAGAAGGCAGACTAAAGATGAAATCAATTTTTTGACGGCCAGGGTCTTTGATTTGGTTTTTATCAAAAAACTTGATGGCATTGTCGGTAACATTGATAACAATTTGTGAGAACGCATCTTGCTCAATCCAGACCTCGATATTTTCGGGACTGGCAATGTCGACAATGATGTTTTGTTGAAAGCCGTTTGCCTCCATCAACGACGAGGTTTTAGAACGGATCATGTCTTGCAGTATTGTCAATTTTGTATGGTCTGCTGCAACGTTTAGCCGCTGATTATTGAGCTTAGAAAGTTGCAGAATATTGTTGATCAAACGCGTTAGCCGCTCACTTTCGGTAAAGATGAAAGCAAAGTAATCTTGTTGATGTTGCTTAGAAATCACCGTGCCTTGTTGCAGCATTTCTGCATACATACGAATTGCGGTCAGTGGGGTTTTTAACTCATGACTGACTGCCGAAACAAAATTCATTCGTTGTTCGGCTAAGGCCGATTGTTGGACCCCTAAACGATAAAACCCATAGCAGGCTGCCAGCATGATGACTATCAAAACAAAGGCAAAAACACTGCTGTACAGCATTGTTTTTGTCATGGGAATTTCACTGGTGGATACCGTTACCTCATAACCTCTAAAAGGTGAAGCAAGTTTGGCGCTGGAAATAATTTGTTGTTGCCAATGCGCTGCAATCTGATTTTTCCAGCTGACCTTAGCTTGTCCATCGGGTGTATTTTCATAGAGAAAATACTCAACATCATCAGAGGTACGGATGTCTTGCAAGGTAATCAAGACCGGACTGTCAAAGCGCCGCCTTTCCAACATCCCCAAAAAGGCGCGCTGCATATAAGGTTTGCGCTCAACCAGATAGCCTTGCAAGCGTTTTTGTTGGCCAAGGGAAATAACCCGGTAAAAAACAAAATACTCCGGAATATCGAAGATGATCTTGAATAATTCATCTTTCTGCTGCAGCCCTTGTTGCAAGAGTGCGGAAAGGTCTCGCGATGTAGACACAGTCTGATAGATGCTGAGTGCGAGGTTCTTGCGTTCATTTAACTGATTTGGATTTTGCTGCTCATTCTGTCCGGGAAAGTTCTCTATATTGCTTTTGTCATCGCGCCCCCATGAAAATGGATAAACAGGACTATTAAATTGGCCGTTTGATGCAAACTGAAAATAACCCACTAAGCCTGCAATATTTCTGGCTTCTGCTAATTGTTGGATATCTAAACCAGACAGGGGCGAAAGCACCTTTTCTGTTTGTTGTGTGATGGGGTTATAGGTGGGTTGATAATAATCGAATGCCGTAGCGGGCAAGTTATTCGACAAGGTGAGTCTTTTATAAAATTTCCTGTTGGCAGCCACAAGCAAGGCATTAGACTCATTCTCATAAATGGCAATTGCGTCCTTTTCCAGTTGCTGATATCCCAGAATCAACAGCATTCCCAGTGGCACAATTAAAAGTAGTGAGAATCCCAATGCGACCAGGCGCAACTTGCGCAGACGAAGGGTGTGGTTGAGCAAAGGTTGATTTAAAAATTGCATCAGTCGGCATTCAGTTGATAACCCTTGCCACGATGGGTTATCAAGAGTTTGGGGGACTTGGGGTCAGCTTCAATTTTCTTGCGAATTTTGGCGATGTGTATATCCACTGTTCGGGTATCCATGTCCGTAGTGATTTTGTATCCCCATACCTGGCGGAGTAGTTCATCTCGGGAAACTGGCTTATGTTGTTGTTTCAGGTAGTTGATGATGTCAATTTCAAGGCGAGTGTATTTTATCTCCTTGTGGTAGGAAGATCCGGTTAACGATTGAGTGAAGATAAAAACATCATCATTGATAATCAGTTTATTATCTGTACCAGTCCAACCTGAACGTCGTACCAGGGCGTTAACCCGTAAAACCAGTTCTGAGGTGGAGAAGGGCTTAGCAACATAGTCATCGGCCCCCAGCGTTAAGCCGTTTATTATGTCTGCTTCTGTATTTTTAGCGGTCAGCATTATGATGGGCCGAGTTGGGGAGTGATTTCTGATGGCATTGCAGATTTCAAAGCCATTGACTGAAGGCAGCATAACATCCAGCAGCACGCAGGCGTAAGGGTTGCCCAAGGCACGAGATAACCCCAATTGACCATCGCTTTCGCTCTCCACTTCATAGCCGTGGAATACGAATAGATCCGTTAACCCGCGTAAAATACTCGGTTCATCTTCAACGATCAGAAGTCTGGGTTTGGTACTCAATGAAATGCTTCTCTTTTTAATACGGCGCGATTTAACCCGGACTATAGCAATTATCAAAAGTACTGCATGTAAACTTTTGTAAAATTCCGGGCTTCAATTTTTACATAACATGCCTGTTATAAAGAGGAATAAATCTCTAGATTTAAGCCGAAAAATAAACGTTAAAACAACGTGTCGCTTGAGATGTCAGCAAGGAGATTTAGATGTTCGCAAAACAGCTTAATTGCTTTAGAAAGATAACTTGCCTGCTACTTTTCTATTGCATTGTGTCCTCAGTTCAGGCGGGCGAAACAGAAGAGTTTGTTGCAAAACTCAAAGACCATTATCAAGACACCTTTTCTATTGATGCATTCACCCTGAAATACCATTTTTTAAATCGTCGCTATCGGGTACTCAACTATTGGGACTTCCAGGCCCCTAATCTTCATATGTCGCAAAGAATGGTTGAAGTGGACTTAGCTAAAAAGCACTTTTACGACAACGATATTCTCTACTACGCGGGTGGCAGACTGTTTGATAGAGTACAGTTCCAGAACGATAAAGAGAGCGTGTTTTACGAAAAAAGTGCGACGTCTTTAGGAAGAATGATCCTTCGAAGAGATATGGACAATTTCGACAGGTTCAAACGCCATATGATCACCAATATAGACTTTCTTGTGGTGAGACCCATCTTTGAGGAAGCCCATATTGAAGACAAGATGTCTATCTTTATGGATGAACAATCAGATACTACGACACTAATACACGAAATTGCGGATGAAAAAGTCGTTGAATATCAGTTTCGAAATAACCCAATCCAGCTCATTTCCATCAATCACGGTCTGTTAAACGGTGTGTTCCACTACGATGACTATCAAACAACGCGGGGCTATACCTATGCCCGTAGCATTGTGAAGTATTACGACGGGGAAACTAAACCCACCTATATTAAGTACATTGATGACTTTGCAGAGATTGATGGTGTTGAACCATCCAGACTCAAGGTGCCACAAGGTTATGGACCACAATACCAAAGAGGTGACGGCATTTTGGTGGCAAACGAGATTGCCAGGGATCTGTTTCTGGTAACAGATTCGTCTGCCGCCCAAAACAGTTTACTCAAAATAACGGGCGACAAGATAATGATCATGGGTGCCGCTGGTGGCAAAAGCATCGCAGAGAAAACATTGCAACTGATCAACGAGCAATTCCCCGACAAGACCGTCACTGCAATTTACGTGACCCATCCGCACCTCTATCAAGTAGCCGGCCTCAGCGTATTTGCGCAACAGGGAATAGAAATACTTGCCGATGCGTATACCATCAGTGGTATCGAAGCTTATCCCGGTTTTGCTGACGATATTTCCAGCTTTAAGTTTAGAACGATTACACATGGAGAAGTCATTGACGGGGCGACGTTTTATGTACTGGAAAATATGCATGCTAAGCGACAGAGCTTTGTGCATTTCAAAGACAAGGACATTATTTTTCAGTCTACTTTCATGCATATTCCGTTTGATAATACCATCGCGAAAATTGTACCGGGCTACACCAAGACCTTTATCGACTTCATTCGAAGTGAGCAGCTGAGTTTCAGCCGTATCGTGGGAAACTACCGAAACAACAATATTTCAGTGGATGTGGTAAATAAGACTTACGAGGCTCACCTTTGATTGTAAGCAGTTAGATTATTGGCTTTTTTCTATTCTTTTAGATCCCAGCTGATGAGTTCGTCTGGAGTTAGAAAACTCCAGGCAATAAAGCGGCTTATCTTTTGCCCCTGTGACATTTTCACCACTTTAATTTGCCTGGCGTTGGCCTTTTTCAGGGCGAGTTTTATGCCACTTACATTGTCTTTTTTAGACACCAGTGACGTAAACCAGGCTACTTGCTGATCATAGTGGCGGCTTTCTCTCACCATGTTGCGAATAAAGGCTAGTTCTCCGCCTTTACACCAAAGCTCATTAGAGCGACCCGCAAAATTGAGTGCAGGGGGCGCATCTTTTTGTTTGGCTTTTCCTAAGTTTTGCCATTTTCTATTGGTGCCTTTAGCTGCTTGTTCTGGCGAGTCATGAAAAGGCGGGTTACACAGGGTTAAATGGAACCTATCATGTGCCTTAATTATTCCGTGGAAAATTTGATTGGACTGCTTTTGATGGCGTACCTCAATGGCCTTTGACAAGCCATGGTTCGCGTTGACTATCTGCCTGGCAATTTTGATAGATTGGCTATCGATATCCGCTGCCACATAGCGCCAGCCATAACTCTTATAACCAAGTAGCGGATAAATGCAGCTGGCACCAGTGCCAATGTCTAGCACTTTGACTTTGTTGTGCTGGATTTCCTTTTGGAAAGTAGATTGAAGCAATTCCGCCAGGTAATGAATATAATCCACTCTGCCCGGAACGGGGGGACACAAAAAGCCTTCAGGTATATCCCAGTGCTCAATAGCGTAATCATCCTTAAGCAGCGCTTTATTGAGCAGTCTAACCGCTGTCGGGCTAGCAAAATCCACAGTTTGTTTGCCGTGGCTTTTAACTATAAAGCGGGCTAATTCAGGAACCGCCTTGCACAGTCGATCAAAGTTGTAATCTTGATTGTGTTTATTTTTGGGATGGAGTTTCGCTTTTGAGTTCACAACAGTTCAAATCAATATCGGTGGATTAACACGGTAGCTTGTTTATCAGCAAGCAACTTAACTTATTAAAGCGTACTTTGCGTAAAGTCTTTCCAGGATAATAAGA
This sequence comes from Planctobacterium sp. AWM4_229, assembly GCF_056160305.1. Classification (NCBI taxonomy): domain Bacteria; kingdom Pseudomonadati; phylum Pseudomonadota; class Gammaproteobacteria; order Alteromonadales; family Alteromonadaceae; genus Planctobacterium; species Planctobacterium sp. AWM4_229. The sequence goes on along the minus strand of NZ_JBSWWX010000002.1, from coordinate 314,481 downwards.
CCGATTCAAAGTCCTGTAATCCGCAACCTGCGATGACGTTGCTGCACCATTCTGCGCCTTCTGGTGGTGCGTCTTCTGAATAGGCATGGGAACGTACTTCCACTTCTTCAGAGGACAACAGCAGATCATAATTTTTGCCTGTTAACTTGAATTCTTGTATCTGCCTGTCTTGCAGTCGTTGTATGGTGTTTATTAGATTAGTAATCTTGGTTTGGTCGTCACGCAATTCATCCGAGAACCAATAGCCGAACGCTTCACCACCCATTTCAAATGTTGCGCTAGGGTATTTAGAGAAACGCATTGTAAATTGATATTCCACTTGTTTTGGGCCTCTTCATCGGGGGGGGCTATCTCTTAACCACTATTGCTCAAATTTCGGCGAGCGATTATACCAAACTAAGTTGAGTATATATGCTGATTTTTGTTGTATTTGATTGTGGTGTTTTAAAAAAAATTACGGGGTCAGGTTTGCTGGGGTATTAAAAGGGTTTTAAAAGGACTACGCCCCCTTTTATTCCTCTATCTGTAAGGGCAGCTATTGACTCTTCTGTTCTTTTTGGTAAATCTAAAAAATTACCCTGCTCATGGAATGCCAATGCTCACAAATCAAAAGGAAGATAGCCTCAAGAAATTCAATACTCTTAGGGAAGACTTCAATGAATGTTTTACTGCACTTCATACGGCGAATGAGGCTGAAACAAGGCTGAGGCTTATTGACGAAGTACTCAAAGTTTTGGGGTGGGGAACAGAGGATTTCAACCCAGAATCTCACAGTTCATCAAGTGGGTTTTGTGATTACTTATTAAAGGACTCGAACACTTCAAAATTAGTTGTTGAAGCAAAGAAGGTTGGTATTACTTTCGGTTCCCCAAAATCTAAACTCAATCAAGTAGAGTACTCAGTTTCCTATCTGAAGACGGCATTCAAAAACCACTTAACTCAAACAATTACCCAAGCATCAAAATACTGTTTCGATAATGGAGTTTCTTACGCTGTCATAACAAATGGGAGGGAGTGGCTGGCTCTTCAGTTAGCGGTTTCGCCCGGAAAAACTATTGATTCCATGAAAGGAATTTATTTCGGTGATATTTTTAGTGACGAATTTTATTTTGATCACTTTTGGAACATGCTTTCCAAAGAAGGAGTAATTGCTGGTGAACTAGAAAGCCATCTCAGTGAGTTGAATTATTCTCCTTCGCCTGTGGCAAAAATAATCAAGTCAGATTATAGCGAACTCAAATGGGGTCAATTCAACAGAGAGAATTATCTGGATGAATTTTATGAGGCGTTCTTCTCACAGATTACCGACAGCAACCAAAGAAAAATGCTCGATTATTGCTTTGTTTCAGACTCTAAGCTTTCCCAATACAAAGGTGATCTTAAAAGAGTATTGAAGGATAAAGCGCCTAGCTACTTACCATCATTTGCTGAAGATTTAGAGCCGGGGCAGAGTAAAGATGCCATCATCAATGAATCCAACTCAGGAAAAGTCATTATTATTACCGGTTCAGTTGGGTGTGGTAAAAGTACATTAGTTCAAAAAAGTCTTATAGAGGCAAAAACAGACAAAACATCTAATACTATTCCAGTATTGGTAGACCTGATAAATGACGTATCAAGAACTACCACTTCAGCAACAAAAATAATTTTCGAGAGAATAAATGATGAGCTTTTAAAAGCGTTTGAATGGATTCACTCTTATGAAAATCTCTGCCAAATATATAAAAAAGAAATAGATGTTTTGAAAGGTGGGGCGAGAAAAAAGCAGTTTGAACAAGATCCTAATCTTCTAATGGAGCATGAAGCAGAGTTACTTGAATCATTGAAGAGCCAAACCCACAGTTTTGTAGTTCGTTCGTTAAAGGGCATCACAAGTAAAAACACCAACGCAATTCTTATTATTGATAATGTAGACAGAGCCTCTGAAGACTTCCAGGAAGAAATGTATGCGATAGCTCACAAGATATCTTCCGAGAGTGGCGCTACTGTTATTATAACAATGCGAGAATTTACCTATTTCAAAAACAAAAATAGTGGATTTATGGATGTTCGTTCCGGTGACAGAGTTATACATCTAAAAGCCCCTGATTTCGGCAAGCTCATTTCTGCCAGAATTAAGTACATAGAGAACCACTTTGATGATGATCACCGTGTGAGAGATTGGCGAAGAAAGTTTGAGTTAGATGAATTTAAGAAAGCATCGCATTCATTCAAAGATGTTATTAAGGATAGCTTACAACGCTCGAAAGACGGTACAAAGATCATTGAGACGCTGTCATGTGTCGCGTGGCACAACATCAGATTCTTCTATGAGTTGATTAAAAAAATCCATTTTCAGCTGGGCTCTAGAACAGATAAATGGACACACCAAGAAATATTAGCTGCATTGATGGTCGGGCAAGAGGCTGGTGAGCCTGTTGTTATTCCAAATATTTTTACTCCATATCAAAACGTAAATCGTTGCTATTTTCTTAAAACGAGGATAATTCTCTTTTTAATGTACTCAATAAAGGCTAATGAAAGAACGCACGGTATACCTAAAAACAGAATTGTTGAGTTTGCAAAAATGTATGGATATCGCTCTAGCTGGGTTTTGTCTGGAATCGAAGAGTTGGTTAGGCAACGGTTTATAGAATGTCTTGAAATTCCCAGTGATAGTGACGATATCGTTGATTTTGATATAAATATAGGCGAAACATTCAGAATTTCTCCCCTTGGTGCAGTGTTTCAGACCTCTATAATTCAGGAACGGGTCTATCTTTCTTTGGTCTCTGCTGACTTACCATTCCACACTGAATCAGATTACGACCGAGTGAAACATGAATATGACGGTGTTTTTTCGTATATGGGAGAAAAAGGCGAAAATACAATTTTTAAAGACGGAATTGACTTTGTCGAGAAATCGAAATTAGCTGATATGGTTTCAAATTATCTTTCGACCAGACATGAATTTGAAAAGCTCCTTAATAAAAGTTGTGAGTCTATGTCCGAAGTCAGTATTGCTGAAGAACGGTTAAGAACATTGGTCAGTGAATTGTCTACGAAGGTTAAATCAACCTTTGTAAACAAAACTAGCTATGGGCAACTCCATTTAACGCTGGATGAGGAAGATCCGATTACTGAGACCGCAGAACAGCCAGATTACGATTTGGATGAACTCATACCAGACGATATTGATGGTATGAGGTTCTTAGGAACAGAATATATTCCTTTAATCATTTGCGCTTTGCTTGTGCGCAAGGTGATGGGACATGAGTACAGTTTTGGAACGGAAATTACAGAATGTATTAATCGCTTTATTGTTGCTGCAGATAACACAAAATTTTCGAACAATGTATCGAGGGCATTGAGAACCAAGAAATTGAAGACTCAAAAATGGCTTTCAATTCGAAATGATTTACATGTCAAATTTAGTGCTTTTTCGTTGAAGGAAGGTTGGGAAGAGAGTTGGATTGAAATATTTGGAATCGAACCTAGTTTATAGTTCGAACATTTTAAAGTTTAAAAACGTCAATGAGCAATAAAGAAACGCGTGGTATCTTGTAATTAATTTAGAGGATGGTACCAGAGGGTGAAGGAGGCTGTTTTAGCCGCGAAGCGGCGCGCCGACTGAACGACTAGACATGGGTGAAGCGAGTTTCTTTAGGCGCTCAGCGCCGCCTCGCTGAACGGCCTGCCAAGGATGGCTGGACTGGGTGACGATCATCAGGGATGTGTTTAAGATGAGCGCAATAGGGAGCAGTATTTGCTTGCACGTTATTCTTAAGCTGGGTGACTGCGAGTATGGTTCAATAAACCGAAAGCACATTTGCTTGTTCGAAGTGACGAGCCTGTTTTGACCGGGAACCGGTTCTTTAGTCCGGCGGTTTACAAATTAACAAGCCCTAGATACAACAAAACCCGCTTAAAAGCAGGTTTGAAGTTTGGTACCAGAGGCCGGACTTGAACCGGCACAGTATTGCTACCGGCGGATTTTGAATCCGCTGCGTCTACCAATTTCGCCACTCTGGCACATTATATTGTGCTTTGGTTTCTTAGTTACCTAACAGTTAGGTAATGTCTACCAATTTACTCGCCACCGTCCATGGCGCTCGCCCTTCGGGCCATGCTGCGCATGTTAAAACTTGTTCCCTACAAGTTTTTCGCCACTCTGGCACACTATATTGTGCTTTGGTTTCTTAGTTACTGCTTCTTAGAAAAGTAATGTCTACCAATTGCCCCAACTTACGTTGAGTGGCAGGCATTATAGTCAGCTGTGTTGCTGATGCAAGCACTTTATTGCAGAAATAATACAGTTGACGAAAGAATGAACAGGTTTAAGCTAAAGGCATAGACGCTGCTTTTGAGATGCTTGTTTCATGTCGTTTTTTGCTGATGTTGCTCATCAACGTTTTCAGTTTCAGGATTTAAAAACACTATTAGCCAAAGCCACGCCACTGCGCTCTGGAGATTGTTTGGCGGGCGTTGCCGCTACTTCCATGCTGGAACGTGCTGCGGCACAAATGGCACTCGCTGATTTACCATTAAAACACTTTCTCAATGAATTGGTGATCCCCTATGAACAGGATGAGGTGAGTCGCCTTATCGTCGATAGTCACAACGCATCGGCATTTTCCCTGGTATCCCATCTGACGGTCGGGGATTTTCGCAACTGGTTACTCTCTGATGCCGCCACCGCCCATGCTCTGATGGAAATACGCGCCGGCCTGACGCCTGAGATGGTGGCCGCGGTGAGTAAGATCATGCGAGTCCAGGATTTAATTTTGGTGGCACAAAAATGTGAGGTGATCAGCAAGTTTAACAATACTCTTGGGCTTGCAGGTCATATGGCAACCCGTTTGCAACCCAATCATCCTACCGACGATATTTCCGGTATCGCTGCCAGTATTCTCGATGGTTTGCTTTATGGCAATGGTGATGCTGTGATTGGTATTAACCCGGCCAGTGACAACTATGCTGCGGTGACAGAATTAATGCACATGTTGGACGATGTCATTACTCACTATCAAATACCAACTCAGTCCTGCGTCTTAACTCATGTCACTACGCAATTAGAGGCCATCAATAATGGCGTACCTGTTGATATCGTTTTTCAGTCCATAGCCGGTACGCAGGGTGCTAACGAGAGTTTTGGCGTTTCACTGTCGGTTTTAGATGAAGCCTATGATGCCGCGCTTTCATTGCAGCGCGGCAGCGTGGGTGACAATGTCATGTATTTTGAAACGGGCCAGGGTAGTGCCTTATCAGCGAATGCCCATCATGGGATTGATCAACAAACCTGCGAGGCACGTGCCTATGCAGTGGCAAGACGCTATAAACCCTTATTGGTAAACACGGTAGTGGGCTTTATCGGGCCTGAATATTTGTATGACGGTAAGCAAATAATTCGGGCCGGCCTGGAAGATCATTTTTGCGGCAAGTTATTAGGTTTACCCATGGGAGTCGACGTTTGTTATACCAACCACGCGGAGGCTGACCAGGACGATATGGACATGTTGTTGACACAATTAGGCGTGGCTGGCGTGAATTTTATTATGGGTATTCCCGGTTCCGACGACATTATGCTCAATTATCAAACCACCTCATTCCACGATGCCTTGTACATCCGAGAGGTGTTGGCTAAGCAACCCGCACCTGAATTTTTAGCTTGGTTACAAAAAATGCAAATATTTGAAGCTGATGGACGACTGACGCGTACCGGACAACTGGGACCTTTTGAGTCCTCTTATGCAGCGTTGAAGGTAGGTGAGTAACATGAGCGAAAAAACCAACCCAGCTAAGCATCATCAATTGCCTGAAAATACGCCTTATCAAAATGATCGCTGGCATGAGCTGAAGCGTTTTACGCAAGCCCGAATCGGTTTGGGGCGAGCGGGGGGGAGTCTACCCACCAGGCATCAATTGCAGTTTAATGTTGATCACGCTGCGGCCAGAGATGCGGTACATATACCGCTCAATTTTGAGGCACTGGAACAGGAGTTACAGCAAATGGCTTTGCCTTATGTTCGTTTACATAGCAAAGCTCAGAATAGAAGTGAGTACTTGCAGCGGCCTGACTTAGGCCGCCGTTTAGCGCTTTCATCGGTTGAGCGACTAATACAACAAAACCACCAAACGAAGAAATACGATGTTGCTATCGTGCTAGTTGATGGGCTGTCTTCTGTGGCAGTGCAAACTCAGGGCAGTCAGTTGTGTCATAGTTTGATTAAACAGCTAGAGGACAATCAGTTGTCCGTGTCGCCAATTTGCATCGTGGAGCAGGGTCGGGTAGCTATTGGTGACGAAATAGGCGAACTACTCCATGCCAGGACGGTGGTTTTGATTGTCGGGGAAAGGCCGGGACTAAGCTCTCCTGATAGCTTAGGAATTTATTATACCTTTGCGCCCAAATCCGGACTGACTGACGCGAACCGCAATTGTATTTCCAATATTCGACCAGCGGGTTTGAGCATTGAACATGCCACAGCTAAATGTTGTTGGCTTATCATGGAATCCAGAAAGCTGGGCCTGTCTGGAGTGGGTCTAAAAGACAAATCGTCGGATCCTTTTGAAGGCGATTCTGGAGCCTTAGCGCAGCCGGGCAACTTTCTGATAAGTCAGTGATGCTCTCTTTTCGCTATCTTGTGTTCACAATTGGGCATGCTCGTGCCTGTTGCATGAGTCGCGTCCGCAATTCATGACATTTCCATGAAACATTTTTGAATCGAGAAAATTCCTCCTCGGCTATTCGTCGTCTTTGTGTTTGTTGTTTTGCAGCAGACACAAAGAAACTTACAAAACGAATTCACTGGAGATGAAAATGAAAAAACTCACAATGGCATTGTCGATGATGCTGTGTTCGGCATCCGCAGTTGCTGATGTTGACCCTTGGGTTGTGGCCTCGGATATACCCGGATTGATCGGCGACCTCTGGCCCAATGGTAAGCGCAGCTCAAAAGGGCTTTCCTATGAAGGCTCACAGGAGACGGCAACTAGCGGCACTATCAGCGTCATGGCTTACAATGTGGATGGCTTTCCCGAATCCATTGGTGGCAACAGTAAAAACGATTTTAAAAACATCGTTAAAACCCTGAATACCCTCAACTACGATATCGTCAATATGCAGGAGCTGTTTATCAAGGATAAACACGACAAATTGCGCGATTATTTATCCGAAGCACAATACCCCTATCGCTCCGATCATCATCGTGGCTCACGCACCAGCTTTGGTAGCGGCCTTGTGCGATTATCCACCTTGCCCTTCGATAAGAACAATGGCTTCGATCGGGAAGACTGGAACGATTGTTATGATATTGATTGTTATACCGAAAAAGGATTTACATTTCAGCGACATCACCTGGCCAATGACATCATGATCGATGTGTATAACATGCACAACGATGCGGGTGGCCAGGACGGCGATATCAAGGCGAAGCGAGTTGCCATGAGACAACTGGCCAACTACATCAATACCCATTCCGCCGGAAATGCCGTGATTGTTGCCGGTGATTATAATCTGAGCTGGCATGACGAGACCAAAGACAAGTCTCCAGAGTTTTTGCAAATCGTGCAGGAGTTTCTAAGTGCGACATCAATGCAGTTTGTCTGTGAGGTTACTCATGGTTCAGCCTACTCCGATCCCCTTGATGGTTGTAAATACCATTTTCCAAAGCCGGACCGCATCGCATTTAAAAGTGGTGACTCAGTACAACTGACGGCAGAGCATTTGGAGTTTGTTGAAGGCATTTTTGTGGATGATAAAGGTGATGAGCGTAGTGATCATTTACCGCTCGCAGCTCAATTTAGCTGGAGTTTGCGCAATTAAGCCCGGCTTTTTATCAAAGCGATTCAGGGCGTGAATACGCCCTTTTCAAACTTTTTTCAAAATAACTGAAAAATTTTGCAGCGCTGCACGTCTCATAAGCGCAGGCCTGATTTTCGTCTATTTGTGTCGTTTCTAACACACCGGCTTAATCGAGAAACGGGGTGCCCTTAAATAAGACAATTCAATGAAATCTCATGCTAACTGGTTGAAGAAAATGACATCCCAGGCACATAATCTCGCAGTTTCCATTAATGAAGATGATCCCCCGGTTAACGAGGGACCAGGCTCTCTGTTAACATCCGTTCCGACTTTGAACATGCGCCCGCCTAAAAAACACAGTTTGACTGAGATTTACCGCAATCACTGGACTGATCTGTGCGCCATTTTAAAGCAAAAGTTTTATCACAGCCGGGTCGACACTGAAGATGCTGTGCAAAATGCATTTGTAAAGTTTGCTCAAATGAAAGATCAGGATGCGGTTGAGAATCCCAAGGCGTATCTGTATCGGCTTGCTCACAATCAGGTGATTGACGAGCATCGCAAAGAGGTGACTGCGGAAAAATATCTTACTCAGGAGCCACAAGCGGAAATGCCCACCCAAATTTCCGATCCAGAAGCAATGCTGCTTTCACAGCGACAGTTGAACAATGTCGAAAGCAGCATTGCGCAACTTTCGGAGAAGCAGCAGCGCATTTTGACAATGCACCGCATTGAAGGCAAAACCTATCAGGAAATAGCGCAAGTTACCGGGTATTCATTGGCAGATATTTGTCGTCAGCTCAGTAAAGCACTGACCCAGTTGGCTATCGACATGGAGAGGGAATAATGGACGAACGTATACTGGAACAGGCATCACAGTGGTTGCTTAAACAAGCTGATAAGCCTTTGCCTGAACAAGAAAAAAACGAATTTGATAACTGGTTGGCGGAAAGTGAAGCACATCGCAATGCTTACCGACAGATGCAGGCTTTGTGGCAGCACCTACCGCAGTCGGAAACACTGCAGGCACATCAGCAAAGCTCAACACAGCAAAGCTCAACAACCAAGGCTCAGCCCGGTGGGAAAAAACGCAGTAGCTCCTGGTTGTCCATTGACTGGCGTGCGCCAGTGTTGGCTTTTTCTTTACTTATTGCGTTGTTTTTTGGTTGGTTTTTGCAACCAGATCCTATTGTCGAAACTCAGATATATGCCACCCAGGTAGGGGAAATTAACCAGATTGAGTTAACCGATGGCAGTGTGATCACTTTGGGGGGCAACACCCAGTTAGTGGTGTCTTTACAAGAACAGCAGAGAAACGTGCGATTGCACAAAGGGGAAGCCTACTTTGACGTGGCACACGACAAAACCCGACCTTTCGTTGTAACTAATGACGAAACACAGATAAAGGTATTGGGTACCGAGTTTGCTGTTCAGGCATTGTCTACAAGTCTGCAACTGGAGGTGGCACAAGGCGCTGTGGAAATAACAGACATGCAGGCCATCTACTATAACAGAGTGAAAAATCGAGTGTTAACTGCCGGGGAAGCGATTACCTATTCGGACACCAAAGGACTGACCGAAGTGGCCAAGGTAGATGGCGAATTAATTGGCAACTGGCGAGACAAGCGATTTAATTTTAATAATCAAACTCTGGATGCGATTGCTGAGCGGCTCAATCTGTATTATCCGCCCGGCATTGTCATCGCATCTGACAGTCTGAAACACAAGGCTATCAATAGTTCATTTCGGCTCGAACAGCTGGATACCTTCCTCGCGGGTTTGAGTATGAGTGACGATATCGACGTCATAAAACGCGAAGATGGCAAGATTATTATTACCAAAGTGTAAAGTTAAGGCATTGTCTGGTAATTAAAATATCCGAATCTTTAAACTTTTATGACATTACTAAAAAGCTGAAAAATCTGGTTATGCACCGCGTCATTGTTGATGTAAATCCGCAGGTTGCTTATTGCACTAAGCAGCCCAGGCGGAAATGGAACAGCAACTAACTAAGTGATTACTGAACATGAAACCAGTGAATAAATTTCTCAAAGTAGCTTTGATATCGTCTGCGGTAGCGGCAGCTTTTCCCACAAGTGTGCTTGCGGATAACGCAGTATTGCAACAACAACACCAATTGCAAATTGTTGCCATGCCGCTGCATGAAGCACTGGCGACTTTTTCCAAACAAACCGACCTGGTGGTTTTAGCACCTTCAGAGCTGATAGCGGATAAAACCTCTTCGGCAGTTAATGGCAATTTCACCGTTCAGGAGACGCTGGGCCGAATTCTTTCAGCAACCGGATTAGAAGCGCGTTTTGAAAACGGCGCCATTATTATTTATCAACCGGATGCCCCTGAAGTCCCTGAATCCAGTTTGATTCGCCCGAGCTTTGACAATACCCCTGATGCTGAATTAATGGTGGAAGTGGTATCAAAAGGGTTTCGGGGCAGTCTCGCCAGCTCGCTTGCACAAAAACAGAACGCCAACCAGTTTATCGATGCCATCACTGCCGAAGATGTGGGTTTGTTTCCGGATCAAAACGTGGCTGAAGCGATAGCACGTATCTCCGGCGTTTCATTGACCCGCAACAACGGGGAAGGTGAGTTTGTTACCATCCGCGGTTTAGATCCTACCTTTACGCGGGTTGAAGTTAACGGTCGTTCTACGTTTTTAACCTCGGACTCCTCAGATCCTGAGCGAGCAGCGGTACTTTCCGGTATTAGTTCTGAGCTGTTTCAAAATATTGAGGTCGTCAAATCGCCCACAGCTAAGGACGATGAAGGTGGATTGGGAGGTATCGTGCGTTTGAGCTCCCCAAAGCCATTGGACGTGGGTGAACGCAAAATTGGCTTCCAGGCCGGGTTAAGCAGCTCTGAATTCAAAGATGATAGTCAGCCTTCTATCAGTGGTTTTTTTGCCGACGTATTTGCGGATGAGCGTGTTGGTATCCTGTTTTCAGCCAACTACGAAAAACAAGACCGACGCATCGATCGCGTTCAAAACACCGACAATTGGCTTGAAGTTGACGAAGGCATGCTGGCCAACCCCGATGACCCGGAAGCTCAAGCGCTAGTAGGGTCTTATTATGCCGGAGCAATTCGTCAAGAAGCGCGTTGGGGAGAAAGTCCCAGATACAATATTAATATGGCGATTCAGGCCAGGCCTACGGATATGCTGGAGTTGCATGCTGACCTGATCCACATTAATGAAAGTCGCGATGAAAACTTTAGTCGCATTGAGGCGGAATTTCGTCGTGGCGAACTGTTATCGGGCACGGTTGATCCGGCCACCAACACCTTAGTGGAAGGGACTTTTCAAGACCATCGGGTGGATTTTAATAGCTTTACCCGCGATATCGACCTCGAAACGACGGGAGTCACCCTTGGTGCTGACTGGACTTCCGGTTTCTGGTCGATTGGCGGTAAATTGAGTATCTCTGAAAGCGAAGAGGATCGCTTGCAAGGGCGAGTGCGAGCGCGTGTTGGTAAGGATGATTTAGGCTCGTACAACGTCGCTATTAACGAGAACTTCCCCAGTTTTACCACCACCGCAGCCAATTTGTCCGCAGAGGATGTTTCTGTTCGGGAAATGGATTGGCAACGACGTATCATCGCTATCGATGAAACCAGTGTTCAACTTGATATCGAGAGAGATATTCAGTTTGGCCCTTTTACAGCTATATACGGTGGGGTGAAAAACCGTTTAACTGAGTTTACCCGTCGCCAGGGCTCCACCAAAGGACCAACAGAGTTCGATTTTGACGGTGATGGTGAAGCGGAAGATATTACCTATGCCAATGGCGACCCCAACTTTTTTGTTGATGACTATGCCTTTGGGCTGGGCTCGGAAGGATTTTTGACTAGCTGGGTGAGTGCCGATCCTCTGAGCTTTTTACAACAATTCAACGTGCCCTCAAACAACATCGAATTTAATGATACCAACCGTTATGACATTGAAGAGGACAATCTGGCGCTTTATTTTATGGCGGACTACGAAGCGGATATCGGCAAATACTATGTCAGAGGTAACGTTGGGCTGAGACATGTTAAAACAGACTCTCAAGGTGATGGTGCACTGGAAATAGACGGAGAGCTGCAGGAGGGCAATGTGGCCAATCTCGACGGCTCTACCACCAACACCTTGCCTTCGTTTAACCTGATTTTGTCGGAAGGTTCAGAGGCAAATTTACTGTATCGTTTTGCGGTGGCTAAAGGCATGACACTGCCAACTATTGATGAGATCCGCCCAGTGGTTGAGATCGACAATGAAGAGGCCAGAGTGTCTCGCGGTAATCCTGAACTGGATCCGTTTCTGGCCTGGCAATATGACTTCAGCCTGGAATACTATTTTGGTGAGCAATCCGAGGGGCTTGCGTCGATTGGTTTTTTCTACAAAGACGTGCAGAACTTTATCGCTGAAACCTCATTCTTACAATCGGGTAATGAAATCGAAGGGGCAACACTGGATGAGGATTACCTGGTATCCAGCTTCCGCAATGCCGGAGAAGCAGAAGCTCAAGGGGTAGAACTCAGTTTTCAGACGCCCTTTACCTTTTTGCCCGGATTCTGGCAAAACTTCGGTACTATGATGAACTACACCTATACCGATTCGGTATTCAAAGACATCGATGGCACTGAACGTTCTTTCTTAGGTGCTTCAAAAGATACCTACAATATTGCGCTGTACTACGAAACTGACGAGCTGAGCACACGTCTGTCCTACAACTATCGCAGCGACTACCTGGATGAAACTGCCGCCACAGATGCTGATGGTGACGGGTTTAACGATACCAATGCCATTTATGGTGCGGGTGCAGGGCGTCTGGATTTTGCCTTTCGTTATTACTTTCAGAACGGCTGGCGATTGTCTTTTGATGTGCTCAATGTCACGGAGACTCGCAGCCACGAGTATTACGATGTGTCCAATCGTCTCAGAGATTCTGAGACCGAAGGTCGTATTTACAGTTTGACTGCTTCCACATCTTTTTAAGCGCATTTGTTTGAACAGGGGCCCGTGCCCCTGTTGTCGATTTCGGAGAACAATACATGTTAAAACGAATTTTTTGTGCTTATCTGACGCTGATGCTGTTAATGATGTGCGTTTTGCTCAGAAGTGCACACGCATCAGATTCGCCAGCTGCCCACTGGCAAAAAGCCAGTGCCTGGCCGGATCGCATCGTGGTAAATCCGGCTGAAAATCCCGCTACGGGCTTTTATGTTACCTGGCGTACCGACGATACTGTGGGCACCAGCATTGCGCAAATCACCCCTGCCAATGACGCTGCCCGATTCGATAGCTTAGCCATTACCAAAAGAGCCAAAGTCGAAAGCCTCAACCTGGAAAGTATGCCGACACCCAATGGCATCCATGAAAGTGTTGAAAATGGTGGATTGGGGAAAGTGCACTATCACAGCGTTGGATTTAATGATCTTGCGCCCGATACTCAGTACGCCTTCAGGGTGCAAGGTGCAAGAGGCAAGTGGAGCGAATGGATTTACACCAAAACAGCGCCGGTGCAAGGGGATATCGAATTTGTCTATTTCGGTGACTCGCAAAATGGCGTGCGTTCTCATTGGTCTCGCACTATCCGCGCTGCCTATAAACAGGTACCGGAAGCAAACTTTTTTCTCCATGCCGGTGATTTAACCAACAAGGGCGATAGTGACTACAATTGGGCCGAGTGGTTTGCCGCTGGCAGCTTTATCCATGCCACGATTCCGGTTATCCCGGTACGCGGTAATCACGAGAATGTTTCGGTGCTGCGCAATGGCAAAAAACACGGCCGGGTGCGCACACCTATCTGGAGTAAGCAGTTCAGCTTACCTGTTGATAAATCACTACCAGAACACTTGCGGGAGTCCAACTATCAATATCGCTTCGGCGATTTGCTAACGATATTCGTGGTGGATTCAGCACTAACCAGTGAAGATTTTGCTGCCCAGGCCAGCTGGCTGGATCAAGGGTTATCCAAAAGTACGACGCGTTGGAATATGGTGAGCATGCATCACCCCTTCTTTTTGCCGGAAAAATTTTTGCGGGTGAAGCGCGATATTGCGCGTCGAAAAGCCCTTATGCCAGTGATTGAAAAACACGACGTCGACCTGGTGATGACCGGGCATGTGCACAGCTATATGCGTAGTGTTGATTATCTGGAAACCACAGAAGATAACAATCAGCCTGTTAAAACCGTGTATACCATTTCAGCCTCTGGTGCCAAATTTGGTGCCATGAATCAAGGACTCAAACAATTGTTAACGACGGGTGCCAAGCCAGGCGACAAAGACGGCGATTTCGGCGGCTTTGCTAACTCTCGGCGCGATCTAGAGCGCAGCGGGCAAAACACTCCGTTGTTCCAGGTTGTTCGGGTCGCACAAGATAAGCTGACTTTTGTGGCACACACTGTCTCTGGCGTGCGCTACGACAGTTTTATTTTGAGCAAAGATGAACAGGGCAAAAAATACCTGCAAAACCAGCCTGAGGCTTATGCGGAAACGCGTACTTTTAACAATACGCTGCCTTACAAAGACTGGTACGACCTAAAGTAAATTACGAGACTTAAACATGATTTCTGTATTATTTCGTTGTGGAGCGACCTTGCTGTTGCTATTCCCCATTGTGGTCCTGGCAAACCCACTTCTTCCACCCTGGCAGGCTCCTACGCAATGGCCGGATCGCATCATTGCCACGGTAACCGATGATCCCACTAGCAGTTTCGCCGTGACCTGGCGCACCAACCAACTGGTGGGTGAAACCATTGCTCAGATAGCACCGGCAACCCCGGATGCCAGATTTGATTTAAATGCCGACACGCAAACCGCGACATCTGAACTAGTGCACCTGGATCACGTGATGGGCCCCAATGGCAAATTTTCCTTTATCTATAATCAAGGATTGGAGCCGGTGATCCATCATTCGGTCAAATTCACCGATTTGCAGCCCAATACCCTTTACGCCTATCGGGTGCGCGGTGCCCGAGGGATGTGGAGTCCATGGTATCAGTTACAAACAGCACCCGCAGAGGGTAAAGTTCAGTTCGTATTTTTTGGTGATGCACAAACCAGTATTCGCTCGCACGTGAGTCGCACTATAGCGGCAGCCTACAAAGCAGCACCTGATGCGCAATTTTATGTCCACGGAGGTGATCTCACCAACAAAGGTACCTACGACAAAGAGTGGGCTGAGTGGTTTGCTGCCGGGGGGCGCAGCTACAAAATGGTGCCCTCGCTGCCTGTGCCGGGCAATCATGACTATATCAACTTCACCCCTCCTGAAATAACGGAGCGACGCCTGCGCAAATTATTCCAGGCTCCACGTGCTGTTACCAATGTATGGCGACCACAATTTAATCTGCCGTTGTCACCCGATTTGCCACCTGATTTGCAAGAAACCACTTATCAGGTGCGCTACAACCGCGATCTACACATCTTCGCTATCGATAGTTCCGGAGTCGAATTCGATAAGCAGATGATATGGCTGGACAAAAACCTCAAAGCCTCAGATGCCAGCTGGAAAGTGGTGACCATGCATCATCCTCTGTACTCCTTTGTTGGGGGACGAGAGCATCCCGGTGCCAAAAAACGCCGAACCGCGCTGCTTAAAGTATTGCGGGAAAACGATATTGATCTGGTGATCACCGGACATCGGCACACTTATCAGCGAGCCGCCCGGGGAGATGAACTGGAGAGATTTAGCATTGGTGATGCGCAGGAAGTGGATACCGTGTTTGTGATCACAGCATCGTCCACCAAGCGTGGTGATACCAAAGTGGCGGGCTGGGAGCGTTATGCCAGGGAAACCGATCAGGAATTCAAATTGACTCGCTACGGCAACAAAACGCCCATTTTCAGCGTGGTGAATATTGAAGGCAACCAGATGCGAATTGAGTCAATCGATCCGTTAGGCCAAATATACGATGCCTTCACCTTAACCAAATCCAATGGGAAAAAGATTTTGCTTAATGAACCCGAGGCGAGCGGCCCTATTAGAGACGGCGAACTGTTGGGTGAATACAAGGCCTGGGATGATCTGCGTTAAGCAACAATCCAGTTCTTTTAACCAATACAACGGGTGCCCGAGAACCGTGCTGATGGGAAACTTTTCCCATTGGCACGGTTTGCTTTCGGCGTAGTTGACTCCTATTTTTCCCGGAGCTTTTTTTGAATCCAGAAACACAAAAGACAATCGACCCTGAATGCAGAGATACAACCAAGGTGAATTGGTGGACGCACCTTGCGGTCACTCTGGTGATACTAATGTGCGCTTTCGGACTGGTGGCGTATATTGTGAATAGTGGCCCAGTCGCTCCGAAAAATAGCTCGCCGGGTGCGGTTGCAGTTGCGGTAGAAGCTTTGCCATTAAAGCGCCAGTCTTATCGGGTCTGGATTAATTCATTTGGCACCGTTCGCGCCATGCGTCATAGCGAATTGATGTCAGAAGTTGCCGGCAAAGTGGTATGGATCTCCGATAACATCCGCCCCGGACAGCGATTTACCGAAGGTGAAGAGTTGTTGCGACTGGATGCCACTGAATTTGAAATTAACCTCAATATCGCAGCGGCGGAAGTGGCTAGTGCTCAACTAGACTACACGCGAGAACTGGCACAGGTGGAATATGCCGCGCAACAGTGGAATCAACTACCAGAAACCGATGCGGCCCGAAGTTTAGCGCTTAGGGAGCCACAAGTGGCAGCGGCTAAAGCGCAATTGCAAGCTGCACAAGCGCGCTTGCGCAAGGCAAGAATCGATTTACAAAGGACCCGGATAACAGCGCCCTTTGATGGCAAAATACTGCAGCAAAATATCGAGCTTGGTCAGGTGGTTGATGCCTCTGAGTTACTGGCCAGCATATACAGCACAGCCGCTGCGGAAGTGCGTTTACCTGTTAAAATATCAGATCTGGCGCATCTGCAACTGGACACATTACCCGATCAGCCCATGGAGGTGGTGCTGGAAACCGAAATGGGCAATGCAACGCATCGTTGGAAGGGCAAAATCGTGCGCTCAGAAGATGTCTTCGATTCCAACACTCGCATGCTTTACCTGGTTGCCAGAATCGATAACCCATTTATTGCGAACTCCCTGCAAGCCACCATGCGAGTCGGTCAATTTGTGAAAGCACGTATTCAGGGACGCGAATATGCGCAGGTGTTTGTGCTGCCAAGAAAAGCCGTGTCTCAGGCCTCAACCGTTGGCATTGCGCATAATGACAGGCTGCAAAAGCGTCAGATTCAGCCCATCTGGTCTGATCCGCATTCGGTTGTTGTATCTGCAGTCGCTGCACATGAGCCGAATGCGCCAGGGATTGAACTGGCAGAGCAACCACAGGCCGAGCCATTGCGCGAATCTGAGTGGTTGGTAGTGACCCCTACCTCAAAGCTACCTAATGATACCCCATTGCGCATCGTTGATGTTCTGTCAAACGAAGTACCTGTGATGTCAGAAACTAAGTTGAGTGTTGCCACAGTTAAAGAGGGGGCCAGATGATCAGCTGGTTTGCCAAAAATGATGTGGCAGCCAATGTGCTGTTAGTGGTCGTTATGTTATCCGGATGGTACTTCATGACCACAAAGGTTCCGGTAGACATGTTCCCTGAAGTAGAATCCCGGGATATTAGTATACAAATGTCACTGCCCGGTGCCTCCCCCCACGAGGTCGAGTCGGGGATAACCATCAAAATGGAAGAGGCCATTCAAGATCTGGAGGGGATACAACAAATCACTTCTCGCAGTCAGGAAGGGCGCGCTTCAGTTGTTGTGCAGGTGGAAGATGGATTTGCGGTCAGAGAGCTTCTGGAGGATATAAAAGTACGAGTAGATAGCATCTCTGGTTTGCCCGTGGACGCTGAAAAACTCACAGTACAAATATCGCAAAGAAGGCGCGATGCCATCGGGGTAATGCTCTATGGTAATGCGGAAATGCTGGCTTTGCATCGACAAGCAGAGCATATCAAAGACGAATTGCTGCAACTGCCCGATGTCAAGCTGGTGGAACTGGATAATAAAACCGCCTTTGAAATTGCCATCGAAATACCGGAACTGGTATTGCAAGAATACGGCTTGAGTCTCGCTGAGGTGGCAGACATCATTGCCGATAACGCGAAAGACATGTCTGCTGGCAACCTGAAAACCGAGGGTGGGGACATTTTTATTCGCACCATAGGCAAGGCCGAATACGGCGACGCCTTTGCCGAAATCCCCATGGTTACCAGTGCCGACGGGGTCATGCTCAGGTTAGGAGATATTGCCCAAATTCGGGATGGCTTTGAAGAGTCACCGCGTAAGACGCATTTTAACGGTGAGCCTGCAATCGAGATCGAAGTATTTCGCACTGGAAATCAGAACATTATGGATGTGACACAGGCAGTGCGCGACTACATTGATGTTAAACAAGCACAACTTCCGCCAGGTCTGAAACTGGACTATTGGCGGGATCGCAGCAAACCCATTAAGGCCAGACTGGCAACACTCACTCAAAGTGCCTTGCAGGGAGCGGTGTTGGTGGTGGTGATGTTGGCTTTGTTTCTCCGGCCCTCCGTGGCGCTATGGGTTTGTATGGGCATTCCTATGTGTTTTCTGGGTACCTTTATCTTTATGCCGCTTTTTGGTGTCAGTATTAACATGATGAGTTTATTCGGCTTTATTCTGGTGCTGGGGATTGTGGTGGATGACGCTATCGTAACTGGCGAGAACGTTTACAGCCATTTGCAGCGGGGGGAAGCGCCTTTGCAAGCCGCCATTGTAGGCACCAGAGAAGTCGCTGTTCCGGTAACCTTTGGCATTTTGACAACCGTTGCCGCTTTTTTACCGCTGCTCTATCTGAATGGTCGGGCAAGCTGGTATGCCTCCATCACCTATGTGGTCATTCCGGTGCTGCTGTTGTCGCTGGTTGAGTCTAAGCTGATCTTACCTGCGCATTTAAAACACGTGCGCCCTCAGGCGGATAAAACCTCGGCGTTTTCACGAGTGCAACAGACCATAGCAGGGTCGTTAGATTGGCTGATCTCAACCCTTTATCAACCGGCGCTCTCTGTGGCAATGCGTTGGCGTTATGCCTCTGTCATGCTCATGATTGGCGTTTTTATTGTTGTGCTGAGTACTTTGTTTAGCGGCCACTCCAGATTTGTGTTTTTTCCGCGTATTCAAAGCGAAGTGGCGGCGGCTAATGTGATCATGCCAGCTGGCACATCATTCGAGACTACCGACCAGATTGTGACAGCGATGGTACAGCACGCCTCAGATCTGCGTGAGCTGTATCGCGATCCGGTTTCCGGACAATCTGTGATCAGCAATATCTACGCCGTGAGTGGTGGTGCCAACGCCGCTGCCGGTCGAGTAAGGGTAGAAACAGTACCTCCTGAGCAGCGTATCCTCAATGTTAAAACTCAGGACATTGTTAATGAATGGCGAAAACGTGTTGGCGAGGTACCCGGTGCGGAGCAACTCAATTACAAAGCGGAAATTGGTGGCTGGCGAGGCGCCGTTATCGATATTGAACTCAAAGGACACAATACCGCCTCATTGCAAGCCTTAACCCAATCTCTAACCGAGCACCTCGCTGGCTACTCTGGTGTTTTTGATATTGAAGATTCCTTATCCGATGGCAAAGAGGAGTTACAGCTATTGCTTAAACCTGAGGCGCACCTGCTGGGGTTGGATCTCGATAGTATCGCAAGGCAAGTCAGGCAGGCCATATACGGGTATGAGGTGCAACGAATACAAAGAGACAGAGAAGAAGTGCGGGTCATGTTGCGCTACCCTTTGTCTGCACGTAAATCGTTGAGCACTTTGGAAAACATGATGATATCGCTGCCCGGAAACGCAAACGCTGACAAACGGGTGCCCCTTTGGCAAGTTGCCGAATTGCAATCGGCAATGAGTCCGCAGGCTATTTTGCGCATTGATCGGCAGCGGACAGTTGCCGTGACGGCTGATTTTGATAAGACATCAGGTGACTTGAATATCGTGCAAGCAGAAATCGCGCAATGGTTAGCTGATCAGACCGCCAGCCTGCCTGGTGTCAGCTATTCACTGGAGGGTGAGGCAAAAGAGCAAAAAGAATCGACTCGTGGATTGTTGGGCGGTGCTGGGGCCTTGATACTGTTGGTGTATATCTTGTTGGCCATCCCACTTAAATCCTATCTGCAACCTTTTATTGTATTAGCCATTATTCCATTTGGCATTGTTGTGGCTATTCTGGGGCACTGGCTATTGGGATTTGATTTAACTTTGTTGAGTTTTATGGGCATGCTGGCCCTATCCGGAGTGGTCGTGAACGACTCGTTAGTGCTGGTGGATTACATTAACCAGCGACGTGTCGCAGGCATGAGTGTTAAAACGGCGGCTTTTCAGGCCGGTAGTCGGCGCTTCAGGCCTGTATTGCTTACCTCAATGACCACATTTGTCGGCTTGATGCCTCTGCTATTCGAAAAATCCACCCAAGCGCAATTTCTGATCCCGATGGCGGTGAGCTTGGGCTTTGGTATTGTTTTCTGTACCTTGATCACCCTGTTTATTGTGCCTTTGAATTACTTGATCATGGAAGATCTTAAAGCGTACTTTCGCGCTTACCGAAAAGACGTTAAGGGTTTGTTGTACCGCTGAAATTCGCCTGATTATTGATTCGCCTGGCCGCCTGGGAGCTCAGGAGCGGGAATTGCTGTATTAGTACCACAATGGTTTAACTGATAGAATTCAGCCAGTTTGACTGGAGTGCAATGAATGCAGAACAAATTTCCCCGAGCTGGTTTTTTACGCCGTTTGGCAGCCATGGTATACGACCTTCTGGTGGCAGTTGCCGTGGGAATGGTGGCCGCAATGGTGATGACGGTAAGCCTGATACTGTTATTTGAGAATGGCGTGCTGGATAAACAAGGAATGGAGCACGTCAGCGATATTATTCAAAACTCGGTATTGTATCGCACCATAGTTCAGGTCTGGGTGTTGTCATGGGTGGTGGGCTTTTTTGTCTGGTTCTGGCGCAATGGTGGCCAAACTATTGGTATGCGCGCCTGGCGCATGCGTCTTTATAGCACCAACGATAAGCCTATGGGCTACGGCCGCGCTTTTTTGCGTATGCTTTGCTCTATCGGCGGTTTGGGTACCTTGTTAGTATTGCTCGACTTTAAAAACAAACAATCTTTACAAGATAGGCTGGCCAGCACCGAGATACGGGTGTTATCTAAAGAAGCCAATGATCATAAAAACTGGTAATTGCAGACAGGCAACCTGTTGCCTGTCAGTATTTATTGCCGCTTGAGTAGTTGCATCGCCACAAAGGCAAAAACCACACTGGGCAATAGCGCACCTAAAAATGGCGGTACCTGATATACCAAACTCAGTGGGCCGAATACTTCATTACTGATAAAGAAGCCAAACCCAGTGAGTACACCCATGATAATTCGGGCCCCCATGGTAACACTGCGCAGTGGGCCGAAAACGAACGATAACGCCATTAAGAGCATGACTCCCACGGAAATCGGCTGCAGTAGCTTACGCCAATACGCCAGAGTATACCGGGACGAATCTTGACCATTGTTATTCAGGTATTGGATATAATCATTTAAACCTGAGATGGACAGGGCTTCAGGTTTAACGGTTACAACACCGAGTTTGTCCGGTGTCAGGGTCGACACCCATTGTGACTCATATTCTGACGTGGTAGTAACTCGGCCATTTATTTTAGTGAATCTAACCCGCTCCAGACGCCAGGCATCGCTATCAAAATGGGCCTCTTTAGCTACCGTGATCTGGGTTAACCTGCGCTGCTCATCAAATTCGTATACCGTGATATCTCGCAGCGTGTCCTTATCAATTACTTCGCCAATACTGACGAACTTGTCGCCATCTTTAGCCCATGTGAGGCGATCTGTGGCAAACAGACTACCACCGGAAATAGCCTGAGCGCGGATCTCTTTGGCCTTAGCTTCTGTGGTGGGGGCTACCCATTCACCAAGAGCCATAACAAATAACACCATTACCAGTGCTGATTTCATGGCCGACATAATGATATTCCAGCGGCTTAATCCGGACGCCTGCATCACCGTCAGTTCGCTGCTACTGGCTAACATGCCCATCCCGGTCAAACCGCCAATTAAGGTTGCCATTGGGAAGAATTGTTCTATTTCACGGGGCATGGATAAAAACACATAGACAGCTGCGACGGTCAGGTCGTAGTTACCTGTACCGACTTTTTTAAGCTGTTCGATAAAGCTGATTAATGAGCTAAGCCCTACCAGTACTGATAGGCTCAGAAAGGTGGTGCCCAATAACGTGCGTGCCAGGTACCAATCAACGATTTTAAACACTGCGCAGCCCCCTGAATTTAGCCCGCACTTTCACGCCCAAGGTTCGCCCCTTGAGGATTAGCACCATGCCCACCAACAACATCACAATGTGCACCCACCAAAGGCCGAGTTGCGGCGGGATTTTGCCATCTTCCAGTACTTCACGGCCCATCATCAGCAGCAGGAAATACCCTAAATACAATAAGATGGCCGGAAACAAGCGGCCAAAGCGGCCCTGGCGCGGATCAACCGAGCTAAGTGGCACGGCGATGATCACTAAAAATGGAATAGATAAAGGAATGGCAATGCGCCATTGAAATTCAGCAATGGCATCCAGGCTGTTTTCTTGCATCAGGGTTTCGGTGGAATAGGCACTCAACTTGCGGCGCTTCTGTTCAGCTTGCGCTTCTCCCAAGGCAATTTGTACCTGATATTCGTCGAATTCCACTACGCGATAATCTCGCATGCCCAGTTTGCCCTCGTACTGATTACCGGAAGTGAGTATTAACTTTTGCGAGCCATCCGGGCTTTCGGAAATATAACCGCCTTCAGAATGCACAATGTGTACGGCTTCGCTGGCTTTTTCCGGATCGTGCTGGGCAACGAAGACGTTTTTAAGTTGATTATCACCATCAATTTCTTGCACAAACAGTACGGCTTTTTTGTTGGCAGTTTCTTCAAACCGACCGGGAAGTAAAGCAGATAAGCCGGATTCGGCGGTGAGTTGTTCTTCTAATTGATATTCAATTTCGGTGGCAAGCGGCGCTAACCAGAGGGTCAAAGAGGCACTTACTAAAGACATGAACAGCGCCAGCACCAACATGACTCTTGCTACGTACCATTCGCTGATGCCACATGCCCGCATAACCGACATTTCACTGTCTACATGCAATCGGCCATGGGCCAGCATAATGCCCAAAAATACGCTTAAGGGCAGGATCAGAGCTGCTAATACGGGAGTCTTTAGTGCCAAGAAATTAAGCACCAGTCCGGCGGGGATATCGCCATTGGATGCTTCTGCCAGTACACGAACAAATTTTTGAGTAACAAAAATCGCCATTAAAACCAGAAAAACGGCGAGTTGAGATTTGAAGGTTTCCTTCAACAGATATCTGAATATGAGCACGATTTATCCGGTCGAAAAGATGTATTTTTACTGGCAAGCACAGGATTTTTAAGTAAACTAAGTATTTTTATAAGTTTAAAAAATAAAAACTGCACCCTACCTGAATAAAAAAGCCAACATTATCATTATGAACGTTGAATGAGGGGCTTGTAAACCTGCCTTTTTCGACAACGAAAGACTTTTTTTGTTCGGTTGCATGTAGCACAAAGGTGAAATTTACTGATTTTTACCATTTAGGCTACTGAAATGAGAGAGGAACAACGATGGAATTTCATGTAAAAAGCGGTAGTCCGGAAAAGCAGCGCAGCGCTTGTATTGTCGTAGGCGTGTTCGAGCCAAGACGTTTAACGGCGGTAGCTGAGCAATTAGATGTGATCAGCGAAGGTTACATCAGTAATTTATTGCGTCGCGGCGATCTGGAAGGCAAACCCGGCCAAATGCTGTTATTGCATCACGTTCCTAACGTGCTCAGTGAGCGTATTCTTCTTGTAGGTTGCGGTAAAGAGCGCGAACTGGACGAGCGCCAATATAAGCAAATCATCGCCAAAACCATTTCTACCTTAAACGAAACTGGCTCAATGGAAGCTGTGTGTTTCTTAACAGAGCTGCACGTTAAAGGCCGTGATACCTATTGGAAAGTGCGTCAGGCTGTGGAAAGCACTAACGATGCCTTGTATCGTTTTACCCAAATGAAGTCGCGCAAAGATGAAGCCCGTCGCCCACTGCGCAAAATTGTCTTTAACGTACCCACTCGCCGAGAGCTGACGGTTGGTGAGCGTGCGGTAGAGCACGGCCTGGCCATCTCTAAAGGTATGGCCACCTGTAAAGACGTGGCTAACATGCCACCCAATATCTGTAATCCGGTTTACCTGTACGAGCAGGCTCTGGAACTGGAAAAACAATATGATAATGTCACCGTTGAGCGCATCGGTGAGCAGGAAATGGCTAACTTGGGCATGAACTCCTACCTTGCTGTAGGGCGTGGTTCTCACAATGAGTCGGTCATGACAGTTATGCACTACCGCGGTGGCGCTGCCAGTCATGATCCCGTTGTCTTAGTCGGTAAAGGGTTGACCTTTGATTCCGGTGGTATTTCGTTGAAGCCAGGCGAAGGCATGGACGAGATGAAGTACGACATGGGCGGTGCCGCGGGTGTTTTAGGTGCCATGCATGCTATTCTTGAGTTGCAACTTCCGGTTAACGTGATTGCGGTAATCGCAGGCTGTGAAAACATGCCCGACGCGAATTCTTATCGTCCAGGTGATATCCTGACTACCATGTCTGGTCAAACGGTGGAAGTGCTCAATACTGACGCTGAAGGCCGCCTGGTTTTATGTGATGCACTGACCTACGTGGAGCGCTTCGATCCTGATACGGTTATCGATGTAGCTACCTTAACGGGTGCTTGTGTTATTGCCTTAGGTAAGCACGCCACGGGTTTAATGAGCAGCCACAACCCGCTGGCTCATGAAATTGTAAATGCTTCTGAGCAAAGTGGCGACAGAGCCTGGCGTTTGCCGTTGTGGGACGACTATCAAGAGCAAATCGAGAGTCCTTTCGCGGATATGGCCAATGTGGGTGGTCGTCCAGCTGGGACCATTACGGCTGCGTGCTTCTTATCGCGTTTCACTAAAAAGTACCATTGGGCCCACCTTGATGTGGCAGGTACCGCATGGAACAGCGGTAAGAACAAAGGCTCAACCGGACGCCCAGTGCCACTACTGACGCAATTTGTGATGAATCGCGCCGGTATTGAGATGGAAGATTAGTCACGGCTATGCCGAACGTTACCTTTTATCTGTTAACACAACAAAACGATGCCACCACTGAATCCACTCAGGAAGCTTTTGCCTGTGAGGTGGCAACCCATTATTATCGTCAAAAACAACGTGTGCTGATCCTCTGCGCCAGTCAAAAACAAGCTGAGCGCATGGATGAGTTATTGTGGCAATTACCCGTGGATGCCTTTGTACCCCATAACTTGCCGGGAGAAGGCCCCGAATCGGGCACACCTGTAGAGATCAACTGGCAAAAGCCAGATCGTCTGAACCGTCAGGTGTGTATCAATTTGCAACAGGATATGCCTGCCTTTGCCGCACAATTTCGCACACTGATTGACTTCGTGCCCGCCGATGATAACGGCAAACAACAAGCACGAGAACGTTATAAACACTATCGCGCGGCTGGCTTTAGCCTTGACACCCGGCCCGCTGAAAATTTGAATGAGACCCCGAATGGATAAGACTTTCAACCCCCAAAATATTGAAACCCAGCTGTATCAGGAATGGGAAGAAAAAGGCTACTTCAAGCCCTCTGGTAAGGGCGAGGCCTATTCCATCATGATCCCGCCACCCAACGTTACGGGCAGCCTGCACATGGGGCATGCTTTCCAGGACACCATCATGGATACGCTTATTCGCTACAAGCGCATGGATGGCAACAACACATTATGGCAGGTGGGGACTGACCACGCGGGTATCGCCACGCAAATGGTGGTAGAACGCAAACTTGCCAATGAAGAAGGCAAAACCCGTCATGAGCTAGGCCGTGATGCTTTTATCGACCGCATCTGGGACTGGAAAGCCGAGTCCGGTGGTACCATCACCAAGCAGTTGCGTCGTTTAGGTGCCTCTGTCGATTGGGACAGAGAACGCTTTACCATGGACGATGGCTTGTCTGAGGCAGTGAAAGAAGTCTTCGTGCGTTTGTATCAGGACGACTTGATTTACCGCGGTAAGCGCCTGGTAAACTGGGATCCGAAACTGCATACCGCCATCTCCGATCTGGAAGTGGAAAACAAAGACAAAAAAGGCAACATGTGGCACCTGCGTTATCCATTAGCGGATGGCGTTACCACCAAAGACGGTAAAAACTATCTGGTGGTGGCCACAACTCGTCCGGAGACCATGTTAGGTGATACCGGCGTTGCGGTTAACCCTGACGATGAGCGCTACAAGGACCTTATCGGCAAAGAGATCATCTTGCCATTGGTAAATCGTCGCATTCCCATCGTGGGCGATGAACACGCCGACATGGAAAAGGGCACGGGTTGTGTGAAGATCACCCCAGCGCATGATTTTAATGATAACGAAGTGGGTAAACGCCATCAGTTGCCCATGATCAACATCTTCTCTATCGATGCCGCTATTTTACCCGCAGGTGAGAGCTATACCTTTGATGGCAAAGAGCTGACATTGGATGCGCCTATTCCTGAATTTTTGCACAACATGGATAGATTCGAAGCGCGCAAAGCCATAGTAGCCAGCTTTGAAGAAGCAGGCTTACTGGAAGGTATCGAAGACAACGCTATGACAGTGCCTTACGGCGACCGCTCTGGCGTGGTTATTGAGCCACTATTAACCGATCAGTGGTATGTACGTGTAGCACCGCTTGCAGAGCCGGCCAAAAAAGCCGTTGAAGATGGCGAAATCCAGTTTGTGCCCAAGCAATACGAAAACATGTACTTTTCCTGGATGAACGACATTCAAGATTGGTGTATTTCTCGTCAGTTGTGGTGGGGACACCGCATCCCGGCCTGGTATGACGCTGAAGGTAATGTTTATGTGGGTCGCGACGAAGCCGAAGTACGCAAAGAGTATAAGCTGGCTGATGACATCGCATTGTCGCAAGACGAAGATGTACTGGATACCTGGTTCTCGTCAGCGCTTTGGACCTTCTCTACTCTGGGGTGGCCGGAAAACACCGAAGACATGCAGGTATTTCACCCCAGTAATACCCTGGTAACCGGCTTTGATATTATTTTCTTCTGGGTAGCGCGCATGATCATGATGACCATGCACTTTATCAAGGATGATAATGGCAAATCACAGGTGCCCTTTAAAACTGTGTACGTTACCGGACTTATCCGTGACGAACACGGCGATAAGATGTCGAAATCCAAGGGTAATGTGTTAGATCCTATCGATATGATTGACGGTATTGACCTGGAATCCTTGGTAGAGAAACGTACGGGCAATTTAATGCAGCCACAACTGGCGCAGAAGATTGAAAAGAATACCCGCAAAACCTTCCCGGGTGGTATTGAAGCACACGGTACAGATGCATTGCGCTTTACCCTGGCTGCGATGGCATCCACCGGGCGTGATATCAACTGGGATATGAACCGCCTGGAAGGTTATCGCAATTTCTGTAATAAATTGTGGAACGCCAGCCGTTATGTGCTTATGAATACCGAAGAGCACGATTGTGGTGCCAATGGTGGTGACCTGGAGTTCTCCCTGGCGGATCGCTGGATTCAGGGGCAATTGCACAAAACCATCAAACAATGTCGTCAGCACCTGGATGCCTATCGCTTTGACCTGGCAGCCAATACCTTGTACGAATTCACCTGGAACCAATTCTGTGACTGGTATCTGGAGTTGACCAAGCCTGTATTGTTCAAAGGCAACGAAGCTCAGCAGCGCGCCACGCGTAAGACCCTGGTGAGCACACTGGAAGCACTGTTGCGTATGATGCATCCACTGATGCCTTACATCACTGAGACTATCTGGCGCAATGTGGCACCGCTGGCCAACATTGAAGGCGACAGCATTATGCTGCAAGCCTATCCAGCTTATGATGAGAACTTGGTAAATCAACAAGCCATCGATGACCTGGAGTGGGTGAAACAGTTTGTAGTGGGTGTACGTAATATCCGTGGCGAAATGGATATTTCACCGAGTAAGCCTCTGTCGGTACTGGTGAAGAACGCCAGTGGTGAGCATCAGCGCCGTATGAATGAAAATATGACCTTCCTGCAAGCCATGGCAAAGCTGGAAGAGATCACGGTTTTAGCTGAAGGTGAAAAAGGTCCGGCGTCATCGACTGCGTTAGTGGGTGATATGGAAATACTGGTGCCTATGGCGGGGCTTATCGATAAAGATGCCGAGCTGGCGCGTATCGCCAAAGCCCTGGATAAGGCAGAAAAAGACTTTGCTCGCACTGAAGGCAAGTTGGGTAACGAGAAATTTGTTAACAATGCCCCTGAAGCAGTTATCAACAAAGAACGCGAAAAACTGGAAGAGTTCCGCGTGGCAATGGAAAAACTGAAAGAGCAAAAAGCTACGATTGAGTCGCTTTAGCGGCTCTTTGAGTAAAACAAACGCCAGCAATCGCTGGCGTTTTTTTTGTGTCTATTGATTTAACTTACCTGTTTAAAGTCAGCGCGATAGCGACGGCTAAAGGGCAGCTCCTGGCCCTGATGTAGCTGGATTTTGGCATCGCCACTTTCCAACGGTTCAATGGATTGCACCTGATCGTAATTCACCATATAAGAGCGATGCACCCGCAAGAATTTGTCGCTGTCTAATTGTTCTTCCAGCGATTTCATGGTGCCGCGATAAGGATAGGCACGACCGGCAACATGCAAATTAACATAGTTACCGCAGGCCTCCAGCCATTCGATTTCTTCAATTTTGACTAAAAACTCTTTGCCCAGCTTTTTGACTAATAAGTGTTGTTTGATGGCGGGTGTCGATTGCTCAATATCATCATCCGAGGTGTCTGGTACCGATGCTTCACCTTGAGCGCGAAACAACACCAGACGGTAGAGGTAAATAATCACCAGTAAATAAAAGTAGGTGCGAAAGTCTTTTGCGTATTCGTATAAAAACTCGCTGCCCCAGGGGCCAAAGTTGTAATCCCGCCCCATAAACCAATAGCCCGCTTCTCGAATCAACACCATTAACGTGACATGCATTGCAGAAAAAGGAATGGTGAATAAGGCGTGCATCAAGATATTGCGCTTGAGCGTAGCAAAACTCACCGGAAAGCGATTATCAAACCAAAGCAACAATGGAAGCAGAGCGGCGAAAACCAGGGTGCTTGATATTTCCCACAACATGGGCTCCCAAGGGGCAAGGTTGGGTGCGTCATTCAGTGCCACATAAACATTGGCTACCACCTGCCAAATGATAAACAATCCCCAAAACAGGACCTCGTAACGGCTTTTATGTTTTAAATACTGTTGAATAGTCATGGCGTTATTGTGGTTCTGAACTCTGTTCAGTTATAGTTTTCTCGTCACAGCATACCACCGCTCATCACTAAACGGGAACGATTAACCCTTTCTGACTGGTTCTTGATTTTGCATTCAGTCATTTTGCATCCGTTCGTTAATTTTGTAATGGGACTAAGGCATGCAACAAGAACAAGCTAATGATCACGTTTTATCAGAGCGTCAATTATTATCTGAACGTCGCTACGATATCGACGCCGTCCGGGTATTGGCATTTGCACTGTTAATATTTTATCACATCGGTATGTTTTACGTGCAAGACTGGGGTTGGCACATTAAAAGTGCTTATCAATACGCCTGGTTGCAGGACGTAATGGGCTTTTTCAATCAATGGCGCATGGCATTGTTATTTACTATTTCCGGTATGGCTACCGCCATTATCATGCATAAACAACAACCCGGCTTTATCGCACAGCGCATGAAAAAGCTGGGCGTGCCACTGGTGTTTGGTATGTTGGTGGTTGTTGTGCCGCAAGCCTACTTTGAAGCCAAAGCTAATGGGGCGTTTGAAGGTGGCTTTCTGCAGTTTTGGTTGGCCTATCTTAGCTTACAGAGCTGGCCCGAGGGCGCCTTTGCTGGCAGCGATCCGGGTTTAACCTGGAATCATCTATGGTATCTGCCTTACATCATGTTTTACACCTTGGTACTGTACGGAGTTAGGGCGCTTTTGCGAAGAGTAAACCTCACATTGTTTCAAAAGTTAGGAAAACCACATGTAGGTTTTTGGATAGCGGCGTTTGTCATTGTGCTCATGCTTTGCGGTACCTTCATCTATCCATTATTCCCTTATCGCTCGCATGCGTTGACCGATGACTGGTATACCCACAGTTTGTTTTTTAGCTTTTTCGTTTTTGGTTATTTGTTGATTCGCAGTGATTCTGTGTGGGAGCAGATGAAAAAACACAAGTTACGGTTTTTATTGGTTGCTATCGCAGCGTATATCGCCATGAGAATTGTTAACGCTTTGATGACTGAGGATAGTTCGTTTTTGATGAGTTCTTTGCAGTTGTTTTGCCTGTACCTTAATCGGGTGATGTGGATCATGACGATTCTGGCCTATGCTTACAGCTACTTAAACAAGCCTGCTAAATGGTTATCTTATGGTAACAGTGCTGTGTTTAGTTGGTATATTTTACACCAGACGATTATTGTAGTTTTTGGGGCCTGGCTGTCGCCATTTACTTTGGGAGGCCCCTTGGAATTTACGCTTGTATTCTTGGGAACAGTGCTTTCCTGTTTAGCACTGCATCATTATGTGATTAGGCCTTTGCCGTTGTTACATCCAGTATTTGGTGTAACAGGCAAGCACGATAAGACCCAGCAAAGTCAACAATTGCAGGTAATAAGAGACCATTAGCTTTGCTCCTGTATATCTACTTCGTCGGCCGCTAATAATTTAATTTTTAGCGGTCGAAGTAGGCCTTCACTGATCATGGTGGCGTATAGCAGCGGTAACAGGTTTACCGAGAAGCCAGCAATGGCACCTTTGTCAAAGCCAGCTATTTGATTGCTGGCCACTTGGGTAATGGCGATACAGCCGATTAAAAACACTATGGCTCCCGCACCATAACAAAACTGGATCTGACTTTGATATGTTTGGGCCAGTTGTCTTGCTGCCTGACCACCAATAATATCTTGCGTAAAGATATAGCGAATTCCCTTCATGGCAGTCCAGAGCCTGTCCATATCGTATGCAAGTAGTGTCATGGCAAGGGTAAACAGAACAACAAACAAAACATTGGGGATGTTGATGAAATCCGTAAAACTGGCGTTCATCACCATCATGCCAACAACAATTAGTTTCACCAGTAAGACAGCAGCAAGTGCTTTCATAATCATTTCTCCAGACCAGTTCGCTTCCACTTGTGTGGGCTGTGCGGTTATAGATGACAAAGGAACGTCCAGTGCTGCCAACAGCGATAAATAAGATTCGTTCGACGCATTGCCGGTTTTTTCGATGCGTTGAATGGTTCGCAAGGAAAGCCCACTGGCAGTGGCAAGCACTTCCTGAGACCAGTTTTTTTGCATTCGAACGGATTTGAGTTTTTCACCACTGAGTCGCATTTTAATTTCCTTTGGGTTGCCAGGAGATTGTTAGCCCCACAGAAACTATAGGCCAGAAATTCCCTACGACAAAAGGGTGACACAGGCCAGTAATATTAGTGGCCCGCAGTCATTTAATAGGTTTTCACTTTAAAAAACAGGTGCTTTTGTCGATAAGTGAAGTTTTAGTTGGTAGACAGGTTAAAAAAGAAGGAACAGGAGCGGGCTATCTTTTTCAGAATTTGCTTGTCTTCTTCAGACCAATGTACTTGGCGACCCACACTTTCACAACAAAGAATACCCTGTGGTTCAAAATCTCGGTGCAAAATGTAATCCAGCAAAGACTGAATATTCAGAGGGATAAAGTAGCCTTCATTGAAGCATTTTGTATCGGGATGGGTGGCAGCATTGGGGGCATCAACAAATTCTCGATTCAGGATGGCATCAAAATAAACGCCGAAATTTTCTCTGCGCAATGTGATCTGTTCACACCATGATTTAGAGGTCGCATCAAAACAGATTAAGGAGCTGATTTGTGATTTTGATTCGTTGAAAAGCCACAGGCTCACACGGTCAGCACCTGGAATGAGTTTATGTACAGTCGCACAGACCATCTCCAGTTTTTGTTGACCGGATAAATCAGGATTGGTCAGGCAAGTATTGAGTTTAAATAAGGGATCCATATCACCACTCATTGCGCATTCTGGTAACAACGCCGAAGCTTCAATTTTAGCTCACAATTATGAATTTTGTAGTCTGCCCAATATTGGAAATAGCCAGTTGTTATCTGTTTAAGCACTGGCTATGCTGGAGCATTAACAGGATATACCCAAACTACCTCAAGATACTTGACTTCAGCGGGAGAATAAATGGATTTAGGCAAGGTAAATTGGAGAAGGCATGGTTGTTCTCACGTCGATACAATTTAACGCAGCATAAATGCTTTTAGGCCCCGCCCTTCGGGAGCCTCACAGCGCTTCCATTACTGTGTTGCACTTGTTTGAAAGGTAGCCGACATTCCTTCTCAAGTGCGCCTTGTACTGAAAGCGCTGTGATAGCTCTGAAGCAGGCATCTTGAGGTAGCTTGGGTATAAATAACAATTTTCGGAGAAACCCGGTGGGTATAGAGCAGGATATATTAGGGGCCATTGATGCTATTTTTAGTCTCGAACAGGTCTCTGAGCAGGATAAAGGCACATTAGCGGTTATTCATCGAGAGGTTAAAAAGCTTACGCCAGAGCAAAAAAAAGCACTGTGTGATCACTTACTTTACTCAGCATTGCCCAATGATAACCTGATCCCTATGTGGTTCTTCCTTTATGATTGTTTTGAAGATATTACATTCTTAGAAAAACTTGTGCCCTGTTTGCCAGAGACACCATCGGTTGCCTGGTTTTATGAGTTTTATTGCAATGTGTCCCATCGCTTGTTTCGTCGCAGTGGTGGTAGTGAGCTACTACAAACGGCAATGCGTCAGTGCTTTTATCGTTTAGCTGCACAGAGCAAGCGTTTTTTATCCAGCCGCGGCTTACTCCATAAACAAATCAATTTTTCGGCACCCAAAAACATCGCAATTGTGGTGCCTCAATTAATGCATCTGCGTCATTCTCCCACCAGAGAGGCCTTCAATATTGCTTTGCACTTGATGCATCAGCACGGATGCAATGTGCAGATCATCAATACTAACGCAATGAATTACGGCAACTGCAATCAGCTTAAGTTGCTTATGCCGGCAAACTACGAGGTGAACGAAACCTTGCAAGGACAGCAGCAAATCCCCGTCAAATATATGCAATTCGATTCAAAAGTGAATGTTGTTAGCTTTGATGCCGGCCCAATGAGTAGTCAAAAAGTCGCTAATATCGCCAGTACTTTGCAGCAACTGGAAGTGGAAGCTGTGGTGGCTCATGGTGAAAATCTGTTAGTGATGGAATGTCTATATCAGATTTATCCTTCTCTATTCGCTACCACAGGGGCGGTGGTGCCTTTTAATCATTGTGATGCCTATTTTATTCCGGGAAATCTATTTAACGATTCCACAAAAAAGCTGGCCGCCCAATATGGCCATGAGAATTTTATGCTGGAAAGCATGTTGGTAACGCCTGAAGGACAAGCTGAACAGGCGGCAGCAAAATCCCAATTCAGTATCGACGATGAAGCATTCTTGTATCTGGTGGTGGGTACGCGCCTGACTGGCGAACTGGACGGTGAATTCATTGAGGTTTGCCGCACATTATTAGCACAACAACCCAAAGCGCGTGTTCTCTTTGCGGGCACACCCGAACTGGAACTTGAGCATTGGTTTGATGAGCAAACCATCACAGCAAAGCGTGTGCTGAACCTCGGATTTCAGCAAGATTTGGCCGCTATCAGTGCCATGTGTGATGTTTATCTGAACCCCAAAAGGGCGGGGGGAGGTACCAGCTCACAAACCGCGATACTCAACAACCTGCCGGTAGTAACGCTTGATCACGGCCATATTAGCGCTGTTGTGCCTGAGGCAAAACGTCAAAAAGATTGGCAGGATTATCTGGAATACGCTGGACGATTAGCCACTGATGCTGAGTTTCTTACTGCAGAACAGCAACTTTTCATGGCGCACTTTTATGAGCACCTCGACTCAGGCAAACAAATTGAGCGCATGTATCACAAGTTGTGTGAAGTCAGTGAGTTGTTTGAATAAGGGCCGTTTGGTTTTGTAACCTCAAACCATTAACCGCGCTTAAAACCCTGAATTGGGTTGTTGCAGAAAGGCCAGCTCCTCCTCTGTGGATTCACGGCCCAGAATTTCATTTCTGTGCGGGTATCGGCCAAAACGGTCGATAATGCCCTTGTGTTTGAGCTCAAAATCCAGATTCTTTTCATCTCCGGCTGCACTGAAAAGCGTCACCGCTTGTTCGTGTATCACTTGGGATTCGCTGTGCATGTAAGGCATGTATAAAAAACAGCGCTGAACTTTAGATAACTGCTCATCAAAGCCTTTGGAAATGGCGAATTGAGCCAACGCCAAGGCCAAAGGATCACTGGCAAAGGAAGTGGGTTGATCCCGATAAATATTACGGGAAAACTGATCCAGAACAATCACTTCCGCCAGAGAACCTTGTGCCGAGTCTCGCCAGTGAGCTAACTCACCAGCAAAGGCTTGTTTGTGTAGCGCGCCGAATCTCGACCGAACCATAGCGTCAAAGCGTGCTTCTTTTTGCCACCACTGTTCTGGGGTGATTTCAGTAAACCAAAAATCAATAACTTGATTGTGCATTGTAACTATAATTTTGTTCCGAACTCAGTGAATATTAGCTCAATGTGATATTAAATGGATGATTGGCAAACATTGCTGACATTTTAATGATTGCGTTTTTGTCGGACTGACTTATGTTAGTGGTATACGCCATACACTTGACTGGGGATAGCATGTTAACGCTGAGTGAAAAATTATTGCTATTGGCACTGCACGATGAAAAGGGCAGTGTCGTTATGTCAGCATCACAAGCATTGCCCTATGGCTTAGCCGGTGCCTTGTTGCTGGAACTCTATTTAGTCGGTCGCATTGATATCTCAGACAAAAGCATTCGCCTTGTGGACCGCAGCCAAACCCAAGATGGGCTGTTAGATGAAGTATTGGCGTTATTGGCTGACTCTAACCAATCCCAAAACGCTAAATACTGGTTAAAGCAAATTCATGGCAAAGTAAAAGGCATTCAAGCTCGACTGGCTGAGCAGCTCGTGCAAAAAAAGGTGCTAGCCAAAGAAGAACGCAGCTTTTTATGGCTTATCAATTACAATCGCTACCCCACTATGGATGTTGAACCAGAGCAGAATATCCGCAGCCACATCAAAGGCGTGGTTTTAGGTGGCCGCGCAGCAAGAGAAGAAGATCTCGCTCTTATCAGCCTGATAAAAGCTTGTGATCTTACTGGCGAAGTATTTGAAAAAGCGGATCGCAAACAAGCGAAGACCCGAATCGACTCTCTCACCAAAGAGCAAAAAATCAGTGGCGCAGTCTCACAAATTGTAGAAGAAATCACCGCTGCTCTGGTGGTTATCATGGCTGCCACGACAGTGGCAACGACGGTGTCTTGATATAACACCAGACCACTGGATTCAAATTCCTTTTTTAATTGGAGCAACAACTCATCCTCGTAACAAGTTGCAAACTGACATTTTAATCAAATTTTCTTAACCCCTTTCTCCTTTACCAAGCGTTATGTAGCAAAAAGGAGAAGCCTATGACATCAAACATACAAAATTCGCTGCCCTTCAATGGGGCAAACCCACAGTTATTGTATCGCAGCGCCAAACTGAGTGGCTTGTTATTGATTGCATCTGGCATTACCCTGGCCCTGTTCTGGATGATGTCACAATTGATTGCCCAGTCTGATGTAGAGGTTATTGAGCCCACCGCCTATATTCCAATTACAGCCGTGCTAGATGAACCTGAAGAGATGCAGGTAACGGAAAAAACATTGCCGCCAAAACCTGAACCCATCGAACCGCCCAGGTTACTGCCTGACAATCTGGAGCCAGATACGTCAAACAATGATTTAAGTGGTATTGGTGGTGGGTTTACTATTGCCGGCCCACAAATAGAAACCCAGGCGAATACCAGCCTTAGTGTTTCGGGTGGAGAGGCGCGGCCGATAGTCCGTATTTCGCCGCAGTACCCGGTTGCTGCCGCACGGGATGGTATTGAGGGATGGGTGGTTCTATCTTTTTCCATCAATGAAACCGGAGGCGTAGAAGATGTCGAGGTACTGGATGCTGAGCCTAAGCGTATATTCAATCGCGAGGCGACCCGGGCCCTGCGCAAATGGAAATATCGTCCGAAAATTGTTGATGGTAAACCGGTAAAACAGAGTAATATTACCGTACAACTTGATTTCAAGTTAGAGCAATAGGAACGGTAATTTATGAGTTTGGTGTTAGCACTTAAAAACTTGCTACCCACAAAGGCGAATAATGAAGCCTTGATGGAACAATATCGGTTGACGCAGGACGCAAGATTGATGGAGCAGCTTTATCGCGCCTGTGGCAAAGATCTATATCATTTTTTGCTAACCCAAACCGAGCCACAACAGGCCCAGGAAATCTGTCAATTGAGCTGGTTAAGAGTGATAGAACGGCGCAATAGTTATCGCAGCACCGGCAGTTTTAAGGGATGGTTGTTTGCCATTGCGCGCAATTTGCTGATTGATGAGTTACGCAAGAGCAATCGCTGGCAAACAGACTCCGATGTGGAGCTAAGCGCAGATGATTCGAGCGAAGCTGCTGGCGACGATAAAGAGGCCTTGTCGGCCAATTTAGACGAGGCATTGCGGCATTTACCCTTCCACCAAAGAGAAGCCATTGCGCTGCAACTTGAAGGCTTTTGTCTGCAGGAAATTGCTGAGATAACTCAATGCGAGGTTGAAGCCATCAAAAGTCGTTTAAGGTACGGAAAGTCTAAGTTAAAAACACTCTGGAGGCAGGACAATGTCTGAATCTCAGAAAGATTTTGAAAGCCGTTTGCAGCAACAATACCAACGGCAAAAACAAAGTGCACAGCCACCAGAAAGTATCAAACGCTATGTTTTGGCTAAAGCCCGACGGGCTGACAAATCTCCCGGCTCCGGACTACAGAAGCTACCCATGTTAGCACTCGCTGCCTCATTGCTGGTACTGGCCTGGTTGGTATTGTTGCCCGAGCAGCAATTAAAACAAGAAACTCAATTTACCTTTATTGATTATCACGGACTTGATGCTGAAAGCTCAGGGAACGTCGATAGTGCACCGGCCATTCAACGACGCTTTGAATACAATGCAGCGCAACAGCGTTATGCCTATCAAAGCCAATTGGGTAACGCTGAGCGCAAAGTCGCGCGTTTATCAATCCGGCAGGATGGTTCGTGGCAATTGGCCACCTGTGAACAAAATGCGTTGCTGATATCTAAAGAATTAGTGGCGGTATTGCAAAAGCAGCAGCGCTTGCCTGCGGTGTTCCAACCCGAAGCGCCGATGGAAGTGTTGTTTGCCAATGACGGCAAAATCCTGCAAATCAATCAAACTGAAGCGCCGCTGTTGTGTGATTAATGTGTCTGCTTAATCAATGCAGTTTCAGGCTAAAGCCATTGCCATATCGATGCGGTCCGCACCCGGCGCAAAGCCGTCTTTAATGGTTTGTTGGATTTGGAAGTTGAATCTTTGGTAATAAGCTACGGTATCAGGGGCGGTGCAAAGGATCACTGATTCAATCTCTGGATTGAGCCTGATACGGGCCAGTCGCTCTTTTAGCAGCTCGGTGCCGAAGCCTTGCCGCTGGTAGGTGGAGTGGATCATGCCCCAACACAAATCTGCGCTGTGGTCCTTTTGATGATAAGCATAACCACCGCAGCCGATGAGGCCGTGTTTTTGGTGATGTAGCAGCAAATAAGGCCCTGGAAGATCTAATAAAAAAGCCTCGAAGTCCTGGCGTTCAGCTGGATGAAAAGCATCAGGGCAATTACTGTCAAAAAGCGCCATGCAGGCGTCGTAATCGACAGAGTGATAGTCATTAAAAAACAGCTGGCTCATTACCTGAGGTTACCAAACAATTGCTTGTCGGACTCAGTGGCGCTTTCCTGGCACTCACCGCGGATCTCTACCGAGCCAAATTGATTGTAATTGCCTAAAATAAAATATCCCTGGCGACAGTAGCCGCTAGTTTGCAGTTTGTATTCCAGGGCTTCTATTGCTTGCTCTTCTTGCTCTAAAGCCATCTCGCTGCGCAAGCTACTCATACTCGGACGTTGACCTTGTTGGCCACCTGATGAACGCATGCCCTGCATTTGTCGGTCAACTTTCACCGGACGAGATTTGAAATTAGCGATATAAACGAACAGTTTGGCATCGTTTTCTTTGATGTCAGTTAAAAACGATTCATTAGTGATGTTTTTGGAGCGGCTTGGTCCCGTGGCGCAAGCCGACAACAACGCAATCGCTGCAATGATTAACCCTATTCGATGTGGCAAAACCGATCTCCAAAGCCGTATAGCAACAGTGTATTTTCAAAAAATAACCTATTGCGCACTGAAAATCTAAACTTTCCACCATCTTCTTAATGCAACGATACTCACCAGGATAACGATGGCCCACAGAGGAGTGCTGCCGCCATGCTCAGTGGTGATCACCACCTGGCCACCTGAACCGTGATTGTGTTCGTACTCGCTGCTTTCCAGTGGCAATAAAAACAGATCATTGTCACTAGTGTGATCATACGAATCTTGTAGCTCGTTGTAGTCCACGTCATAGATTTCTATTAACAAGTCGTATTCTTTAGGTACAAATCCTTCTATCAGGCGTGTTGATAAGGTGATCTCATCGCTACTACTGTTGGCGTCGATATGAAAATCAGAAGTGGTATATATCTCTCTAAAGATTGTATCGTCTCCCAGGAAAATTCGAGCATAGACGTCGGCATGTGACAAGTTGGTATCCACATCAAAACTGAGTTCAATCCCGGTGTAATAACTGTCGTGATCCCGATCTGTGTGCAAGCTCACCCAGGCGTCATAAACCCAGATGCTATGGTCACTGGATCTGGCGGCCACTTGCGCAGCGGATTTCGACTGGGCAACTTGCGCTTGTTTTTCTGAAACCGCATTGTTTGTGGATTTTGCCACGGAGGACTTTTCTACCTTTGTGGCGTTTTTCTTGCTGGTTTCTACAGATTCAGTGCGCCATTGCGGCGCATCCTTCTGTTCAGCAAAACTTAAATGTGAGGTGAAACAAAACAGCATTAGCGAGACAAAAGTTACAGGCTTCATAGCAGGCTCCTCGAATTAACTACTACTGAGTTTGTGTCCGAAAGCATGAATGAACCGTGAACTTTAACTGAAAGCTGGCACCGCTTTATAGCCCGTCTAAATCACTATCAGTTAACTCTGGTAGCCTTTATCACTGAATCTAATGTCCAGCTGAGACCTTCATCCCGGCTTTTGTACATATCCCAGGTAAAGCTTTCTGCAGTGATGTCTTTAAAGCGAATTTTTGACAAAAATTCACCTTGTGCATCTTGATTGCGTACCTGAATCTGCATGTGATCCCCGTGCCAATTGCCGAAGAAGTTAGGATAGTGGCCACCCTGGGCACTCAAGAATGCCAAATCCCAACGCTGTTTCTGAGGTACCCAGGTGCGTAAAGTGGTACCGGAAAAAGCCACTTTCTCGCCCTGATACATAGTGAAATCATCCTGAACCATTTTGCCATTAAAGGTGTATCTTGCAGACCACTCACAAGGATATGAATTTTTCTTCTTACCATTTTCAAACGTTTCATAGGTACATTGCCATTGGCCGATCAGAAATTGATATTGCTTTTCGGGAGCAGGGCTTGCAGCGAGCGAGAATGGAGCATAGCTAAGCAGCGAGATGAGCAGAAGTTTGGTGTAATGTTGCATTGGATAAAGATCAAATTGGTTTAAGTTAAACCGTAGGTTTCACGGTCAGAGAAATTTAATCGACAACTTGCGCCGGGAATCCCCTTACTTTATGTAAGTGTTTGAAAGTTAATGAACTTTATTATTGTGAAGCGCGTTGCCTTGTCTGAATTGACTCGGGGTCAGTTGTGTAAATCGTTTAAAGGCGGTGTTAAAACTAGTTTTATTGTTAAATCCAACACCATAAGCGACAGCTAAAATATTGCTGTATTGAGGATCGTTGCTGGATAATAAACTCTTGGCATGTTCAATGCGTTTACGGTTAATGAATTCGTAAAAATTTTGCTGTAATTGCTCTGACAATACTTGTGATATGTGCTGCTCCGGGACCCGCAGCTTTTGGGCAAGTGCCGATAGTGATAATTCATTTTCCAGGTACAGCTTTTCGCTTTCCACCGTATCTTCCAGGTGTCTGGCTAATGCTTCTGCCATTACCTGGTTAAGACCTGAATTTTGATATCGACTTTTTTGTGAAACATCAAATCGGTCGAAAACTAACTGCGGGTGGCGCATAGCAAATCCTGCAAGGACAAATACGTAAATGGACTCCGACAGCGTAAACAGTGGCATTACCCAATGTTGTTGCATAACGCCTACAAGCAACAGGCAGAGCATCGCAAGGTCAGCAATAAATATCAGGGCAAATCCGTTCAGCAATAACTTCAGCCATTGCCAATAAAGATTCTGACTGCCGGCAAATTGGGACTCGATAAGTTGCTGGCCAACTCGTATTTGCCGGAAAGACAGTAGCAAATAACCAAAAAGTTGGGCGTAGAGCAGCTTTAAATACAGGTGTTGCCAAAGCTGAGCGAGCTGAGTATCACCAAATTGAGATGATATTTGTTGCATGAGCAATACCAGCAATGGATAACAACAGTGTTTACAGGTTCGTGTTAGTGTGATGCGCGCGCTGGAGTGCAGTGCAATACAATACAGGTAAATGAGAGGACCGTAGAGCCAGGGATAAAGCAATTCCAGATATGCAGGCGCAAGCCAGTTTAAGTTTTTGGAATAACCAAAATAGCCGCTCCAAAGTGGTATTAGCGACACCAGGATAAAGCTGGCACATATTCGGTTACTGACGATAAACAAGCGCCGTTTTAATAGCAACAGGAGTAATACCGCACCTACGGCAAAACTAATGAGAAACAAGACCTGGAACAGTTCTTTTAGCAAGCTGGTAACTTCACTGATGAATTTGCATTGATTTTGCTGCCAAAGTTGACGATATTTGCAAGCAAAATTCAACCCCTGAGCCAGTTACTGGTACAGTAAGTATTTAAATAAATAAAGCAAACATGCAAAAGATTACTCGCCAAGAAGCGTTGCGCTATAACCGCCAGATCTCATTAACGGGTGTGGATTTTAAGGGGCAAGAATGCTGGATGAACGCCAAAGTTTTATTGCTGGGAGTGGGGGGGTTAGGTTGTACAGCCGCGCAAAACCTGGTGGGCGCGGGAATAGGTAAACTGATATTAGTGGATGATGACATTGTAGAGCTGAACAATATCCACCGCCAGGTACTGCATCACGAAGACGATGTGGGACGCTTGAAAGTGGAGTCTGCCAAAGAAACCTTGATGACCATTAATTCCCGTTGTGACATAGAAACGGTGGCCCGGCGACTCGATGACCCACAGTTGCAAAATTACATTGAGCAAGTAGACATCGTATTAGATTGCTCTGATAACCTGGAAACCCGAAAGCAAGTGAATCGCTTGTGTTGGCAAGCTGGCACAGCACTCATCTCCGGTGCCGCAATTCGTTTGGAGGGGCAGTTGTTGTGTCTGGTTCCCGGCGCGGAAAATCCGTGTTACGAATGTTTCAGTCGTTTGTTTCCCGAGCAAGAGTTGTCCTGCTCAGAAGCGGGCGTAATGCCGCCTGTGGTGAGTATTGTAGGTGCCATGCAGGCCATGGAAGCATTAAAGCTGCTAATAAATTTAGGCAAGACCCCGGTGGGCAAATTGCTGATGTTCGATTTTCAAGCTAATGAGTGGCGTCAATTTAACCTTGTCAAAAATCCACAATGCTCAGTCTGTGGGGAGTGACAGGTTTTCTGGTTTTTTGGCAGGTAAACAGAATGACCGCAAAAAAGTGCAGTTAATGACTGCTTAATCCGAGAAAAAGGCAAAAAACCAGGTTTTTTCAGCAGCGTTGTTAGACAGTGAAACGCCTCAGGGTTATGCTTTCTTCTATACCTCATTTTTTACCCGGAAAACATGAACTTTCCTCGTTATTTACGTCTTTTCCTGCTGTGTCAGGCACTGCTTTGTAGCACTGTTGTGCAGGCGCGCAGTGAATGCACAGATAAAGTCAAACGCCAGCCAGAACTCAAGTTAGGTATGAGTACGGCGCTCAGTGGCCCTGCACAATATATTGGTCAGTCTATGCGTGATGGTATGTTGGCTTACTTTGCTAAAGTGAATTGTGCTGGTGGGCTACATGGACATCAGATAGAGATGGTGGTGCGAGATGATGGTTATCAGCCTAATTCGGCACTAAATAATGTTCAAAGGCTGGTGGAAGAAGACAATGTCGTGGCCGTTGTGGGCAATGCCGGAACCCCTACGGCAAAACTGGCAGCGCCTTATTTGCAACAGAATGAAGTGGTTTTTTTCGCGCCCTACACCGGGGCTGGTATATTACGGGAGACGCCACCTCAGAGTCATATCTTCAATTTTAGAGCCAGCTATGAACAAGAGATGCAGGCCATTATTGAGTTCATTGTTAAATCGGGTATCAAGCCGGGCCGTATCGCGTTTTTCCTGCAAGATGACGCCTATGGTGCTGCCGGCCTCAATGCGGCAACGTCGGTATTAAAGAAAAAGGGTTACACGCGCGCTGATGAATTGCTGGTAACTCGCTATCCGCGTAATTCTTTGCAGGTGGAGGATGCAATACTGCAAATGTTAGATATGCCCAAACCACCTAAAGCGGTGATTATTGTGGGAGCCTATGCTGCATCGGCCAAGTTTATCAACTATAGCCATAATCTGTTTCCTGATACCTTGTATTTCAATTTGTCTTTTACCGGAGCGTCAGCTTTAGGGGCGAGTCTGGATATCGCCAGCAATCGCGTTTTCGTTTCACAAGTGGTGCCCTATCTGGGGAATGGGCTGGCACTCTCTCACGATTTCAGACAAGACATGGCCACCTTTATTCCCGGTGGGCAGGTTAATGAGATTAGCTTTGAAGGCTACATCGCCGCCAGGTTGCTAATAGAGAGTTTGCGGGTAAAAAATACCGAATTAACGCGCCAGGGAGTTCGTAATGCGTTGGAGCAAACCAGTGAGATCGATATTGGTTTTGGTGTGCCTCTGGGCTTTTCAGTTGATAGTCATCAAGCCAGCAACAAGGTTTGGTTATTGCAATATCAACAGGGGATGGGGTTTACCAAAAAGGTGAATGGAGACAACCATGAATAGCGAGTTATTTCCACCTGCACTGGCC
Organism: Planctobacterium sp. AWM4_229; assembly: GCF_056160305.1. Lineage (NCBI taxonomy): Bacteria > Pseudomonadati > Pseudomonadota > Gammaproteobacteria > Alteromonadales > Alteromonadaceae > Planctobacterium > Planctobacterium sp. AWM4_229. The sequence goes on along the minus strand of NZ_JBSWWX010000002.1, from coordinate 271,330 downwards.
ACCCAGGAAGCCAAGAAAAAATGGTTTCGGTTTATCATTTCAGTCACCTTAATCACCACTTTTATCAGTGTTATGTTAGTGCACTCCTACACCGAGTTGCGCAAACTAATGCACCAGGAAACCCGTCTTTATCTGGATTTCAACACGGCGGTTATTAAGGACTCTATTGCCGATCACCTGAGCGCCATTGAAGTGATTGCGCAAGATTTAGCAACGGATATCAAGGCCTCTTCTTTAGAGCCTGAAGCTATTCAGAAAATTCTGGAGAACACCGGGGCTATTCACGATGGTTTTGTGGCCATCGGTGCCGCTTTCGAACCTTACGCGTTGGATGATCGTTTGCGTTTATTTGCGCCTTATATCGTGCACCATGAAGGTGGTTACCGCACTGAGAGGTTAGATGCCTGGTACGATTATTATGCGCAAGAAGCCGATGGGCGCTGCGTTACCAACAACTGGTATCAATGTGCCAAGCAAAAGGAGCAAGGTTGGTTACCTTTGCGTTTTGATGAGATCAGCAATGCCTGGATTGTGCAATATGTACAGGCCATCAGGGTAGAGGAGCAATTACTGGGTTATGTTAATGTCAGCCTCAATATCAAAGATATCGATCAGCTGATCAACAAACTAGACACCGGGGATGAAGGTTATGTGATCATTTTTGATAGACAAAAACGGCAGATTTACCATTCACTACACCCTAATACCCGAGATGCCAATGACATTTATTTCGCAGATGTGTTCCCCGAGCTAAACCCTGATAACTTGTATGATTTACCCGCCAGTGAGCAGATGGTTATTCCCAACGAAGTCACTCAGGTACCGTCTTTCCTTGATCTGGCCCTGATTGTTAACACCGACTGGACTATTGCTGTGATAATCGAGCGGGAGTTCTTCGGTCATCACGAATTGCAAACCGATGTCTCTCCACTGGCGTCTTTGTTGGAAAATAACCATCATATTCTGACCTTTATGATTGTCTTGACAGCAATTTGCTGGACGGCATTGGGCAGCTCTTTGGTGCAAGATGGTTTCCACGGACGTGTGTGGTGGTCGGCATTATTTATCACTCTCACTTTTGTGGGCGGCATTGTTTATATCTGGGTAGAGCAACAGGTAACGGATCTCGATGCCATTTACGGCACAGAGGTGATCACCAATAAAGCGGATTTGCGCACTTTTGTGAAAGATTACAGCAAAAACACCCTGCGCTCTCACAAAGAACCACCTATTTTTGTGCCCACCGGGGTTGCATTGCAATCCATGAAAATGGACAGCGAAAACAACCTTAAGCTCACAGGGTATATATGGCAGCGCTTTATGTTGGCCAATAACTATGAAATTGAAAAAGGAGTGGTATTCCCCGAGTCCAGTGAAACCAATATTCGCTTGGTGTACGACGAAGTAGCCAATGGCTATCAAACCCTTGGTTGGGCGTTTGAAACCGTTATCCCGGAGCACTTTGAGTATGAAACTTATCCCTTTGATAAACAGCTTGTATGGTTGCGGATATGGCCCAAAGAATATTTGGAGCACGTGGTATTATTACCGGATCTGGAGTCCTATGACAATATGAATACCAGCAACCGACCCGGTCTGGAACAAGACTTTAGCGTTGGCGGTTGGCGTGTAGAGCGCAGCTTTTTTGATATTCGCGAAAATAGCTTTAATTCCAACATGGGTATAGCCAACCGGGCCAACAAAAATCAGGCACCAGAGCTGCATTTTAACATTGCTATCAGCCGGAACTTTATTGATCCCTTTGTTTCGTATTTGTTCCCGGTGATCATTGTATTGCTGATGTTATATGCGGTGTTGCTAACTAACTCTAAAGATGAAAACCGCATCGGACTGATAGGTTTTAATGCTTTGGAAGTACTGGCCTCGGCTTCTGCTTTGTTTTTTGTGGCCTTACTGGCTCATGTGGAGTTGCGCTCTCACATCGGGGCCAATGAGCTTATCTACATGGAATACTTTTTCATTATTGCTTACATCATGATTTTGATTGTGTCGGTTAATTCCATCTTGTTTAGCTGGGGCTTTAACATCACCATGATCCAATATCAGGATAACAATATTCCGAAACTACTCTATTGGCCCGTATTGGGGGGCTTGTTATTCTTTTTCACCATGTTTGCGTTTTGGTGATAGAAACTACAGGGCAATCAAATTGTAACGACCGGTATAAAATGCTTGCATGCTGAAAAAACTGCGCTAGTGTAGGGGGAGTTTTCATTTCAACCCTACACTCTCGGAGATTTTTATGTCGTTAACGGTTTCCAACGTTATCAAGCCAGTCATACAGCAATATCTTGGTTCGCTTTCTCATTTGTTAAACGAGGCCAAAGCTTTTTGTGAAGAAAAAGGCATAGAAGAAAGCGCATTATTGCATGATCGGTTAGCTCCCGATATGCACCCGCTCATTTGGCAATTTCAAATGGTCAGTGAATTCAGTGCCCGCTGTGCTGCCCGGCTTGCAGATGTCGCCATTCCAGAATATCCGTTTGAAGAAAACAGCTTTGATGAACTCCAGCAGCGCATTCAGAAGATTCAGGATTTTGTATCCTCCCTGGACAACGAGGCTTTAGATGCGGGTTTACAGAGAAACCAACAAGTACCGCTGCCAAGCGGAGATAAGCTTGAATTTAGAGGCCCAATCTATTTGAGCCATTTCTTTATGCCAAACTTCTTTTTTCACATCACAACGGCCTACAACATCTTGCGTAAAAACGGTTTAGCATTAGGCAAGTTAGATTTTATCGGACAGATGCCTCAGTAAAAGCGTTTATTAATAATTGGTATAAAGACACAACAAGCTGCGTCGAACCGGCTTGTTGTCATGTTTGTTATTTACCGACCTAGCCAGCCCCCTTTTTGGCGTTTATTAAGCGTTTTGAGTATCCAGGCGGCTTTTTTCAAACTGATACGTTGCGCTGCAAGGTCGATTAAGATTTGTTTCGCTTTTCGGCCTCTAAGTACGGCATCAAACACGTCTACTACCTCTTCTAGTTGATGTAGGAAAAATTGCCATATCCGGTTATTTTCAACTTGAGGGGGTTTATCATCATCTTCTTGCTGCAGGTTTTTCCGAATCTTCTCCAGATCATAGCGGCTGTCTTCATGCAGTGACGATTGCGCTTTACTGAGTATCTCGATGCATTGTTCAACTGCGGTGCGATCGAGGTGGGAATAAACCGGTAAGGAAGCCAGTTCTTTTAGTGATTGACCCAATGCTTCACCGTATTGAGTTGTTATATTGCGGGTAAGCATCTCGACTCTTTGCCACTGCTGCCAGCTGTAAACAAAATCAAGGCCAGGCCCTTTGATGTTTTGCAATCCCAAAATATCGGTCTGAATATTACCGGGTATCTGTTGTGCGATGTGCATATTAAGCTCGTTACCTCTGATGTGATAGTCATCCACTAACTGTATTTTTTGCACAAAAATAGCCGTTAAGAATTCAGTAACGGCCTCGTGAGAGGTTGTTGTTACTTGACCTCCTGAGGACAGGTTTTGCAACAGTGTCTGAGCTTCGCTAAATTGTTTTAGCAGTTCTTGGGCATGAGCTTTGGTGCTGCCATCCAGCTGTGTGGCTGGTATCTCCTGCAATTTAGACTCAATAAGCTTAATGTCACCAGCGCAAGGGGGAAGTTGACCGGCGCAAAGTTTTTGCAAATAGCTTTCCAGTTGTTCGATATCCTCTGGTAGCAATAAAAAACGCAACAAGGACTGAAATTGTTGAATATATTCCTGAGGTTGCCCGGCAATATTGAGATTACTCTCTAGCCTCTCAGCGAAGGCTTCTTCAGCAAACTGCTGGAAACCGTTGAGATTATTGCCAATGACAAAGTGTACTCTGGCGGAAAAATCAAAAGCGATCAGTCGCGCAAACACTTTACTGCGGGGAACGCGATCTGCACGGTTGTTGAGAACAGTAACAAGTTGCAGGTCACCGCTGAGCTGTTGTTTTCTGTCGGTATAGCCCAAGCGCTCCCAATTGGCCAGGGCACCATAACGCTCATTGGCGGACATGCCGTTAATAAAACGCATTTTTCTACCCGCTACCTCAGTATAGGGAAATACCTGTAGCACCCCAATGTCAGGCACCACGCGGTCAGCCATTTCTTTGATAGCCATTATCCGTGACATTTGTATTTCTTCTGCCATTTTGGCTACCAATGCGATATTAGCTGGGTGCTCTTGATAGGGGAATCGCTCCAGCAGGTCTTCAGGGATGGTGGCGATTTCTAACCAGTCTACAGGTGTGAGTTGCGCATCCTTTTCAATGGCTTCTTTTTCCAGGTAGGCCAACATATTTTCTTCAGAGGTCCAGACCTTGGATTTTTGCGGAATAAACTTGGCAATCACCTGGGGGACATCGATACCGGCCGGCCCCTGCAGATCTTCGTGATCGGGAAAACAATTGGTGATAGTCACCATGTCATCCTGCATCCACTGTTGCTGCAATATATCAATATAGCGTGGCGTTAACCCCATACACTCCCAGCACAAGGTATCGGCTTTGAGTTTCGCCGCCAGCCGGGTAACAAAGGTCTGCTCCCAAATAGTGGCTTTGTCATAGGGGCGGAACAGAAACATTTCTTGAAGTTGTCCGTAGCGGGTGGCATACAAAAACATGGCTTCACAGCCGGTGGTTTTTGACATGGTGGCCAGGCCAACGGAGTTCACCAAGGCCGATTTTAGTCTTTCAGTACCGGATTTCCCTCTGGTGCCCCAGCCTCCAATGGTAATGGGGATTTGTTTACGGGCCGATTTGATGCGTTGCCCCAGCAATGCGTGATTACCCCAAAACAAGGCCAGCATAAACAGGGAAAACAACAAAATGTGTTGAATGGTGTTTTGATATACCGAAACAAAATAGCGCTGAAAATCCTGATAAAACTGGATAAGCGTGATGGGCACTGCGATATCGAAAAAGCGGCTTACCGCCGGTACTTGAGTTTGTGGCGCTGCATCGCTTTTCACCGGGTAGCCATTGCACTTGATGCCGATACCCAGTTTTTCCAATTCGCGTACGTAACGGTCTGGCGCATCACTATCCCACGCGCGATTGCGCAGCTCTGCAAAATACTTAAAGCGAAAGCTCAGTTTCAATCTGGCCATGAGATTTTTAAACAGATCCTTGGGGGGCGTTATTTCTGTTTTTCCGGCAACGTGATACAAAGTCGTGACTTTGCCGGTTAAGCCTTTTTGCAGTGCCGAAATAACCTGATCAAGCAAGGGTAAAAAGGGGCGCCAATGACCTTCTTCAGCCATGTGTAAAGGTTCACCCGGAACCGTGGTTTGACTGACTTCCGCCAGCTGACCAGAGGGAATAATATCGTGGCTCTGATACAGCCTGCCGGTGACATGACTGTGGTGTTGACGTTTATCCGTTGCTGGATGTCTGAACTCGTATAAAAAGCGCCACAACCGAAAGCCCATTCGGGTGTCGTTTAATATCTTTTGTTTTTGTACCTGAATGGTAAATCTGTGGCCAATATTGGCAGCCAGCCAGCGTTTTCCTTCATCGCTGGCCAATAGTTGTTGTTGCTCTGCATTGAGGGCCACCGATTTTTTGCGTTCTTTTAACAGTGGGGTCAGGGCTTTTTTCAGATCCGATTGTAAGGTTGCCCACACCTTTTCTCTGGCTTCCAGTGCCAGATATTGCAGGCGTGGTGACTCGGTGCTGGCGATAACCTGATTTAATACGTCATTGCAGCGCTGTTCCAGTGTATCTCGCTCTTTGGTATTACCTGACAATATCCCCACCAGACTCACCAAGCCCCGGCACAACGCCTTGAAGCGTAAAAGTGAGGAGGCGTGTTTTAATTCATTGAGAATAAAAGCAAAAATTAACTGCGAATGTTGAATATAAGGCAGCTGTGATACCAGATAGCAATACACCGCGTCGCTCTCGTCTTTGGATAAACGCAACAGTATCGAAGTGATCTTTTTTTCATCATCACATACAGGTAACACCCGGATAATACTTTGTCTGACGGTGGGGCTAGGGTCCTGAATGAGTTGCTCGGTTAACTCGAAGATTTCAGGTTTATTGAGATAATGCAGGGAAATCACATCGGCAATGGCGGCGCGAAAAAATATCTGATCTTGTTCGTCTTCGCGATTGATACGGGTATCAATCAGGTTGATGGCCTTATTGATATCCGCGACGGCTAACAGGTTTAGTGCCTCGATTTGCAGCTCCGGCTGCTGTTCTTTATCCAGAGAAAAGCGATAGGTATAACGCAATAGCTCAGAGCTCAGGATGTGTGGATCCTGGCTGTGCAGTGAGGTGAGCATACTACTGAGGCTCTTAAATGCCGCTAATTGCACTTTGGGTTCGCTGCTATACCGAATCCAGGGGGTTAACAAAGCTTCAATGGTGAGCTCTTGCCAGGATACTAATATTTTGTCCGCTGCCGCTGAAAAGGCCAACAAATCAAACAAAGCGGAGATCCGCCCCATTAAAAAGCTGGCAAAATATTCCTGGTCCTTTAGGCGACTTTGCCAACGCTCGGTGACGGCATCTTCATCAAGATAGCGTTTTAACGCTTTGCGATCATTCCTGAGGTTGGAACTGCCCAGGTATTGGCAAAACTCCAGCAATAGTTCCCGGCGGCCAGTTTCACTGGTTTCCTGACTAATTTCGGTGTGGAATATGCGGTAACGACTGCGCAGTGAATCCAGGCGGGCACCGCACTCGTTGAGTTGTTCACTCAGCAACCTTATGCCTTTAAAAAGGTTTGTTGGAGCATCAGGGGGAAGGCTGTTGTCGGCGTTTTTCAGCCATTTTTGAGCCAGCTCAGTCAGGTATTGCCGATAGGTTCGTTGCCAGAAGATACTTAATCCGGTGGCTAATATTTCCTGATGACTACCGTTCTTCGCCATTTAGTGTTCCTGCCCGCCAGCATGGCCAGTTGATTCGAGTGTTTCCAGAAGTGCCTCTTGCTGTCTTAAGGGACCAAATGCTACAGATTGCGGTTGGTAATCATCAATCAAGCGGTGACCAGCAGCAAGGTAGCCAATTCTGATGCTCCAGTAGTTTTCATTATTGCTCAGGTTGCGTTCGAAGCCCATGCGCAGTCGCCAGTGGTTTTGCGAATGCCAGCTGAACCACTCAACACCCACCCCTAAGCGATTATCAATGCTGCTATTTTGGCGGTGCGTATCTTTGAAGTATTTCTGCCAGCGCCAGGCAAGATCAGCGCTAATGCCCTGATAATAAATTCGCGTACCCAACTGGATAAAACCATTGTCCAGTAACTCTTTGTCTGAGAGTTCATTACTGGTAACGGCTAACTGTGCCCAGCTTTCCAGATCGTGATACCACTTGTAGCGCAGCGTCTCAGAGGCGCGCAAGCCATGCCTGTGGTCAAGCTTGTATTGGCTATAAACGGCACTGGCATATTGCAATGGATCGCGACCTTCATTGAGGATGTTAGCGAATACACCGACACTAAAACGATTGAACAAACGCTGATTAATACTGTATTGCCAGTGAGTATCGGCACTAACCCGTGCTGACCATGCCCAATCTTTGTTTTCCAGACCTTGTTGTCCATTAATGCGGGCACTCAAGCGCAAATCGAGATTGTCTAACCATTGGGTATCCCACCAATTAAGCTCAAGGTGCAGGCTTTCACGTAATTGTGAATCGTAACGACGCAAAGCCAATTCGCTACTCAAATAGGTGCGGTGGTTAGCGTCACTGTCTTGTATAAACAATCTCAATTGTTGATAACGATTATTGCGACTGACATCCTCAGTGGCTGAGCGGCGTTGCTGAGTGGAGAGTTCTGCTCCCCAAGTCTGGTCTTTATGGGACTCGGGCACATTCAGTCTGCTTCGTAAAACGATGTGGTGGCCTTGTAATTCTGCGTCAGGGTACAGATCCAGTGTGGTATTTTGAGCTGCAAGTGCAGGACTCGCCTCAGGAATTTCTGAGGAATTCGCTAAGCGCAGCAAAGAGATGCGATGTCCGACATAGTCTTTGGCTTCATCAAACCAGCTAAACAAGCCCTGTGGAGCCAGCATATATTGATGACGGGCGAGACCTTGCTGATTGAAACTGTCGATACGCAACCAACTATCCTGTTCTAAATATACCTGAAAGGGCTCCACCTTATCGGCTTGAAACAAACGCAAACGCAGTGATTGTGGCTGTTCTTGCCACTGTCCTTGCGGGCGCTTAAATTGCAATTTTGCAATGACGTTGCTAAGTCCTTGTATCGATTCCACTGACAGGCTTAACTTGTGCTCACCAACGGGCAAGGTAAGGGGAATGATGCGCTGCTCACCACTGTGTAACAGGAAGCCCGGCTGTGCTTCATTATTGATTTGCAGATGCAATTGACTTTGCGCATCAGCGGCAAACAAATGCTGCTGGGCGCGAACAATAAGTCGATAGGACTCGCCTTTTTTGCTCAACAAATCATAGTTCAGGGCGGATTGTGTGGTCAGCTTTTCCCAATCTTCCTGATAAGGCAGAAACATGAGTCGAGAGCGCACGGCGTCGGGGGTTAAAGGTTCATTGGTTGGCGCCTGGTAAAAAGTAAATTTTTTGGTTTGAATGGGAAAGTTCAGCGCCTGCCATTCTGCCGTGGCATTAATGCGTCGCGCTAATTGTTGTTTAAACGACGAATCAGGCAGCTTGGCTAAGGCAACATTCAGTTCGGTTAATAACGACTGAACAGGCTCTTGTTCAAACAGCCACACTTGCTTTAATAGTCTACTGATATCCTCGGTTAGCGTAGGGGTAAATTGGCTTTGCAGTTGAAATTCCCGATTGTCCAGTCCCTTGTATTGCCAGTAATGACATTCAAATTGTTGTTGTTCGTCGCTCAGTCGCCAATAGTGCTGATAACTCACTGTATTGTCTCGATAGCAGGTTTGCGCCGTAAACTGTTGCTGTTCATGAGTTAACAATTGCTGGAGGTTAACCAGTACCGGGGCCAGGCTGGTGGCGATTGTCAGCTCCCCGGATCCCGGTAACCAGGCGGAGAAGCTATGGCCACTGCCCACAGAGCCTTGTTGGTGGCGCAATACCTCACTGCGAAAATCGCTGTTGTTTATGGGTAATTTATAGCGCTGCTCACCGTGGCTGATGGTCAACCAGTCGTCATTTTGATGCTCCTGTGTAAACCATTGTCGGGTGGTAAATGCCAAGCGGGTCGCTTCGCTCACGCTTATTTTCAGTGGTTTATCCGGGGTTACCAGATAATTGCGTTGTGGGACGTTGAGCTCGGAATTGTAAAGCTCCACAATTCCGGCACTGGATATTTTCTGGATAAAGCGCAATCCGGAATGCTGAGCTTGTTCAGGGTGCTGATTTTCTTCTTTAACCGCCGGGTAGTGAGTCTCTATGGCTTGAACAAACTGCAGATATCCCAATTTCTGTGCGGCGCGATACAGCAAGATAAATTTTTTGTCTGAGGCTGGCGTTTTATTCAGTATAAATAGTGCGTATTCCGGTTTATCGTTAAGCAAGTACAGGCTGGCCAATGCCAAACGGGCACTGGCTTTTGAGTTATCGTCAAATTCTGGCGCTGCCACAACGAAACCAAGCAAACTGATTTGTTCAGAGAGATTATCCTGTGCACGCCATAACGCCAGCAGCCGGTCTACAGCCTGGTTTTTTATGCTGGCATCCGGATGATGCAGCACCAGAGCTTTAAGCATAGTTTCACCATAAATCTGCCAGCCGGCATTTTCCAGATGCGTGTAAAGCTGCTGCCACCAGGGCCAGGTGTTGAGTTCGGGTTGTTGAAATGCCTGCTGAATGGCGTGTAGATGAGGCAATGAAGCCGGGATTGTATGGTCAAACAGCGGTCCGGGGAGTTGTCCTTGTTGCAACCACTTTTGCCAGGATTGCGGCACCTTCTGTTGCTGAAATTGCTGCGCTTTAATGCTCTGGTACTGCACAAACTCCAGCCACTGTGGGTGCTGCTCGACAAATTCGGTATTATTCTGATCTTGCGCCGAAAGAAGCCAAGATTGCCATTGTTCTTCATCCAGTTTCAAGCTGCCGGCGATTTGATAGCGCAAACGCAATTGTGCCACACCCTTGACGCTTTGAACCTTCAGTTGTTGCCAATTGGGGGGCAGATAAAGCGTCTGGCGGGCAATAAACCGGGTAGTTAATTGTTTCGCTGCTGAGTCATCATTCAAGCGCCATTCCGGAGAAAAGATAAAGGGTTTCAGGGCTGGCTCAGCAAAGGATTGCAGGGTCGTAAAATGCTCACCATCTATCCAAAGCTCAATGGCAGCATCACTTTGTATCGTCTCATCGGTTGCCAGTTCTACCGCGATGCGGTTACTTGTCTGATCTCCAGCCGGGAAGAAAAACAGAGGCGAGTCTGGGTTAAACTCAGTAAAGGAGATTGCAGAGGGCTTGGGGGAAATACCTGGTTTAGCAGGCGCGTAATCTGGTCGTTGGGCATCGGGAACCACTTGCCACTGTAAACGCTCTGTCTCATAAAAACGTTGAGTCAAAGCTTCTTTGCCATTCACGGGCAGGGACTTTTCAGCTTGCCAGCGATTGAACAGGCCATGGCGGTCACTGTTTGCTTGTATTTGAAGGGCTTGCTCTTTGGTGTTTCCTGAAGCGAGACGCTGCTGTAATTCTCTCAATGCCTTTTGCTTTTCCACTTGCGGTGCGCTGAGCGTCTTAAAGTTTTTGGAAAACAACCAATCTTCATCGATTGCCTGCACCCGCATTTGGGTGCCTGATTCGACGCTAACCTTGTTTACTGCTTGCGTCCCGGTGGAGATCAAAGCCGGAAAGTAGCGAGCTTTTATCGGGGATTCCGGCAGTAGAAAACTTTCAGGCGTTTGATTTTCCAAAAGCGGGATAAATTGTTGCTTCTGCGAACCTGTCTGGAGTTTGATAAAACGATTGCTCGGTGCGCGCCACTGCATATTGTCGTTACTGATGGCTTCCAGCCAGTAGTCTTTTTGTTGCGACAATTCAAAATGGCTATTCGCTTCCAGCGTGTGAAAGTCGTTGTGCTGGTGCTGACTACTGCTAATTCGTTGCTGCTCGCCCTGCTGCACAGACAACCAACTGATAGGTGCGAGATCGCTTAACTGCTGTTCAAAACCGATATACAGGCGCAGTTTTTGTTTTTCTTTTGACGGGCTATGGAGTACTAATACGCGGTCTACAGGGCTGGCAGCTAGATAGGCGCTTTGAGCTGAAAAGCTCAACTGCTGGGCAATGCCGGGGGAGTCAGATAACAACCCCTGAATTTCAAAATATGCGCTTTTTTCCGTTGTAACCGCGTCACCATCTTCGTCTAAAAAGGTCATCATTAGATGCCGATTAGCTTGCAGTAGCAGGGTAATAGGCTCATCCCTGGACAGAGCCACAGTATGATCAAACGTGGGCAGAATTTGTTGCGATTCGCTGATGATGTTGCCATCAATAGCCATGGCTTCCCAGTTAACCACTGTCTGTGGCCTGGTTGGCGTCGCCAGCGCTGTAATCGCTGGTACGCAACACAACAACAGGAAGAAACTTAATCTAACAGACACGCTATTGCCTCACTGGGTATTGCCTGCACTAGCAGCGCTTTACGAAGGTTTATTGCCATTTCAATATGCAAAAAGCTTACCTGGTGTTCTTTTTGTGCCCTGAGCAACTTTCCAACCGGGTTGATGGTGGCACCGAGTTCGAACACGTCTCGCCCATAAGCCCTGGCTAGTAAGGAGCCATTGTCCCGCAGGCAGCTTTGTCGGGTGACAGTGCCGGGATCAGGGTAAAGGCTACCGTTACTTAAAATGATATCACTGCTTTCGCCACTGTCAGATTTGCGACGAGCGGGATTAAAGCCATGGATTTGCACAATACTGATAGGCTTTTGCATTTTGATAAAAGCTTCTGCCGCTGCGGTAAACAAACTAGAGGCAAGACGAGACAGGTCACTTTGTTTTGTTTCGTAGCGATGTTCGGTATTGAACATGATGATATCGGGTCTGGGGATCAGGGTTGCATCACTATAGAACCATAACTCGCCGATTTCTCGGGTGTGTAAATCAAAAGAACCATGGGGCACTTGCAATACACGCAGGGCATTATTGGTAACAGGCCAATGCAACCAGATCTCACCCTGGCGTGGATTAGGCGGTCGCACTACCATAACATCATCTTCCAGTTCAGCTGACAACAAGCTAAGAGAGCGGGTATTTCCTGACTGCAATATTTGCCGGATATCCTCGACGGCGGATTGATACTCTTGTGCGCTCATCTCAACGCCATAAAGCTGAAAACTGAGGCAGCACAAGAACAGTGTAATTAGGCGTTTCATCAGTGATCCACCTCCGTCCTGTAGCGTTCAATGATGGGTGTAGGTTTTATTACCCGTTTTACAATAGAAATGTAAACATCCTGCCCCTGTAATAAGCTTAATTGAATCTGGTGTTCGCTATTGGTAAGGTCCTTGTCCAATAATATCGAGAAAGATTGCCGGCCTTTAAGTTGTCGTTTTCCTGATAGTTGATAGCCGCTATAGAGGGTTTCAGGCTGTATTTGATAGCGTCGTTTTAACAGAGTTTTGCTTTGCTGTTCGTTTGCAATCCGCGAAGTGTTGAGCAAGTTGACATCCAGGGTGACTGGCTCTGTGCCCGTTTGATATAGCACAAAGGTGAGCATTTCCTGGTCGCTCTCTTTTTGATTGTTGATGGTTAAGGTTTCGCCGCTTTTAAGCAACAGTCCTCGGCGCTGTTGCCATTGGGTATCTTGCCTGGGCATATCGTTGCGCCACCAGGTGATGCCGGGCGTATCAAAACTGAGCATGCCAGTTAAGGATGTATTGAGTATTGACTCATCGACTATGCCCCATTTTCCCGCAATCCAGAAAGGCTTCTGCGCGGTGCTATTTTTGCGCCAACGCACTTGAATGGGGTCCGCCCCATCTCTGAGGAAAAATAATCTGGCGCTGGTAGGACGGCCTTGCAGATCGTTTGGCTTAAATTCTGGATACCGGGCTAAAGGAGCAAAATTAAGCGCAGTATTTTCTTCTGTACTAACAGGTTGGCCTGGGTAGGGGTTTTCCACCATAAGGTCGCTCAGTGTCAGCTCGCCGAAGTCGTTTAACAAGGATTGATAAGTTTCATCGGGATCTTGCAGCGGACGCTCGCTAAGCAAGCTTCTATGGTAGTTTTTCAGTACCCGGATGTTGCCAGCGTTAATGTGTTGTGACCAATTGTCGGGACGCACTGCAAACCAGTCAGGGACACCTGCCGGATAGTCATACCAATCTCGCTTTTCTTGTGGTAGCGTTCGCAGCGAAGGCATACTGGCAATACGAGTAAATAGTGAGGCCAAAACTGGCTGGTTGCTGCTAACTTTCAGGTGCGTTGCATCGCTGGGTACCTCAAAATAGACGGTGGACTTTTCACCCAACCAGTTGAAAAACTCCTCGTTGGCCAGTTGGCTATCTAGCTCTGGTGTATGGGATGGGGTCAGAGATAAGGATTTAACCAAGCTAGCCTCAGAAAATATCTCCACTTTTACCTCGGCATTTTTTCCTGTGGCAATATCTTGCTCTGCAAACGCTCTGACCTGCAATTGATAGGGGGTTGGTAGTTCACTTTTGGCTGCCAATGTCCAGTTTAACGGCTGTTCTGGTTGCAGAATCGTTGTAGGGGAAAAGTGATCATGTTCCTCTAAAAAACCCGTTTCGGAAAACAAAGTCAGAGACATGGGCAGTGACGAGGTAAAAGTCACCAGTCCCGGCTTTAATTGCAGCGACTGACTAAAATGCGAGCCGCTAAATTCAAATTCCTGGCGGGTTTCCCAACTGTCATTTTGGTTGAACCAACTCATATTGATTTTGGCTTTTTTATCTTTGAATAAGTGCCCGGCTTCCAGTCGATACTGGCCAGAGAACTCAATGGGAAAGGAAACGCGTTTGTAGGCATCACTATGATGGTCATATTGACTCAGCAGGTGCCGCTTTATGGCAATATCAATTTGCGGTACCCGGTAAATCAAGAGTGATTGATAATCCTTACCTTCATCGCCGGCAGGCACCAGTGGCTGCCAGCGGAATTCCGCCAGATTTTCTTTTTCTTCATCGGATAAAAACGCAACATCAAAAGGGTAGTGTTGTAGCAGATTATCCCGCTGCTTTTGCGACAGTCGTTGCCACAAATCCAATGCAGAAACCCGGCTACTGCGCTGCACATGTTGATAGGCTCTGACCGCGACATCTTTGATTGCAGGGCTTTTCACCACTTGGGAAATCACCAATCGGGTGGCGCCAGGTGGTAGACTGAGATGCAGATTTTCGGTGTCGGCGAGTTTGTCCTGAGCATTGGCTAAAAACGCTTCTGGGACCACCTGGCCATTCACTTTAAGCTCCACTTTGGTAGTGGCTCTGGCATGGTGGTGAAATTGATTTTGATACAGGGTATTCCCTTCTTTGTCTTCCACCCGTACTTGTAAGTGGTAGGGGTAACGGGCGGTCTTGTTATCGCTGCCGTCCAGAATAGCGGCAGAGGAAATCCATAACTTTCGCGGTGATTGTGTGAGTGTGTAATCCAGTATTTTTTCCGGCGGAATAATGTAACTGCGGGAAATATCCAGTTTTACTGAGGCGGGGATCGGTTGCGCGATTCGCTCCAGACCACTGCTACTCAACAACGACATCAAGGTCATTAATGCTGCACCAAGCAAGACTAAAAAAGCGATAACCTTTAATAACGTCCTCATGATTTATTACCCTCCACAATTCCCTCGGGTAACAGCCACAAGTAGCGCGCGTTAATAAATTGATTGACCGCTCCAGGCTGAGCAGTGGACAGCTGGCGCTGATTCAAACTATTGAGATTAATGGCAGCAATAAGGTTATCCTGCTCGTCCAGCAGTAGCAAAAACTGTTGCAGACTGGAGCTATCCAGTAGGTAGGCCAAAGACCCTTGTTGATAAAGACTGATGGCATTAGCCAGACTGTGAATATTGCGGTTGCTGGCGTAGCTTTGTAATTCTCGATGCAGCTCGATGGCATTGGCATAAGCCCCTTGGGTTTGAATGGCAAAGCTGCGGATATCTCGGCGATAAACCGGTAAACCCAATAAGCGGGCATGCTGCTCCTCAACTTTTATGGCGTCGGTTGCTTTAAAGCTGTCTCTCACCAAAGGACTGATCCACAGGGTGATAAACTGCTCTTGCTGCAGGTAATTGAGGTAATCAATTTGCTGGCTGGTGCTTTGATAGTAAGGTGAGGTGACAAAGTCACCGTTGACAAAGCGATAGCTCAAGCCCAAATCTTGTAGTTCAGCCATAAGCTTGTCTGTTTCCGGGCCAGCAGCGTACTGGTTAATGTTACGCCACACGCTCACCATGGCCAGTTCTTCAGGAAATGGTCGGGACTCCTGAAAAGAAAAGCCGCGCATCAGTACTGGAGTGGGGGAGCGACTATCAAACTCTTTGCTAATGGCCATGAACATAGTGTGGAATAAGGAGTGTTTGTTGCCTGCCATGGTGACATTACTACTACCGTCGGTGTTGGCCCAAGGGTGAGTGCCGGAAAGCAACAGAAATCGGCTTTGTAATTTGTTGAATAATGCTGCACCAAATTCGAAGCTGGTGCGGTCGTAAAATGGATTCGGTACCATCACCAGGTAATTACTGTTGGCATTTAAGTTGATGACCAGGCTTGCCCAATTCTTTCTATTATCCAGATCCGCTTCTAAATGTTGTTCTTCCAAAATAAGAAACTGTTTCTGAGTGAGGGGTTGCTCCAATAGTCTGAACTCGTATCCAATACTGGAAGCCTGCCAGTTTAGACGCTGTAATTCGTTGCGATTTTGCTCTGTCCAGCCTTGCTGCTCAAAGGTGCTAAGCCAGGACATGAGTGGGATAAGTATGTCCTGATACCAAAACAGAAGTTGGCTCTCTTGGGGTTTAACAAAGTCATTACTGCCTTTTTGGGCAATGAATTGTTTGCGCTCTAACAACCAGGAAATCAGATAACCTTCAACGTGATCCACTTGTGCATCACCGGAAGTGGACTGGTACACCTCAATACGCGCCAGTGCGCTGCGCATTTCGCGATTGTTTAAGCGTAGCTCCGCAATACCGAATTTGTCGTGCTGCCACTGAGGCGAGCTGCCCTGTGAGCGCCACTGAATATTGAGATCGCTGACCACATTACTGAGTAACCCTACGGGCAGCGCTTCAGGTAAAGTGCGCAACACCGTCAACATACTGGCATCCGTATCTTGTTCTCGTTTTAAGCGTTTGCGTTGTTCGGTGATTTTTAACGCACCGCGAATTTGCAACACGTTGTGCTGACTAAAGGTTTCGTGAGCAGCCTGGAAGAAGCCTTCATCAAGATCTGAGTCAAACAGGTACTCACCTGAGTTTTGTAGTTGATAAGACAAATCGATAAACAGGGCCTTCGCGTGTGTCTTTTGAAACAATGCCAGGCCAAATGTGGCGGCACCTAATTCCGCCCTTGCGCGAGTGACTTCAATGACCAGTTCAGACTCAGGTTGCAAATTGATGGCGTAAAAGCCGATGCCCTCTTTGTGCAAAACCAACTGTTTTGTGCCCAGTAACCAAATATCAATATCGCTCTGTTCAGCCTGCTCTTCGAGGGTGGGCAATATCGCAGAAATGTTTTCGGGACTGGCATGTTTCAGGGCGTTTAAGATTTGCATAAACATTTGTCTTTCTTGTTCATCTCCCTCGGTGGGTTTGACCTCTGAGAAGAATGAAACTGGCCGTATTTCAGCGTAAATTTCCTGGACACTTTGTTGGCTTAATACGGCGCTGCGCAAATTGGAGGCGTTTTCAACTGCGGGGGATTTGTCGCCAACAAAGGTGAGGGCAAAACCTGCAACGGTGGCCATGGAAATCCCTACGAACGAGGTAAAAACCGTACTTACAGCCATCTTCAGGGCAATTTGTTTCTGGTAGACTTTGACGGCTATCAAGGTACTCACGATGTAACCAAAACCAAAATAATCGGAAATCTTGGCCGTGGGTAAATACTCAATTAAGGCGAATCCCAGCAGGATTTTGTAGGCGAAACCAATATTGAAAAACAACAGCAGCAGTCGCCCCCCCTCAAAGGTGATACCGCGTAGCAGTGGAGTGCGCAGGGCCATGATACCGAGGAATAAAATAACGGCGGCTTCAACAAAGGTGAATAGCAGCTTCTCGGGCTGATACCACTGTAACGCCAGTAGCGCAGGGATGAGAATGCCGTTGAACTCCCAGCCAAACTGCAAGTTCATACGCGAAGCAATAAAGGCGGTGGTGAGCAAGATGATGTATGCCTTAGGGCTGGACAGCAAAGAGGTGGCCAGGTCTTCGTACATGTAATTCAGGCCACCAATATTGAAATTCGTCAGCGGAATGAGCAGCCAGTTGATAATAACGAAGGTTAAACCCAGGTATAAAAACAGCGCTTTGCTGCCTTTAACAACACCACCCATCCACATTTGATTGGCAATCAAGGCCACTATTATCAAGCCAAAGCTTTGCAGATTGTTTTGTAAGTCGTATTGGGCAAATAGGTCGCCCGAGGAGGCTATCAGCAATGGGAGCAGAAAAAAGTCGAGGCAAATTCGCACCAGCACCGAAAGTAGTATTAACGCGAAAAAGCGGTCTCGACCAAACATCTCAGAATAGCCGAAACGCACCAGCAGTTTATTGGCTAACAGCCAAGCTAAACCATAGGTAATGTAAGCTTCCACAAGTACTACAATGGCGCTGGCGGGTTTGACAAAGAATAAAGGTACCAAATAGCCCGGTACTACCAGGCCGGCTAAGGTGGTGCCAAATCGGGCGTTGAGGAAAACAACCACACAGACGCCCACCCACACAGTGGTAATTACAGAGCTCTGTAATGCACCGGCGGGAAACAGACTGAGTTGCAGAAAGTCAGGCATTTAGTAGCGTTTGCGCCTCAATAAGTTGGTCGGGTGTAAGCGGCTTTTCCAACACCGCTTTTACAAAGGGCACGGCGCGTATTTTGCGTAACTCTTCATCGTTATTGATGCCCGTAACCACAATGGTTGGTGTGGTGATCCCCTGTTCTTGCATCCAATCCAACAAGCCAGCACCATCCAATTTAGGCATTACCAGGTCGGTGACAATAAAGGAAAATTGCTGACTCTCCAGTAATTGCTTGGCCAATAATCCGTTGTCAGAAGTGACCACGTTCAGTCCCAAATCGTTCAACCACATCTTGGTCATCATGGCCAGCATAGGTTGGTCTTCCACCAATAATACGGTTTTATTGTTGTCACTCATTGAGATTTATCCCCTCAATTAATATGGATAAACGATAGCCTTTGCCAACACGAGATTTGAGACGACAGTCCATGTTGGCATCTTTCGCGGTTTTAAGCGCCACCAATAAATCAGATAGCAGGTTTTGCTCACCCAACAGGGCATTTTGTTGATAAAGTTTTTGCAGTTCTTGATTGGGCAGCCCGTAGCCTTCACTCTCAATTTTGATATACAACACGTCTGTGTCATCGCGTTTCAGGTGTTTGGCGATGATGTTTATATGTTTCGGCGCAATAGCGTCATCTGCCATCAATTTAATGCCGCTTTTTATCAGCTGCGTAAACGCATCCGGTGAACCCAGCCCAAGAATGACATAAGAGGGTACATTGACATCAAAGGTTACGTCCCGCCAAAACACGTTGCTGGCAGCACTTTTCCGTTTACTTTGGATATGCGTTGCTAATAATTCCAGCGGATTGAATGGGATCATGTTAATGTCTTCTCGCACACTCAGACGGTTCATGAAGAAGTGAGTGCGGCGGGTGCTATCGGCGGCTTTTTTCAGCTCGATGTTTAGATAGGTAGCAAGCTGATTGATGAAGGGGTCTTGCGCTTTACGTTCAATTTGTAACAGTCCCATTTGCAGTGTGGAAAGGTGATTTTTGATATGTATCAGATAATTATCATATAGCCCCCGCTCAATTTGCAGATAGGCCTGTAGGTCTTTTAGGCTGATAATTTCCACCAGAATACCATTTAGATTGAGATGCAGCTCTTGTTGTTGCTGCGCATTACCGCTGTGGTTAGTGGCCGAGATAACGGTGATGTATCTCTGCCCTTCAATATTGACAAACTGCCGCACACTTTGACGCTTTTGCTGCAAGGTAATCTGCCGAATGAGGTTTTTCATGCTGTCGTCACTTAAGTGCAAAATCTGTTTTAAAAAGCCCAAGACACTGCTGTTTTCAATATCCAGATTATTGCGCTGGGCGAAGCGTTGCATGGCGTCGTTGCGATGAGCAACTCGACCAAAAATATCAAACACGATAAGCGGTGATGAGGTGGAGTTTTGTAAAGAACGCTGAAAATTTAGCTGTGTTAATAACTGACCTGTACCGGTTTGAATGGCTTGCAAGCGCTGATTCTGCTCGTTGCCCAGTTGCTGATGTAGGCGTCGCTGTGCATAGCGGCTCTGTTCCGTTTGTTGTTGCAAGTGCAGTAATGTGCTGATTTGCAATGCAAACAGGTTAATTTGTTCAAACAGCGCCGTCATTTTCTGTGGTTCTTGTTCCATCGTGGTGAGCGCCCAAAAGCCCAGAATTTGAGTACTGCGGTAAAAAGGCACCAGAATTTCTGTTTCGTTCTCTTGTCGATTCTTAAAAAAGGATCTGGAACAGCGCACGGCTTGTTTATCTTGAATGGCCTGTAACCAAGGCTCTCGTCGCATATCGCGCCGCATTTCGTCGATATCTAGCAGGCTGCAGTTCACCGCTGAAATTTCCTTCAGGCGATTAGCGTCGTCGGTTATCTCTAAAAATATGCAACGTTCCAGTTGCAGATTTTGAGTCACCATACCCGCTATTTTTTGCCAGAAGGCATCGTGGTCTTGATGCGCCGACAAATTGCTAATGACAGATTTAAGCTGCTCTTCGAGATGATGTAGGGAGAGGTTTTTTGCTCGGATAATAAGCCAGTGCAAACTGGATATCATCACTATCCAGCCGCTAAACAGCTCTGCAAAAGGCGGAATCACTCTCAATACCAAGCACAGCGGCACACATAGTAAAACCAGCAACGCACCGGTAGCGAATACCCGATTTTGTTTAGTGACAGGCGAGCTATAAAAGAACAATATGAATAATCCGGCGCAGAATACCAGCACCAGGCAGAGGCGTAACCACAGCGGCAGTTCTATAGAGACATCGCCAGATTCCCAGGCAAGCAGTGCGCCTGCGTGGAATTGCAATAAATGCCAACCTAAATGGTTTGGGTGCTGTGGTACTTGTAAGGCAAAGTGCTGCAGCTCCAAGCCAGTAATGAAATAAACATCTTTGCCCTGCTGTAAGCGTCCAACCACATCGGATTCTTGCAGCAACGTGGAGGTGATAATAGGGGAGTTTAGCGAGACTGCTGAAAAATCGATAAATTGCGCTGGTAGTTGTGGCTCCGTCAGGCTCGGGTGCAGCGAAGCCAATGGCGATTTTAATGCATCTGTATTTGAGTGGCCCATTAAAGGCAGGGTTCTGGCCATGCCATTGAGTAATTCCGGTTGGATAAGATATCCTGCTGTGGGCTGCCATTGACTGTGTTGTACATAATGCAATTGGCCATCTGGCGAGAAGTGGGTGCTGGGGATTTTGATGGTGTTGAAGGAAAACTGCTCAAGCTTCGATTGAATCTCAGGTGATATTGGTTCATCAGGTAATACCCAAAATAACCGGCCGCTGCTCTGCTCGGTTATCTCTGCAACTAAAGCCTGAGCTTCGTTGGAGAGGGGCTCATCAAGACTGACAATCACAAATCCGGCTTGAGTCTCAGTGTTACTCTGAGTCAGGTACTCCTGAAGTTTGATGTTGGTCAGTAAAGACAGGCCACTGAACTGCAACATTAATACAACTGTTAGTACGATTGTGCAGGTGAGCGTTAGCCATATCCCGGTGTCTTTGCTCAATTTCAATCAAGAACCCCCTATTGTTATGGTTTTTTTGGGCAGTTTAGGCGATTGGCAGAATTTATATAAACTTGCGTACTAGTTGGCTATCTGCCAAAGCAAATCTTGTAGCCTGTCGGCGTACTCACGCAGTTTCGCTAATTGCTCGTCATTTAACTCTTTGGGCTCTCTGTCGATGATGCATAAAGTCCCGATGCGTAAATCTGGTTTCATGATCAAAGGTGCGCCAGCATAAAAACGAATATGGGGTTCACCTGTGACCAGTGGGTTAGTTTTAAAGCGAAAATCCTCTTGAGCATCAGGCACATACAAGGTCTCGTCATAATTGATGGCGTGACCGCAAAAAGACACGTCTCTGTCAGTTTCGCAGGCATCTAACCCAACATTCGATTTAAACCACTGACGATTAGTATCCACGATCGTCAGCAGACAAATAGGCACGTTAAACCACTCCTTTGTTTCGGTAGTGATTTTATCCAACTGAGCGTCAGGGGCAGTGTCGAGAATTTGCAACTGATTGACCATTTCCATGCGCTGGGTTTCATTTTTGGGAATATCGGGTTTTATCACTGAGTACTGCCTTATCCTTAATAATTGGATTACAAGTTTATTCTAGACCAGCCAGCTTAGCTTGCCAGAACCACTGCTACGCTCAAATACAACTTTTGGATGAAATGCATAGGTAATTTGACCAGTTTTGAAACGGATGTTGTATATTGATGCACCGAGTTACTGACTAATGTAGTCTGTTGCTACTTTTTTAGTACATTAATTGTGAAAGCGCATAGCTGACAGAGACTGGAAGAAATTGATGGAACCCAAGGTAAAGTTTAACAAAGAATATCTGGTTGTGGCCCAAAATGCTTCAGGCCGCAATCTCAATGTACCTGTTTACCGTTTTAAAAGTGATTTACCCGGTCCAAAAGTGTATGTACAAAGCTCGATCCACGGTGCCGAAGTACAAGGCAACGTAGTGATTTATCATTTGATTCAGGCTTTGCAGAGTACGCCACTGAAAGGTGAAATTATATTGGTACCCAACTGCAATCCAGTGGGCAGTAACCTGAAATCAGGCGAATACACCTTGGGCCGTTTTGACCCGGTCAATGGGCAAAACTGGAATCGCGCCTATCATTTCGACCAGGGATTGCTGGATAGCTTTGTTGAACAAGTGGATCCCAAAGCGGATATGGCGGAGTTAAAGGGGCTATTTCGCGATCATATTAAGCAAGGGATTGATGCCGTTCTTGCCTCTGAATGGGGCGTGGGACTGGCACAACAGTTGAATTTAAAGCTGCAACGCTTCGCTTTTGATGCGGATATTGTACTGGACTTACACAATGGCCCTGTCTCTACCCGCCATATTTATGTGCCTGAATACGCCCGCGAGTCGGCAAAATTCTTCAACATTCCCCATGTGATCCTGATCCCAAATAAGTTTGCAGGAGCACTGGATGAAGCCACCTTTTGCCCTTGGTGGACGCTTAGCGAACAGCTGCAACAAAAATACCCCGAAAGACAATGGCAGTTTGGGGTGGAAGCCTTTACTGTCGAAATGGGTTCGCAAGAGGTGATTGATTTTAACGCGGGTGAGCACGATGCCCGCAGTATACTCAGCTATCTTTCTGCAAAGGGCTGTTTTACCGAGCCATTATTTACCCCAGATGTGATGCAGCGCCACGCGGTTTTCTTGCGAGATTATAAAATCTTATTCAGTCAGCAGGGCGGTATCGTGGAGTATCTGGCAAAGCCCGGTCAAATGGTGAAAAAGCACGAATTGTTGGCTCGCGTACTCAATGTTGATGAACTGGAAGACAATAGAGCTGTGGGTGAGATCAGTGCCCCCTGTGATCTGATCCCGATTTTGCATTTTCCGTCAGCAAGTGTGTTGGGGGGAACGCAGTTGTATAAGTGTTTTACTCATTATTTTGATTTATAGGATTCACAAATAGCCTGATAAACCTGCTCCCTTGTGTAGGGTTTTTTGAGAATTTTGACATCATCTACCAGATATTGGCGGGCTTTAAGGTCCTCACTAAAGTAACCCGAAGCGAAAACGAGTTTTACCTCTGGTTGTAATTTTTTAATCTCAGCACAAATCGCAAATCCGTTGTCTCCCTGTTGCAAAACGACATCACTGAAAATGACATCCAATGACTCTTGATTGGCAATTGCCAATGCCTCCTGGCGATCTTCGGCGGCAAAAACCAGGCAGCCGGCCAATTTAAACAGTTTTGTCGCAATAACCCTGACTGGCTCTTCATCTTCAATAACCAGAATCCGTTTGTCTTTAAGCTCTTCAAATTTCGCGAGAGTATGCTTTAAGGCAGTGGGTGCGGTATCGGGTTCACAATAGTGGGGTAAAAAAAGCGTAAAGCGCGTGCCTCGGTTCTCTTCACTATCAACTTCAATAAAGCCACCGGATTGTTTGATAAATCCATATACTAAGCTAAGCCCCAGGCCTGAGCCTTTGTTGTTATCTAGGGTGAAAAATGGATCGTATATTTTCGACAAGACGGCGTCTGGTATACCTGTGCCGGTGTCCATCAATGTTATCACCACGTATTCACCAGCGTTGAGTTGCAGCCCTACATTGTCCAGCTTTTGCTCCGCGGTAATTACGCAGTTGGCTGCTGAAATATCAAAATGTCCCCCCCTGGGCATGGCATTTTTGGCATTAATCGCGATATTCATTAGAGCACTTTCCAGGTGCACTTTGTCCAGAAAACAAGGCCACAAACCTTCCGCGATAGTAACATTAATCCCAATATCTTCGCCCATAACGCGATTGAGCAAGGATTGTAATTCGTGAAGTGCCTGCGTTATGTCCACGCGGCTGGAGTGTAGAGGCTGTTCTCGACTAAATACCAATAATTTCGAGGTGAGTTCTGCGGCGTTATTCGCCGCTTGCTTGATAATCGCAAGGCTTTCATTCAAATCCATGTCCTTTTCGTCTGCGCACAGCTCTGCAACTTCCGCATTGCCTACAATAATCGCTAGCATGTTATTAAAGTCGTGGGCGACTCCTGCTGTTAAACGACCAACGGCTTCTAAACGTTGATGCTGCATTTTTTGCTGCTCTTCTTTCTTAAGCTGAAGTAACTCCTGGACACAGGCAACGACAAATGACTCACTTTCGTGTTGCACGCTGGATATGGTGATCTTGACCGGGATTTCATTACCTTTGCCATCAAGGGCCAACAAATCCTCGCGATCATCCATGCCACGAGTACCTTGGTTTTCCATAAACAGCTTGCGCTTTTGCTGGTGTCCGCTGCGAAATCGTTCCGGTATCCATTGCTCTACCTGGGTACCTATAAACTGATCTCTTGAGGTTTTAAATACATCAAACGTTTTTTCAGAGGCGGTGAGTATTTTGCCGTTATTATTGGCCACCAGTAGGGCATTTGGCGAGTGGTTAATGATCACATTCAAGCGAGCAGCCAGCGCCTGCATCTGGATAGAATCAGATTCATGACGACGAATGAAGTGATAACAAATCCAGCCGAGAAAAATGTATAAGAGGAAGCCGCAGAGCCAGAAAAACAGCAATATAACGGCTGTTTCAATATCTGAATTTAATGTCTCTCTGCGCTCAAAGAGTTCTTCCTGAAATAGCATCCGAAGCTTTGAGAACGCCGCTAGCGCTGGTGTATCATCTACCTGGACTAAAGCGTCTAATTCACTTGGGGATAAGTGTGAGCGGCTATATAGGTATTGTTCCTTTTGGCGATATTGGTTAAATACAGTTTGAATTTCTGCGATAGCTTGTTTAACTCGTGGATTTCTCCACGTGCTGTTCAACGTCTGCAAACCGCTTTGCAGCATTTGTCCTGAGTCGTTGAGGTAAGCAAAACGCTCCTGCTCTGCGCGCAAAACGATATTTTTAAATTGATGGATATATCCGCCGTATCCAAATGCATCGGAAACGGTGCGCAACGTTTGCCCCACTTGCCACTCAAAATTGGCAAACTCTTTCCAGTCTTGTTCTAGCTGTTTGACGTGTTGATAGCCAAGTACCACCATTGATGTTTTTATCAACAGAGCCAAGGCAACCAAGCCAAATATAGTGGCTCGGCTGGAGAGGTGGCGTTGAATGGCGTCCATGCTGTATTGTTATTACCCTTTTTTAATCTGCTTGTTAATGCCAGACTGCGCAGTTGTGTTGTCAATTTGCAGCGCAATGTCTCGCAGCGATAACATGAGTTTGATGAATGCTGATTGGGCATTGGAGTCAGCTAAGGTTCGTTCAATATTGTGTGTTAAGAGAGTTGATTCTGCTTCAGTGAGATTGAAAGATTTTGCGCTTTCTTTTACTACATCATCAAGATTACGCAGTGTTCTTGACCAGTTGTCATGTTGTTTATTGACCAGAGCACTGAATTCATTTTCCAGTGAATTGATGTCTAGTTTCAATTCACACCAATAGGCGCTGTACAATACAGCCTCAGCTTTCATATCTAATAGGTTCATCAGAATTTGACATTGATCTATGATCTGTTCTTTGGCTTTGACATCTTCTGGCAGATTGAGAAGCAACAGCGAGCAAAATTGACCATTGAATATGGCACGGCTACTAAACTCTGCAACCGTACCCATGGTGGCAAGGTTGTCAAAAAGTCTTTCCAGTAACGGAATACTGCACTTATCGCCGGCGCGATATACTTGTTTCTTTTTCCCCCACCTCAGACATAACGCAGTCTCCAGTCCTGTTTCAGTAAAAAAGTTAAAAACGGTATGGGTAAAATGTTCGATTGACTGTTTTTCTGCTAGCGCAAGACAGAACTGTAATGTTTTTGCATGAAAGCTTTCCTCCTGGATACCTTTTACTATGTTGGCCGTTACCGACTTAGTATGGGAATTGTTAAGTGCAACAAAGCTGGTCAGAATTTTATTGCATAGCGCTTCTGGATAGATGAAGGTCGGGAACACATCGCTGTACCCATGTTCTATCGACGCTAAAAGCTCATTGGTTTGCACATCATCAGCTAACAAGAAATAAAGACTGGAACCGGAGTTAATTGCTTTAATCTCTTCTAACTGTTGAGCCGTCGCGTTGTACAACACGATAGCCTTAGTTTCTCCGATATATTGGCGGGCATCTGAGAAGGTTGTAACCTTAAAACCCAGATAGTCTCTTAATACATGTTCAAAGTCATAATGCTTATCTGTATTGGGTTTGAGAAATACGGGGCTGATACCGCGCAGTAACTCCATACTGTGCTCGTCCAGCGCTCCACCTTGTGCAGTGGTGGATTTCGGATTATTGACGAAGTTTATCAATTCCTTGATGGGTATTGGTTTGGAGTACAAATACCCTTGTACGATATGACTGTGCTGTTGCAACAGATATTTCAATTGTTCCCGAGTTTCCACTCCTTCCACCACCAAGCGGTATCCGAGGCTTTGAGCTAATTTGGCAGTGGAAGAAACAATGGCTTGAGAAGTATTCTTTGTTTGTAGATCTGCAACAAAGGAGCGATCAATTTTAATCTCATTGAAAGGTAGTTCGTTGAGCTGCTTAATGGTGGAAAATCCAGTACCGAAATCATCTAGTGCCAACCCAAAGCCCTTTAAGCGCAACTTAGATAACGCGATTTGGCATTCAATACTCAACTCTATGGCGGCAGTCTCAGTAATCTCAAAAGTAATATTCTCCGGCATCACTCCAGAGTTATTCACGATACGGATGAGGGTATCGGTAAACCCTTTATTGATTGAGATCGCTGATAGATTAAAACTGACCTTGGTTTTTCTTTTATTTGGCAATTGAGTTACCAGCTCTTTCAGGCCCTGTTTTAACAACAAAAAGGTCATTTCATCGATGAGTTGATAACGTTCGAAAAACGGGACAAATACCGCAGGACTGATTTCACCGAGTTCGGGAATGGACAAGCGAGCTAAACATTCAACGCCATCAAGGGAGTGATCAAGGACATTGACTTGGGGCTGAAATACGGGGTAGATATACTCCCTCTTGATAGCTTCCCGACACTGGCTTTCGCTCAAGGTTTTACTGGGAAATTTCTTTGAACTCCCACCATTCTCCTTCGTTGGAGAATGAGCGAAAAATTCCAGCAGGTGATTAAATTCAAACGGCTTTGCCAGTGAGCCTATAACATTCAAACCCTGTTTTTGGGCTATCATTTTTGCAGTTTCAAGAATCGTTTCGTCTTCGCCAGTCAACAAAACAAGGTTAACCCTTGTTTTGCTGTTGGCAAGTTCATTGATAACGTCCAATCCATCTTTACCTGGCATCTTCAGATCAAGGAACAGAATATCTTGCTCCGCCAACGAAGTGGCTAAATTCGATTGCCATTGTGCAAAAGTTTCACAGGGGATTTGATGTTTACTGAAAAAACGTTTTGCCGTTTTTAACAGCAACAACTCATCATCGACAATTATTGCTTTTCCGCTCACCGGTCAGCCCTCCGTCAATACACCAAAAACAAATTGCGTTATTTTTTAGGCAATTTCTATTGAATATTGAGTATGGAATAGAATTCGAATTTCGAGTATTTCCTTTTTGTTTCTCCACGCTCAGGTAAACGCTCTTCTTTTGTTTCGATAACAAATTAATGCATTTAGAAAACAAACTCTTACGGTAACTTTGTGCAATGTCTTTAGTATCTCGGCTAAACAAATTGACCGAGGTTTATGATGCAACGTTATCTTTTTATTCCCGCAGCCGTATGGCTCTTAAGTGGCTGTGATGCCGACGACATTACGTTGGTGACAACACCACAGCCAGTGACCATAAACACCGACTTTAACGACGGAGAACAAGGCTGGTCAGCTGGTTTTTCCGATTATGCGGTGGCCGATGCTGATATCTATGAACTGGAGTCTGGCATTGCCGATTTACCCGGTGACTCAGAGCGACAAGGCTTTCGCCTGAAAGGCATGAACCGCAGCGACGATTTGTTTATGTACCTCAAAGGCGAGGTGATTCGACTTTCCCCCAATACAACTTACACGGTGCACGGTAGCATTACTTTTTTGTCTAATGCCGGTGTGGATTGTTTTGGTATCGGCGGTTCACCGGGGGAGTCTGTTTATATGAAGTTGGGCGCCAGCGAAATTGAACCGGAACAGGTAGATTTTTATCTAAATATCGATAAAGGGCAGCAATCACAATCGGGTAATGATGCCATTGTAATTGGCAATGTCGCGGCACAGGACGCCAGCTGCGATGGTAATACCTTCGGCAGCAAAACCATAACGGTGGCGCTTGAGGATGGTTTTGAAATTCAAAGTTCAACGGAAGGAACATTCTGGTTAATGGTAGGTACCGATTCCGGCTATGAAGGTCTGACGGATTTATACTACACCGAAATTAATCTGACGCTGACACCATAAGACTAGCAAAAGAGCCATTTTACTGCCTGCGGGAATTCTTCAGCCCAGAAGGATTCCGAATGGCCGCGACCAGGGACGGTTTTGTTAAAGATGTTATAAGTAGGGTGACCCGCAGCAACAATCTGGTTCACCATGATATGCATCTCATCCACCATGAGTTTGTCTTCTTCGCCGCCCATTAAAAAGTACAGGCGCGTGTCTTTGGGCAAAGGATGTTGTTGGGTGAATTGAAATACGGGATTGGCGTACCAGAAGGAGGGCGACAGTATTCCCGCTTTGCCAAATACATCTGGGTAACGATGTACGCCAAAATGGGACATCAAGCCCCCCATAGAACTGCCCATAATGCCTGTAAACTCGCGCCCTTGAAGTGTACGGTAGTGCTGATTAATATGGGGCATCAGTTGCTGCACAATAAAGTTAAGGTAGAGCTCGCCTTCGGCCTTGCCATAAGTAACGTGATCCCAGGCGCTGAGCTCAGTGATGCGATGTTGCTTACCATTGTCAATGCCCACCACGATGATTTCCAGTTCACCTTTGTGAGCCATCAGGTTCAGGCTTTTATCCACCCGCCATTCACCCGAATAAGAAGTGGCTTCATCAAACAGATTTTGTCCGTCGTGCATATAAAGCACCGGGTAGTGTTTGTCACTATCGGCATAGCCCGGAGGCAGATAAACACGCACAGTGCGATCCCGGTTTAATTCCGGGATAAAAAAGTCTGGCTGCAGAACGTGTACCTGGTCTGAGGCGGTACTCCATTCTTGTTCATCATGGTTATAGGAGTGCAATTATTAAAACCTGTTGTTGCGCTTAAAAAGGCTTGTACCCCATCAAGCCGCTGTTGGCAAGGATAGCTATGCAAATCAGGGTTGTTTGAACAGCCATTGTACCGCATGTTGAAAATGCGCAGCCCAAAATGCCTCATTGTGCTTCCCTTCAGGGATCACCTGAGCATGGAGATTGTCAGCCGGGTGGTTTGCTTGCTGAATACTACTTACCATTTTATTAAAGGGCGCCACCATAATCTCGCCTTCTTCTTGTCCGGCAATTAAATAGAGCCTGTGCTGTGCAGGCACTGGATTTTGCTCAGTGAAGGAAAATACCTGGTCTGCATACCAATAAGAGGGGGAGAATAAACCTGCTTTACTGAAAACTTCAGGATAGGCATGGATGGCATAGTGACTGCTGAGTGCCCCCATGGAACTACCCATAATGGCGGTATTGGCGGCATCAGGCAGAGTTCGGTAACGATCATCGATAGTGGGTTTGAGCACGTTGACGATAAAGTCGGTGTACCGCTCACCTTCGGCTTTACCGTATTTTTCATGATCCCAGGCACTGAGTTCTTGAGTGCGGTGTTCGCCGCCATTGTCTATACCTACAACGATGAGCTGTAAGTCATGTTCTTGTGCGAGGGCATTGAGGCTTTCGTCAACGCGCCACTCTCCGGCGAAAGATGTTTTTTCATCAAACAGATTTTGCGCGTCGTGCATATACATTACTGCAAAGCGTCGCTCCAGGTTTTTGTAACCCGGCGGCAGGTAGACCCGGATAGTGCGCTTGCGGTCCAATCCGGGAATGGTGAATTCCTGTTTTAAAACGTGGAAGTTCCCGGCTAAAGGGTGGGCAGTTGAAAGGGCACTTATCACGCAGCTGAGCAGAAGAAGTATTCTAAACATCATTTTCCATTTTCTCAAAAAGAACCTTGCTATTAAAGGCTATCCAAAAAAGACGATTACCCAAAAAAGACGATTACCCAAAAAAGAACAACGCCACCATAACACCTACCACAATGGCAGTGAAATCCGCCACAAGCGCGCAAGGAATGGCATGGCGACTGTGTTTGATACCCACGGCACCAAAATACACAGCGAGCACATAAAAAGTCGTTTCAGTGGATCCCTGGAAGATACTGGAGAGGCGTCCTGCAAAGGAGTCTGCCCCATGCACTTGCATGGTTTCCACCATCATGGCACGCGCGCCGCTGCCGCTTAAGGGTTTCATCAAGGCTGTTGGCAGGGCATCCACAAACGCTGTTGAGCCGCCAAAAAGAGCGACCAGCCAGGCAACTCCATCTACCACCAGTTGGATCGCCCCACTGGCCCGCAACAAGCCAATGGCTACTAACATGGCTAATAAATATGGAATGAGATTAATGGCCTGCTGAAAGCCCTCTTTAGCCCCTTCAATAAATAGCTCATACGTGGCCAGTTTTTGTCGCCAGGCGCTAAACAATACCCCTATCACAAAGCAAAAAATTAGCAGGTTCGCTAGCAATGACGACTGGGTACCTACAAGGCTTGCAGGCAGGCTAATGAAGTACACTAACAGCCCGCCGAGTAAAGCGAAAAACAGCGCGCCGTATAATAAAATCGTGTGCTGTAGCAGGTTGATCTTTTGTACCATTGCCACCGCAATAAGTCCGGCTAAAGAAGAACAGCTTGTGGTGAGCAAGATAGGTAAAAACACGTCTGTGGGTATCGCCGCGCCTTGTTGAGCCCGGTAGACAAAGACAAAGACCGGGAACAGAGTCACCGAGGAGGTGTTCAATACTAAAAACAGGATTTGCGCGTTGGTAGCCACGCTTTTGTTGGGATTAAGCGTTTGTAAATCCTGCATGGCTTTGATGCCCAGCGGCGTCGCAGCATTGTCCAGACCCAAAGCATTGGCCGATAGATTCATGGTAATGGACCCGATGGCAGGGTGCCCGGCGGGCACGTCCGGCATCAAGCGGCGAAACAGAGGCGTTAGTGCTTTTGACAGCTTTTCTATCCAACCGTTGTGCTCGGCAATTTTAAAGATACCTAACCAGAGACACAGTGCGCCCACCAAACCCAGTGCCAGTTCAACGGTGAGTTTGGCCATATCAAACATGGCCTTCACCAGATCGGTAAAGATCGCCTGATTGCCCAGCACCAGCCACTGATAAAAGCCGCATAGTGCGGCAATAAAAAAGAAGGTTAACCAGATGAGGTTAAGCATAATGTCGCAGATTAAAACTGAATTGCGAGGAGCTTATTCAACGAAGTAGGTACCCCAACCGTCGTAAAATACTTTGTGCTTTTCGGCAATGTTTACCAGTTTGTCGGTATCGGCATTGATTTGTTCTAGATCCAGTTTGCGCTCAATAATAGCATCGAAACTAAACAACTCGTCACCGTCATCCAGCACTAACTCTTCAGCGTCGGTCACATCAAAGCCTGCTTTGTAAGCATCAACGGCGGCTTTTTCCAGCAACTCAAAGTCTTTACTGGCAATATGGTGTTCTATGGTGTGGGGTTTGTCGACAGCACTACCATCATTAGTAAGGGCCTCGACAATTTCTTCATTGAACTGATACCAGTCCTGCAAACTGTTTGAATGTGGCATAGAAGACTCTTTTTTATTTTGTCAGTGAATAGTTTATCGCGCTTTGGGAAGCTGTGCGACTTCAGAATTCACTTGTTCAAAATCTTCTAACATTTTTTCTCTGAAAAGCACCGACCACTCTTTAATGCCCTTGCTGTCATCCATTCTCATGGGCTCGCTTACATGGATGATAAGGGTGCCATTATCCCAGCGATTGAGTTTTATTTTATCGATCAAATTACTGGCACAAACTCGCACTACAGGCATATCTACTGCGTTGGCGATGCGAAATGCGCCAGTTTTAAAGGGCAGTAAACCGCGTCCATAACTGCGGGTGCCTTCCGGGAAAAACCACACTGAAATACCGCGCTTTTTAATTTTGGCGATGGTGGAACTGAGTGTATCTGCTGCCCGGCTGGCGTTTTTACGGTCGATCAGCACATTGCCCGATAACCAATACAGCCAGCCAAAAACCGGGATAAGCACCAGGCTTTTTTTACCTACCGATACCGTACCGGGCGCAACGGCTTTACAAATGGTCATCAGATCGTAGCTGTTTTGGTGGTTGGCGATAAATACGCAGGGCTCATCTGGCACATTTTCCATGCCTTTGACTACGATTTTCAGACCAAGTATGCGGGACATACTGGAATAGAACTTACCGCAAATATGAACGTTGTCGCGGTGCATAGGACGCAACAAGCACACTACAAATAAAATAGCATTAATGATTAAAAAACTAACGAACATGGCAACAATGCGCAGTATGGCTAACAATTTCAGTTCCAATTTATTCAAAAGGCCGCATAGTATAGCGGTTTTTTGACAAAATCTTGTCTGATCAGCTAACAATTATTCCAAGCGGTAAACTGCTTGCGCTATGGTCATGCAAAGATTTCCGTTATAACCTATACTGATCCCAGCCTCTTGTGAACACATTCACAAGAGTTGGAATGTATTAATGCATAGAGAAATAACAACGAGCAGGGCTGTCTGACTGATGCAAACCTTTACCCATGATGATTTGGATTCAGAAATTCTTGGTGATCTCCTGGAAGAGATTAATGAATTGTATGAGGCCAGTGAGCAAACCCTGATTGAGCTTGAAATCAAGCCCAAGGACAATGAGTTGCAGCGCGCGCTGTTTCGCTCAATTCACACCATCAAGGGCGACCTTGGTATGGTGAATTTTTCCCCCCTTATTCCGCTGTTACAGCACGTTGAAGATTTATTGGATTTTTTGCGCAACGGTCAAATCAATTACACCAGCACCATGAGTGACCTGGTACTTTTGACCCTGGATAGAGTGAAGATTTTTGTGGAAAGCTGTATTAGCAGTGGAACCGCGCAATACGACGACCAGTTGTTTAAACACCTGGTGCAACACATCAGCCGTATTAAACCGGATAACGGACCGCAGCACGAGAAGCTGTTGGCGGAATCTGTGTTGTTGTTAGATCCCACTTTAGATGCCCAACCCGAGAACGATCCGCCCGCTGAGATTGCCAATACGGTAAATGAAGTCGTGGACGAAGAAGATGATTCCGCAGTTAACAAAGAATCCAATCCGTTGGAGTCAGGTAATGCCGTGGCTCATCTCAGCAAAGAACGTCAAACCGATGTCGTGTTCTTTAGAGCCTTAATGGAGCCTATCGAAGCCCGCTCCATGTACTGGGCGGGGCGCGGCGACCGCATCGCCAAGCTGGCTTTGTTAATGAATAAGATGGAAGGAAATCCCATAGATGCTGACCAGCTGCTGGTGGCCTGCTACGTGCACGATTTTGGCATGGCCTTTATGCCGCTTAATATTTTGCACAAGCGCGACCGCCTGGAAATTGCCGAGTTTAATTTATTGCGCTCTCACGTATACAAAAGCTCCAGATTGTTAGAGCACCTGGACCAATGGAATGAAGCGCGCAAGATTGTAATGCAACACCACGAGCGCTGTGATGGTTCTGGCTATCCACTCGGTTTGATGGAGAAAGATATCTGCGAAGGCGCAAAGCTATTGGCTATCCTGGACACTTTTGATGCTTTAACCCATCAGCGCGCCCACGATACCCACCGCAAACGCCCCAAAAAACGCGCCGTTATCGAAATGAACAACATGCCCGACGGCCAATACAGCGAGCGCTGGATGGCGGTGTTTAACAAAGCCATGGCCAGTTTGTTGATGAAGTAGGCCAGGTATCAATAAATGCCGAATATTTAAGAGGTCGCAGTGCGGCCTCATATTGCACTCCGATCAATTTCACTCGAATTACTTTGCCTTATTTATGCTTTCCATATCAATAAAACCACTGACAAGGCTTCATTCCGAAAGGAAGGGTATTATTCATTCAAGTATCGAGACGGATTGTTTAAGTGTGCAGCCGTTCATTTATATATATCAGCTAAATTAATTACAGCAAACCTGACCCCGTTGGTTACTGTTGCTGGTCATTTGCGGTCGTTCGATTTGGAGTGGGATGCGCTAGTTATAACTTAATTTAGGATGTGATAATATTCAATTATCATATGTTTAAGTCTTAAAAAGCGATATGTATCGAGCTAAGATGTTCCCTTTTGCGCTGATTTTTTCGGCTCTTCTTTTCATTTCAAACCCACTCTTAGCCTGTGAAAAAACTATCAGAGTTATCGATTTCCCACCTTATGCTAAAAAGAAAGGAGATGTTTGGGAGGGCATGAATATCGCCCTCAGCGAAAAGCTACTTGATTCTATTGGCTGCCGCCCTTTGTACGTTTCTTTGCCATTAGCCAGAGCTTTGACTCTGTTAAAGTCAGGGGCTTTAGATATGGTACTCCAGTTATCAGCCACGGAGGAAAGAAAAAAATTTGTTAACTTTGTTGGGCCCATTTACAACGAAAGGCTTGTTTTGGCAACCAATGAAAAAATGTCACACACCATTAGAACGATTTCAGAAATTGTGGAGCACAATTTACATATTGGTGTTCAGCGAGGTCTTCATATGGGGCGAGACTTTCAGGAGCGTTACGACAACGACGCTAAATTTAGAGCGAATTTCGTGGTTTTAGCTGGCGTTGACCCTTTGCTACCAATGATGAAAAAAAGGCGATTAGACGGATTCTTTATTGATGAATTGCATTTCGACTACATGAAAAAGAGCAACCCTGATTTTTCAGGTTTATCAAAACAACCATTCGTCGTACATCAATCAGTAGTTTATGCAGGTCTTAGTAAAAAGAGTTTTTCAACGTCTGATGTAAATAAAATTCAAGCGATGTTCAACCGATTGCAAAAAATGGGGCCTTAGAGGTTATATACAATCGAAACTTGGCAAATTGACAAGAAACCAAGGACCGGGTTTCCGACATTACCTGCCAGATTAGTACTTTTTGGGAAGAGCCATCAGAACACCCTCATACCGCTAAATCAATCTGTTGCAAACTTCCGGCGGTGCCATTTTCGTTGAGAAAAAAGCCGCTGCTGCGCACTTTGGCTTTGAGCTGGTTATCGCTGTCTTTGATATCAAATGGGGTTTGCTCACTGCCCAGGTACATGGCACCGACACCAATGTCTTGAATGCGGGACAGTTGGTCTAGTCCAGACTCGTCTTTTTGGTAAAACAACAGTTGTGAAAAGACGCTGTCTCCGGCATCAATAAAGCCGTTTTGGTCTTCGTCGTATTGCGCTAATTCGACAAAGCCGTTACCGGTTTTGACACCGAATAGCTCGCTGCCATCATCGATAATGCCATTGTTGTTGCGATCCAGCGCTAAAAATCCCGAATCTCCTGTCGCGAAGTAAAGTTGCTCAGCTTTACCGTCCTGGTTGAGATCAAACTTGTAAGTTTGGGCTGATAACTCTGCCCCAGCTCCTTTAAGGTTCAAAACTAAAGGGTCGGTGAGTTCCACTTCTCCTAAGCGCATCTCCAGGCTGTTCTCAATGTAAAAGTTGCGCTCGCTGTATTGTGCTAGATCGAGTTGAATTGTTTCGCCTGACTCCAGGGTAATTTGACCAGAGGCAACAAAAAGTGAGGATTCCTGCTCCTGATAACTTTCCCGGTACTGGTAAATCAACTCTGCCGTAGTAGTGGCATTAGGACTGGCATTGGCGGGTGGTTCATTTTGCTCACTAGTGGTCGCTTTTGTTTCGTTTATTTGTTCTTCGGCCTTGTCTTTTTGCAGGTGGCTTAAGTGAATCTCACGACCGGTAAAACTTTCAACAATGGACTTCAATTGCCAGGTTTTGGCATCCAGGGTGTTTTCCAGCTCATCGCTATCTTCAAAGCCCTCCAGAAAGCGCTGTAATCCTTGGGGTGTTGGTGAGGGTTGTTCCAGTTGTGCTGCCAGCGCGCGACCTCTTCTGGAAATCTCTGCTGATTCAGAGTTCCCTGTGCTGTTTTGGGAAGCGGACAGGGTTTGTTCATGTTGTTGGATGGCGGTAGCAGAAGACATGAGCAGGGTTCTGCTTGTTCCTGCTTCACCTTCAGCGCTTTTCCGCTGCGCCAGTAATGACTCATGCCGGGTATAACTGGCCTGCTTTTCATGATGGTGCGCAAATTGAATTTGCGCGCTTTGCACTTGCATTTTCACACCCTCCTCTCCTTCTTTGATCATCGGCTGAGGGTGATGGCTTTTTATACTGTTACTGGAATATTTTTAATTATGGGTTTTCTTTATAAGGTTTTAATTGGCAATCGTCGGTGGCAATGCGAATATGTGACAAAAATACCATTATTAAGAACCATACATGCGCAAGTTCTCTTTCATTTTCCTGTTGCTTCTATCTATTACGGCTTGTGGACAACGCGGTCCATTGTATTTGCCGCAAGATGCTGCGCAGCCACAAACTAATGATGCTTCAAGTGAAATCTCAACCGGTGAATCGGATGGCAATGAAGCGAACCAACCTCAGTCAATTCCGCAAAACGAAGACCAGGAGCAATAGTTTCGACTATGGACTTTTTTCAATATCAAAATGAGCAGCTACATGCCGAACAGGTTGCAGTGGCAGATATCGCCAGTGAATTCGGTACGCCTTGTTATGTGTATTCACGGGCTACCATTGAACGTCACTGGCAAGCATTTGATAAAGCGGCGGGCCAACAGCCCCATTTGATTTGTTATGCGGTTAAGGCGAATTCTAATCTGGGTGTATTGTCTGTGATGGCAAAGCTGGGTTCAGGGTTTGATATTGTCTCCGGCGGTGAATTATTGCGGGTTATCGCGGCCGGTGGCGATCCGAAAAAAGTGGTGTTTTCCGGTGTAGGTAAAACCGAGCAGGAAATCCAACTGGCGTTACAACACAATATTTATTGTTTCAACGTAGAATCGCCGGCGGAGCTGCAACGCATTAACAAAGTCGCAGCCCAAATGGGTGTGAAGGCACCCATTTCCATCCGGGTAAATCCCGATGTTGATGCCAAAACCCATCCCTATATTTCCACTGGTTTAAAGGCTAACAAATTTGGTATTGAGCGCGAGCAGGCCATTGCGATTTATCAGCAAGCTGCGGCCATGAGCCACCTGCAAGTTAAAGGTATCGATTGCCACATCGGTTCACAGTTAACGGATCTGGCCCCGTTTGTTGATGCACTGGACAGATTACTGGCCTTGATTGATGAACTAAAAGAAAACGGCATTGAGGTCTCTCACCTGGATGTGGGAGGTGGTTTAGGCGTGCCATATCAAAACGAAACACCTCCGCATCCAAATGAATATGCGGCCGCACTGGCAGAGCGTTTGAAAGGTCGAGAAGAGCTAACCCTGGTGTTTGAACCGGGACGCGCCATCATGGCCAATGCTGGTATTTTGCTTACCCAGGTGGAATTTTTAAAATCCGGTGCGGAGAAGAACTTCGCTATCGTCGATGCCGCCATGAATGACCTCATCCGTCCGGCGCTTTATTCGGCCTGGATGAATATCATTCCGGTAGACGCTGCGCTTGAACGCGACAAGGCCGTTTACGATGTGGTTGGGCCGATATGTGAAACCGGCGACTTTTTGGGTAAAGAGCGGGAGTTGGCAATAGCTGCAGGTGATTTATTAGCGGTGCGCAGCGCTGGTGCTTACGGATTTGTTATGGCTTCCAATTACAATACCCGAGCCAGGCCACCGGAGATAATGGTGGACGGCGAGCAAGTGCATTTAGTGCGAGAGCGGGAAACTTTGCAAGAATTGTGGAAACTCGAACGCAAACTCCCGTAATATAGACCTAATAGAAGTTTTTGAATTGAATCAATGTTAGTGCAGTTTTCTAAAATGCACGGTCTGGGTAATGATTTCATGGTAATTGATAATCTTACTCAGAACGTCTTCTTCTCAAAAGAGAAGATCGCTCAGCTGGCGGATCGCAATTTTGGTATCGGTTTTGACCAAATGTTGCTGGTGGAGCCCCCTTATGATCCGGATCAGGATTTCCATTATCGTATCTTCAATGCCGATGGCTCTGAGGTAACGCAATGTGGCAATGGTGCCCGCTGTTTTGCCCGCTTCGTTAAAATGAAAGGCTTAATCAACCGCAATAAGATATCCGTGAGCACCAAAAATGGTCGTATGGTGCTTTATCTGGAAAACGATGGCATGGTAACGGTGAATATGGGGCGGCCCAATTTTGAGCCCTCTGCGGTGCCCATTAAAGCCAACAAGCAGGAAAATATCTATTTGATCCGTGCCGAAGATCACACAGTGATGGCGGGAGCGGTTTCAATGGGTAACCCACATTGTGTGATGGAAGTGGATAACATTGACACCGCGCCGGTGGAATCGCTGGGACCGCTACTTGAAACCCATGAACGCTTTCCCGAAGGCGTCAATGTGGGCTTTATGCAGATTATGAATCGCAAACACATTCGCTTGCGGGTGTTCGAACGTGGTGTTGGGGAAACCCTGGCCTGCGGCAGTGGCGCTTGTGCCGCTGCTGTGATCGGACAATTGCAAGGCAAACTGGATGAGAATGTCAGGGTAGACTTACCGGGTGGTTCCCTTAAAATACGATGGCAGGGCAACGACACAATGATAAAAATGACAGGTGCCGCAGAACACGTTTTTGACGGCAGTATTGAAATATGACCGACACACCGAATAACACCGCCGAAATTAACACCCCTTCAGCTGACTGGTTAACCCCGGAGCTAGTTAAAGATTACCTTTTAGCCAACCCCGAATTTTTTCAACGCTATCCGCTATTGGCGGAAGAGCTGAGAATACCTCATCAAAAGAAAGGCTCAGTGTCTCTGGTGGAGTTACAGGCCGAGCAATTGCGGGAGAAAGTGGCGGAGCTGCAGAAGAAGCTGACTGATCTGATGACCGTTGCCCGTCAGAATGAAGCCATCTATCGTATCTATGCGGATCTCAATTTGCGTTTGTTTCACTGCAAACAGTTGTCGGATATTCGCGAGGCGCTGCAAGATACGGTCTGTCAGCAGTTAAAGTTAAAGGATGTAGTTTTGCATCTGATTGGTGATGACAGTGCGATTGCAGAAAAAGACAGACAAGTGATTCTGGACAAGCGTCTGAAACAATCGGATTTCTTTTTTGGTCGTTTGACGCAGGAAGAAAATCGTTTGCTGTTTAGTGATAGTCAGCCGCAGTCTGTGGTTATTATGCGTCTTCGTCATGAAGATGAACTGGGCCTGTTGGTGATTGGCAGTGACAATGACGGACACTTTAATCCACAGATGGACACTTTGTTGATCACCCAATTACAGCAGTTTTTGAGCCTCATTATACCGACATTGCAGGAATAAGCTGTGTCGGTTGCCGAGTCTTTGTTGAGCCCCATCACAGACTTTCTGGAATATCTCAAATACGAGCGCAATCTCTCCGCTAAAACCATCGAAAATTACCAGCGGCAATTATTAGTGATTGCCGAGGGGCTCTCTATCGACCAGTGGCATTTACTCACAGTTGCCCATGTTAAGCGCGTTTTGGCGCAAGGGCGTCGACAGGACTTATCGGCCAAAAGCATTGCGCTGCGATTATCAGCGCTGCGCAGTTTTTGTCGTTATCTGGTGACCCAAGGTGTGCTGACTCAAAATCCCGCTAAAGCCGTGAGCGCGCCCAAACAGGGGCGACCTTTACCGAAACAACTCAATGTTGATGAAATGTCGCAATTGCTGAATATCGATGAAGAGTCGGTATTGGCCACGAGAGACAAAGCCATGATGG
Organism: Planctobacterium sp. AWM4_229; assembly: GCF_056160305.1. Classification (NCBI taxonomy): domain Bacteria; kingdom Pseudomonadati; phylum Pseudomonadota; class Gammaproteobacteria; order Alteromonadales; family Alteromonadaceae; genus Planctobacterium; species Planctobacterium sp. AWM4_229. Next base: position 231,566 of record NZ_JBSWWX010000002.1, on the reverse strand, counting down.
AGCTTACCTATGGTTGCGGCTTGCGTCTGGCAGAGTTAACCGACCTTGATTTGACGCACATCGAACAAGGTATGCAACAGCTACGAGTACGCGGTAAAGGCAGTAAGGAGCGCTTGTTACCCATGGGTAAGGTGGCGAGAAGTGCTTTGAAGGCCTGGTTGAAAGTACGCGGGCAGTTGGTAGGGCCGGATGAACAGGCGGTGTTTGTTAGCATGCAGCACAAGCGCATTTCTTCGCGTCAAATCGCTAAACGCATGAAGCTTTGGGCACAAAAACAAAGCCTTGATCAACAGGTTCACCCCCATAAATTGCGCCACTCTTTTGCGACTCACATGCTGGAATCCAGTGGTGACTTGCGCGCCGTGCAGGAGCTGTTGGGCCACGCTAATTTATCCACCACCCAGGTGTACACTCATCTTGATTTTCAGCATCTGGCAAAAATATACGATACCGCGCATCCACGGGCGCGGAAAAAGAACACGGATAATTAAAACAACAAACAACCAAGCCAGGCAAATAACTAAGGACATCCATGCAATTTTTTCGACGATTAGCGCCAGTCAAGGCCTTCAGTTTTGATTTGGACGATACTTTTTACGACAACCACCCTTATATTGTCGAGGCGGAAAAACAACTGTTTGCTTTTATGACGACCCAATGGCCGCAAGTAGCGGAGCTCGGCCGTCCGGCATGGCGCCGCTTTCGCGCCCAATCAATCGCTGAAAATCCGCTTTATGCTCATGACATGATTGCCCTGCGTAAAAGCGTTTTAGATAAAATGTTTAGTGCCATTGGATTACAGGAAGAGGACCTCAGAGATGCGGCGCAACAAAGCTACGATGTGTTTTATTTTCATCGCAGTAATTTTAAAGTCAACCCGGAATATGTGGCCTTATTACAAGAACTGGCCGCTAAATATCCGGTAATCGCCATCACTAATGGCAACGTTGATATTGCGCGGGTCGGACTGAAGGGCTGTTTCCACCATGTATTTCACGCCAGCACTCAGCTGCGCAGCAAACCCTATGCCGATATGTTTGATGCCGCCAGTTTAGCCTGTGGTATTGATCCTCAGAACATTCTGCATGTGGGGGACAACCTGGAAAAAGATGTTGGCGGTGCGATAAAGGCTGGTTTTCAGGCCGCCTGGTATGCTGAAAATCGACCTATGAATATCAACAATGAGCCAACCCAACAATTGCCTCATGTGGTGCTTAATGAGCTTGAGGAGTTAAAGCAACTGATATAGCTGCTAAGGCTTAAGCGAGGTCTTTAAAACTCCAGATCAGGATTAATATCGTTTAAAAGTACGCTGTTTTTACCTGATTTTTTTGCCTCGTACATAGCTGTATCAGCGGCTTCTATGATGTCTCCTAAATCATCGCCGATAGTAAATTCGCTAATACCGATAGAAACCGTAACCCTTATTTGTTGGTCTGCCACACTAAAAACATGTTGCTCAATGGCCCGGCGTAAACGCTGCATTGTATCCATAGCCACAACTTTATCGCTTTCCAATAAGGCAATGACAAATTCTTCACCGCCCCAACGACAGCAAATGTCTTCCTCACGGCAATGGCTTTTAAGTAGCTTTGCAATGCCTCTGAGTACTTCATCACCGGCACGATGCCCGAAGTTATCGTTGACCTTTTTAAAGTCATCGATATCTATGATGGCAATGCTATGAATTTGCCCTGGGTTGTTGAAGGAAGAATCGTTCTCTGAAAACTCGTTACTTATGGCTCGGCGGTTCAATAAACCAGTTAGTGGGTCGGTTATGGAGAGCTCAATACGCTTTTTTAATTCCGCTTGTACTTGTGCTACCTGATCTTTTAAACGACGGAATTTGCTTTCCAGAATACCGTTACTATTGGTGAGACGGATCAACAAATGGCTGGGGTAGGCGCTTTCCTCTGTTCTCACGGAAGAGAGTGTAATGGTGATAACTGTGGGTTCTGGGTTGTCATTGGATACAACTTCAAAGCGCGCCGGGATAATGGCTGTGGTGCGCAGTGTGCCTTTGGCAACCCGTGAAAATTTAAGTACTTCCAGTCCTAATACTTCAGGTAGATTTACATTAAAGTTTTCATCGTGAATGCTGTCCTGGAGCAATCCTTTGCCAAGGTTATTCAGGTGCAGAATATTGCCGTTTTTATCACACAAAAAAGCCGGCTCATTAAAACCGCTTAACAGGCTTTGTATGGAAAACCTCGGCAGACTTAACTGTTCAGGATTGGCTAAAATACTCACGATACTCCTCACTTTCTGTGAATTCGTCAGACATTTTTAATTCTATTACCACACGGCATCTGCCATGCCCCTGTGCGATTGTTTCCGGTAACTTAATTGCGGCATAGCCGTTGCTGTTAGAAACGATATAACCGAATACATTAGAAGTCATCATGCACAAGGATGGGCGTTGTAACACCTCTTTACCAAAAGGGCAGCGTTTGTTTGTCAGCACCATCTGCTTGTTGTTGATTGACTCTATGCTGAAATCACCCCCAATGCGACGTTTTAAATCTACTAATATGTCTGCAATAGTTTGTTTATCAAAATTTCGCGTCTGAAGTGATTTTTCGTAGGCCAGCTCAATTCTTCTACCTAACTCTTGCCCCAGAACAGCAATGAAGCCTGATGCCTCATCCATACCCACTCTATCTTCTAACGTGCCAGCGACGGTTCGGATCATTTGCCGGAAAAAAATATCGCTATCCAGAGCCACATCGAGATTTTTCACATCGATACGCTCTCCAGCGTTAAGGTCTGGCATGGTTACTCCGTTTCACTAGATTCTTAAACGATTGCCGAGATTTGAATAGGCCATCAACAATCCTCAGACCCACCAAAATTCGACCAACTAAAGCGTCAATTGGATTTTAGTCTAATATGTTTTGAGAGGTAAGTCCCTTGTTGACTTGGTATAGGTGAAACAACAGACATTAAGTATCAACATAATGGCTGTTGTATTATTTGGCATACCTTACTTGGTGTTAAAGGTGAACAATATGGAAAAAATGCTCTGCTATACACCCACTCTGGGTAAAGCGCCCACTAAAATTGATTTCGATAAATACCGACAAGTCGCTGAAGCAATATTAAATGTGTTGCCAGATGAAGGTGATGGATTGGCGTTTAAAGACTTACCGGACCTGGTGGCAGATTACCTTGGTGAGTCAAAAATGCAGGCAATTGGCTCGCGTACCTGGTATACCACTACAGTAAAATTGCACCTGGAAACGGAAGGAAAAATAAAGCGGGTTACTGGTAAAGGTTCACAGCGATTAATTAAAGTGGTTAATTAAAACCAACTCAGCGCGACAATATTTTCTCCTGATGGCTCCATTTCCAGGTAGTGAATCTCATTGAATATTTCTCTATTGTTTCAAGCAGGAATCTTGCATTCCGCCTTTTCGATGCAAATGGGCGCATTTTCATGTTTTTTTTGCAGCTTTTGTAGTGTTATTGCGCCAGTTTTGAGTCTTGTTAGTCTAGCGCTAGACCTTTGTCTAATTCCGGGCGAAAAACAACCAGCTAAACTAGAAGTCATTGGGTTGGAAAAGACTAGATTTAACATTAGGGTTTGATTGCAGGTGAAATTAGGCGTTTATATTCTCGATGATGATGCGCAGTTTACTGGCATGCTTAAACGTATTGCCGAGAGCTTTCATTATCCGGTAAGCGTGTTCAACGACGCACAAGCGTTTTTAGATTTGGATATCGATGTCGGTATTTTAATACTGGACCTCAAAATGCCATCTTGTGATGGTATTGAAGTTATTCGTTTGTTGGCGCAACGACAATCTCGGTTAAAGCTGGTGTTGATGAGTGGTTATGACCAAGGTGTACTGAATTCAGCTAAGACGCTTGCAGAAGCCCACAAGTTATCTGTTTTGGCTTCCTTTAACAAGCCTGTAGATGTACACGAATTAAAGCGAGTGCTAGATGCAGCGACGGAAGGAGAAGAAATAGAACAACCGGATTCTGCAGCACAAATCCAGATCGGCAAATCCACGTTGCAGCAGGCCTTACAAGAAGAGCAGCTTTATCTGGAATACCAGCCACAATACAGTTTAAAGCAGCGACGCGTCACAAGTTTTGAGGCGTTAGTGCGCTGGCATCATCCTGATTATGGCGCCATTTATCCCGATGTGTTTATTCCCATTGCCGAGCGCAGTGGATTGATTAGCGATGTGACAAAACATGTTATTCGTATGGCATTTCAACAACTGGCGCAATGGCAAAAGCAGCGAAGAGATTGGCGAATATCCATCAATATTTCCGCTAAAGATTTATTACAAATGGATTTGCCGGCTTTTCTCACTGAATGTGAAGCGCAATATCAGGTGTCTCCTCAGATGGTGATGTTAGAACTTACTGAAAGTGCTGCCACCGGGAGCCTGACTGACTCACTGGAAGTATTGAATCGACTGCGCTTGCAGGGCTATCAGTTATCAGTAGATGATTTCGGCACGGGCTATTCCTCGTTATCTAAACTTCACGATGCGCCTTTTAATGAGCTTAAGATTGATCGGCGATTTGTGTCGGCATTACTGGTAGATAACAAAGCCATGGCAATTGTAAAAACCTGTGCTGCTTTGGCGAAAATGCTGGGTTTGCATATTGTGGCCGAAGGTGCTGAAGACGAACCAACCTTTAAAGCCCTGGAGGAAATACACTGTGATCTGATCCAGGGCTATTTTATCGGTAAGCCCATGAGTGCGGCAGTGATAGATAAGGAGTATCGCTATGTTTCCTAAACAAACCTTAAGGGCAGGGCTGCTGCTGGTTCTCTTTAGTCTCTTCGCCTGTGTACCGAAACACGAAAAAACATTGCAGGTAAGCAGTAATCATTGGATTGGTTATGAACCCTTGTATCTCGCCCAGGATCAGGGATTTTACAGGAATGCCAATATCAAGATATCCGAATTATCATCTGCCAGTCAGGTAGCGAAAGCCTTTGAACAAGGCGTCATTGATGTGGCTGCACTTACGCTGGATGAAGCCATAAGATTAACGTTCAGAGATGATAATTATGAAATTCTTTGGGTATTAGATTATTCCTTCGGCGGCGATGCCGTTATTGCGCAATCTCAATATCAGTCGTTGTCCCAGTTGAAAGGGCAAAAAGTCGGGCTTGAAGAAGGCGCTGTAAGCAAGTACCTTTTATCTCGAGCGGCCCAGAAGCATCAAATGACTCTGGAAGACTTCGAGATTGTGCCGGTTCATCTGAACCAACAGGAGTCTGAATTTGTGCAAGGGAACATTGCTGCAGTCTCAACCTTTGATCCCACGAAGACCAGACTCTTAGAATTTGGCGCCAATCAGGTGTTTTCCAGTCGTGAAATCCCCGGCGAGATTGTCGATATTTTGGTTGTTAAAAAGTCCACTTATGCAGAATTTGGTGAGCAAATAAAAGCCCTAATAACGGGCTACCTACGCGCGGTAAAATTAATTCAGGAACAAGATAAGAGTGCCATTGAATCACTGGCACAGCGCTCGGGTGTATCCCGCACGGAGGTTTTACTTATGCTTGAAAATATGCGGATCCCGGATGTGCAGGAAGTCGCTGACATGCTGTATTCTGAAAATCCTTCTCTTGAGCAACAAATTAAGCAGCTGTCTGGCTTTTTCGCTGAACAAGGAGAGACTACCAGGTTGCTTGAATCACACAGCCTGATGCCGACATTCAAATTACCATTGTAATATGCTGAAACTACTATCGAGATTGACGGTTGTTAAACAGGTTCTGATTATCCTGCTGACATCCGTCGTTGTGCAGTTGTTGGTGTTACAAGTTTTCACCCAACAAGAGCGGGTCAACGAGGAGATGCAATCCAGTATTGAGAGCATCCGCGACAAATTTTTACTCACCCAGGATGCCATCGAGTACCTGGTGATAGATGGGGTAGAAGAAGAAGTCCGAAAGCTGCTTTTGTTGTTGAATACCGATGAAAACATTACTCACATAGTATTACTGGATAAAAACGATAAGATAAAAATTTCCACCGACGCAAGATTCCGCGATAGTGACCAGCAAACGATGCTCGAAGACCTCAATACTGAGATGCTGTTAGGCGCATTGAAAGCTTCACGTCAAAACCAACAGGCCCTGTTTACTCACTTTCGCGAAAGTGACAATTTACTGATATTAATGGCGCCGATTGAGTTTTCTCGCTTTAATTTTGTAAAGCAGGATTACAGGCTGTTATTGCTCGCAGACTTATCACAACGCAAAGCACAAATTACTTATAGTTCATTACGTCATTTTTTGATTCAGATGGTGGTGATGCTCGCTGCTGCACTGGTGATACTGGTATTGTTCAATCGCGCTATTCAGTCGCGTTTGACTAATCTGACACTGTCATTGCGTGATTATGCTACAGGCAAGTCCAATACCCCGCTTGAGCAATATGGCAACGATGAAATAAGTCAGCTCTCCAATGAAGCCAATCGTCTTATTGAACAAATCAAAGACAGTCGTCTTGAGACGCTAAAACAAAAGGAATACTTCGCTGCGGTATTTGAAAATATGGCGACAGCCGCCGTCATTGTAGACAGGAACAACACTATTCTTAGTTGTAATAACCGGGCGGATTGGTTGGCTGAGCAAGCTGAAGTACTGCCAGGCAGTGGATTTTCAGAGTGCTTTAAGATTACCCGACAAGTGAGCGGAGAGTCGTGTTGGCAACCCACTTTGGCAAGTAATCGAGAATTTATTAGAGGTTTTCTGCATCAGCAACGTGCAGCACTGCGAGTCGCGGTTACGGTTTCTGAGCTGGGACAAGAGCACGGGCCTGGCGGAGAAAAAATCATCCTGATCCAGGAACAGCAAAAGGAGTACGAATTACAGGCCAAAATTCAGGAAAACGAGCAAAAGTTGAGTGCCATTCTGGAAAATATTCCAGGGCCTGTCATGGTGTTTGAAAGCCGGGGGGAGTTGCAGTTTCGCAATGAGCATGCGCAAAAACTATTTGGCGAAAACCCGGACAATTTTAATTACAACGCATCAGACAGTCATTTGCCCGCCGTGTTGAGAGAGCACTTGTTGGTGCGTGAAGACGGTATTCGTCATGGGCGAATGTTTAAAAGAGAAGAGTTGAATTTGCTCATTGACAAGCGCCATTACTGCTTTTCGATAACTTTGTTTCCGGTGGCCAGTCACACTTCATCAGATATTTTTCTGGCGTGTATCATGCTTGATATCAGTGAAGAGGTGCGCAACCGACAGGAATTATTGGGCTCTAAGCAACATCTTCAATCTTTTGTTAGCAATTCACCCACTCCCATCATTGAGTGGGATGAGAACTATCAGATCACCTTTTGGAACCTGGCTGCGGAAAAACTATTTGCAGAGTCTGCAGAGCGAACATTGGGTCGTTCATTGTTGCAGGTATTGAACTGCCGCGACGTGGGGAAATTGAAAGCTCATCTTGGCAATGTTATCGATGGTGAAAAGAACGAGTCTGGCGCCTTACCTTTCGAACTGGCTTCTGGCACGGTGCTGACTGAATGGACCAGCTTTAAGGTGAGTGGCGGATATAGCCAAATGCGCTTTGCATCTTTGGTGTCGGATGTGACGCAAATTCAGGAGATGATCCGCAACATATGTCTAAAAGATGCGGAGAAAGACGAAGTATTGCGCTCTATGGTGGAACCCGTGATCACCATAGATGAAAAAGGTGAAATACTCTCGTTCAATCAGGCTGCTGAAGAAAAGTTTGGTCACCAGGCAAGTGCTGTGATAGGGCGCAATGTGAATATGTTGATGCCGCAAAGCATTGCTAAACATCACGACGGGTTTATCCAGCGTTATCTCAATACAGGAAAGAAGCGCATTATCGGCTCTGGTCGCGAGGTACAGGGGCTCAAAGCGGATGGTTCGCTATTTGCCATGTACCTGTCTATCAGTGAATTGCCCTTGCAGCCCAATGGTGTGAGGCGCTTTATTGGCAACTGTGTGGATTTATCCGTATTAAAAGACAAAGAACGCCAGCTCAATCGCGCGGTTAAAATGGATGCTTTGGGTAAATTGACGGGAGGCATCGCCCACGACTTCAACAACATTTTGAGCATCATGTTGGGCTATTGTGACTTGTTGTTGCTTAATAGTGAACTCAATGAAACCGATAAAAATGCGTTATCAGAGATCAGAAAAGCCGGTGACAGGGCGACTAACCTGACAGGAAAACTGCTGACATTTTCCAAAAAAGGCAGTGGCACTACAACAAGTGCTGATTTAAATACTCTGATCATTGATAACAAGGTTATTCTGGAAAAATCGTTAACTCCCGGTGTTGCATTAAACCTGGAGCTCAGCGAGGGCAAGCATATTGTCGCTGTTGATGTCAGTGATTTTGAGGATGCACTATTGAATTTGGTGATCAATGCCAATCAGGCGTTGGCGGATAGCGGCATCATCCAAATTGCAACCTATCGCGAGGATGGCATCGTCTTGGCGGATGGTAGCGATATTATCTCTTGTATTGTTTGTGAGGTGAGTGATAACGGGCCGGGTATTCCTCAGGAAATTCAGGATAGAGTTTTTGAACCCTTCTTTTCCACTAAAGGAGATAAGGGGACCGGACTTGGATTGAGTCAGGTGTATGGTTTCGTGAAGCGCTCTGGAGGAACTATCGATTTGCAGACTAGCGCGGATGGCACGCGGTTTTTGATGAAGTTCCCCATCAATACACAATCGCTTAAAAAACTTCCTCAAGCTGATAAAGCGCCGGTATCCAGGCTGGACGCCAAAACAAAGATTCTGGTGGTAGACGATGAAACCGGATTAACCGACGTTATCGGAGCAATTCTTGCTAGTGAAGGAATTGATGTCACGTTAGTGAATTCTGGAAAAGATGCCCTTAACACGCTGAAGCACGATACCTTTGATTTGATGTTAAGTGATGTGGTGATGCCTGAGATGGATGGTTTTAAGTTGGCCAAATTTGTCCAGCAGAATTACCCCAAGACCAAAATCCTGATGATGAGCGGCTATCTGGATACTCAACTGATACCCGAGATGGATGAAAGCTTGCTCAATGCCCTACTGAACAAGCCTTTTACGCCCGAGAAGTTGTTGAATGCCATCAGTGCAGCACTTGAGAATGGGTTAGAATAATTCAACATCACTGTCTGAGTTTGCATCGCTATTGTCTTGAAAAGGCACTGCGCCGATGGCATTGGCAATACCAGCTTCATCCCGTAAATTCTGCAACACGTTGTTTAGTTGAGAAAACAGCTCCTTGAATTGGTCAAAGCCACTTAGCTCCTTTTCAATTATATCTGTTAAGTGTTGCTCTTGTGCCTCATTTAAATCCAGGATGTGAAAACTGGCGGTCAGTTTTTCTGAAATGTTGTTCAGGATATTTTGACCAGATTGAGCATGTAGGTGCAATCCTGCCTCTAAAATACTGATTGAGTCATTGAGCTTGTCTACTACGTTGCTCAACGCTGCTTGTTTTTTAATGGCGATATAACGCGCTGATAAACCTTCGATAAGTGCTGCGCAATAATCGCGTATATGGCCAGCATCTGCTTCATCTTCAGGCATATTTTTGACGATAAAGGACAAGTGAAGGTCGTTGACGATCATGCGTTTTCCAAACTGATATAATCTCCCCTGGTTGTGCAGTTTTTCATAGACGCTATGTTCAATGGGACTGATGCGATCGTGTTGATAATCAAAGAAGTGTCGCTCTTCGTCGTTTATCATCAGACTACTTTTCAAGCCAAATCGTTCCATGGCGTTGAAGAAGGTATCGGCCAGTTCGGAAATACTGTTCACATAAAACATACTTTTGAAACAGGCCATAACATTGCCGTATTCCGCTGCTAGCTTCATGGATTCAGCGGCCACTTTTTCAGTTATTTGCAAGTTTTGATTCTGCTTGCGCTGTACAACAAATTCGCTAAGACGACTCACTTTTCGTTGCAGTTCAATGACCTCAAAAGGCTTGGCGATAAAATCATCGCCACCCACATCGAAAGCCTGGAGGCGCTTTTCCAGAGTGTTATAGCCGGAGATAAAAAGAATGACTGGCTGTTCAGTGGATTCTTTCTGTTTTAATTGTTTACACAGCTGATAGCCATCCATTGCTGGCATGTGGATGTCTAAAACAATGACATGGGGGGCAAATTGCGCGGCTTCATCCATTGCGGCCAAAGGATCGCAAACCGTTCTGCAATCGTAATTCACACTTAGTGCCGCTTGCATCATCCGTGCGGCAGCTGGTTCATCATCGACAATCAAGATACGGATCAATTCACTATTGCTGTTATAACTCATGCAGTCTCCTTAAAACTCAAGGTGAAAATTGCATTTTTGAATCCATGTTTTGATATTACTGCCCAATTGCTTGATATTTTGTTTCTCGAACTTTTCTGAAGATTGCCCGAGAGGGAGCCGCACTCTTACGGGAATGACTTTTGCGACTGTTTTGGCAATTAACCCCAAAAATGAGGGACGAGATACATTTAATTGTGGTTGCCTGGTGTTTGTTGACGGGTGACGCAAATTATTTCTAATTTGTTTCCTGGTGTCGCTTTCTGTTATTGCGACCGCCGTTATCCTGCTGAAGGTAAAACAAAGCTAAAACAGGTACCTTTACCCAATACACTCGTGACTTGCATTGTAGCACTGTTGAGTTCCATAAGCTTTTTGCAGATGGCCAGTCCTAGTCCTGCGTGTATGCCTCTGTCCTTTTGGCTATTACTGGCTTGATAACGGGCATCAAAAATCGCGTTTAATTCCGTTTCCGGGATACCTACGCCTGAATCCGTTACAGAGACTGCAATGCCATCGGCTTGCGGCTGAATACTTAAGGTAACATGGCCGCCATTTGGGGTATGGCGGATGGCGTTTTCAATCAGATTGGTTAACACCCGTTCCAGTTTGCCAATATCGGCAGACACCATGGCATTTTTGCTGTCTGGACTGACACTGAGTTGTACCATCTTATCCTGCGCTTTAAGGGAAAATTTGGCGACCACATCATGGATAAGCTCGGCTACCGGAAAGGTTTCTTTGTTTACAGTTACCTGGCCTGATTCAATGTAGGCCAGCTCAAATATCTGATCGATTAGCTGTTTAAGGTTTTGAGCATTATTTAACGAAATTTGAATAAAACGCGCTTTATCTTCATCGCTCAGGGTTTGCTGATTTAAAGCCAGGGTTTCAATATAGCCTTGCAAATTGGCCAGGGGGGTTCGCAAGTCATGGGATAAGTCGGCCAGTAAAGTACGCCGGCGATTGTCCAGTTCCTGCAATACTTCAAACTGCCCTTGTATGTGGGACACCATGTCATTGAAGGCACATCCCAGTTTTTGTATTTCGTCGATGCTGTCTCGATTCCATGGCATTGGGCTGTATCCTGAACGCGTTAAATCGTAATCGGCGGCGCGCACTGATTCCATGGCAAGAGTGAGCTTTTTCATGGGTTTGGTAAGCCAAGCAAATAAGATCACCATCAGTACCAGAAACATCACCAGAGTACTGACGCCTAACAAGGTATACTGGGCGAAGTTGCGGTCGTGGCTGAGTTTACTGACAATGGTATCGTATTGCTCGCCACCTAAAATGACATATAGGTAACCCTGTAGCGCCTGATCTTTATAAACTGGTGCCACCGAGAAGATTTTCTGTTTTTCCGGGTTTTTAGGGTCGCTACCGTAAACTGGCAATGATTTGGGCAAGTCCATAAGCTGTTGAATGGGCGCGAGATCGATACGAGTGAGTTTCACTTTGCCGGGTTTGGCATTATCCGTAAGAATATTTCCCTCGTGATCCAGGTAATAAAATTCAAAGTTTGGCCCCATCACCATCAAGGTATGAAAGAGATTGCTCAAAGCCTGATAGTCAAAGACGCCTTCTTTTAACAGCGGGTTGTCTTCTACCAGATGTTTTGCCAGATTGAGGTGCAGTTGCTGTTCGGCCTGGTGGCTGATGGTGGCCTGCATTTTATCTGACCACCAAAGAAAGATACTGGTGATCAACAAAAATACACTAATGGTTGCCAGTGACAGGCGCTGATAAAAACACAACTTCACGCCAGACCCACCCCTTCGGGATTAAACTTGTAACCGACCCCCCAAACTGTTTGCACTATAGTGGGTGAGGCGGCGTCTTGTTCTATTTTGGCCCTTAAACGATTGATATGAGAATTGACGGTATGCTCATAACCATTATGGGAATAGCCCCAAACGGACTCTAATAATTGCGCCCGGCTAAACACCTGATTCGGGTGTTTGGCCAGATACCAGAGTAAATCGAACTCGGTGGCCGTCAGGTCTAAAGGGAGCTGATTGAGCCAAGCTTGCCGCGACTTGTGATCAATGCTCAATTGTCCTGTCACCAGATTGTTTTCTTCTGCTTGTTGTGTCGATTGTTCTGCAAGCTGCTGTACCAGACTGACTTTGCGTAACTGCGCCCGCACTCTGGCTTGTAGCTCTCGGACACTAAAGGGTTTGCTCATATAGTCATCTGCACCCAGCTCTAGTCCCAGTACTCTGTCGGTTTCGGAATCTTTGGAAGTGAGCATCAATATGGCTTGAGCGGGGTTTTCCTGACGAATGATGCGGCATATATCTAAGCCACTGAGTGAGGGCAGCATGACATCTAAAATTAACAAGTCCCATGGTTCCGAGCGGGCAATATTTAACGCTTTTTCGCCATCGGCACAGTGTCTTAATTCGGCACCTGATTCCGCCAGGTTAACCCTTATTAAGTCAGCGATGTCGAGATCATCCTCAACGATAAGTATTCTATTTGTCATGGGCTCATCAAATGGTTCAATTAAGCGCAATGTCCACTGCAGTAGACATTGCGCTGGCTGTCATTACTCAGTGCGAGTAACCTGTATTTTGGCGATTGGATTGTCAAAGCCATGAAGTTTGTTCAATACCGATGTGCTTAAACCATCATCGATAGAGACGATACCAGGGTGCATGGCAACAAAATCCACATCATCTCTGGCGGCATCAAATCCAACGCCCATATCCACAGGACCGGGGATCGTGCCCATTGCTTCCGAGTTAGCTTCAGTTCCTGAGTCATAAGCCAGCGTTGTGCTGCTCCAGCTCTCTCCCACAGCTAGTTGTGCAAGGCTCTGAGCGTTGATCCCCGTAAAGGCATCATTGCTGTTCACTAACATGGTGACGACAGATAGCAGCGGCATGTCGTTGTCTTCAATACTGATAGAAATAGTTTCAGATCCTCCCGGACCTATGGGTGCCAAACCACTCTCACCGGCCGAAACAACAGGAAGTGCCAGTAAAAAGCTGTTATCGCCGCCTTCGGCAAGATATTCCAACTCTTCAGAGGCGGTTTCGCCCAAAGTCCAAAGTCGTCCTTCAGCGTGCAAAACTACAGCAACAGGAGAGAGGGGTTGGGCACTCGTCAGGTTGGTTATGGTAATGTCATAACTGCTGACAACCGGGGCTGGTGGTGTCACGACTGGTTCTTCCGCAACGTGATCGTCATCATCACTACAGGCGGAAAGCACCAGGGTTGTGGCCAATAACAAGGCCAGGTGTCTGGCAGTTTTTGTGCTGTTATTTTTCATGGCGGTCACCTACTGTACAGTTACAGTTAGCTTAGCCACTGGGTTCAACCAGCGCTGGACACTGCTATTGATGTCGCTAATCCCCGCATCTTGCATGCTGTCGCCCAGATTCCCTCTGTGAATGTGTACTGTTGTGTTGGCTTCTTCCGTCGTGACACCGGTGCCGCCAGTGCCAATCAGGTCTTCGAGAGGTGGAGGCACCGGCATGCCGGCTACACCGGGTGCACCGCCACCACGGATCTCATCATTAGCTTCCGTACCCGCATCGTAGGCGTTGAGATAAACCGTGTAGGTGCCTGCTTGTTCGGGAATGGTCCAATTATCCAAACCCACAAAGGCATCGTTTGTGGGTAAAAGCATGGCGGTTAACGACAATACGGTATTATCTGTGTCTGTGCTCAACATAAAAGTGCGGCTGGCACCGGGAGCGGTAAGCTCTGCTTGTATCTCTGCGCTATTGCCATTAACACTGGCTACAATACTTGCAAGACCACTGACATCACCCCCTTCGGCCATCATTTGTAATTCAGCTGAAGCGGCTTCGCCAGTTTCGAACAAGGATGCTGTCGCCGGGTGGGCAGACACCAGTATTGGCGTGTAATAAATGCCTTGGGTCAGGCTTTGAAATTCAATGGTGAGTTCTGCCGCGTTTGCAGAAGCTGTAGCCAGCATTGCTGAGGCTAATAAGGGAGTGCGTAGTTTCATGGTTTTCCTCGAATCGTTAATTTACAACACGAGAAAAAGTATGGGAGCCATTTATCCCAAAAGTATCACGAAAGTTTTACGATTTGGTACGAATAGGTACCAATTCAATAGAGAAAATTTGAAAGCAGTGAAGTGGGAGTGACCATCATGCATGCAATGAATGCGCGCGCGATAGTCACTCGTTTAATTCACTAATACAGCATGGCGTAGAGCTTGCGGCGGTAAGTGGCAGCGAGGCTGTCGCCTTCAGGTAGTGCATTGATGGTGTCGATCATCAGCTTTTTAGCTTCGCCAAAGTTAATATCTCGTTGCAGTACTTTTAGCAGTAATGCCAGACCTTCTTCCTGGCGATTGTTTTGCTGGTATTGCACGGCGAGATCGACCTTGGCTTGCAGATCCTCTGGATTTTTCTCCACGATTTCTTCTAAGGCTAAAATTTCTGGCGATTGAGACGCTTTTTCTGCCAGTTCCAGTTTGCCTTTCAAAGTTTGGTAGTCAGCGTCTTGATCTACCAGCATGACACTTTCCAGTAGCTCTTTAGCTTGTGCTAAGCGACCTAGTTCTAATTGGGTATCGATAAGCGCAAATTTGATATCGGTTCTGTCTGGCGCGGTTTCGAATGCGGTTTTAAGTAGTGGAAAGGCCTCATCGTATTTGCCTTCCGCCATCAATTCACCAGCATTGGTAAGCAGACCGTCTTCTACTTTCGGTAGGTGCTTTTCCAATAGAGTGCGTATTTCTCCCTCTGGCTGAGCACCCGCAAAGCCATCAATGGGTTGGCCATCTTTCACAAGGATCACGGTAGGTAGATTGCGTACGCCAAACTGCATGGAGATGGCTTGCTGTTCATCACAGTTTACCTTGGCCAATAATAAATCTTGAGGATACTCCGCAGCGATCTTTTCCAGTATGGGCATCAGAGATTTACACGGCTCGCACCAATCAGCCCAAAAATCGATCATCACCAGACGTTGTTGAGATTCTTCCAGCACGATCTGCTGAAAGTTATCAGGTGTCATATGTACGATATTACTGGTAACTTGTTCCACAGGAATTCCTTAAACTATCTGAATTGCTAATTATACCCAAACCACCTCAAGATACTCTGAAGCAGGCATCTTGAGGTAGTTTGGGTATATGTATGGGCTGTCCGGTGCAACACAAGTTCAATTGTCACCTGATTGACAGAGTTTTATTTATATTGTGCTAAGTTAAGCATATTCCAACGCTAAATGAGTGAGCGCTATGTCTGACGTTACACCGCCAAAACAGTTTGCCTCTTTTGCTGAATTCTATCCTTTTTATCTTTCTGAGCATGCCAATCAAACTTGTCGACGCTTGCACTTTGTTGGCTCAACATTGGTGCTGGTTTGTATCGCCGCAGCAATATTGACAAGTAATTGGATGTTGCTTTGGTTATTACCTGTCATCGGTTATGGCTTTGCTTGGGTAGGGCACTTTTTCTTCGAGCATAATCGCCCTGCCACCTTCACTTATCCGTTTTATAGCTTGTTGGGAGATTGGGTGATGTACAAGGATATTTTGACCGGCAAAATCAAGTTTTAAGGGGAAAGGAGTTAAGTTCCCTTAGTATCCTTACACATTGCTAGTGATTAAAATAACAGCGATAACATAAACCCCGAGCATCAGGGCACTTTCAAAGCCGATTCGGCCGATACCGTACTTTTCCCGTAAAACCATGCCCAATAAGAGAATTGCTGACATGAGTATCGCTACCAGGCCCCATGCCATTTGTAATGGGTCCATTGCGTGGTAGATACTGCCATCGGTATAGCCCGCATCGGCGGCGGCCACCACCAGTATATTAAAACAGTTAGTTCCAAATATATTACTTACCGCCAGTGTGAGTGCACCAATTCGAATCGCGGCGATGGTGGTCACTAATTCGGGCAGTGATGTTACCAGTGCTGTAAACATCCCGCCCACTAAGGTATCAGGTAGCCCGGTCTGGTCCGTAATCTCTTTAGCGGCTCCCATCAATACCCAACCGGCTACAGCAGTAATGAGTGCAAGACTGAGAAATGAAAACCAGAGTCGCGCCGTATTTTGCCCCTCATTCGGTGATATATCATCGGTTACTGTCTGGTGAGTTTTGCGAGGAAACCACATGGGACGTTTTTGGGTTTTTTGTACCAGATGCAACCCAAAGAGATAAGCAATAATGATTATTGGCGTAACAGGGTGCATGTTAAAGCCGTCTATCAATGGTATAAATACAGCAAACATAGGCAGGGTTAACAACGCAATCAGTAAACCGGCAAGCATCAGATTCACGGGAGACGCGGCAGCGTGCTCCAGATTGGCCTTGCGATAGAGAATGTCTGCTACCCCCAAAAAGGCGAGGTTAAGCACCATGCTCCCCATAATATTGCTGATGGCTAAATCTGCCCGACTATCCAGTGCGGCACTCAATGTTGAGGCAAAGTCTGGTAGTGAGGTGATACCGGCCAAAAATACGATACCAAATAGCGCTTCCCCCATGCCAGTTTGGTCGGCCAGAGTATCGGCTTGTTTTACTAACTTAACGCCTGCTAACACCATGACAAAAGCGGCAGAGATAAACAGTAAACAACTTAACAGGAGAGGAGACATCATTATTCTCTTTTTGAGTTTACACGGGTTATTTTATACACAAAGATGATTGTTTTTCATTGCTATCAGACCCGGTGAACTCACTCTTAAACCATCAAGCGTAACTCTACTGTATTGCCTTGCGGATCTTTGATGTAAATGGAATTGCCAAACCCCTGCGCTCCATAGCGTTGTTCGAAGTCTCCTTCGGTGATACCAAAGTTTGCCAGATGCAATTTGATATCTGCATCGGATATGGGACTGAGCTGCAGGCAAAAATGGTCCATGTTGTTGCCCGTTGCCGATGGTGCCTCACCGCCAAGCTTGCCCAATTCACTCTCCACAGTCACCAGGTCAATCAAAGCATTTCCGGCTCGTAACTGAACTAAACCGTTTTCTGGAGGGGGTTCTCTCTCGACAGTGCAGCCTAGTACATTGCAGTAAAAGTCCAGCATCTGCTGGAGTTTTGAGGTTCTAAGTACGATATGATCAATGGCAGTGATTTCCAGCATCAGACCTAACCAATCTATATAGATGACTATTAATTTAGCCTATAAAGCCTGAATTAAGAAGCTCGTGCAGGGATGAATAGATAAAACTTATTTGTTTGACGTTGGAATTTGAAGTAGCAGAGATGATACGAATAATCGAACTGTTCAGTTCGACGTCTTAATTAACATTGATATTTTGAATAATTGGAAATCTGGAGAAGAGAAGGAATGGTGCCGACTGCCGGAGTCGAACTGGCGACCTACTGATTACAAGTCAGTTGCTCTACCAACTGAGCTAAGTCGGCACACTAAAACCTTTTCGCTGTGATGCAGAACATCGAAGCGGGCGCCATTTTAGCGGCGCCCTTTATTTTGTCAAGCACAATCACGTACTTAATTGATTAATAATTGCAGTTTTACTATTGCAGTTTCTCTGCCAGAGATTTGAGTAGCGGAAAGCTCTCTTCTGGAAGATGTTTTTGCAGTTCCAGTAATCGACTCGCTAACGTGGCTTTATCTGCCGCGCTGACGTTAAAATGCCCCAGTTTGCGTTTAGCACGTGCGGTTTTGCCGTACCAGTGAATATGGCAGCCGGGAATCGCCAGCATGTCTCTGCTGAAACTACCGCAGCCAATAATGTTCACCATGGCAGTTGCTGAGCGTAGTTCGGTTGAGCCCAGTGGTAAGCCGCAAACCGCCCGCAGGTGGTTTTCAAACTGACAGGTATCAGCACCCTGCATGGTCCAGTGACCCGAATTGTGCACTCGTGGGGCAATTTCATTTACCAGAAGTTGGTCCTCAACCTGGAAAAATTCCACTGCTAACACGCCCACATAGTCCAGATCTTCTGCGAGCTTTTTGAAAATAGTTTCGGCCTGAGCCTGCAGACTCTCAGTGATTTGAGGCGCCGGAGCGATAGTCAGGTGCAACTGACCCTCGTGATGGTGATTTTCCACCAAGGGATAAAATGCAAATTCACCTGTTTGTGAGCGAACGCCCACAAGTGAGACTTCTCTGGAGAAGTTGATCATCTTTTCCACGATTATCGGTACAGTGTGCAAATCCAGCTTGGATAGTGTCAGGCTCAATTCGCTAATGTCGGATTTGTCTTTTAAGCGCCATTGACCGTAACCATCGTAACCATCGCGACTGGCTTTAAGTACCAGTGGTGTTCCCAACTGCTCAACGATTTCTGGCAATTCACTGACATTGCTCATAACGCGGAATTCACTGGTGGGGATGTCCAGACTGGCCAATAAATTCTTTTCTTTAACGCGATCAGCACCGGCGCGAATAGCGGTGATACCGGGTTTGAGTTTGCCTGTTTCATCAGCGAGTTTAAGCAAGTGCTCTGGAACGTGTTCGAACTCAACAGTGATCACATCAGCATCATCTACAGCTTCGGCTAATGAAACTTTGGCAGGTGTTTTACTGATGGGGTTGATAACCTGATCTTTGTTGACATCGACGGCTCTGACATGGATACCCAATGGACATCCAGCCAAGTACATCATTCGGGCTAGCTGCCCACCGCCATAGACGAGCGCCTTCATTCAGGTAACTCCAGCTCACCTTGTTCCAGCACGGTGGCTGTTTGTGTTTCTCTGAAGTTAATCACGCGTTTTCTTAGCGCTTCATCTTGGTTTGCCAGCATTTGCGCGGCCAATAATCCGGCATTGGCGGCGCCCGCTTCACCAATGGCCAGGGTCCCCACAGCAACACCTTTTGGCATTTGAACTATGGATAGCAATGAGTCCAAACCACTGAGTTGCGATGAGCGCACGGGTACGCCCAACACGGGTAAATGAGTATGCGCGGCAATCATACCGGGAAGATGCGCAGCACCGCCAGCGCCGGCAATTATCACTTCAATGCCTTGGTCTGCGGCACCTTCGGCAAATTCGGTCAATAAGTTGGGGGTGCGATGCGCCGATACTACCTTGGCGTCGAAATCCACCCCTAAATCCCTTAACATTAACGCTGCTTTTTGCATGGTTGGCCAATCAGATTTTGAGCCCATCACAATCGCGACTTTTGCCATGAATACCTCGGTTTTGCCTGTTGGAAAAAATGCGCATGATACCTCACAACGCCATGTTTAAACTAGCAATCCACTTAAATAATTCCCGCAAATACCCGGTGATCTGATTTTTTCTGATATTTCCCGCAATAAAAATCATGGTCAATGGCAAAATCACGAGCATTATCTTTGTCACAAACAAGATGCTTTTGTATATAATGCCGCAGTTTTGCAAAAGTCTGTGCTGAATCAATGAATTTTCACGAAAATGTAAGACAATTGTGAGAGCTTTCATCCGACTTGTTTTAAAGAAGTTCAAAAACAAGCGGCATGTTTTGATTTTAAGCTTTTCAGATACCTTTGTGAGTACTGTCTGCTTGTGTAATGTTGGAATTATAGATGACTCATTCAAATCTTGAAGAATCCCAGAGCAAAGAAGTGCAACTTCCCTCAGACTCTTCAAATAAGGCCAAAAAATGGGCCTTTCTGGCGCTTTTAATTTATGGGGTGCTGCTGGCCGTCACCATCATAGGATCAGGCTTTAAGCTGGCTACTGGTGATCACGCTCGAGAATTGTTCGAGTTTGCCTCTAATCCGATAATGGGCTTGATTATCGGCATGGTAAGCACGGCGCTTATCCAGTCTTCCAGTACGGTTTCTTCCATCATCGTAGCCATGGTGGCGGGAGGTTTACCCATTACCATAGCCGTACCCATGATCATGGGGGCTAATATCGGCACCAGTATTACCAGTACCTTGGTGAGCTTGGGGCATGTTGCGGATAAAAAAGAATTCCAACGGGCTTTTGCTTCAGCCACCATCCACGACTTTTTTAATATTCTCAGTGTCTTGATATTCCTGCCGCTGGAAATTGCCTTTAATCTTCTGGAGCGCATCAGTGCTACGTTGATGGAGTTCTTCCACATAGGTGGTGGTTTGTCGTTAGGCGGCTTTAATCCTCTGAAGGCCATAACTGCGCCAGGTGCCGACCTACTTAAAAGCCTGTTTTCTTTCTTGCCGGATGAGTGGGCGGGGGCATTAATGGCCATGATTGGCGTTGGCTTAATTATATTGTCAATCACCTTTATGGGTAAAACCATGAAGTCGTTGATGGTGGGTAAAGCCAAAGACATTCTGCACAGCAGTATCGGTAAAGGTCCCATTAGCGGTATAACTTCCGGTACTTTTATTACGGTGTTGGTGCAGTCTTCTTCTACTACAACATCATTGATTGTGCCATTGGTGGGCAATAATGTACTGACTCATCGCGATATCTATCCTTTTGTTCTGGGCGCGAACATCGGTACATGCATCACCGCAGTCATCGCAGCACTGGCGGTAACCGGAGTCAATGCTGGCTTCGCGCTGCAAATCGCTTTAGTACACTTCTTGTATAATTTCCTGGGAGTAATAGTGATTTATGGGGTTAAGTTTTTGCGTGAAATTCCCATCAAGGCTTCCCATGGCCTATCTATGAAAGTGGCTGAACAAAAATTGTGGGGATTGGCCTACATCGTTGGTTTGTTTTTCCTGGTACCCATTTCCGCGATATTTTTAACTAATTAGTCTGGTTTAATTTCAGCAATAAAAAAGGCAGCGAGGCTGCCTTTTTTATTGCTGTCTTCTAAGTTCGCTAACTCAGTCAGTCTTGAGTTTCCATTGCAGTTCCTGTCCAGCAAAGAATGGCACGATAGGATTACCATTTGGCAGGTTGATGGACTCAGGAACCGTCCAGCTTTCTCGCACCAGTGTTATGCTGCCAGTGTTTCTTGGCAGACCATAAAAATCAGGACCATTGAAACTGGCGAAGGCTTCAAAGTGCTGCAGCGCGTCCAGTTCTTCAAAAACCTGAGCATAGAGTTCGATAGCGCTCCAGGCGCTGTAACATCCGGCGCAGCCACAATCACTTTCCTTCTTACTCTTTTCATGAGGCGCAGAATCCGTGCCCAGAAAAAACTTTTTATTACCTGATTGCACCATGTCTCGAAGTGCCTGTTGATGGGTGTTGCGTTTCAGTACAGGCAAACAATAGTTGTGTGGCTTAATGCCACCCACCAACAGATCATTGCGGTTAAGCAGCAAATGTTGCGGTGTGATCGTGGCTGCAATATTGTCACCAGCGTTAGCCACAAAATCAGCAGCGTCTTTAGTGGTGATGTGCTCCAGGACAATTTTAAGCTTGGGGAAGTCAGCTACGATTTGTGTTAGATGTTGTTCAATGAACTCCTTCTCGCGATCAAAGATATCTACGTGAGATTCCGTTACCTCGCCGTGGACCAGCAGTAACATGCCACAATCGGACATTGCCTGAAATACCGGATAGAGACTCTTTAACGATGAAACACCGTCTTCAGAGTTTGTAGTCGCTCCCGCTGGATAGAGTTTTGAAGCAACAATTCCGCCTTTTTTGGCTTCTAAGATGGTCTCAGGGCTGGTGCTATTGGTTAAATACAGGGTCATCAGCGGTGTGAAGTTTTGACCAGAGGGGATCGCTCTTTCTATGCGTTCCCGATAGCTGCTGGCCAGGCTCAGGTCGGTGACAGGTGGCACTAAATTTGGCATTACAATCGCGCGATTGAAACAACGGGAGGTTGCAGGAACCGTTTCTGCTAGCATGTCGTTATCACGGAAATGTAAATGCCAGTCATCCGGCGTAGTAATTGTAAGGTGGCTCATGGACAGTCCAAATAGTGAATTATAAATGAGGTCAACACGCTCTAGTATGGGTAAATTTACTTCTTTTACCAAGTTCCAACAGGCAAGGAAATGAAATTTTTCTTAACCCTATGGTGTCTGACATAAAATTGTGCCAATGTCGGTCACACTAAAGATTATATTAAATTTTACGCCTAAGCTCACTGACAACATGACCTCACAGATTAGTTTGGCCTCTTTGCTGCCGCCGGAAAAGCAAAAACCGCACATCACACTGCCTATTCGCTTGATTGATAAAATAATGGGATTGGCCAAAATGCAACGTCTGTACGAAGCCAATAATATGCAGGGGCTGGCCAAAGAGGAATTTGCCGATAAGTTACTGTCGGTTTTGAATGTCACTATCGAAGGTGAGCAAGAGCTTCTGGCAAAAGTGCCCAAAACCGGGCCTGTGGTGATTGCCAGTAATCATCCCTTCGGTGGACTTGAAGGCGTTATTTTGGCTCGTCTGTTGGGCAAAGTCAGACCTGATCTAAAAGTTCTGGCGAATGTAGGGCTACAAATATTCTCTGAATTGCAAGATTACTTTATCTTTACCAACCCGCTTTCTGAGCGAGATCCCCGCAACGGACCTTCTTTGCGCACCAGCATGGCGCATGTTAAAGCGGGTGGCGCGTTGCTGCTATTTCCCTCAGGCAAAGTGAGCTATAAAGAGCGCCAGCAAAACCGCGTGGTAGAACATCCGTGGAATCGCCTGGTGGCAAAACTCGTGCAGTCATCACAAGCGCAGTTTTTACCTGTCTGGATTGAGGGGCAAAACAGTGACATGTTTTATCGTATCGAATCCATTTATTATCCATTGCGAATGCTGTTTTTGGGACGAGAACTACTCAATAAGACTGACGCTATCGTTAAATTAAACGCCGGAAATAGCCTCGCGGCAAAGTATTTGGTGCCGCAAAAAGCGGGACAGGAACAAGCCGACCTGGCGCGCTGTTTGAGTGTGGCCTGCACTGATGAATGGCGCAATGATTGGCCCAAACTCAATACGACAAACTTTTCATCACTTGCTGAGCCTGTAGCCAAAGCGACTATCCTGGCCGAAATTGCCAATCTGCCTGCAGAACAACACCTGGTTGCTTACAAACAATTTGATGTTTATTACGGATTTCAATCTCAACTTCCTCAAGTGGTTAATGAAATTGCTCGCCTCAGAGAGTTGGTGTTCAGGCAACACGATGAAGGCAGCGGGCAGCCAAGGGATACTGACAAATTTGATGCTACTTACACGCAATTGTTCATTGTAAATCGCGAAGAGGGACAGATCATCGGTGCTTATCGCATGGGCCAAACCGACAAACTATTGCAACAAAACGGTGTGGAATCTTTGTATTTGTCGCAGATGTTCGAGTTTGATGCGGGCTTTTACAATCAACAAGAGTCGTGCCTGGAAATGGGGCGTTCTTTTCTCATTCCCGAATATCAGCGCAGTTACTACGGTTTGTATTTGTTATGGCGCGGTATCGGTGCATTTGCCTGCAAATTTCCGCAATATCGCCGCCTATATGGTACTGTGTCTATCAGCAAGTTATATGACAAGCGCAGTATCGCGCTGATGGAAAAGGCGCTGGTTCGTCCCCTTTCTACAGTGCGTGCCAGAACACCCTGGAATATACCATTGCAGCCTGATCTGCAGGCGTTTGCAGAGCAATATAATTTAGCTGAACATCTGACCTCATTTTTGAAAACATTAGAAGCAGACGGCAAGGACATCCCAGTATTGCTCAAGCACTACCAAAAACTCGGTGCGGAGTTTTATAGTCTGGGCCTCGATAGCAATTTTGCCGATACGCCGGGGTTGTTACTTTGTGTTGATCTTCTCAATATGCCGGAAAAGTTGGGTAAGCAATATTTAGCTGAAGGCTGGCAGTCCTACAAAAAATATCATCAACAATAGTGGCCGAAAGTCGCTTTTCAGGCCATTTAGCCGGTTAATTCACCGCGCTGGAAGCTTGCCGTTGCTGGTGCCAGTCCAAAACTTTCATCCAGCTTGATGCCCTGAGATCTAGCAATTAGCTTCAGCGTGAAATAGTGATGCACGGCGTGGCTGGAGACAAATACTAGCTCACGACCCAATGTCGAATGACCCGCAAAGTCTTGTTGGCTACTAATGGATATTTCAGAAATAACGCTGACAGGGTGGTGAAGTTGCTCTTCACTAATTCCCGCTAACCAGATTTCTATCTCGGAGAGCTGCTCCAAGGCATTAGTGCGATATTTTTCTGTGTCGCAAAAGCGATGACGTATATTGTAGTTGACCACAGCGTCGGTGGCACCCATTAACGCCATATAGTGGTCTATGATGTGCCGCATGTGAGCACCGGCACTGCTGTTAAATAGAGGTTTTACGATTTTGACGTATTGTGCATCAGTGAGCTTGAGCAGGTACTGCTTGCCTTGCGTTATTATTTCCAGTTGGCTTGCTATCATTATTTTTAATGTTTTTCTGTTCTAGCCTCATAGACCAGCTTACTCAACTTACACTTTCATTGCCATTCAAAATTACAAAGTTTAAAGCCACACTAACAGGATATATCGAACTGATTGGGTAGAATTTAATGCTTTGCAATCCTTATTTCCTCGTCTACCTTTAGCTATGGACCCGCGTAAATGAAATGCGTTTAATACGTTTGTAGAAAAGATTAAGGAATTTTAGTGTTAGTAGTTGCAAGTGTGTTTAACAGGAAAGTATTCAAATCAAAAATCTTCTATTTTTTATTGTCGCTCTTTATTGCTGTTCCAGCTCAAGCCCAAGAATGGCGCGTGGTTACAGAGGTATTGCCGCCACTGCAAATAAAACAAGGTGAGAATATTGCGGGCGAGGCGGTGCAAAGAGTACGTGCTCTGCTGGCTGCCAATGCCTTAGAACTGCCCATTGAGGTATATCCCTGGGCAAGAGCTTATGAACTAGCCAAGAATCGCCCTAATACTTTGATTTTTTCCATGGCCCGTTATGCCTCCCGAGAGCAGAGTTTTCACTGGATTGGCAGTATGGGGGAGATCCAATTTAGTTTTATTGCCTTGGCAGACCGGGAAGAAATTCAAATACATTCAGTCGAAGACGCGCGGAAGTGGATACTGGGTACCGTTCGCAATGACTTTATCCATGATTGGCTGTTACGCAAAGGATTTTCAGAGGACAAACATTTCGTTGTGCGTAGTGATTTGTCCGAGCTTGCTGATTTACTCTACAAAGGCTTAATTGACGGACTATTAGTCAATAAAGAGGTGATTAAAATTATCGCAGCTCAAAAAGGTTATGACGCGGAACGCATCCGCGCCTGGTTTCAACCTCATGATCTCAGTACTCATCTTTATCTAGGGGCCAATATTGACTCTGATATGGAGGTGGTTAAAAAGCTGCATGCGTCTTATCTGCAGCTTTTTCAATAGTCGGGTTTAGTTGTCTAAAACCAGTGCCAGGGCTCCGTACAATCCTGATTTATCCTCTAATCCAGGCAAACAAATGAGATCCTGGAATGCGGTATCTTGTGGTAAGGTTAGGTATTGATTCAAGCTACGCTCAGTATATTTAACTACAGCTTCAAGTAGTCCGGGTTTTTGCATCACACCGCCACCTAAGACGATTTTTTGCGGACTGTAGCTCACCAAAAGATTGTGGCAAAAAGTACCTATTACCTGTGCCTGGATATCCCATGCGCGATGATCCTCGGACAGTGTTTCTGCCGGTTGTTGCCAGATTTGCGCCATGGCATAACCGGAAGCCAGACCCTCGACACAGCTGCCGTGATAAGGGCAGACACCTTTAACGCCATCGATTTCCCCGATGATCATGTGCCCTGCTTCCGGGTGGATCAGGCCATGCACGGGCTTACCATTGATAACGATACCAGCGCCCACGCCTGTGCCGATAGTGACATATACGACCGTGTCACAATCCACTCCCGCTCCCCAGCGATGTTCCGCCATGGCGGCGGCATTAACATCGGTGTCGATAGCGACGTGACAGTTGAGTGATTCTGCTAGAATTCGACTAATGGGGGTGTCACTCCAGTGAGGTTTAGGTGTCGCGGTAATATTGCCCCATGTCGCTGAATCCCTGGTGAGATCCACCGGGCCAAAACAAGCCAGTCCCAACGAATCAAAAGCAAATTTTACCTGCTGGTGTTTAAAAAAATCGATACAAGTACCCAGCGTCTCATCTGGTGTTGTGGTGGCAACACGGTGTTGGGCAATAATGTTTCTTGAATTGTCGATGATTGCACAGTTAAATTTGGTGCCACCCGCTTCAATTGCGGCATAAAGCTTGTTCATGCTCAATTCTCTCTAATTTATCAATTAGTTTTGATATTCAGTTTTTTCAATTTCTGCCAGCCTGGTTTCTGTTGGGTTTCTTAAAAAGTTGTAGAGAAAACCAATGAACAGAAATGTGGCAAACCCGGTGGCAACGATAAAGCCGTACATGGCATCGCCGCCAAACGCATCACTAACGATTCCCATCACCAGTGGTCCGGCAGCAGCACCCGCAGCAGTAAAAAACAAGATCACTCCTGCCACGGTGCCATGCTCGTGTTTCGGGAAACAACTGATGCCTTTGGAGTTGATAGTGGGATAAATCACCGACATAAAAATGCCGGACAGAGGGAACAGATAGAGGGCCACTTCACGGCCGCCCCAAAGGCCGCCAATAAAACAAACCATAATGGCGAAGCTAAACATCAGCATCACCAGTGCCCAGTTAAAGTGCTGCATCATCCAGATACCCACAAATCGGCCTATGGCTCTTAATGAGAAGAAAGCCGAAACGGCATACATGGCCAGCATTTGCTCTGGGCCCTCAGAGTAGCAGCTAAAGGTGGCTTCAAGGGTTGTGGCATCACACATCAGATAGCTGGGCATCCAAACATAAATGGCGCTTTCTGCAGCTACGTACAGGAACGCCGCAATGGAGAAACCCATAGCATAAGGATTGCCGAGCAGCTTCAGACTGCGTCGAACGTCAATGGGTTCGTCGGCTTTTTGGCCTTTACTGTGGTCTGGATAATCTGCTTTCCAGGCCATCAAAATTAACAGAGTGCACAGAACACCGGCAATAATATAGAGCCAGGTCCAATGTACTCCTTCTCTAATTAACCAAGCCACAATCAATGGCCCGATAATCGCTCCCACACCAAAAAAGGCTTCGGCACCGTTCATGGTACCTGTGTGCTCTTTGGTAGAGGTTGATATATCACCAATCAGAGCCAGTGCAGCGGTTTTAAAAATGCCCACAGCCAGACCTGATAAGGTGATCAAACCTAAAATGAAGGTGAAAGAAGTGCCTACCAGAAACAAATAACAAGACAGGGCAAAGAGTGCCAGACCCAACATGATGGTTTTCTTGCGGCCAAACTTATCCGCCAAAAAGCCCAAAAACAATCCGGAAAAGGCGATGCCCACCATAAACAGTGAATGCATCAAACTGGCCTGGGTATTATTGACATCAAATTCGCGTTTAACTTCCTTGATAATTTCGCCCACCGAATCGGAGGTCATCGCGAACATCATAAACATCAAGTAGGTTAACCAGCGTATCAGCTGCAGATTACGTTGCTTCTGTATATCTTGTGGGGACATGACTATCTTCCTCAACCTCAAATTGGGGGTAGCAGGCCCGGGTCTAACGGGCCTGGATTAACGGTATCAGAACTGATACTTCATGGTCACCGATGTCGTGCGACCATTAATAGTACGGGCCCGAATAATATCGTTAGGGCCAGCACTGCCTTCTTCGGCTTCCGTGATGCCCACCGTATCAAACAGATTGTTTACGTTTAATGCCACCGACAGGTTCTCAGTAATACTGTAATCTACAAAGGCATTCACTTGCGTGTAACCATCGAATTTCAGGTCGTTATTGTCCTGCGCATAGGCATCTGTCGTACCAATGAGGTTCAATCCGGCTGTTCCATTGTCGAACTGATAAGTACCCGTTAGCTGATAAATAACATCGGCTTGACGGCGCGGTGTATTGCCTTCAACCGCAGGATTCAGTGCGTCTTTGGCAATCTCAGCATCGGTCCAGGTAAAACCGCCTTTGAAGGTCCAGTCACTCACTACGTAGGCTGCTTCAACTTCAACCCCCAAGGCTTCGTATTCGCGATCAAAGAAGTTTTGCGAAGTGGCTTCGAAGTTTTGCTCTTCGGTTTCGGCATAAAAACCTGTGATGAATAGACCCAAACCGTCCTGGCGATACTTCAGACCCAATTCGTATTGGTCAACCATATCGACTGCATCTTCATCAGCCACGGAACCATCGGCGCGAACTTTACCAAACAGCAAACGATCTGCGTTGGCACGGCCACCCTGGCTCACGCGAGCAAATACTGCCATGTCATTATCAATGCGATAGTTAGCACCGAAAGAGTAGGAGTTATAGCCCCAATCATAGTTTACTGGCATTGCATTGGCTTGATCGGCAGATGCAACACTTTGTTCTGGGATGGAAATCACACCATCGCCATTCATGTCGATACTGCTGGTTACTGCGCCAGCGTAGGTGCCAGAGGCATCACCGGAGTCGCGGCGGAAGCTGGCTTCTAATGTCCAATCGCCAAATTCACCTGAAACGGCGATATAAGGGGCATCGATGTTGTACTGAGTGTCATAGTTGCGCTGACAGCAGTTACCCCAGAATGGTACGCCATAGGCATATAAACCATTATCTGAGTAATTCGTGCCATCTGCGGCTACCGCATCCAGTAGCGCGGCATTGTCGCCTTTCACTTCCATTAAATAGGAATTCCACAGCCAGGACATCTTGATGTTTTGTCTGGCTTTGTAAAAACCTAAGGTGAGTGAGATATTGTCGAAGTCACGCGATAACTGCAGGTCATTGGCGTAAGAATCAAAGTCCTCCATTTCCACATCGAAAGTGTGCACGCGCATTACCAGACCATTGCCCGTACTGTCGCTGTATGCCTGTCCCGCATTTGGTCCATTAGCATAAACTAAGCCTGCGCCATCACCCGCAATACTTTGTGCAACACTGGAAGCACTGGCCACTTCAGCAGGAAAAGGAGACACAAAGTCGCCTGATACACTGGATTTGCGGAAACGATTAACCAATTGCCAGTCATCACCCATGTCGAAGTTAGCTTCAAACCCAATGCTGTTGACCACAGGATGCATGCCATCGCGCAGATCGCCACGACTGATCTGGCCATCACCGTTGATGCGCAAGGTATCTTGTAGGTAAACTGAGTGAGGCGTATCTGATTGAGCATCAAATCCTTCGATAGAATCACCATCGGCATACATTGGCATTGGCAAATAACCTGTGCTCTTGTCATCCAGGTGCTTCAGATAAACACGCACATAGCCAGAATCGAATTCTTTAGTAAAATTAGCTTTAATTTGACCACCTGAATTGCCGTTATAACCGGTTTCGCGTGGACCTTCGCCTTCACGGAAAAAACCGCCGATATGGAAGCGAGTAGAATCGTTGATTTCATCACCGTATTCGAAGTCGGTGCGGAAGGTGTCGTAATCCAAACCAAAAGTGGTGGCCACACTGCCGCCACCGAAGTCGCCGGTTTTACTGATGAAGTTAATTACGCCACCGGGAGAATTACTCGCCATAGTGGAAGATGAACCACCGCGAATGGCTTCGATGCCAGAGATGGTGGAGTCGGCGCGAATAAAGATATCGGCGTTACCGAAAGCTACGTCACCAAACTGCATCACTGGCAAGCCATCTTCTTGCAATACTAAAAACTTTGCGCCGCCTGCGGCTACGGGTAAGCCTCTGACCGCAATGTTTGCGTTACCCTCACCACCGGTGGATTCTGAACGAATACCGGGAATAGAGCGGAAAATTTCCGCCGTGGCTCTGGGGGTGGCAACGGCAAAATCGCCAGGACTCAACGTACTGGAGGAAACACTGGAGTCCATTCTCGATGTCGCTCTGGCCGAGCCGGTTACCATGATTTTTTCAAAATCCAATACATCAGCACTGCTTTCAGCAGTATCTGTTTCCTGTGCATGGACCCATGCCGGACTGGTGGCAAAAGCCAATGCGATAGCGAGTGCAATTGGGGTACGTTGCTTGCTCATTATTTTCTCCTGTAGAAATAGCATAGTGTGTGTTTGCAAAATTGCTTAAGTTTGTGGGCCAAAAACACAACACTTGACCTTGCAACTTAAACGATTAAGATAAAGGTAACAGAACAATTAACAAATGTAAAACCCCTGTTAAAAAATTTCTTTCAGGGCTCTTGCAATACTTTGTTTTTTGGTGTCATTATTATTGTATTGAAACTTAATCGTTTAAGGTGTGGTCGTGAAAAATGTTGAAAAAGCAGCGAAGTTGAGCTTGTCGAGAATAGATTATAGTGCTGAGTTAAAAGGGCTCTCTGAGCAAGAGAAAAAAGTCTTTGCACAGCGTCTAGAGCAAAACTTTGAAGGATTATTTGCCCTTTATCATCAAATCTATGGTGCGCAATACGACTTTTTCTATCATTTGCAGCAACTTGTTTCGGTATTAGCCAGCGGTTATAAATCTCGTTCTGCGGCCCTTAAAAAACTTGATCTAGAGCGTCAGAAAGATCCCCATTGGTACCTGAGTGAGGACATGCTGGGCATGGCCTGTTATGTGGATTTATTTGCTGGCGATCTGAATAAATTGCGTCAGCGAATCCCTTATCTGAAACAATTGGGCATCACCTATTTGCACTTGATGCCCTTGTATTCGTCGCCTGAAGGAGACAGTGACGGCGGCTATGCCGTGTCTGATTATCGCAAGGTGGATCCTAAACTAGGCAGCAACAAAGACTTAAAAGTGCTGGCGCAAGAACTTGCTAAAGCAGGTATCAGCCTGGTGTTAGATTTTGTCTTTAATCACACCTCTGATGAACATGAGTGGGCGAAATTGGCGAAATCCGGTGATGAAAAGTACCAGCAATTTTATTACATGTTCAGTGAGCGGCATAAAGTGGATGCTTATGAGCAACATCTGCGAGAGATTTTTCCGCAGGTGAGGCGCGGTAATTTTAGCTGGAATGAAGAAACCCAAACATGGGTATGGACGACCTTTAACAGTTTTCAATGGGATCTCAATTACAGTAATCCCGAGGTATTCAATGCCATTACGGATGAGATGCTGTATCTCGCTAACTTGGGCTGTGGCGGTTTGCGTCTGGATGCCCTGGCTTTTATCTGGAAGGAATTAGGTACGAATTGCGAGAATCAGCCCAAGGCGCATGCCTTAATTCAGGCGTTTAACGCTTGCCTGCAAATTGCAGCACCCGCGGTGGTGTTTAAATCAGAAGCCATTGTTCATCCAGATGAAGTGAATAAATACATTGCTCCAGAAGAGTGCCAACTATCCTACAACCCGCTGTTAATGGCGCTGCTGTGGAATAGCCTGGCAACCCGTAAAACCCGTTTACTCACCGCTTCAATGCAAAAAAGTTTTACTATTGATCCCCACTGCGCATGGGTGAACTATGTGCGCTGTCATGATGACATTGGCTGGACATTCGATGATGCGGTCGCCGGGCAGTTGGGCATTAATGGGCATGACCATCGCTACTTTTTGAATCAATTTTATGTAGACCGGTTCGACGGCAGCTTTGCTAAAGGAGTGGCATTTCAGGAAAACCCTTCCAATGGTGATTGCCGGGTTTGTGGTTCCTTAGCCAGCTTGACTGGCCTGGAAAAGGCGCTGGAATCCGGTGATGAACACGCAATTCACACGGCAATTGATCGAATCTTGTTGCTACACAGTGTCATCTTGAGTATTGGAGGGATTCCGTTGCTGTTCTCCGGCGATGAATTAGGCCTGTTAAATGATTACAGCTATGAGCAGGACAATAGTAAAGCCCACGACGCCCGCTGGGTAAACCGCATTGCGCTTACCGATGAGGATATAGAAGCAGCTCAAGACAGCAAGACAGTGAGCTATCGTATTTTGCACGGCATTAGTAAAATGGTGCAGATACGCAAATCTCTGCCATTGTTCGGTGCGGCCAGGACAGAAATACTGGAATCAGGCAACCAACACGTGTTTGCCTATAAACGCATTAATGAGCAAGGAGATGAGCTACTGGCCTTGGTTAACTTTAGTGAGTATGCGCAGAGCGTGAATAGCCAGTATCTGCATCTGGGAGAGGATAAAACTTATCGCAACCTGTTAGCGGATAACACAGAGCATAAAGTGGATAGCTGGCTAAATCTCGAACCTTATCAGGTGATGTGGTTGTTGAAGCACTCAGGGTAAGTGTTTGCACGGCTTGCTCGGATACCTTTGTGCACTTTCTTTAGAGGGTATCCGGCTCCCCAGAACTTTGACGCACCATCAGACGGGTCTCCATTAATCGGTTTTTCTGCTGGTTTTCCTCAAACAGGGCTTTTGCTGCCATACGCCCTTTTTCAATGCTTTGCTGACATACCGTGGTTAAGGTCGGAACGGTGCGGCTTGCTTCCGGGATATCGTCAAACCCAACAATGCGTAGTTCTTCTGGCACTTTGATTTTAAGCGATTGTGCCACTCTTAACACTCCCAACGCCAAAACGTCACTCATACACAAAATCACATTGGGGCGAGGGGTAATGGTCAATGCTTCATAGGCGGCTTTTTCTGCCATTTCCGGGGTGTTCATGGGCGTATGCCAAACCATGTGAGGTGGCAGTTCAGCGGATTTTTCCTGGCAAGCATCCATGTAACCTTGTAAGCGATTGTAGGCAATGATTTCCTGGCAATCATCCCGCAGATCCGCTTTTTCAAGGCGACAAACCCGATCTGAGCTGATCAGGCGTAAACTCACTACGGCAACTCTGTCGCTTGCATCCTTAATAACGTGATTGGCCACATCTTTTGCAGCTGAGCGGTTATTGATATTAAGTGAAGGCACAGTGCCTTTTTCAAAGTCAACCGCGATAAGGGGTTTACCGCTTCGACTAATTCGTTCGAAGGCATCGCCTTTAGGTGCGCCATAAAAAATAAAGCCGTCTGGCAGTGATTCCGCACTGCTTTGCTCTTTTGAAGCCAATCGACTGCTCAGTAACAATAACTGTCTTTTCTGCTCTGACAATATTTCTGATACGCCTTGTAAAAACTGACTGGCTACTGGATCGGAAAAGGAATAACTCAAGGTGTCGGCTAACACCACGGCAACCACATCGGTTTTACCTTTGCGCAGCGAGCGAGCGGCCAGGTTGGGACCGTGATATCCCAATTCTGCGGTTTCCTTTAAGATGCGCTGCCTGAGAGACTCCGAAAGTTGATCCGGGCGATTGAAAGCATTAGATACAGTTGCGGTAGAGACGCCCAGTATCTTTGACACTTCTTTCAGATTGAGTGCTTTTTTATTGGCTGGCATGAATAGACTTAAACGATTTTGACCGTCAGATTCTCCCTTAATGCAGGCAAAATGTCCATGTTCTAAGAGGTGATCGTATTTCGAATTTATCTGTGTCAGGATGCTGCATTATTTGAAAAAATTAACATGGCTATGCGCAATTTTATTTCAATACTCGGACCCGGATTGGTTTTTGCCGCAACCAGTATCGGCGTCTCTCACGTTGTACAGTCAACTCGCGCTGGCGCTGATTTTGGCTACGCGCTGGTGGCTATTATTGTTCTGGCACACGTGATTAAGTTGCCCTTTTTCCAGGCGGGACCCAGATATGCCGCCGCCACCGGGGAAAACTTGTTAGATGCCTATCACCGCTTGGGTAAGGGTTATTATATTTCTGTGATATTGCTCACCTTTGCCACCATGTTCATTATCCAGGCGGCCGTAACGATTGTCGCTGCTGGCGTGCTCGCAAATATCTTGCCATTGGGGTGGAGCATTGGTGTGTGGTCCGCAGTGGTATTGATCGCCAGCATGTTATTGCTGATCACGGGCGGATATCGACTCCTGAAAAGTTTGATGAAAGTCATGATGCTGGTTTTTCTGGTGTTATGTGTTATCACTCTGTGCGCATCTTTGCTTTCTGACAGACCTGAACAACTTGCCACAGCACCGCAACTGTTAAGTGTCTCAAGTATTGCCTTTATTGTAGCGTTAGTGGGATGGATGCCTACGGCCATTGAAGTCTCTATCTGGCACTCGTTTTGGGTGGTAGAGCAGCAAAAGCTGGATGAGGTGAATGCCAGTCAGTTAAATTCTTCTGGCACAGATCCCATAGCTTCAAAGGTGAAAATCCGATTGCTGGATTTTAATATTGGTTATCTGTTCTGTTGTTTATTGGCGTTGCTGTTCGTGGCCTTGGGGGCTCAGGTATTATTTGGACGAGGCATTCCTTTGCAAGACAGTGCCATTGGTTTTAGTGCTCAGCTAATAGCCATATTCACTGACATTTTAGGCCCCTGGAGTAAACCCGTAGTTTCCGGGTTGATATTCATTGCCATGTTCTCTACCTGTATTGCAGTGGCGGATGGTTTTAGCCAGGTTATAACTCGAATTGCTGAACAACAATTCGATCTAAGTGGTAGTAAGCATACACTTACTTATCATTTGTGTATTCCTGTTATTGGCATCGGTGGTCTGGGTATCATCCTGCTATTTGCCGGTCAGTTAAAGTCTTTGGTGGATTTTGCAACGACGGTATCGTTTTTGTCTGCCCCTTGGTTTGCCTGGTTAAACATGAAAGCACTGACTTTACCCAATATGCCAGTCGCAAGCCGGGTGACATCAGGGTACAATATTTACACTCAGTGTTGTCTTGCCTGTCTCACTGCCTTTGCCATTTTTTATTTGGCTTGGCGATTATTCTGATCTTCTTTTGCACAGACGGGTAACAAAACATTCATAGCAATGCCATTGTTAGCATTTACAATCAAAAATAGCTTTGATCAATTGGGTTCCTTTGACTTTCAAGGTCCCGGTGAAGATCTCACAAGAAGGAAAGTATCATGACCAATACCATAAAATCTCGCGCAGCCGTTGCTTGGGGGCCGGGCAAGCCAATGACTATCGAAGAAGTTGACGTTATGCCACCAAAAGCGGGTGAGGTATTGGTGCGTATTTTAGCCAGTGGCGTGTGTCATACTGATGCGTTTACGTTATCTGGTGATGACCCTGAAGGTATATTCCCCGCTATTTTAGGCCATGAGGGGGGCGGTATCGTTGAACAAGTGGGCGAGGGCGTGACCAGTGTCGTGCCTGGCGACCATGTTATTCCGCTGTATACGCCAGAGTGCGGAGAGTGCAAATTCTGCACCTCGGGTAAAACTAATTTATGCCAAAAGATTCGTACTACACAGGGCAAGGGATTAATGCCAGATGGCACCACGCGCTTTTCCATCAACGGCGAACCCATCTACCATTACATGGGCTGCTCTACCTTTTCTGAATACACGGTTTTGCCTGAAATATCACTGGCTAAAGTCAACAAGGCTGCTCCACTCGAAGAGGTTTGTTTGTTGGGCTGTGGTGTAACGACAGGGATGGGAGCCGTGCTCAACACCGCCAAGGTCAAGGAAGGCGACACTGTGGCAATCTTCGGTTTGGGGGGCATTGGTTTGTCGGCAGTTATCGGTGCCGTGATGGCCAAAGCCAGTCGTATCATTGCCATTGATATCAATGAGTCTAAGTTTGAGTTAGCTAAAAAACTAGGGGCCACAGACTGCATCAACCCAAAAGATTACGACAAGCCCATCCAGGAGGTGATCGTGGAACTCACCGATGGTGGTGTGGACTTCTCCTTTGAATGCATAGGTAACGTAGATGTAATGCGCAGTGCATTGGAGTGTTGTCATAAAGGTTGGGGCGAGTCGGTAATCATAGGCGTTGCTGGGGCTGGACAAGAGATCTCCACCCGACCGTTTCAGTTGGTGACTGGCCGGGTGTGGCGTGGCACCGCATTTGGTGGTGTTAAAGGCCGCTCTCAGTTGCCGGGCATCGTGGAGCAATATTTGGCGGGGGAAATTCCATTAAATGAATTTATAACCCACACTCTTTCGCTGGATGAAATAAACAAAGCGTTTGATCTGATGCATGAAGGTAAGAGTATTCGCACGGTAATCCATTTTTAACCAGATACATAACTCTAATTACAGGAGTGGCTGCTATGAAGTGTCTTTCTGAAACCACAGTGTTTGGTGGAACCTTGTCTCGCTTTGAGCATGTGGCTATTGCCACTCGCTGTAAAATGCGTTTTGCTATCTATCAACCCCCTCAGGCTTTAAAGGGGGCAAAGTGTCCGGTGGTTTATTGGTTGTCAGGACTCACCTGTAACGAAGATAATTTTATGCAAAAGGCGGGGGCTCAGCGTATCGCGGCTGAGCTTGGCGTGATCTTGGTAGCGCCAGACACCTCTCCCCGAGGTGAATCGGTGCCAGATGTGGATTATTATGACTTTGGCCAAGGTGCAGGCTTTTACGTGAATGCCACACAAGCACCATGGCATACGCACTATAATATGTATGATTATGTGGCCAAAGAATTACCTGAGCTGGTGCAATCGCACTTTCCTTGTAATGGTCAGCAAAGCATTATGGGTCACTCGATGGGCGGTCATGGTGCGCTAGTCATCGGATTGCGCAATCAGCAGCAATATCGCAGTATCTCGGCATTTAGCCCCATATCTAATCCCATGGATTGCCCTTGGGGAATAAAGGCATTTACTGGCTATTTGGGGGAAGATCCTGCTGATTGGTGTGACTATGACGCGACTTATTTGTTGGGGCAACATGGCAGTGAACTGCCCATTTTGATTGACCAAGGGTTAGCAGATGAGTTTCTCGAAGAACAACTCAAACCAGAGAACTTATGGCACGTGGCGGAAGAAAAAGCGGTGCCAATACAGTATCATGGCCATGAGTCTTATGATCATAGCTATTATTTCATTGCCACTTTTATTGAAAAACACTTGTTGTTTCATGCCAGGCATTTTAGCGATTAACGCCAATTAGTCAGATTCGGGACCTGTTACCTGGTTCCCGTCTTAATATTCATTCAATAAGGAAATTCGAGATTGGAAAAACAATCCTTGGGTAAGGGCGAGTTTATCGCGCTCTTTGCTCTATTGATGTCGTTAACTGCGTTAACTATAGATGCCATGTTGCCTGCGCTTCCTGACATTACGCGCGATTTGCACATCGAAAATAGTAACGACGTTCAACTAGTGATCAGCCTGTTTATCCTGGGAACCGTCTTTGGCGAGCTGCTATTTGGTGCATTTGCTGATGCCTTTGGGCGGAAGAAAACAGTGATTGCGGGAGTGGCAATATACCTATGCGGGACAGTTATCGCGATTTTTGCTACGAGCCTTTGGCTACTTTTGTTGGGAAGAGTGTTACAAGGCTTCGGTATTTCTGGCAGTAAAATTGGTTCTCGCGCTTTGATCAGAGATCTCTACAAAGGCGAGCAAATGGCTCAAATCATGTCGGTGATCATGGTGCTATTCATTTTAGTGCCCATGATGGCGCCTTTTTTGGGGCAGTTGGTAATGCAACACTTTGGCTGGCGTGCAATATTTGTGGCTTTTTTGATCTTCGCCTTGGTTGTGGTGACCTGGTTTGTTATCAGACAACCGGAAACACTGACTCTGGAAAAGCGCATTCCATTGTCTTTTACCAACATTTTTAATTCCCTGAAGTTGATCTTGAAACACCGCAGGGTAATGTCCTATTGCCTGGTTACCGGATTTACGTTTGGTGCCATGCTGGTGTATTTGAGCACGTCACAAGCCATGTTCCAGGATTTTTATAATGTGGTGGAGGACTTTCCTCTTTACTTCGCTCTTTTAGCTGCTGGGGTAGGTGCTTCCGCGCTGATAAACAGTAAAATTGTGGTGTTATACGGTATGCACCGTGTATCCGTATGGGCATTGTTGGGTATTGCCGCTGGAAGCTTATTACTGCTTTTGGTTACCTGGCTAAATCAAGGTATCCCGCCTATGCCCCTGTTTTTAGCATGCTTCATGCTGATTTTATTCTTCATGGGATTCATTTTTGGCAACATCAATGCCATGTCTATGGAGTGGCTAGGGGGCATGGCAGGTATTGGTAACTCAATAGTAGGCTCTTTATCCAGCTTAACTGCCGTTGGCTTGGCGGTTTTGGTGGGGCGTTTTTATGATGGCAATGCTTATCCAGTGGCTTTTTGCTTTTTTGCCGTTGCGCTATTCAGTCTATGGCTTTTGAGATATGCGCGGCGTTCTCCGGCAATATCGCTTTGATAATGAGCTTATTAGTTCAGTTCTGAAGTTAACCGCTGTGATGTGCTCGCCAT
Organism: Planctobacterium sp. AWM4_229; assembly: GCF_056160305.1. Taxonomy (NCBI): domain Bacteria; kingdom Pseudomonadati; phylum Pseudomonadota; class Gammaproteobacteria; order Alteromonadales; family Alteromonadaceae; genus Planctobacterium; species Planctobacterium sp. AWM4_229. The sequence goes on along the minus strand of NZ_JBSWWX010000002.1, from coordinate 193,297 downwards.
CATGGTCAACGACAATTTGGGCTCTTCTAAACGTTTAATACAAAACCCTTGTCTGGCAATTGACTGACGAGTTTCATATTCTGCCAGTTCTGAATACTGATAAGAATAGGCTTTTGTTGGAGCGGTGCTTTCTGAATCGCCCTTGCAGTTATTGCGGCTCATCCAGGCATCAGAAATAACGGACACCAAAGTCGGACTTGTGTCAGCCTGGACCCGCAACTCGTGCGTTTCTTGGTGTCCCCCTGAATTGATCACCATTAAATGGTATACATCCACAATCATCTTTGTTTTTCTTGTTGTCTTTTTTCTTCTTCTTAGTAAGGATCTTTGACAGCCGCCCTGGAACGTTTGTCATACCTTCCTTGCAGTCGTGGACTCATGCGTGGGCATATACAAGGAAGTCAGCAAACTATGCCGCAAATGTGCAGGAAATATGGAGAATTTAACATTTCTGTAACTTTTACAGTTGTTTGCTCAAAAAATGCACAAAGTGACAGGTTTTTATTGGGGTTTTAAGTCATCCAGGAAAAAATAATGAATAAAGACACAACAAGCCAGCATATCAGACCGTTAGAAGGCATAAGAGTGATTGAATTTGGGCAATTACTCGCGGGGCCTTTCGCGGGGTGCATTTTGGGCTATTTTGGCGCTGAAGTGATAAAAATTGAACCGCCAGAGGGCGGCGATCCGATACGCGGTTGGCGTGAGGTGGAGAATGGCACTTCGTTTTGGTGGCGCAGCATTGGTCGCAATAAAAAGTCAGTGACTTTGGATCTCAAGCAACAAGCTGGCAGAGATATCGCTAAACGGCTGGTACAAAAAGCGGATGTGGTTATCGAGAATTTTCGGCCGGGTGTGATGGAAAACTGGGGCTTAGGTCCGGAGGAAATGAAAGTCAGTAATCCCGGTCTGGTTTATGCACGCATCTCCGGATTTGGGCAAACCGGGCCTTACTCCGATAAGCCGGGGTTTGCGTCTGTATGCGAGGGTATAAGTGGTTTTCGCTATCTTAATGGGCATCCGGGGGAAGTTCCCGTGCGTCCCAATCTTAGCATTGGAGATACCATATCTGGTATCCATGCGGCTCTGGGAATAGCGTTGGCCATCATTCAGCGACAAAAAGACCCTTCGCACCAAGGGCAAGTTGTTGATGTGGCACTCTATGAGTCGATGTTTAATCTGCTGGAAGCGGTAATACCTGAATATTCTGGTGCTGGTGTAGTGCGTGAGGCATCAGGAACAACGGTCACCGGCATTGTGCCCACCAATACCTACACCTGCAAAGATGGCAAACATGTGGTAATTGGCGGTAATGGCGATTCTATTTTCAAGCGGCTGATGCAGGCTGCAAAACGCGAAGACTTAGCACAGGATCCCAGGCTTAGTAGTAATAGCGGTCGAGTTGAGCACGAAACTGAGATTGATGAAGTATTGGCGAATTGGTGCGCTAGTTTACCTGCCGATTCAATATTAAATGTGCTGGCGGAATATCGAGTGCCCGCTGGCCCCATATACAACGTTGAAGACATGATGCAGGATCGCCATTTTAATGAGCGTGGTTTATTCGAAACCGTCGAAATCGATGGAAAACCGTTAAAAATTCCCGCTATCCTGCCCAAATTGCAGGATACCCCGGGGAAAACAGAGTGGCCCGGTGGTAAGGTTGGTCAACACAATCATCAGGTTCTGACTGAACTATTGGCGCTAAATGAGACTGAACTCAGCGAATTACAGCAAACCGGAGCGTTGGGCTCCAGCCCTTTGATGCAAAAGCTGTAATAGTGTGAGAATGCGGACTATTTTTGATAGGCCAATTTGTCGTATTTTTCTAATAATCGACTGAAGTGTTGGCTTTTAATAACCGCAGCCTTGTCCCATATCTGATTCACCAACCGTTGTTGTTGCTGCCAAAAACCCTGACTAAATAACAAGTAACCATATTGGTTTACCAAGGGCGGGGAATGAGCTACAAAATGTAACGGCTGGTCTTTATTTTGATAAAGAAAATATCCTCCTGACTGGCAGTGAGTGACGGCACCTTCAGCCAAGGATTTCTGTAACAAGTTCAGGGCGGATTTCGATGAATTGGTTTTTACGAAGGGAATATCGTGTTTTTCCAGCACTGAGACAACGGTATAACCTTGCGGAACGGCTACGGGTTTAGCTGGATGCATATTAAACTGCGCGCCATCCCAGGTTAACAACGAATCTCGGTGGGTGAACAGGCAGTAGCGAGTGGCGGCGATGGCTCGTTTTGCATCTGGTGCTCCATTTCTCATGGGATAGACACCAATCTGAGTTCTTTCATCTTGAAAACCCGCGATGACAAGGTCAGATGTGTTTTTAGCTAGCTGATTCAGGCAACGCTGCCAGGGGACACGTTCAAATTCGAAGTGCACTTTTGGCATAGCCGCGTCTAGTAGCTGCAGCATTTCAATCATAACACCGGGGTCTTGCTCCGGTGGTTGTAGTCCGGTTCCGGTATAAAAGGGGGTGAGTTCCTGCTCCTCATAACACATACGCAAGGTGGTGATTTTAGCGCTTGTTTCTGCTTGTGCATTAGCACCAGCCCAAACTACGCATATCACCAGCAGTTTGATAATGTGTAGGTAAACCCAACCCATTACTTTTTTGCCACCCCAAATTAAACTTTACTAAAGCATAGTTCAATGTGGCAAAAACTCAGTCTAAAAGTGATGATTTGCCAAAACAGATTTCAGATTGTCTACCTCAACTTTAATATTCTCTTCGATATCGCTGAATTGCACAGTTTCGATGGTGTTTTTTTCTAACAGGTTCAGTAGTTCTTGTAACTTTTCCTGTAAGTGAGTCCAGCCGAGTTTGGACGCTTTAGGGAGTATTCTATTCAGATACAGGCGGGCAATATTGTTTTCGCCACGGGCAAGACAGGACCAAATCTGCTCCAGCTCGTCATTGAGTCGATTGTTGAAATTCTGTAGCTCTGAGAGCAACAACTCAATGTCCATGTCACAACTTACAACACCTCGGGGAATATCCACACTCGACATATTGCAAATCAGTTTGGTTAAAGACATTGTCTCGATATAGCAGTTTTGCGCTTTTTCCAGCTGTTGTTCTTTTAGTAATTGCTCCAGAAGTGCGAATTTTTCACCTAACAAGGCGAACCCAAAAGAGCCAGCGGCTCCTTTGATGCGATGGGCAATTTGTTCCGCTTTTTGTAAATCCCCGGCAGACCAACAGTGCTCAAACTCAACCGCCTGCTGTTGCAGATCAGTATGATAATCTCGCACTAAGCCGAGCATTTCATCGTTGGAAAACAAACTTTCTGTACTCCCCTTGGCGTTCAGATATTTACTGAGTGTGGCAATAAAGTCTTGTCTGACAATGGGTTTGGCCAAATGGTCATTAAAACCTTTGCTCAGATACGACTCAATTTCATGTTTCATATTGTTTGCCGTCAACGCAATAATCGGCAGTTCATAGCCATAGCTACGCAACTGCTCCGTCGCTTCGTCTCCCTTCATCCTTGGCATTTGTATATCCATCAGGATGAGATCGTATTCCTGTTCCAGTACTTTTTGCAAGGCAATATCACCATCTTCTGCTTCTTCGACGGTAACATTCATTCGATTTAAGAGTATTTTAATCAAATCGCGGTTATTGGGATGGTCGTCTACCAATAGTACTTTGGTACCAGAAAAATCCGGTACATCAGAGGTGTCTTGGGGTGACGCTACCACGGAGTCGTTTATCGCTACGATAGTATGCAGCATCTCACTGGATGCTGTAGGGGTGGCGGCAATATTGACGGTAAAACCAGAGCCTTTTCCGGGGATACTTTTAGCCGATATATTCCCTCCTAACCCTTGGGCCAGGCGCCGGGAAATACTGAGCCCTAATCCCGTTCCGCCAAATTGACGTGCGATGGAGGCGCCGCCTTGCTCAAAGGGATCAAAAACGGCGGCAAGCTTTTCCTCAGACATCCCCACACCGGTGTCCTCAACACTGACTGATAGTTTGTTGTCTAACCATGCGACATTGACGGTGACACTCCCCAATTCGGTAAACTTGATGGCGTTGTTGATCAAGTTGAGTAAGATTTGTCGAAATCGGTAAGGATCGGTGACCACTTCAGAGGGCAATGGAAAATGATAGTGCAGGGCAAAGTCCAGACCTTTGTCTCTGGCGCGTTTAGCCATGACTCCCTCAACTTGTGCTAATACCTCGAGCACGGAGCAAGGTTGCATCTCATATTCGAGTTTATCCGCTTCGATTTTACTGATGTCCAGAATGTCACTAATAATGTGCAGCAGATGGTTACCATTCTCAGCGATGACTCTGAGCACTCTTTCTTGCTCATCGCGGTTGATATCGCCTTGTAAAATGCCTTCAGCGTAGCCAATGATTGCTGTTAAAGGCGTTCTGATTTCGTGGCTCATATTGGCAAGGAAGTGACTTTTGGCACTGCTGGCTTCCTGCAATTCACTGATGAGATGCTCAAGAGCAACATTGGCTTCGGCCAACGCCTCGGTGCGCTCATAGACTTTTTGTTCAAGACTACTTGCCAGGCGTCGATTTTCATCGGTTATCAGACTGACTTTAGCCGCCAGGGCCAGAGACAATAAAATACAGCCCGTTGTACTGGATAGCAGGCCGATAAAGTTGATGCTTACCGCGATATGGATTTCAGGTAACAGGAATGCCAATGTCCACAATATTGATTGGATGGCAAAGGCACAATAGGCGAAAACAAAGAAGCGCGATGGATGATAACCCCGTCGCCAGCCGATGATACCAGCAGCAATACTGGTGATAATTACTATTGAAACTGTGGCGTAAACCACCAGTATGCCTGAGTAGGGCGCGAAAGCGGTGATGGGTACTAAGACAAAACAGAGCCAGAAAAACAGCATCAGAGTATTGTCTAATCGCTGTGAAATGCTTTTTAAATCAAGGAAGTCGCGGGTGAACAAAATCGAAAACGCCGCACTGATTAAAAAGGGGGGCAATATCAATAGATCTGGTAGTACCACAAAAAAGAGTTTGATGACGCCGATAATATTGGCCCAAGCGAAAGCAAGAACCGCTGAACAAAGTGTGAAATACAAATAAGCCTTGGCTCGACTGGCATAATACAAAAACAGATTGTATATGCTCAGTGCAATCAACATACCCAAAGCTAATACTTGTATCGCTGATTTACTTTTAAGTTTGCTATCCACTTCTGTGGCGCTAAACAGGTTAACCTTGACCGGCGCCAGATAAAAATCACTATCAAAAACTAATAACAAAGTCCCTGTCACACCTGTTGGAATATCAATGTAGCTGCCTTGCTGCAGAGCAATTTCAGAGGAGTGGTGCAATCCACTTGTTCCCGTCTGTAGGCCGTCTTTTTGGTAAAAGTACACAGACACAGTCTCGGCCACTGGACTAAAAGGATTAATAAACCAACGGGTTTGTTGTGTCGTGTTTAATAGTTTTGTTGCTGCCATCAGACGATCTTCAGCCGCCTGAGGCGTTTCAAGTACGGACAGGCTGCTTAACCAGCTCATCAGCTGTGCCCGGGAATTGGGTAATTCAGAAGTTTCCGGGTGGAAGTAGGTCAGGTCTTCTACCGGTAACACATTGGAAGTGTGGCTTAACTCGAAGGTGTTCAGTTTTGTGTTTGCCAAAGCGAATGGTACATAGCAGAGGTAGCCAATAAGCAGCAATCCATAAATGATTTGACGTTGAAAGTGAGCCAAATTATTAATCCTTTAAACTTAAAATAGTGCGCAGCAATTTGCGAGCTACAACATTTGTAACGGCAAGCAATTAGATTATAGAAAACATTCTTAAATTTGGTTATTCGACGGTTGAATATTTTCAAAATGTTGTTGGAATCGATGCAACAAATCTATTAGTGGAGTTACGTCAGTGCAGCTACTCAAGCTGCAGGCAACGGCCTCAAGGGTGGAAAGCTGGTGCTCAGCATGATTTTTGCGAATGCGGTATTGAGCATCTGGAATGTTACTCAAATGGTAACAAGGCATTGAGCGCAACCAGGGATTCAGGTGCCAGATCTTGCGGGCTTTTCGCCAGGTGGCATCAATAAAGAGCAGTCGGGTGGTGGGCAGTGGTGGATTATTGACTGATTGTGTCGCACTTTCCGGGGCGGGATATATGCAGCCCCAACCCTTTGGATCTTGCGCTGTTTTTGCCTTTAAAATGGCAAAGTCAGATTCAGATTCTCCCGGCCACATTGTCGTTTTTGGTAAAAGCTGTTTTACTAACCGAGCGGTATTTTTACTGTGGTTCTGCTCCAGCGGGTGTTGTAGGATGTGCAGCTCGCCTGAATAATGTATCGGCGCGGTTTCCGCCACCAATTGGCAGATACAGGCTTTTTCCGGTAAGTGGCAGTTTGAACAGATAATTCGTGGCATACACAGATAGAATTTTATAGACAGAAATGAACTCAGTTTACGCCAGAATCTGGCAAACCACATTACAAATTCCTGCGGGTAATGTCGCCAGTTACGGTCAAATTGCTGACCTGGCGGGTTTACCTGGGCGTGCCAGATTGGTGGGAAAAGCCATGGGGCTGGCACCAGAAGCGATGCAAGTGCCTTGGTATAGGGTGCTGCGTTCAGATGGTAAAATTGCTTTTCCTGTTGGCAGTGAACTTGCTGAAAAGCAAAAAGGCCAACTTCAGGAAGAGGGGGTTGTGGTGCTGAACAACAGGGTTAAATTGAAAGAGTTTCAATGGCAACCAGATCTCAGTGAATTGCTATTTAAGCTGAGTTACTAAATATAACTACTCCTGATTATGAGTCCCTTATGTAGAAGGTCTAACGAGACTATGAAAACGACGCTTAGCACATTTTTTGAAGAACCACCCTTTTCCCCTCCTGGAGCGCCATTGAAAAACGTTAAGCAAGTTTCCGGTGATTTTCCTCCCTGAAAATCACCGGAAAATTGTAGTTCTTCAATGAGTTAAGCGCAAGGCGGGGCGCCCTTTGCTTTTGCTTACTTTATCCTTTGGGCGAGCAAAGGAAAAGTAAGTGGACCAAAGGGATTTGGTTCAGAAAAGCCATGGATGGCGTCTGTCAGACTACGTTAGAGTTTAAAATGTTATGGGACTTCTAAAGAATAACATCTGACCAACATGAAATGCGGAAATACGGTTATTTATAGCAGAGTTTCTGACAATTATTTTGACCTGACAGGTAAGAAAGCTCAGTGCTCCTGCACGTCGCGTATTATCACGGCCAGCTGGTCTACCGTGACATCGGAGGGGCACAAGCCTTTACTCACCAACTCGGAATGCACCTTGTCAGGATGATTTTGCCAGTCCTCCTGGGCATTGCGTTTTATATACTTACCAAGTTGTTTTTGCATACTTCTGGTTAAACAAGACATACCACTATTTCCACTCAATACTACTTTGCAGCTGACTATCCGGGTTTTTGTAACCCCAGGCTATTATGTTATCGACTACAGGACTTACATACTTTAGCGTTCGAAAAGCCCCGTTTAATCCACACAGACAAAGCAGCACTAAAAATCCGCAATGGAATAAATGCAAAATTTATTGTTCTGTAAGGATTTTCTTTATTCTTTCAGCCCGATGCAAAAAGTGGGACTGTTCTTGAGGGTGATTACTGTGCGCTTTGGCTTGCAAGTAACTGGCGTGGGCGGAGTTTAAATCTCCTATTCGTTCATATAGATCGGCTCGCAACGCATAAAATGGGGCGTAACTGACAAGGGCTCCGGTTTGTTCCAATAGGTCGAGTTGTTCCATTGCCTGTTCAATGCCACGAGACATACTGATGGCATAGATACTGTTGAGCCTGATAACAGGGGAGTTATCCAAGGCAAGATGTACTCTATATAGTGCTTCAATTTCTGCCCAGTCGGTGTTTTGCCATGAAACACTATGACAATGTACGCCTTGAATGGCCGCTTGTATTTGATAAACACCGAGGGCTTGCCGAGCCATTGCCCGTTGCAATAACCGATCTGCCTCTGCAATCAGGGAAGTTTGCCACAAAGCCCGATTTTGCTCAGAGAGCGGCACTATCTGTTGCTTTGAGTCGTATCTGGAAGCTTGTCTGCATTGGTGGAATAACATTAGGGCTAGCATACCTTCCACCTCGGCCTGCTGGGGTAGTAGATTATCGAGTCGTTTCACCAGGTTCATGGCATTGCCGGTGAGGTCGAAAGGGTCTGATTGTTGATTCACCCCAGCATTGAACATCAGGTAGAGGGTTTTTAAAACGGCATTGAGGCGCTCCGACAGATGCCCTGACTCTGGAATGACAAAAGGAATTGCTGCCTGCTTTATTTTCCGTTTGGCTCGGGTGAGGCGCTGTTCCAGTGTCGTCTGACTCAGCAACAGGGCCTGAGCTATTTGTTCTGTGCTCAAGCCAGCGACAGTACTCAGGGTAAGTACCACTTGTTTGTCAAAATCCAACGCTGGATGACAACAGGCAAAAATCAATTTTAGTTGTTCATCGCCATAGTGGCTGTCTGTCATGTCCTCATCTGCTGCATCTTCTTCAGCGGCAAGAGCTTTGATTAGCATGGCTTTATCCGCAGCCATTTTTTTATGGCGGTAAGTATCAATAAATTTGTTGCGCGCCGTGCGTTTTAACCAGGCTGGTGGGTTCTCAGGAGGACCGTTTTGCCAATGTTGCATGGCCAGCAAGAATGTCTCATGCCAGATTTCCTGAGCGATATCTAAATCCTGTGCCAGGCTCATGATATACGCCAGTATGGGTTGCGAATACTGGCGGTATAACTGCTCTAGCGCGAGAGTTGTAGCGTCGTTGTTTACCACATTAGTCCTGATAAAATAACGGGCGCACTTCTACCGTGCCATATTCAGCACTGGGGATCATGGCTGCCACCTCCGTGGCGTGATCCAGGTCGCGACAATCCACCAGGAAAAATCCCCCAAGTTGCTCTTTGGTCTCTGCAAAAGGCCCATCAGAGATCAGCGTTTCACCGTTGCGAACTTGCACGCTGGTGGCTGTCTCGACGGGGGCCAGCCTGCGTCCATCCAGATACACCCCTTGTTTTTGCAGATCCTCAGCGACGGCGATATATCGGCTCACCAGAGCCTCATCCCAGCCTTCGGGCTGCGCCTGCTCCCAAGCTTCGTTGGCGTAAATCATCAATAAGTATTTCACGTCAATACACTCCCTATTGTTCTACATACTGTATAGCAGAAAGCAGAGCGCCTTGCGGATCTTGAAATACGATAAACTTGCCGACACCGGGAATGTCAGTCGGGGACGTCAGTAACGTACCACCTAAGGTTTTTACCTGCTCCGCTGTTGCCTGAATATCGCATACTGTCACGTACTGGCCCCAACCAGGTGCTGGCATTTCACTGGGTTTTGCCATGATACCAGCAATCTTTTCGCCATCTAGAGAGGCAACGTAATAGTTCTCGCCGCCCATATCCATGACATCAAATTGCCAGCCAAATAAGCCACCGTAAAATTCGGTAGCTTGTTCAGGGGAGGTGGTCATTAGTTCTGACCAAGAAAAGTGGTTAGGTTGAAATGAATTGCTCATCAGGTATCTCCAGTTTAATGCAAAGTTTCAATACCCTGACGAACCGGATGAACGAATTTCGACACCTGGATTAAAAAAATCCGATATTTATTGCAGTACTACTATGCTGTGGCCTTCAAAGGTGACCAATCCTTGCTCTTCGAGACTTTTGAGTACTTTACCCACCATTTCTCGCGTACAGCCAACGTGCCGACTGAGTTCCTGACGTGTAATCTTGAGCATAATGCCATCGGGGTGGGTGATGGCATCCGGTTGGTTGATTAAATCCAGCAGGCAACCAGCAACCCGACCTGTGACATCCAGAAAAGCCAGGTCCGTGACTTTTTTGGAGGTTTTGCGCAAACGCGCGGTTAGTTGCTTGGAAATCGCCATGAGAATATCGGGGCGACTGCGCGCCAGGATTTCAAATTTGTCGTAGGCAATTTCAGCAATCTGACACACAGTGCGGGTTCGAATGGTGGCACTGCGCTCCGACTTGTCGTCAAACAAACCCATCTCGCCAAAAAAAGAGCCTTGGTTCAGGTATGCCAACACAATATCTTTATCGTCCTCATGCTGACGAATAACCGATACGGAGCCTTTGAGTAAAAAATACAGCTTTTGTGTGTGTTCGCCCTGGCGCACAATCACCGCGTGGCGGCGATATTCTTTGACGGTACAGTGTGTTAAAAAATTATCCAGAAATTCCACGTCTTTCACATCATATTGGTTATTTAAATCAGACACTTAAGCAATCCCGTGAGTTGAAGTTTGGGTACAGTAAGTTGTCACTCGAGTGCATCTTGCCACCCGATCTTGCGCGATACCTATTCAACAGTATGGCGTAAAACCTGGATTTTGCCTGAGAACTTCTGGCAATAGCCTGTTGCAAACACAGTTATCGCATTGGATAACTTTGTATTACCCATCATACCCATGTGTTTTGTTTATCGGCAATGGAAAATCCCACCGAATAGGCAGGATTGTGGCTTACTTCACAATAATCTTATTTTATGGCTAAGTGAGAACACCTATGTTCCTTAATGTGGGTAAGTTCGGTGTTTCAGCAGCGAGTCCGCATCTCGCCAGTTTGGCAAGAAGCTATCCATTAGTTGATAAAAGCGCTGGTTGTGGGAGGCTTCTAAAAGGTGAGTCAATTCGTGAACCAGTACCATTTCAGTACATTGCTGGGGATATTGAGCCAATTGCAAGCTTAGCCAGACACGTTGCCTGGTAACGTTGCAACTGCCCCACTTAGTTCTCATATTCTTTACATTCCAAAAAGCCACTTCAACATTCATAGCAGCTTGCCACTGGGGTAATAAAGTTTGCATGAGTTGTTTTAGCTCATCGCGCCAGATTTGTTGCCGCACTATGGTTGCTGCCTCGTTGTTTACGGGTAGTCGGGGCAGGTAGATTGCCGCTTCATCGTGATGGATTTTATAATGTCGACTTGCTGACGGGCTTTTTTCAAAGGCGTATTGCTGTCCCCATAAACACATGGCTCGGGCATTATTTGTGGCTTCAACTTGTTGCTGAGAGCTGGCTAGTCGTTGCTGCTGTTGCGTAATCCAGTTGAGTCTTTGGTTTAAAAAATCCCTGATTTGCGCATCCGTTACCTGATACGGACAGCTAACATTGAGTTGCCCATCATGCTGTACTTTGAGGCGAATGGATTTCATCGCCTTTCGCGTAATCTGGACACACTGTTCTTGCCAAAGTAGTTCAGCTTTTTGATGTGTTTTTGCCTTGCGGAAGCGAAATAGAGGCATCAGAATTAAGGAGAGTTGGCAAGCAGCGCTGACAACCAGGCGCTGCTAAAGAGGCTTATGCCGCAGATTGGCTTTGCTGACCAATTTCCACCACCAAGGTGTCTGATTTGGCACGGATAGCAGCCACAACATCGGCGATAGGGATAATTTGGTTGATCTCACCCGGCGCGATTTGACGGGTATATTTGGCCCAGTCGTCATCGGTAATCGGGTTACAACCTTTCGCAAACGCGATAGCGCCGCGTCTGAATGGTGTTAATTCGTCTTTCAAATTGTTACAGATGTAAAGTCCCTTGTCATTTTTCATGATCAGCGCTCTGGGGATTTTACCGGTGATTATGCGACTGGTATCTGGACGGAATTTTTCTTCCGCGGCTTCTGCCTGAGCCTGGGTACGCCCATAAGCATCCAGAATAATGCCATCCGGATATAGGCTTTCCATAAAAATATGTTCAAAAGTTGGGTACAACACCACATCACCCTGAAGCTCGCGCATCAGGTTGTTAATATCAGATAAATTAAAGACAGCTGCCGCCATTGCAACACTATTCCTGTATAAAACTGCTAAACCAGGTTCAGATTCCGAAATTTTGTTTTGTCATCTGAGCGTCATAATTTGGACCGCAGATTGTAGCGAAATGTGCCTGAAAATCACGCAATTTTTATAGAAAATATTTATCTCTTTTAATGCTTTTTTATGCGCCAAAAGTGTTTCCAAAGTAAATGTTAAGTGGGATTAATATTTACCTGAAGATTTGTGACTACAGGTATCCGTTGGGATATAGCGTTTTTACTCGTTAACATTGCATAATTTGATTTAGATTAAGCTTCTCAAGCCACCTTACTGGTATTTTTCAGCCTCCGTTTTCACGTTTTTCAGATGGCGCTTTAATAAGGTGGATGTTATGCAAGGTCAACACGATGGGCTTTTTAATCAGTCAATGCTCAACAAATATGGCATGTCGGGGCCTCGTTACACTTCTTATCCTACAGCATTAGAGTTTAACACTGAGTTCACTGACAGAGAGTTTCGCAAAGCGGCTTTGCTGGCGGCGAACCCGGAGCTGGCTATCTATATTCACGTGCCTTTCTGTCACAGCCTTTGTTATTACTGTGGTTGCAACAAGATCATCACTCGGAATCGGGACAAGATTGCGCAATATGTTGATTATTTGAAAAAAGAAATAATCTTGCGTTCAGAACTTTTTAAAAATCATCATGTGATACAAATTCATTTTGGGGGTGGTACCCCGGGAATGCTGTCTTTGGAAGAGGTTAAAGACATTCTATCGACGATTAAAAGCCATTATAACCTGGATGAGTTACCAGAAATTAGTCTGGAGATCGATCCTCGGGAAACCACTGTTGAATACATCCGTGGACTGGCGTTTCTGGGGGTAAATCGAATCAGCATGGGGGTGCAGGATACCGATAAGCAGGTGCAGATTGCCATCAACCGAGTTCAACCTACTGAACTGGTATCTCGTTTAAGCAAGGGCGCAAAAACAGCCGGTATTAAGTCCATCAATCTGGATCTGGTTTATGGCCTACCATTGCAAACCCCGCTGGGTTTTGAGCAAACCATCGAAGATGTTTTAAACATTAATCCCGATAGAATTTCCTTGTTTAACTATGCTCATATGCCACAGAAATTCGCTGCACAGCGCAAAATCAAAGATAGCTGGTTGCCCGGTCCGGAAGATAAGTTAAAGCTGATGCGTCTTGCCATTGAGCGCTTCACTGAGGCGGGATATCAAATGATTGGCATAGATCATTTTGCTAAGCCCGGAGATGAGCTGGCCATTGCCCTCAATGAAAAGCGCCTTGGACGTAATTTTCAAGGCTACACCACTTTGCAATATACGGATTTAGTGGGGTTTGGTGTCAGTGCCATTAGCTCTATCTGTAACGTCTATAGCCAGAATTGTAAAAATCCCGCGGATTATTATCAAATGTTGGACGAACAGCAACACGCCATTGAGCGAGGTTTGGTAAAGTCTGAAGAAGATCAGCTCCGAGGTTATATCATCACCCAATTGATGACCAATTTGCGCCTGGACATTGGGGAGTTGGAGGAGTTGTTTGAAGTGAGCTTTGCTGAGCACTTTACAACGGAACTGGACTTGTTAAAGACATTCGAACAGGACAATCTCATCAAGTTGACGGAACAAGCCATCATAGTACACCCGGATTCGCGCTTATTACTGCGCAGCATTTGCATGGTGTTTGATGAATATATGGCAAAACACAAAGCCGCCCAACGATTTTCCAAAGTAGTCTAACTACCGTAAGGCAAAGTTTCAGCGCAGAAACACCCTGATACATTGTTGATTTGATGGTGGTCAGTGAGCCGTTGACATTGCCTTGCGACTGCACGACTATAAAGAACATGAACACTGTTAAATTGTTACCGATAGCTCGAATTTTTATCATCATTCCTTAGGAATGGTGGGATTTGTGCTGTCGTAAATCGATATCAAACCCGCCCGGCAGGCGGGTTTTTTGTTTCCGCCTTTGGGCAACATGGAGGAAGCAAGATGAAAAAAATCGCCATCATTGGTAAACCCGCAAGCGGAAAATCCACCCTTAGCAAAAAGTTAGCTGCGGCGACGGGTATTAAGCTTTATGCCCTGGACTCAATTTTGTATCAGGCCAATGGTGCGGAAATTGAGCGCGCCGACTATGAGGCGATTCATCAAAATATCATTGCTGCGCAAGAGTGGATCATTGAGGGATTTGGGCCCATGAATTCCTTGCACTCCTTTAACAAGCGATTAGAAGCCGCCGATACAGTAATTTATATTGATTTACCTTACACAACGACTTATTGGCTGGTGACAAAACGCTTTTTGAAAGGATTGTTTAAAAAACCAGAAGGTTGGCCCGAAGGGAGCTCGATTTGGCATGGGACTTTACAAAGTTACAAGGTTTTAAAGCTTTGTCCGAAATTCTGGAACGTGCAATTTTTGCAAAGACTGGAGACGCTAACCAGCGATAAAACAATGCATGTGATCCGGTCCGTGGCACAGTTGGATAGTTTTGTGGCAACTCACGTTAAATAAATAAAGGACCCGTCCGGGTCCTTCTGTCTATGATTGCCAGTCGCTATTACATTTCTTCCAGGCGTCTGCCGCGTGTTTCTTTAACGTAGCGATGCACAAAGAATAAGCTGATCAGGGCGCTGGAAGCATACAAACCGTAAGCACCACCTAAGCCGGTTTGGGTGAGCAGGATGGGGAAGGTCATGGTTACCAAGAAGTTGGCCAGCCACTGTGCACTGGCGGCCAGTGCCAGTGCGGCACCGCGAATACGGTTGTTGAACATTTCACCCAATAACACCCAGACTACCGGACCCCAGCTCATACCAAAAAACACGATATAGAGATTTGCCGCCACCAGAGCGAAGGTGCCATTGGCGTCGGTCAAGGCAAGTTTTCCGGCTTCGTCCAGTCCTGCAGTACTGAACAGGTAAGTAAGAATGGAAAGCATAATGGCCATACCGGTACTGCCGATAAGCAACAGGGGTTTACGGCCGATTTTATCTATCAGGGCGATGGCGATAAAGGTGGAAGCTACATTAGTAACACCCCCTAAGACATTAATAAACAATGATTGCGACTCGTCAAATCCCGCTGCTTGCCATAGCTCCGCACCGTAATAAAACACCACGTTAATCCCCACAAATTGCTGGAATACTGACAAGGCGACACCCACCCAGATAATGGGGTGAATTTTGCGGCCTCCTTCGATAAAGAGATCACGCAATGCCGGTTTGTGGTCGCTCTTTAATGAGCGTTTGATTTCATCGATTTGGGCGGTCGCGACGCCGGGTGCGATGCGTTCGAATACGCCTTTGGCTTCGTTATCTTCACCTTGCGCCACTAAAAAGCGCGGTGATTCCGGGATCAATAACACGCCGATAAAAAACAGCGTGGCAGGAATGATCTCCATCCAGAACATCCAGCGCCAGGAATCAATCCCCAGCCAACCTGCCTCACTGGCCCCGCCAGTGTAAGATGCAATGGTAAAATTACTTAAAAATGCGGCGAATAGCCCCAAAACAATCGCCATCTGTTGCAAAGTAGCTAAGCGTCCGCGCAAACTTGCCGGAGCCACTTCAGAAATATAGGCGGGCGCTAACACAGAGGCTGCTCCCACGCCCAGGCCGCCCAATAAGCGGTAAAAGATAAATTCTGGAGAACTGTCGGCAATACCAGAGCCGAATGCACTCACCGCAAAAATGATCGCGGTGATTATCATCACGGGTTTACGACCAACTTTATCGGCGATGGGACCCGCCAACAGTGCACCCAGTGCACAGCCGAGTAAAACCGAGGCTACATTGAATCCGGTGGCCACATCGTTGGCGTTGAACGCTTTCTCCAGAGCACTAACCGTACCGTTGATAACACCTGAGTCAAAGCCAAATAAGAAGCCACCAATGGCGGCGACCGCAGAAATAAAGATAACGTAAGCAACGGAAACGGCTTGTTCCTCTGCAGCGGCGATTTGTGCAGCCGGGGCGACACTGTCCTGTGTCGAGTTGTTTTTATTATTGTGTTCTGCCATGTTTTGGTTCTCAGGTTGATGTCAAGAAAGCGGTTTCTAAAGGACAATACCACAGTTTAATAAATAAACTGTGGTATCTACTGGTGTGACCAGATGCTGTTGCGCCATTAACTGCCCTGGCGCAACAGGATACGATTGTCAGCAGTGCGTTGATGCTGGATATCAAAGTTTTGTTGCAAGGCGCTTAAAAAGCCCGACAAGTCATTGGTTTTAAACAGGCCCGCCACTTGAATTTGATTGAGCTGCTGGTTGGTCAGTTCGAATTTTACTGCATTGTAACGACTTACTTCGGCTAAAACCTGTGCCAGTGGCTCACCGCGAAATACCAGATTGCCTTGTTGCCAGGATAATGCCGCGTCTATTTCTGAGCTGGCTACCGATTCTATGACCAGCGCTTGCTCACTGAGCAGCGTTTTTTGTCCTTGCTCCAATGCAGGCAAGCTGTCTTTTAATCTTATCTGTTGGGGTTGCAAAGGGTTGTCATTGTTTTCAGTTTGTTTTCCGACGCGCACCTTGCCTTCCGTCACAATCAGCTCAACCTGGTCGGTGAGTAATTCCACATTAAAAGCGGTGCCGACGGCTTGAATAATTTGTCTTGCCGCATACACACTCAAGGGCTTTTCTTTATCATGTGCTACCTGCACATGCACTTCACCTCGATACAACTCAATTACCCGTTGTTGTGCGGTAAAGGTGACCTTCACTGAGGTGTTGGTATTGATGGCCAGTTGGCTGCCATCAGACAAGGTGACTTTTTTGGAATCCCCTGTACCGGTTTCAAAGCGCTGTTCCGACAGTACAACTAGCTCATCCTCTGCCAGGAAACCCAAATCCGAGCTATTCCAGATAAAAGCCAGCAATCCCGCCAATAAGAAAAATGAAGCTGCGATGGCATAAGGGCTGCGGCTTTGTTGTTTAACCGGCGGTTCGGGAAACAGCGATTTTAACCTTTCCAGTGCCGCCATGTTGTCCCACAGTTTCGCCATTTTGAATAACATTTCGCGATGCTGTTCATCGGCCTGAAGCCAGTTTTTGAGGGCCTGCTCCTCATCGCTTTTTAAACCACGGTCCATTTTGGCAATCCAGTCAGCGGCGGCATCCAACACTTCTGCTTCATTTGCCTTGCGAGCAGCTTCAATGGAAATCACATTATCCTTCATCGGGATTTTCCTCCCTTAACGAATTCGGTTTCTGTGGCCACAGCATTTTGCTGTTTTTGCATAACGTAGAGCATACTGCGTTTCATTCCCTGAGCGATGTGTTTTTCGATAGTACTTTCACTAATATTCATCATTTTTGCTATTTCCTTTTGGGAATAGCCGTACACCTTTTTCAAGACAAACACTTTGCGGCAAGTGACAGGGAGTTGGCGAACTGCTTCGCAAAAATGGCCAAACTCCTGATCGCTCACCACAGTTTGTAAGGTGTTATCGACCGTTTGTTCCAATAATACGCTGTCTAAACTGTCTTCGGGGCAGTCAGTCAGACGAGTTTCCGCTCTTTTTAAATGATCCAGAGCGAGGTTTTTGGCGGTACGGTACAAAAAAGACTTGGGCTCAGAGATCGACTTAGGTTTTTCAACCTGACAAAGTCGAACATAGGTTTCCTGTACAATATCTTCCACCTCTTTAGGTGGCACCAGACGCGATACCATGCGTGACAGGCCATTTCTGGCCGCCATGTAAGCATCGTGAATTGTAGAGTCTAATGGCATTTTGTTCTGTTCTTAATTGCAATCACTGAGTAAAACGAATCACAAATTAAAATCCACCAGTAGCCTCGCAAAAATTTTTTAAATTTTTTCTGGGGGATTTCCAGATCTGAATCGTCCCACCATTAATTTAACATATTTATAACAAATCCGATGCTGAGCATCGAAGTAAATGGTCATTCTCAGATGTTTAAAAAAAACGCTTTTATTCTGTCTCTTGTCTGCGTCCTGCTATTCCTTGTTGGTCTGCTGATTAATGTTCAAGCCAGCACCATTATTCACCCCAAATCCAATGACCCGAAAGAGAACCTGATCGCGGAGATTCTGAAACTGGCATTGAGTAAATCCGCCAATGGCGATTCCTATAGTTTTCAGCCCTTGCCCAATGCGCAAACCGAAGGACGCTCAATCGAAATGCTCAAGGAAGGCAGTATGTCGGTGATGTGGGCAGGGACCCAAATTCAGTATGAGCAAACCTTATTACCGGTGCGTATTCCGGTGTTAAAAGGCATGTTGGGGCATCGCATTTTTATCATTCGACAAGGCGAAGAGTCGCGTTTTTCCAACATTGATAGTCTGTCGGATCTGCAGCGTTTTCCCGTCGGGCAGGGACGCTTTTGGGGAGATACTGTGGTATTGCAAAACGCGGGTTTAAATGTTGTCACACCGGTAAAGTACGCCAGCTTGTTTCCCATGCTAGAAGGCGGGCGCTTTGATTTATTTCCGCGAGCCATTCACGAGCCTTGGAGTGAAGTGGCCGCAAGACCAGAACTCAATCTGACTATCGAGCCACGGGTATTACTAATTTATCCTTTTGCTATGTATTATTTTGTGGCCCGTGACAATAATGCTCTGGCAAGCGACATTCAGCAAGGGTTTATGCGTGCCATTGAAGATGGCTCCTACGATCAGTTGTTTTATGCTCACCCAATGATAAAAGATGCGTTAAGCTTTGCTCGACTGGATGAGAGAGTGGTGATCCGCTTGGAAAACCCGAATATGAGTGCACAAACCCCGCTGGACGACAAGCGTTTGTGGCTTAATATAGAAGACATGAAAGAGATGAATCTATGAACGAACTCGAGACTCAAGGCGCAGCTATTGTCGCCTGGTCAATAAATCCCTCGACGGGCGTCGTTGCCTATAGCGGTGATTTGTTTGTTCAGGCTTTATCTTCCTGAATTGCCGATGGTGAAGCGCATTTATCAATCTGGCCTTACTCGTTTTCCCATGAAGCTGGTGGCATCAGCATTGCTACTGATCACTACGCCTGTTATTGCCACCGAACAAGAGGAATTACGCCGTTTTCAGATTGAAAGTAAACCTGCTGATGAGGCGCTAATCGAATTTGCCTCTCAAGGTAATCTCACGGTGGTGTTTCCTTATTCGCTGGTTAAGGATATTCAGGCCAACGCACTGCAGGGCTATTTGCCGGCTTCTGAAGCCATTACCCGTTTGTTAGCCGATACGCGTTTGCAGGCACAAATCAGTGAAGATAATCAGATCATCGTTAGCGAAAAGCCGCAAGTGCCGCCTGAGCCGCAATCGCTGTTTGAACGTTTTATCGACTTTGTACGCGGTGACGACAATCTCATCAAAATCGAACCTGCCAAAGCGATCAGCCCTTATGAACACATTATGGTGCGGGGTTATCGCGCCAGTATTCGCGAGTCTCAAAACATCAAACGCGAATCAGATGTGGTGCTGGATAACATTCAGGCGGTGGAGATTGGAAAGCTGCCGGATCAAAATCTCGCGGAATCCCTGCAACGCATCGCTGGTGTCGCCATTGATAGAGCGGAAGGTGAGGGGCAATTTGTTACGGTTCGTGGCTTTGGCCCGGAATTTAATCGGGTATTGCTCAATGGTCGCCAGATGGCAACGGATAACCTCGGGCGAGAGTTCAGTTTCGATACCCTGGCATCAGAAATTGTCAGTGGCGTAAATGTGTATAAAACCCAAAATGCGCAGCAACAATCCGGCAGCATCGGGGCCACCATTGATGTGCAAACGGCCAGACCCTTGTCCATTCCTCATTTTCAGTTTGTAGGCAGTGTTAAGGGCCTGTATGACCGCAACAGTCGTGATTTTTCACCGCAATATTCAGCGCTGATATCTAACACCTGGCACAACAATCGATTTGGCGCGCTATTGGCGTTTAATGAACAGCAGCGGGATGCCCGTATTGATGAAGCGCAAATCGATGGCTGGCTGGTGAACACCAATATTCCAGTAGAGCAGATAAGCAATCCGACAGATAACATATTTGTGCCGCGCAATTACGACCAGCGCGTGCGTTTTGATGAGCGCAAGCGTACCGGCACCACCTTGGTTTTGCAGTATCGGCCAGACGATACCCTGGAGTTTGTGGCTGATGCGCTACATACCCGTTTAGATGTTAGCACCAACGCTACTTCGATGGGGCACTGGTTTACCTCCAGTAATCTGGAACAGGTGAGTTTGGATGAGCAAGGAACCGCAGTCTCGTTTGAACAGAACATCGGCCATGCCACGGATTTTCACGCCCGGACTTTTGATCGCCCTGCTAAAATCGATGCATTGGGACTCAATATTGAGTGGCAACCCGACAGTGCTTTTGCCTGGGAGCTGGATTGGTCATTGTCACGGGCCGAGATTGCCGACACAGACGGCGCCGCGAATGCGCTCTCGCTGATTGGTTATTTAAATCGTTCCCGCTTTGCTCTTGAACAGGGCTACCTGTTACCGCGCATCGACGGTTTTGAATCGGCTGAACCTAACGTGGTGGATGCCAATGGTTTTCCCTCTGGGGTGAGTCATTATCTCGACCCGAGCAATGGTCGGGCCCATGTAATGTTGCGTCGTGGCTGGCACATTCAGGATGAAGTGCAGCAATTTCGCATTGATGGCAATTGGGATGATGCCTTCGCTCAACCCTTTTATCTGGACTTTGGTTATAAGTTTACTGAGCAAGTGAAAACGAATACTCGCTACGATAACGAGGCTAATGCTCGCCATTGTCAGTTTTGTGGTTACTTCGATAGCCCCGACATTCCCGATGATTTTCAAACGGTATTCAGCGCCGGAGAAGATTTTCTCAGCGGTGTTTCTGGTCATCATTGGATACCCAAGCAGTGGTTGCGGCACGATAGTGAGCAGTTATTTAGCTTTCTTGAAAGTTATGACAATAGCGATTTGGGGGTGGCAAAACGCGGTAGTTCTTTCGCGGTAACAGAACAAATAAACGCGGCTTATGTGGATTTTGTACTCAATCAATCTTTGTTAAACAAGCCGTTTACCTTACATGCCGGGCTGCGGTTTGAGCATACCAAGGTGCATATCGCCGGTTTCATTGAGCAGTTACAGCGTCTGGATATTCTGGATCAGACAGAGCTGGGGCCTGTCACCGGAGCGCTGCAACCCGTGACTTTTGAAAATCGTTATCGCAATTGGTTACCCTCTCTCAACGCCAAATGGGAACTGAGCGATGAACTCACCAGTCGTTTCGCCTGGTCGCGCTCATTAACCCGGCCCACCATCTCACAATTATCACCGGGAGTTACCCTAAATACCACGCGCCAGGGGGGCGATTTGCGAGCCAGCTCTGGCAATACTCAGTTGCAGCCCTTCGAATCTGAAAACCTGGATATTGCACTGGAATACTACTACCAGCAAAGCAGCTATTTATCTTTGGGCTTTTTTGTAAAACGCGTTAGTAACTTTATTACTACCCAATCCAACACGGTGGTGTTTGGTGATGTAACCGATCCCAGTACTGGCGATGATCCCGCTGCTCCAGATAATAACGACAGTCTCGCAGAATTCGATTTGGTGCAACCGCAAAATGGCGAGCAGGCCAAAGTGCAGGGCATTGAGCTGAGCATTAGCCATCAGTTTGGGGAAAGCGGCTTTAGTATCTTGGGTAATACCACTGTGGTGGACAGTAATGCCGAGCTGGATCGCGATGATGTCAGCAATAAATTCGCCCTGACGGGTTTAAGCGATGCTTCGAATCTGGTGTTGTTTTACGAAAAGGGCCGATGGCAATGGCGCTTGGCTTGGAATCGGCGGGAGGGCTTTTTGCAATCGCTGGTGCAGCGTCAAAGCTCAGAGCCAACCTTCGTGGCACCTTACCAGCAAGTGGATATGAGCATGAGCTTTGATATTAACCCTAATTTATCGCTGTTTGTGGAAGGCATTAATCTCAGCAACGAAGTGGTCCACAAACACGGTCGCTATGCCAATCAGCTATTATTGATACAAGATACGGGCACTCGCTATTCCTTCGGTATTCGCGGGAAGCTGTAGTTATTTGTCGTTAATTGCGCTTAAATTCAGTCATTGTGACCTTATCTGCAAGGCCAGGTTGGCAGTAAGTCGGCCTTGTTCAGGAGGGCTTGAAAGAGCAAAATCGGGATTGATAATACCCGAATGCAGCAAATTACAAGGGTACACTATCGCCCGGTTAAATCTGGCTGCAACCCGATGGTATTCCGCAAACAGATCCGTATTGCCCTGAATATATTCCGTTGCAGGTAAGCCTTGTGTGGTGGCCTGAATGCCCAGGGTCTTCATATAGTGATTTTGATTGTGCACGCTAATACTGCAATAGCGGGTTTTTCGGTGCTGAAAAAATCCAGTCCCGCCATGGTCTTGTTGAAACAGATAATGCACAACGGCGAATTTATTGGCACAAGTATCGTCAAAATGGGGAATGCACTGGATGGGCTTTAAGGATTTTTCCGCCTGATTAGCCACTGAAAATGCCGAAAATACGCATTTTGCATCTGAGTTTGTTAAGCCCAACGTCGCCCTGAGTTTTTCACTCAGGGTAGTACTCATGATATCAATATATGCTTGCGGCAAAGGGGCACGCACACCCGGATAAAAATCCCCACTATCTCGCTCAAATGTCGCCTGGCAAGCTGCATCAACCAAACTCTCTGGCGATGATAAACAGTCATCAATTACCAACAGGGGAGCTGCGACAGCAGATTGTTCTGCAGCACTGTCTTCTGGTGCAATCCAGTGTAATTGCACTTTGGCTTGTGGATTAAATAGCATCGGCTCTGACATCAGGCTCCCTGACATGAAGTTTTATGTTAACCACCCAATTGACTAGTCTTGCCCAGCGGCTTTAAACCAGCTTTGTGCCTGATCAAGGCGCTGATTTTTCTTATCAATCAGATTGTAGATTTGCCCGGTAGAATGCACCATGGCATAAATATCTGAGAGATAACCGGCTTGTTGCAACTCAGCCAAAGTATCGTTATCCAGAGCGTCCAACTTGTCTTCATCAATGGTATACAGGCCATTAACTTTGGTGCTGCTGTTGTCTGCAAACTGGATTTGCAGCGACATCGCAGTGACTAACCCCAGCTCCAATAATCGTACAATAAATTGTTGCGTGAGCTGTTCTCCTTGCAACAATGTCATTAAATCCCGTTGCTGGCTTTGTAGGTAGGTACTGGGTTGTCCTTGTGCATCAAATAAGGCTTCACCTTTAGTGCCCAAGGCCGGATGGGCTTCGTTGATGCACATTACTGGGTCTTTTGCTGAATTGGGATCCTGCCCCGAACCAGTCTCCTGTTGCCCCAGGAAAAACGGCTGACGTGTCACCTGTAACGGAACATAAATGCCTTGCCATGCTCCTTGCTGCCAGAATAGATTTTCTCCCTGTTCAAAGCCTAACAGGGCTGAACACATAAACTGTCCGGTTTCGCTGCTCTTGGAAAAAACGATGGGGTAGTGCACCAGCAACTTGCGAAACTCGGGCAGCACTACGGGTATCAAATGCAATTCACTGGCTTGCTGTTCCACCTGGCTTTTATCAATGCGGACTTGCTGGTGTGTCTGGCGGCTTAACGCGACAAGTTTCGACATGGTTAACTCCTTAAAACTCGGTTAAATGGCCTGCAGGCCGTATTGTTTAATTTTATTTAAAATGTCGCGATTGTGCGGTAATCGAGACAAAACTTGCTGGATATTGCGTTGATTGATGCTGAACTGTTGTTCGGCCATCTGGCGTGTGTTGGCGCTTAAATAGCGATGCTGGAATTCGCTTTTAAAACCCATTCCATACAATATGTATTGGTAACTGGCAGCCGGAAACACCTCATTATTACTGGTAAAATCGTGATCCTGAGGAGGATGATAGCGCCATAATTGCATCAGCTCCTGCAACGAGTCCGGTACGCTTTGTGGATTGCGGTGGTCTTGCCAGAAAGTATTGTCGTTGCGTTGATTTAACAGGTAATGCAGTTTCAGGAAATCGACGATACGATCCCAGCGATAGATAAAGGTTTCATTAAAACGCTTGGCGATCACGGCCATAACCTCATTATTTGCCGGCATTTGCTCGGCAATCATGGTAGCCGACATCTCTACCAGCACCAGAGCAGAGGCCTCTAATGGCTCCAGAAAACCCGCGGATAACCCAACCGCCACCACATTGTTTTGCCAAAACTGCTGGCGATGTCCGCAGTGGATGGGAATTTTGCGAATGTTCAGATTCTCAAACTGTGGCCCGACATAGCTGGCCAGTTCTTGCATGGCTTGAGATTCATTGCAGTGCTCACTGGAATACACATAACCTACACCGCGTCGTGTTTGCAGACCGATATCCCAAATCCAGCCAGCGGATTGCGCAGTGGAAATCGTATGGCTGGCAATTGGGGAGTCTTCCTGTTCGTAGGGTACCTGTACTGCCAGTGCGGTATCGGAAAAGAGGACGTCACTGCGATCCACAAAAGGGACTTTCAGGTGTTTGCCCAATAGCAGCGACTGAAAACCAGTACAATCGACAAATAAATCTCCGGAGACTTCGCCTGCCTGTTGTGTGAGCAGGGACTGGATATAACCATTGGCGTGGTTTTTGATGTCCACCACATCCGCCTGAATGTGCTTAACGCCAAGTTTCTCGGTGCAATGACGGGTGAGTAGCTTAGTAAACTTACCCGCATCAAGGTGATAGGCGTAATTGACTACCGCCGCGAACTCGGGGGTTTGCAGGGTTTTGGGAGCCAGACCGTGCTCACAGATACTCTCCTGGTAACACACTGATTCTGAAAAGGATTGCCCCGTCTGGCTTTGCTGCCAATGGGGCACTAAATCGCATTGATTAAAGCCTTGCGGCAATACCAGAGGGTGATAATAAAAATCGTCGTTTTGACCGGTAACCCAGCGGCAAAATTTGGCGCCTTGCTTAAAACTGGCTTCGCATTCGCGAATAAACTCGGTTTCGCTAATGCCCAGTTTTAACAGGGTATCCCGCATGGTAGGCCAGGTGCCCTCGCCGACGCCGATGGTAGGTATGTTAGGAGACTCCACCAGGGTTACCTGTAATGCGCCTGCTTGCTTACTGTTATGGTGAGCGGCGATACGGCCTGCGGTAAGCCAGCCAGCAGCACCGCCACCTACCACCAC
Source organism: Planctobacterium sp. AWM4_229 (assembly GCF_056160305.1). Lineage (NCBI taxonomy): Bacteria > Pseudomonadati > Pseudomonadota > Gammaproteobacteria > Alteromonadales > Alteromonadaceae > Planctobacterium > Planctobacterium sp. AWM4_229. The sequence goes on along the minus strand of NZ_JBSWWX010000002.1, from coordinate 168,319 downwards.
TACCTGTCTGATATCTTGTTTGTTCATGATCTCAATGCGCGTCTTGTTAAACTGATTTAAACAACAAAGCCGCTACCCGAGGTAGCGGCATAATAGCGAGGTTTAGAAATTGCCTCGAATACCCAAAGCAAAGCGCCTGCCACTATCTTCCACCAAGAGCAGGTGGTTGTCGAATCGGCCGCGTTTGTGCACGTATTCTTCGGTGAGGTTAATACCTTCGAAGAACAGGGTGATGTTATCGGTGATGTCGTAACTACCGCTCATATCCAATTGTTGGTAATCCTCTACAATCGTAGGGCCATTGCCCTGAACCTGGGTAAGCGACTGCACAAACTCATCACGCCAGTTCCAGGCTAAGCGCACCTGAAACGGACCTTGCTCATAAAAGCCCACCAGGTTCATGGAATCACTTAAACCAGTTAGTGCAAATATTTGCGTGGTATCGGTTGGGTCAAGCTCGGCATTACTGTCGGCAAAGGTGGCGTTGGCAATAAAGCCAAAACCGCTGTCGAAGGTGTGCTGCCAGGCCAGTTCCAGACCATCCACCGAGGCATTTTCACCGTTGCTGGGTAGCGTATTAGTGAACACCGCATCACTGCCAGAAGATGGATCTTGCACTAAGCCACCGCCCGGCGCATCGAAGGTCAGCGCGCTTTGTCCATTGACGATAAAGTTAGAGACCTCTTTGCGGAAGTAGCCTGCCGATGCATAACTGGCATCGTCGTAATACCATTCAGCCGACAAATCGAAATTGTCTGAAGTAAATGGTTGCAAGGCCGGATTTCCTGAGAAGGAGCGCAAATCTCCGCCCTGACGGGTAGTGGTGATCACCACTGCCGGTGACATACTCTCCAGCGTCGGACGAGTAAGACTGCGTGATGCTGCGGCGCGAATAATTAAATCGTCGGTAAAATCCCACTTAATGGCGACATTGGGCAGCACCGCATCATAGCTTGAGCTTTCAGAAATTGCGGCAGGTGTACCGTAGTTTTGATTGAGCTCGGTGGCATCCAATACAGTTAAGCTCTCCAGTACCGCCTGGGTACCTGATACGTCCACATCCGTGGATTCGAGGCGCATACCCGCGGTAATGTAAATGGGGCGCTTGGCTAAATCACCAACAAAATCCAGCTCCAGATAAGCCGAAATGATGCTTTCTTCTACGTCAAAGGAATTGTCTTTTTGTACAGCATCAAAGCTTTGTCCGGATACCTGCTCCAGGTAAGCGAACATGGCTTCACCATTGTGGGCCAGCCACTGGGTGGGCATGCGGCCACTGCCACTGACACCACTTAGGAAATCGTTACCGGCATCAAACACATATTGCATATCTGCGGGTACCACAGGCGCATCGGGATATCCGCAATACAAGCAATGTACGCCGGTTTCGTTGTCCCAACGGGTGAGAGATTTTTCTTCTGTGGAGTACTGCAAACCGAACTTGGCTTTCACCAGACCAGTATCCTGACCTTCGTCCCATTCGCCGTCCAGGCGGAATTGAGTAACGTCATCTTCCACTGCCCAGCCCCGACGCAACATAACGTGGGCACGACTATTGGCTTCATCCAGGTGATCGCCTACGCCAGCAGCACCTGTGGCACCACCGATCAAGGGGTTATACATTACAAAGCCGGGATTATTGGGATCCGCAACCGTGAGGGGCTGACCGCCTGCCTGCACATCAATTTCTTGTTGGCCGCTGTAGATATTGCCATTAGGTGAGGCAAACATGGTGGCCAGTGGCAGAATACTGTTATCTACCTGAAAGCGAACCCGATTGGAGTAACCAATCAGCGACAACTGGTTTTCGCCACCGTTATTGGCTTCTCGCTCTGCGCTGGAATGGTGCAGGTCAAAATCCAGCTTCAGATTGTCATTGACGTTCCAGGCGATGTTTAACCCGATATCAGAGGTTTCGGTCAGGCGATCAAACTTTTTAGAGTGCATATCTGTCGCCAGACCAATTTCCTGGTAAAGATCTACCACGGTGCCGTTTTCGTCCACGATAGCGGAGCGGCGGTTGCCATTATCGTCAAACAGACTGCCATCATCGCCAACCCCCTGAATGTTAGGAGCTGTAAACCAATGGCCATAAGAGGTGGCATCGGTGCGCACGTCAAAATCGGAATACAGGAAATCAGCGGTAACCACTACATCGTCACTGGCGGCGTATTGAAATACCAGATTGGCGTTAGTGCGGGTACGATCTTCAAAGGTCACTTTGTGGTCGTAGTTACGGGGAGAGAAGATGGTGCCTTCCCAGGGCGTGCCATCGCGAGTAACCGGGTTTGGTACTCCGACGTTTTCCAGCCAGCCGTCCATTTGCGCCTGGTTTAAGCGGGTTTCCCGCTCTTGGTGAGAAACTGCCAGCAGTACACCAAAGGTTTCATCATTGAAGGTGTTGGAAATCAGGCCTGATACCTGCGGTGTTGCTTCTTCGCTGTTTTCGTCATAGACACCTTTAATGCTACCTGCCACTTTAAAGCCATCGATGTTAAAGGGTTTTGCGGTTTCGATATTGATGGTGGCGCCAATGCCACCAGATTGCATGGTGGCCGTGCTAGTTTTGTGCACATCAAGGCTGCGCACTAATTCAGAGGCGATGGTGTCGAAACTAAAGGCGCGAGAATTGTTTTCAGACGCTATCTGACGACCATTTACTAATACGGTATTAAACTCCGGGCCGAAACCCCGCACCGTAATCAACTGGCCTTCACCACCTGAACGGTCTACCGAAACACCCGTAATACGCTGTAGTGATTCTGCCACATTGGTATCGGGAAATTTACCGATATCTTCTGCTGAAATGGCATCCACAACGCCACCGGATTCGCGTTTAACATCCATGGCGCGGGCCATACTGCCGCGAATACCACGCACTTGAATAAGCTCAAATCCGTCACCCGATGCCGCCTCCTGGGCTGAGACACTCGACGTGGTGCTCAGCGAAGCCATAGCGGCTAAAACAGCGGCAGATAATTTAGTTCTTTTTAACATGATGATGTGTGTCCTGAAAAAAGCGTTTGTTGTTGTGTTGTGGCTTAGTCAGGTTGTGCTAAACAGCAATAAACGCCGGGCGTGGCTGCTGGAAAAAGGCCAGCTCTACGAGGTAAAGCTGGCAAAAACACAACACGAGAAGAAACAACACAATGCTATGAACCACTGAAAAAGCTGTGTCAGCTGTGTCAATGTTCACGTCAGGGGTAAAGACGAAGGACGGTTAAATTTCCGCTAAAAAAATTTACGAAAAATTAACAACTGGTCTTTGTTAAGGGCTGCCAGAAAGGTATTGGGGACGTTTGGTTAACCGGCTAACTGTATGATTTACATTGAGTTATCTAATTTTAAAATTTGATGAGCTTGATGTAACAGGCTTACAAAATAAAACCGGATTTTTGTAAACCTGCTCAGCTTATAAGCGAGAGTTTGGACTAAACCAGTATCGAAATGGTGCTTCCGGAATCTCCAGCGCTTTCTTGTTGATTGCCGCCTTGCTGTGCTGCTGGTGGTGGAGGTGGTTCAACACCAGCCAATTTGCCCACTTCTTTGGCATCAAAACCATTTTGTGCCATCACATTCGCAAGATCTTTACCCGGTTTTATGCCCGCATCTTTTAACTGTGCAGCGATGTCTTTCGCGTCAGTCGCCGTGAGATTTTCGGCGTCAAAACTTTCCAGAATGGAGCTTACCGTGCTGCTTTGCTCATCGCTTAAGGAGCGAGCAAATTGAGGCGGTTCAACCCCGGCCAGTTTACCCACTTCTTTGGCATCAAAACCATTTTGGGCCATCACATCTGCGAGGCCCTTTCCGGGTTGTATTCCGGCATCCTTGAGTTGCGTTGCAATATCTTTGGCGTCAGCGGTAGACAGATTATCGGCATCATAGTTTTCCAAAATGGAACTGACAGTACTGCTTTGCTCATCACTGAGAGTGCGGCTTAATTGTGGCGGTGGTGTAAAGCCACCAGAAGAAATTGAATCAATCATATCTTGTCCTCTTTTGCGCATTTAAAAATGCATCAATACCTGTAGGCTATCAGACAAAAAGTGCTCAATTTGAGCGGCTTTACCTAACATTTACAGAGCTTTACCAAAGCAAAAAATATGGGGGTAAAAGTGCACAAATTGACAGGGAGGCGACATCGAGTTGATTAATTTTTTGGCAAAATCTGCGTTCAAAAGGAGAGGAAATTAATTGCTAAACAATAACGTCAACGATAAAGGCGCTCAATATTTAAAGTACTCCTCCCTTTGTCGTTGTTCATTTTACAATTGAATAGCGCAAATCACAGAACACACTTTTGAAAATTTAAACCACTGTAATCAGACTATTCTTGAAGCGTCAACGATTGTCTTTTTCAATGCAAAGATGCGGATTAAGCGAATTGCAGGCTGTTGCAGCAATTGCTATTTATACCGCAAAACCACATACTAAAAAGTTGTAAATTGGCGACTGAGTCACCATCTCATAAAAGTCTTAAAAGTGCTGCTGAGGTTGAAGCCTCTCAATAGGAAAACAGAATAATGGAAAATTGCCGATGACTTCTCCGAGTATGAAAAGTGAACTCATTGCTGCTTCAAAAAATAGCAGCACTGAGGAAATTATGTCCAGAGCAACATATGACTATAAAGTTCTGTTTTTAAATAAAGTTTTTCCAGATCCTGACAATGCTCGTTTTTTGCCTTCATGCATTATCAGTGATATTCATGCCAAACAATTTGTTAGAAGAGTTATTTCAAAAACACAGTTAATTGAAATATACAATGCCAAAAATAAGGTGTTGGTGGGCAAGTCTTGTTTCATTAACTGTTTTGAAAATGGCACGAAAGAGAAGAACTTAGCGGCAAAGAATATTGAGTCTATCATCGAATTAGCGGAAAACATTTTGATGTCAGAAATCATTCAAGTGCCGACAATTTATCCTCTGGATGATGGTAACTACCGGGTTTTGACAGGGCATCGTCGGTTCTTCGCCATGATTTTTGCTTTTGGCGCGGACGGTGCCGCGCAATTTAAGGTATACAACGAACCGCCGCTTTTTAAGCGCATTAAGCAATTCCAGGAAAATGCCAGTCGCGAAGATCTCTCGCCTTTCGGTAAATTGGAATCATTTCTCGCGGCGCAACAAGAGTTGGAAACCATTTCTTCGGTTAATAAAATGAAAGGAGAAAAACCGCTCACTGTAAAGGAACAGGCAAATATTATGGGCATTTCCATGGGAGCTTATGATAATTACAATGTGTTGGCTCGTTACCCTTGTGTGCCCAAGGCATATCAACAAGGCTTATCTTGGCCGTTTACCAAAACTAAAAAAATCATATTAACCGTTGAAAAACAATACAAAACTGACAGGAGAATGCTCAACGTTGAAGACAAGAGGATAATAAATGAAAATATAAAGAGCATCATTGAAGGGAATAAATCAGTAGCCAAACCTCAAGAGTATAAATACGAAATCCGCAATATTCAGTCCCCTGATGTATTGAGGAAACTTCTTACCATGAATGTTTTTTCAATAGATCTTGGTTTCGACTGGGATGCCGTCGATTTATCCGATAAAAAACAATGCGATGATGTAATGTCTAAAGTTTTGAATTATTTACAAAATTCTGATTAAAGAGAAAAGTTGTTTGTCACTTTGTTCAATAAATGTTCTTTCTTTACCTTTAATTACCTATTAAGAGTAAAAAAATACCAATCCTGCTACTTTCCTTGAGCACTCAGTCTTGTGGCAAAAAGTCATAATGAGGTGAAGGGCGTTCTAGTCTGGGGTTATTTAAGAGACAATAATCATTCCAGTGTTCAGAACCACTGATACACTGCGGATGTGCTGTTTTGTAGGGTATCCGGGACTATTATTGTTGACCATTATTTGCAAAAAACAAGTTATTGCAATTGTTCGCCTCGCTAGTTGGTCAAAGTGCGTAATGATGTTGATTTATTAACAACAAGGAAATAATTCAACCTGGTCGGATGAGTATAATGTATTGCATGTAAAGGCCAGTTATCTCTTATTTTCAACCATTTACCTTAATTTTGTGTTGTTTTATTGTAACTTTTATTTAATTGACTCCCCGCTTTTCATTGGTTAGATTACTACTCCGAATTTGAGTGGTGCCTAAAAAAATACACAATAAGAACTGTGATGTTTATTTGCCTACACGGTTTTATTAAAAATATAAATAGCGCCCAATAGTGAAGGAAGAAGTATGCAGTCCGCTGTAGATGATTTAACCGTTGCATTGATCCAGAAATATTATGAAAAAGGATATTGGCAGGGAAAGCATGATGAAAAGGATGGTATCTACATTGGAAAACGCCAACTTGCAGAAGCGATAAAAGAAGATCTCACGCGTGAGATGGGTAAGGCTGTAGCCACTTAATATGAGCGCGTAAATAGCTAATTTCTCATCTGCGAATTGAATACGCTGGATGGATATAGCGAGTTATAGCGGTAGTGGCATTAATAAAGATCCAAAAATAACTGATTAAATTGTCCGAAATCTCTGGTGCATATCATGGTTGGCTTGGCCAGCAAGTGACCAATGGCCGGGGTGGATTCCAATAATTGCGCTTTCATTCAGGAAAGCTTTTAAAAGGGATACTACTTAGGTAGCAGCTATGAATAAGCACGATTGACAAGAAGAATAAGAAAACTAATAAAATGGTAGATTTACGATGATGAACTCTAACTTTCGCGAAGTTCAAGACGAAATTCTGTACGCCTATAACAATACTCACTTTTTTCGAAAACACATGGAGCAGGCTGGCTTGGTGCCCGGCGATATCAAGACGCCCGACGATATTGCTCGTATCCCTCCCACAGTAAAAAAGGATTATAGAAAAAGCTTCCCTGTCGGTGTGCTTGCCTCCGGATACAACCTAAAAAGTCCTCATGTTATGCGCTTTCAAAGTTCCGGTACTGAGGGTGACCGTCTGGTGAGCGTTGTTTTGTCCTATGATCTGGCAAGGCGTCAGGCCAGCTGTATTTCTGTTAATCCAAATTTCTCTGCTCTTTGGAAACCGGGACTCAAATTGCGAACTTGTCGTTTTGCTGCGCCAAATTGTTCTGATGTTGAGTGTGCCAATCCCAATAGTACCATGGATAGCCGGATGCTAGATGATGGTACTTTGGTATTGCCAGTATACCACGATCTTCTTACTACCCCTGAGCGCATGGTCAATATGGCACTGGACGAGATTGAAGAGTATGACCCGCATTTACTTTTTGTGGATCCAACTCACTTTGCATTCCTGACTCGTGCCATGAAAAAAGCCGGGCGTATTCCTCATAAAAAAGAGGGCTTTTGTATCATGTCCGGTTATACATTGTGTACGCAGGTGGCAAGGAGGCAAATCAAAGAATGCTACGGTGATAAAGTTGCCTTTGCCGATATGTTGGGCATGTCTGAATTAGGATATCTCGGATTTGAATGTCCTCATGGAAGACAGCACATGAACATTGAAGATTACCACGTTGAATTTATTAAGGATGGGCGCCCTGCAGAGCCGGGAGAACTCGCAGAACTAATTATTACAACTCTTGGTGATGAATTATCACCACACATCCGCTATGCCACTGGTGACATGTACCGATTGAACGCTGAACCCTGTACCTGTGGGAACTCTGCACCCGTAGTGCGTGCCGAGGGCCGGGTAAAAAATGCTCTTTGGCTAAATAACGGTAGGGTAGTTACGCCGAAAGAGTTGGATGAACTTATTGGCCCGGCTGATTGGATGGATATGTATCAAATGAATCAAATCAATGACGATGAGTTCGTATTTCAATATCTACGCAATGAAGCTTGGACTCAACAAAAAGAGAAACATCTGCTTGAGCAATTCAAGGATACTCTCAAGAGCAACAATGTCAGTTGCTCTGAAACTCAATACTTACCTGCTGATCGCGGTGGAAAATTTATCTCATGTGTATCCGCTGTAGCAATGAGAGAAGAAAAAAGGAGACAACTATCATGGGTATAGCTGAATGCCAGGCGGACTTTCCGGTTCTAAAGCGCCAAATTGATGGGCAAGGTATTACTTATCTGGATAGCGCCGCCACTTCTTTGAAGCCCCAAATCGTGATTGACGCAATGTCTGATTATTATTCGCAAAATGGCGTTAATATACATCGAGGTAAATATTATCTGTCAGAAGAAGCCTCGGACGCTTACGAACGAGTTCGTTATTCCATCGCACAGTATTTGGGCGCCTATGGTAATGAAATTGTCTTTACCAAAGGCACCACTGAATCATTAAATCTGGTCGCTCACGGCCTGGGTCTGCAATCTGATGACATGGTGGTCGGCTTCCTGGATTCACATCATGCTCAGCTATTGCCTTGGCGACGCTTTGCAAAGTTAGAACTGGTAAGACTGAACAATGATGGTTCTATCGATTTGGAGCACTATCATGAATTGTTAAAGTTGAAGCCCAAAGCCGTGGTATTGACCCATTGTTCCAATGTTACCGGCAACGTGGCGCCGGTTGAAGAAATGGCAAAGGCGGCCAAAGAAGCCTGTGACGCTATTGTGGTGGTGGATGCGGCTCAGTCAATTCCACATCCCCACATGCGCCTGGACGTGTCTAAACTTCCGATTGATTTTTTGGCTTTCTCCGCACATAAAATGTTAGGTCCGACAGGGGTTGGTTGTTTGTATGGCAAAACGGAAAGACTCAATGCATTAAAGCCTCTCATGCTTGGTGGTGGAATGGTGGACTGGGTGGATATTGAAGGTTCACAGCAGCGAAAAATTCCGCATCGTTTCGAGGCTGGGACCCCTCCAATTGCTTCAACCTTGGGATTGGGCGCGGCGCTGTCGTATCTCAGTCAAATCAGCCCTGAGGAATCTAGAGAACACACCGAAGAGTTAACCGCTGCCATTATTAAAGGCGCTCAGGACCGAGATTACCTCAAGTTGTTGGGCACAAAAACCACTAAAAATCGCTGCGCTATTGGTAGTTTGAGGATCAAGGGATGTAATGATTTGTCTGATATTGCCAGATCGCTCAGTGATTCCTACGGATTCATGTGCCGAACCGGGCACATGTGTGCTCAACCCGTGGTGGATGACCAAATGGATGGCGAGATTCTGCGGATTTCTGCTTACATCTATAACACCACTGAGGAAATCGAGAGGTTTTATGAGTCTCTAGATGAACTTGTTTCTTTCATGGGGCTTTAGCGATGAAAGCACCATCATCCAGTCAAAGTAATTCAAATGACATTAAATCGACCTCCGGGGAATTGATTGCAATTCTATATCATGCCGTAGAGTTAAAAAGGAAATAACAATATGATAATGCGCTCTCACCCTATTTTATCTCGTTTTGTCCTCTGGGTTTTTTGTCCTATTCTCATTGCAGTTGCTTTCTTTTATAGCTTTCTGCTGAAGAGTTTGCCACAAACTGAAGGTACCGTTCATCTTGAGGGCCTCACCGCGTCCGTTGAAGTCATTCGCGATGAATACGCTATTCCCCATATTAATGCCAAAACCGACCATGATGCTTTTTTTGCTATTGGTTACCTGCACGCCCAGGATCGTCTCTGGCAAATGAACTATAAACGACGCACCGCTCAAGGGCGCCTGAGTGAAATATTGGGGATTGATGTCCTGGATGGCGATAAGCTCATGCGTACTTATGGGCTTACTCGTGCTGCTCAGCAAGCGCTCGACTCACTGGATGAATCAGCCGTCGCAGTTTTAGAAGCTTATTCTGCGGGAGTTAACGCTTGGATTAATGAGGGTCATAGACTGCCTGTTGAGTTTTATATTTTTGATACTAACCCCGAATTGTGGAAACCCGTAGATTCGGTATTAATGATTAAGTTAATGGCTCTCTCACTGGGCCCAACTCACTCCATCGAAACTAACTTTGATCTGTTAGTGAAACAGATTGGTTTAGATAGAGCGAATGAAATTATGCCCAATGTCAATCTGCACAATCCATCTGCTGGCGATGTTTATGCTGGTAGCGTCGCAGATAGCGAAATTCAAAAAGGTTTAATTGCTTTAAATGACCGATTACAAGCAGAGTTTAATACTGGTGGTGAAATTGCGATGGGCAGTAACGCCTGGGTTGTCTCAGGCGAGCATACGGCAACTGGCTTTCCTTTATTAGCAGGTGATCCGCACCTTGGACCGGCTATTCCTTCCCTCTGGTATCTGGCGGATATCAAAGGCGATAAACTCCATGTCACCGGCGCCACGTTTCCGGGTAATCCGCTTGTTCTTATGGGCCGGAATCAGCACGTCGCTTGGGGTAATACTAATATGTTCCCCGATGCAGCAGACACTTTTGTGGAGCGTGTTAATCCGGTAAATCAGAATCAGTATGAAGTAAATGGCGAGTGGGTAGACATGGAAATTGAAGAGCAATATATCCATATCAAATCCGCCTTTCCGTCATTTCTGACTGAGAAGATACAACCTGTGAAATGGGAAGTGCGGAGGACGCGAAATGGTCCCTTAATCAGCGACGCCATTGGCCGAGTAGACCGTCCTTTATCGGTTAGATGGTCCGCCTTAGATGCGACAGACAAAACCTTTGAAAGTTATCTAGGCATGAACTATGCCACGGATATGACCAGCTTTAGCGCGGCGCTGGAGAATTATAAAACACCGGCGGTGAATATCATTTACGGCGATTCTGAAAAGAATATCGCGCTTTTTGCTGCTGGCAAAATCCCCATCCGCAATAATGGTAATGGGAGATTACCAGTACCAGGGTGGAATGATGAGTATCAATGGCTAAGGTACATTCCATTTGAAGAAATGCCACACAACATCAATCCGGAAGAAGGTTTTATTGTTAATGCAAATGACCAGAATCATCCTGACGATTACCCCTATATCATTGCAAACTTGTGGTCACCGCCCTATCGGGCCGAGAGAATTAGAGAGGTTATTGAACATAGCATTGATAACCAACAACATTTAACGCCAGCAGATTTTAAGGCGCTTCAAGGTGATACGCAGAGCACGCAAATAAGAGAGTTATTACCTTTTTTGGTTAACCTGCCAGTTACAACTTCGGAACAAAAAGAAGTCATTCAGAAACTAAAAGATTGGAATGGCATATTAACAGGTGACAGCACAGAGAGCGCAGTCTATCAGGTGTGGTTAAAGTACTTTAACAGTTTGTTACTTGCTGATGATTTGAGAGGCACACTGTTGCACGAACTGCAGGGTAATATGGTGCAAACCTTCATTGCCAGACTAAACCCCACTTTGTTTAAAAAAGTGGTTTACGGAAGTCCTGAAGTAAAGTTTGACTGGTGTGATCAAATTAATACGCAAGAGCATGAGTCTTGTGATGATTTGGGATTGATTGCCTTGGATTTAGCAATTGATGAGCTGAGTCGTGAGATTGGCTTCTCCACTCAATGGGAAGATATTAATACCCTCTTCCTACCCCATGATGCATTCGTTGGCTCTCAGTTTTTGAACAGCTTCTTTGATCGTTCCATTGCTGGCAGCAGTGATCGATTTAGTGTTAACAGAGCTGATTGGTTTTATTCCGAAGAGCATGGGTACGGTGTGATATCCACTGCCGGTTATCGCCAGGTAATAGACCTTAGTGCAGAAAATGACAGCGGCTTTATTACCCAGACGGGGCAAAGTGGACACGTGTTTAGTGAGCACTATGACGATGCACTTGTGCCCTATAAAGCGCTGGAATTGTGGCCCATGCAGATGGGGGTTACAGAAGCTGCACAAACTGAGCACAAACTCGATTTGGTTCCAGCCAAATAAAGCCATCAAGGGAATTAAGGTGTACAAAATGAAAAACGATAACCACAACAATTCTAAGATAAAGTTATTTGGACTGTTAACATCCACAGCACCTAATAAGGTGTTTCTATCCATTTTACTGGGCGGACTTGGAGGGATAGCGTATTCCTTTTTAGTACCGCTTATTTTGCTCTCTTTGCAACCACCATTGAGTCGAATTATGGAACCGGAGTTTGAGGACTCATATTGGTTAATGGGAATGTTTGAAGTTTCACATCCAACCCAAGCCTTGTTCTTCTTCTCCGTTTGTCTGGTGATCCTGTTTTGTCGTGGATTATCCGGGATGTTTATGCTGCAGGTAGCCACAGATGCGACAGTGGGTTTGCGTAAAAACATCTACAACCGAATTTCTAAGCTCCCTATCCAGAATTTGGATCAGGTTGGTCCTTCTCGATTTTTGACAGCACTCAATAAAGATGTTGCGGAAATCGCGAATGGAGCATCAGCCATTCCCGCCTTATTGGTGGCCGCCACGACATTTTTCGGCATGCTGAGTTTTCTTATCTACTTGAAGTTGGAAATCTTCTTGTTCGTTATTGGTTTAATTGCCTTTGGATTTCTCACTTACCAAATTCCAGTCAGGTTTGGCTCCAGGCACATGTCCAGAGGGCGCAATAGTTATGATGAAGTGCAGGAAGGAATACGAGGTCTAATCTATGGTGCGAAAGAGCTGAAATTAAACAAGCAAAAACAAGAGGCATTCCTAAAAGAAGAACTATTCAAAGTGGAAGATGAATTCGGTAGTGCAACCAAAGCCGGCAAATCCTTTATTGTTTTTGCGACAACTTATAGCAACTTAATCAGTTTTTTCACCATTGGTGCAGTGGCGTATGTCATGGTGAATTACTTCACGCTGTCACAGGATGCTCTATTGGGTTCAATAATGATCTTGCTCTATATATTGGGACCGATCACTGTACTGGTGGGGTCAATGCCCACCATTGTGACAGCGAAAGTCGCTGCCAGAAAACTCAATAAGCTTTATGACGAAATGGCAATTGAACAGGAATCTGATGTCGCATCACAAAAAATTGCCAGCCCGGATGAGATTCGATTAGAAAACGTGGAGTATATTTATCCAGCTTTGAAGAACGAAGAGGAAGGCTTCCATTTAGGACCAATTAATCTGACGCTTAAACGAGGAGAGATCACTTACCTTGTGGGGGGGAATGGTTCAGGTAAAACTACACTGGCAAAATTATTATCACTGCATTACATCCATGACAAGGGCAATATCTTTTTTGATGGTAATGCAGTAACTGACAATAACCGCGATCTTTGTCGTCAAAACATCTCGGCTATCTATTCCGACTTCTTTCTGTTCCCTAAATTATTTGGCTTGTCAGACAAAGATCTGGATAGTCGCGCTACAGAGAAGTTGAAGCAGCTTGGGCTGGAGGAAAAAGTCACCATTAAGGATGGGCAGTTCTCCAGTACGGACCTTTCTGATGGTCAAAAGAAGCGCTTAGCGTTACTGGTTACTTATCTCGAAGATCGCAGTATTTACTTGTTTGATGAATGGGCTGCCGATCAGGATCCAGAATTTCGAGAGATATTTTATTCTGACATTTTACCCAACCTGAAAAAGCTCAATAAAATGGTGATCGTTATCACTCACGATGATCGATATTTTCACCTTGCAGATAAACTCGTGAGAATGGAAAGAGGCCGGATCATCGAAGACAGCGACTATCAGTCTTTGGATCGAGTGGCGTTGGATAAAAGTACCGAGGAGTCCGCAAGTGTCATCTAATCATGAGGTATTAGATGAGCTGCAAATGGCCAGGCTCTTTCGTGGCTTTGAATTGACTATGGAATACAGAGAGATCTTGTATTCCGGCGAGTCGCTTTTCAGCCATCTACCAAAGCTTATCAAAGGAGCCATTGAATACCAGTTTTTGCCTTATTATTTTTCTGATGTGCCCAAGTGGAGATTGAGGTTCAGGGACTGGGTTTCTAAAGAGCGATTCGTTCCCAATTATGTGATGACGGGCCCGGGCAAGAGTGGTTCCAGTGATCTGGTAAGCCATTTGTTGGCCCATCCCAATGTTTATCCGCCGCTAGTGAAGGAGCCGAAATTACACTGGAAAAAATACTGGCGAGCCTGCTACCCCACAGTGAAAGAAGTACAAAAAAGAGCTGAGCAAGTGGGCGGTCCCATTCGATGTGGTTATCTCGACCCTAAACTACATAGCATTTTTGTCATGGAAACACTCTATGAACACAACCCCGATTGTAAAATCATTATTACTCTGCGTGATCCTGTAGACCGGGCTTATTCTTTCTGGAAGTGGGAATTGCTAAGAGGCGGCAAAGGTCTGCACAAGCACAAAAGGTATCAGCATTTCAACTCGTTTGCCGATTACGCTGACCGGGCTATGGATTTATTCCCCAGCATACCCGTTGAGAGTATCAATGGTTTGCCCGTTTTAGAGGAAGGTATTTATTACAAAGCGGTTGAGTTATGGCGCAAACGCTTCGGCAACAAAAATGTTTTAGTACTGGATGTCGCCGATTACTTCCGCCAGAGACAGCCAACATTGGAAAGAATCCAAGAGTTTCTGGAAATACCAATTATCGATATTCCCGAATACGACAAAAAGGTCAATGAAAATCCCATAAAACGCCCCCCGGCTGATGCGCAAACAAAGGCGGCACTGGCAGAGTTTTACCGACCTTACAATCAAAAACTGTTTGACTTGTTAGAAACTGAATTTGACTGGCAGTGATCGGTTCTACAATCCGAAGCACTGTCAAATGCGAGAAAACTGAGAACTATAATTATGAGCAACGAATTGCTTTATCTAAAAGAAGACACTTACTTTGAACCCTTAGTGAACCATTGGTATGCGTGGCCTTATCTTTTGCCACCAGTCACTGCATCCCGATACATCGTCAACACTCACCGCCGCATTATGCAGTCCTTTGTGAAGAACTATAAGTTACACATAATCGCTTCCAAAGAAACCGTGCTCACGGGAGGTGAATTTCTGAATTGTACTGAAGATCAAGTACAAGATATCCAGGCTTTGATTACTGAACTTGACGAAAAATGTGGTGATCTCATTGAGTTATCAGATGCGGTCAGATATCTGGATGAGTTGCTATTCAATCACACCAGTGGCGAAACTATTGAATACCTTTACGATAAAATCCCCGATCCGCTAAAGGGCTGTGTTGAACTGTTCCTTGATATGGAACACCGTCCTTCCTATCGACTAATTGAGCCACTGCTATACAGAAGTAGTTATTATAAACCTGAGCTGCAAAGCTTGTCTTTCGGCATGCTCTCCAAAGTAGAAGAGCGTCCGTTTGTGTTAAGTACACCAAGACTACCAGATGCCAATCATATGCAGATTGCAGCAGATTTTAATGCAGACATTGTCGATGAGATATTCAGAGCTCGTGAAGTGCCCATCTCGGCAGAAAGAGTGGATGAACTATTCGGCAAGTATGAGCAAACCGGCGGGTTAGCATATCGCGATTTGTTCACCACCGAAAAGCCTCAAATTGGCCACCAACCAGTAACTGAAGGGGTGAGATTACGATATACCGGACATGCCGGGTTTATTTTTGAAACCAAAGAGGTGTGTATATTGGTGGATCCTATTATTGCGTCGAGAGATGCCAATGATGCCGAAGCCATGATTGGTCACAGTGAATTACCGGCGGTGATAGATTATATCCTGTTAACCCATACCCACATGGACCATGCCAATATCGAAACACTGCTACAACTGCGTTATAAAACCAACAAAGTGGTTGTACCGAAAAACAATGGTGGCAGCTTAGCTGATCCCTCGTTGCGCTTAATGTTAAAACAGCTCAATTTCGACGTATTGGAAGTAGACGACCTGGACGAAATCAGCATTCCCGACGGACGTATCGTGAGTATTCCGTTTTTGGGGGAACACGGTGATCTGAATATTCGTTCTAAAACAGCCTGGTATATCGAGGCCTACGGCAAAAAATGCTTCTTTGGGGCAGATTCGTCTAACCCGGATCGCAACCTCTATCAACAATTAGGCAAGCTTTTCACGGACCTTGATGTATTGGCGATTGGAATGGAATGCGTTGGGGCGCCATATACCTGGGCTTACGGGGCGTTACATACCAAAAAGGTGCCGAAAAACATCAAAAATTCGCGTCGCTTAGATGGCTCCGATTGCGCTCAGGCATTGCCCATGGTGAAAGAGTTTAACGCCAAACAGGTTTGTGTATATGCCATCGGTTTGGAGCCGTGTTTTAAATACTTCAACGGTCTTGAGCATGAAGAAGACTCGAGACAGGTTCTTGAGTCCAATAAGTTTTTGGCGGCCTGTGAAGAAATTAATGTGCCTGCAGAAATCATGTTCTGTAAGAAAACCATCGATCTCAAATAACGACTGAAATTAAAAACTAAAAGAATAACAAAGCTAAGGTGCTTGTATGGAAACTATCTACGATTTTCTGGCAGTTCATGCTCAATCTAAACCCCTTGAAGAGGCGTTTACTTTTATTGAAGACAATGGTGAAACGTCATCAATAAGCTTCAGTGAATTGCACCAAAAGGCGCAATCAATCGCAGGGTATTTGCGCAAGCAATGTGAAGCCGGGTCCAGAGTCGTTTTATTGTTTCCACCGGGTCTTGAGTATATTCAGTCGTTTTTAGGGTGTTTATATGCTGGTGTTGTGGCGGTACCGCTATACCCGCCGCAAAGTAAAAAGCACGCGGGGCGTGTGGTGACGGTAATTGATGATTGCAATGCCAACCTGGTACTCACCAATGAGATGTTGAAATCCCAGTTGGAAGGTGAATTAGCGCCACTCCCGGTGAAAGGGTTTGCGCAGCTAACTTCAATGTCGGACGAGCAACTTATCGAACAGCCCAAGGCTGAGCAAATCGCTTTCTTGCAATACACCTCTGGTTCAACGGGTACGCCAAAAGGCGTGGTGGTTACTCACGGCAATATCGTCGCTAACCTTAAAACCCTGCAACAGGCCACCAATTGTAGTGAGCAGGATGTGTTCTGTAACTGGCTGCCGTTATTCCATGATTTAGGCCTGGTGAATACCTTGTTGCTGCCAATATATCTGGGGGTTCACTCGGTTCTGATGTCACCGGTTCGATTTATCAAAAATCCGCTTGCCTGGTTGTCAGCGATTACCGAATACAAAGCCACTATTGGTGGGGCACCAAATTTTGCTTTTGATCATTGCCTTGAACGCATCAAGCCGCATCAAATGGCTGGGCTTAATCTCTCCAGCTGGCGTATTGCATTTAATGCTGCTGAACCTCTTGATGCTGACACGCTAATGCGCTTTTGCGAACGCTTTTCCAGAGTTGGTTTTAAAGAGTCTGCGATATTCCCTGCATATGGTATGGCAGAAGCAACTGTGTTTATTTGTGGCGGCACCTATTCAGCGCCTTATCTGGCCAATGCCTTTGTTAGCGAAGGCCTGCAACAAGGCCAGGCGCAACTTTCTCAAGATGAGACAAAACAACAAATTTTGATTGCGCACGGTAATATTCAGCCTGAGCATCAGCTAAAAATTGTATCTCCTGATACGCTAAATGAACTGCAAGAAGGCGAAGTGGGAGAAATCTGGTTTGCTGGTCCCAGTCTGGCTCAGGGGTATTGGAACGACGAAGAAAAAACCAATGCCGCCTTTGGTTTCAGATTGCCAAATGATGAGCACCGTTATTTGCGCACTGGCGATTTAGGATTTTTGCATCAGGGCGAGCTGTATATTTCGGGGCGCATTAAAGATGTGATGATTATCAAAGGACGTAACTATTATCCTCAAGACTTCGAAAAGCTGGCTTACAACGTTTATCCCGGTTTGAATCAAAATGGCGCGGCTGCTTTTGAATACAATGGTAAGGCGGTTTTATTGTTGGAAGTTAGTCGTCATGAGATGAAAGGATTTGATTATAACGCCGCGGTTGAGACCATTAAATTCGCCATATTTGAGCAATTTGAAGTGGTATTAGATGATGTGGTTTTCATGAAGGCTGGCCGCATTAACAGAACATCAAGTGGTAAAATTCAGCGTTCATTGTCGAAAAAGCGTTATCTGGCCAATGATTTGGAGCCACTTTATTCTGCGTTGCAGGGGGCAGAAGCAGGCCCCGCTACAACGCAACCGGAAATTGTAAAGCCTCAGGTTTCAGATGTGGAAGCTGAGCTTTGTGTTATTTGGCAAGAAACGTTCGGTGTCGAGCACATTGGTGCAGAAGACAACTTCCTGAATTTAGGCGGCCACTCTTTGCTGGCTACAAATCTGATTTCCCAGATCCAGAAAAAGTGGCAGATTGATGTTTCGATTCGAGATTTCTTCAGCAACAATACGATTCGCAAACTTGCCAAAGTGATTGAAACCGCTTCTGGCACTACTGTGCCAAGCATTGAGGCTGTATCGGTAACGGGAGATTTGCCTGCCTCATTTGCACAGGAGCGGATGTGGCTGGTGAATCAAATTGAATCAGACCGGGCGCAATATAATCTGTCCTGGTCTGTAAAGTTATTCGGCGAGCTCAATGTCAGTGCGCTGCAAAAGGCGTTTATTACGATAGTTGACCGACACCAAGCCTTGAGAACAACTTACATAGAACAAGATGGTCAGGTTCTACAACAGGTCAACAATGCCGTCCAGTTTGAATTGGCGGCGCTGGATCTCTCTACTCTGCAAAACAACGAACAGCAACAGCGTATTGCACAACTGAGTTTGGAAGAAGCCAACAAACTGTTCAATCTAGCAGAAGATTTAATGCTGCGTGCCACCTTGCTTAAGCTTAATGCCCAGTCACATATTCTGTTATTAACGGCGCATCACATTGCCGCTGACGGCTGGTCTTTGGGAGTGCTTACCAAAGAGTTGAATGCCCTTTATGGCGCTTATAGTGAGGGGGCAGAGAATCCCCTGGCACCATTGGCAATTCAGTATGGCGACTATGCACAATGGCAAAGAAATTGGTTACAAGATGATGTGTTAAAACATCACCTGGACTACTGGAAACAACATCTAAACTTATTACCTGAAGTGCATGGCTTGCCATTAGACAAGCCCAGACCTGCAGCACAAAGCTTTTCTGGTTCGGCGCTAAAACAGACACTTTCAAAAGACCTCCTGGAATCGTTATATCAGTTGGCACACAACAGCAATGCCACTTTCTTTATGTTGATGAATGCCGCTTTTGCCTCATTTATTGGTCGCTATTCCGGTGAAACAGATATTGTGATTGGCTCTCCCGTTGCCAATCGCGAGCAGTCGGAATTGGCTTCGTTAATTGGCCTGTTTATCAATAATCTGGTGTTCCGCACAGACTTGTCTGAGGATCCGTCATTTGTGCAGCTCCTTGAGCAAAGCAAAGAACGTACTTTAGCGGCTTATGAACATCAACAAGCCCCGTTTGCAAAATTGGTGGACGAACTGCAACCTCAGCGTGATCTGAGTCATAGTCCATTGTTCCAGGTTATGCTGATCTTGCAAAGTCAGGACGCAGAACCCCTCAATTTAGCAGGACTAGAGAGCAAACAACTGGCGTCTTTGGGAACTTTTGCTCAATACGATCTGACGCTCACCATCGAAGAAAATAACAACGGCCTTGAAATGGAGTGGCGATATGCCAGTGATCTATTTGAGGAAACGACCATTAAGGGCATGATGACCCATTTTGCTGCGCTGCTTGAGAGTATTGTTGGCGCACCACAAACTCCTATCAGCCAATTGCCTTTATTAAGCCATACAGAGCACAACACATTATTAACCTCCTGGAATAGTACGCAAGCCGAATTCCCCACAGATAAAACTATTCATCAGTTATTCGAACAACAGGTAGTCGAGACACCAACTGCGATTGCAGCCACCTGTAATGGAAAAAGTCTAACTTACGAACAACTTAATCAATACGCTAATCGACTGGCCCATTACCTTGTACTTCAAGGTGTTAAACCCGATACGGTCGTCGCTATTTGCCTGGAACGTTCACTAGATATGCTGGTGGCTAGTTTGGCCATTATGAAATCCGGCGGTGCCTATTTGCCAATGGATCCTGCCTATCCGAATGCCCGTCTAGAGCATATGATGTCTGATTCTGGTGTTCAGTGGGTAATCACTTCTGAGGCGCTGCAAGCGAGATTTTCAGGGCAACAGGCAATTTGCCTGGACAATCAACAGATGCAAGACATACTGGCACAGTGCGAGTGCAGTAATCTCAATATCGCTGAGCTCGGTCTGACAGCAAGCCATCTGGCATATTTGATTTATACCTCTGGTTCAACTGGCAAACCCAAGGGGGTTATGCTGGAGCACCGAAACATTACAAACTTCCTGTTAGCAATGCAAACAGCACCGGGATTGCAACAGAACGACATATTACTGGCCGTTACCTCACTTTCTTTTGATATTCACGTGCTGGAACTTTATTTGCCTCTTATCGCAGGGGGCGAAGTGATCATTGCCTCCGCAGAAGAAGTAGTGTCCCCTGATGCTTTGGCAGCGCTTATGCAGGCCCATGGTGTCACTATTATGCAGGCAACACCTGCTACGTGGAAAATGTTAATCGACAACGATTGGCAACCAGAAACTGGTTTGAAAGCCCTTTGCGGTGGAGAAGCTTTGCCTGTGGATTTAAAAGATGCATTGCTGACTAAAGCTCACATTGAGCTATGGAATATGTATGGCCCAACAGAAACCGCAGTCTGGTCGGCCACGACGCGCATTACAGATGATATCACCCTTGGAACACCTATCGCGAATACCCAATGTTATGTGTTGGACAAACACTTGAGTCCAGTACCTGTTGGTGTGGCGGGAGAGCTTTATATCGCTGGTGCAGGTGTAGCCAGAGGCTACCTGAATCAGCCTGAATTGACTGCAGAGAGATTTATCACCAACCCGTTTGCGACAGACGCTGATGAGCGTTTTTACAAAACCGGAGATCTAGTGCGTTGGTTAGCGGACGGAACATTGGAATATTTGCGCCGTGTCGATTTACAGGTAAAGGTACGTGGTCATCGTATCGAACTGGAAGAAATTGAAGTTTCACTAAAGCAGCATAAGGATGTGAAAGATGCGGTGGCACACGTCTTTGGTGAAGGGCAGGCAAGTTATCTGGTAGCCTATGTGGTTCCCGTGGCTTGTGCCGCAACAGAGAGGGATTGGCAGTCGGATTTAAGTGCTTATCTGGAGACTCTGTTACCAAGCTACATGTTGCCTTCTGCGGTGATGGTTTTAGAGCAGATCCCGTTAACTCCCAACGGTAAAATCAATCGCAACGCCTTACCTGAACCGATTATTAGCGCTACCGAAGACTATGTTGCGCCAGAGACTGAAACCGAAAAACAACTTTGTTTGATGTGGCAAGAGCTTTTAAACATCGACGTGACAGGGGACCGTGGCATCAGTGTTACGGCCAACTTCTTTCAGCTTGGAGGGCACTCTTTGTTGGCTGCTCGTCTGGTGGCACAGATCCGCAAAGTGTGGAGTGTCGAAGTGCCCATCAGAATTTTATTTACTGAGCAAACCGTTAGGAAGCTGGCGAAAGTCATAGAAATTGCAGCGGTGAGCCAGGTACCAAGAATTTTACCTCAACAAACTAATGAATCTGTGCCACTTTCCTATGACCAGCAACGACTTTGGTTACTGGATCAAATCGAGCAGGGCAGTACCCAATACAACCTCTGTCGCGGATTTACCCTGTCAGGCAAGCTGGCGTTGGATGCACTGAGATTTGCATTCCAGAGTATCGTAGAGCGTCATCATGTGTTGCGCACCACTTTCCACACGAGTGAGTCGGGCGATGCGACACAAGTTGTCTCAAAATCCTTTGATTTATCACTGCCAGTTGAACACCTTCATGGCTTGAGCGAAGCTGAAAGACAGCAGGCTACACGGCACCATATACAAGAAGAAACCGACAAGGTTTTTGATTTGAGTAACGACCTGATGCTGCGCGTGAAATTGCTACAATTCAGCGAAGAAGAACATGCTTTATTGGTTACCATGCATCATATTGCCGTTGATGGTTGGTCTGAAGGTATCATCATTAAAGAGTTCACCGCCTTATATCAATCATTTGTAGAGCAGCAGCCTAATCCATTACCAGCGCTAGAAATTCAATACACAGATTATGCCTCGTGGCAAAACAACTGGTTACAGGGTGATGTGCTAGAACATAATTATCAGTTCTGGAAGGCGCAGTTGAAGGGCATACCGGAGGTTCACAATTTACCCCTGGATCGCGCGCGACCAGCAATGCAAAACTTTGCAGGACGCACTTATCAACAAAAGATCAGTAAAGAAGTGCAACAAGGGCTGCACAGATTAGCGCAGCAATACGATGTTACGCTGTTTATGGTACTGAATGCCGCCTACGCTGTTTTATTAGGTCGCTACTCCAACGAAGATGACATTGTGGTGGGAACGCCAGTAGCAAACCGAGACCAGGCTGAACTTGCGCCTCTGGTGGGTTTCTTTGTTAACACGCTAGTGTTACGCACTGACTTGTCTGATAACCCAACGTTTGAAACCTTATTGCAACGCACTAAAGACTATCTGTTAGGTGCATACGAACATCAGCAATTACCCTTTGAAAAACTGGTGGACGAATTACAACTGGATCGCAGTTTGAGTTACTCACCTCTGGTGCAGGTTAAGTTGGCACTGCAGAACAATGAACTTGGTCAGTTTGAGCTACCGGAATTGACCATAAACGCGGTGCAGCAAAACCAATCGGTTTCTAAACTGGACTTAAGTTTAGATATTTTCGAAATGGAGCCAGCTGCTGACCACGGCATGCTCTTTGTTTGGGAATACGCCACATCGCTATTTGATACTGCCACGATTGAACGCTTGAGCCGCCACTTTGAAGTCTTGTTGCAGGCAATTGTAAACACGCCGAGTATGACCGTTGCTGAACTACCGCTATTGACCGAATCAGAAACACAGCTGATGTTAAGCGGGCAATCTGCTGCCTCTGATGCCGAGCAACTCCATGTTGCGCAAAATCAATGTATACATGAATTATTTGAAGCGCAGGTGCAGCAAAGTCCAGACGCCATAGCTGTGGTGTTTAGTGCGGGATGCAATGGTATCGAAGAAAAACTCACCTACGCTCAGTTGAATGCGGCATCGAATCAGGTGGCTCACTACTTGATAGAGCAGGGGGTAAAACCCGACGCATTGGTGGGCATCTGCGTGGAACGCTCTCTGGAAATGATGATTGGCCAGTTGGGGGTTTTAAAAGCAGGGGCCGCCTACGTGCCAATCGACCCTGGCTACCCGCAAGACCGTATTGAGTATATTCTGGAGGATTCGGCAGTAGAAATCCTGCTGACCGAAAACGATCTGCTATCTGAGTTACCTTTGGATGAGCAGCAAATACTGCCGTTAGACGAGGAAATACGTGAGGCTTTGCTGGGGGATTACAGTGAAGAGAATATAAACAAGACAAATCTGCCCTGCGGAGAGGTTTTAACGCCAAACCACCTGGCTTATGTAATCTACACCTCAGGCTCCACGGGCAAGCCCAAAGGTGTGCTTATTGAGCATGCCGGTATTGTGAATCTCGCTCTGGATATGCAGCAACGATTCGGCTATGACTGCAATACGTGTATTTTACAATACTACTCCTTCGCTTTTGACGCCGGTGCAGAAGACTGGATTGGAGCGCTGACATCAGGCGGCACATTGCGCCTGATCAGCAACGATGACCTGTTGGATTTGGATACTATCACCGAGGTGGTGAATAAATCCGGGGTGACCCACTTACACGTTCCGCCATCGGTTCTTGCTCTGCTAGACGCGGAGGCTATGCCTGGCATTAAAACCGTTGAGGCTGGTGGCGAAAAATACAGCCTGGAACTGGTGGAAAAATGGGGTAAAAGGGCAAAATTTTTTAACGTTTATGGACCTACCGAAACCAGTATTTCCAGCAGTTTTAAACACTGCATACCCGGTGATGAGGTGATGTCTTTTGGACGCGCCATTGCCAATGTTCAGTATTTTGTACTGGACCGCAATCTGGCGCCTTGCCCTGTGGGTGTTGCTGGCGAGCTATTCATTGGCGGCATTGGCCTTGGGCGAGGTTATATCAATCAACCAGGATTGACTGACGAGAAGTTCATTGCCAATCCTTTTTACAATCCTGGCGTGAAAAATAGTAGCGAACGTATATATCGCACTGGTGACCTGGTGCGCTGTATTCCCGGTACGGGATCCGCACACAGTGTCGGTGAGCTGGAGTTTTTGGGGCGTATTGATCAGCAGGTGAAAATTCGCGGATTTCGCGTTGAGCTCAGTGAAATCGAAGCGGTGTTGTTGCAGCACGAACAACTTAACGAAGTAGCAGTTATCGACCGAGATACGCCGAAAAAACTGGTTGCTTTCTTTACACGTACAGAACTCAAGAACGCTGAACTTTCTCAAAGTCCGGAGCAAATCATTGCTTCTTTGCGCGACCATCTTAAGCAGTCTTTACCGGATTATATGATGCCGTCGGCGTTTGTGATGTTGGAGCAACTGCCTTTGACTGCCAATGGTAAAGTTGACCGTAAAGCACTGCTGGCTATAGACGTCTCGGCTCAACTCACGACTCAGAAATACGTGGCACCTGGCACAGAGACAGAAAAGCAATTGTGTGACATCTGGCAGGAATTGTTGAAGATAGAAAAGATAGGTATCACCGATAATTTCTTTGCCTTAGGCGGTGATTCTATTTTGGCAATTCAAGCCGTCAATCGAGCTACTCAGGCCGGGCTTGGGCTCACTACACGTCAATTATTTGAGTCACAGACCATCGAAAAATTGGCAGCTCAGGTGAATACGCAAAATACACTGGAACAAAACGCTGAACTCCCTGATGCCAATATCCTCAAACAGCAGGGATTGGCGTCCGATGTGCAAGCGAAAGTGGCTTTGTGGCACCAGACATGGCCTAACCTGGAAAAGGCTTATGCGACCACAGGTATGCAGCAGGGGATGTTGTTCCATAGCAGTCTTGATGCCTCTGCGTATGTATCACAATTGTCGCTTAATTTGTCTGGCCCTCTTAACACCGATGCCCTGAAATGGGCCCTTAATACCGTTATCAGTCGCCATGATGTATATCGCACCTTGTTCACTGAAGATTTTACCTGGCAGTTAGTTTTATCGACGGCTGAACTTCCATTGGCACAAGTTGACCTGTCAGCATTGAGTGAAGAAGAACGCCAGAAGCGCCTGGAAATCTTGATTAAGGAAGATAAAGCTCAGGGATTTGATATAGCACGGCCTCCGTTGATGCGTATTACCTTGGTGAAATTGTCACAAGAGCAACACTGCCTGATTTGGTCAAATCACCACGCGTTGACAGATGGTTGGTCGTTACCCTTGGTGTTTAAAGACGTTATGGCGTTGTACCTGGAAGCTGAACAATCTGCGCATGGCGAAAATAACCCCATGTCTGCCAGTTTAGCCACATCACTACTGCAGGTTCAGTCCTATGGCACCTATATTTCATGGCTGCAGCAGCAAGACCACGAAAAAGCGCGCAACTGGTGGAAAACAACGTTAGCAAGTGTGGTAGCAACCACTCAGCTTGATGTGGAGAGCCAGAGTGACAGGCAAAGCGCGGGCGCCAGAAAACAAGTGCATACTCTGAACGCAGTACAATACGCCGAATTACAATCAGTTGCGAAGCAACATCAGGTCACGCTCAATACCTTAGTTCAGGCCGCATGGGCTTATTTGCTGCACCGTTATAGCGGTGAACAGCAAGTGATTTTCGGCGAGACTATCTCGGGACGTCCGGCGCAGATCATGGATGTTGAGCAGATGGTTGGACTGTTTATTAACAGTCTGCCGGTTTTGGTTGATGTTACTAAAGACGGTGCTATCGACATTTGGTTGAAAGCACTTAACAAATCCAGTATTGAGCGCGCCGACCATGGTTTTGTGCCGCTATCTGAGATTCAGCAATTAAGCCCACTGGGCAAAGGCAGTGAAAGGGGGCGAAACCTGTTCGATACCCTTGTGGTATTTGAAAACTATCCGGTGGATCAGGAAATCGAAAAAGTGATTGCTGACTCTGACCTTAAAGTTTCTGGCATTCAGAATGATGAGCAAACCAACTATGCGCTGACCTTAACCGTGCTACCTGAAAATAACCCGGAAAATAGTCAGCTCAGTTTTGAGTTGGCCTATCGCGCCGAGCAGTTTAGTGATGCCACCATTGCCAGATTATTACAGTACTTCGCTAAAGTGTTGGCTGCTTTGCAGAGCTCTGATTGCAAAACTTTGCAGGATATCAGCAACAGATTATCAGCGTCGGAACTCGCACTCCTGGACAAGCAAAACGATACTGCAACTGACTATGCTAAGGAAAAATGCATTCACCAACTGATTGAAGCACAAGCAGAAGCCCAACCTGATGAGGTCGCCTTGGTTTTTGCCGGTGAGGCATTGACTTATGCGCAGCTAAATCATCGCGCCAATCAACTGGCTCATTATCTGGTTAAACAGGGGGTTAAGCCTGAATCAGTCGTGGGTATCTGTGTCGATCGCTCTACTGAAATGTTGATTAGTGTTTTGGCGGTTATGAAGGCGGGTGGAGCATACCTGCCAATGGATCCAGCTTACCCGCGCGCCCGCTTGGTACACATGGTGGCAGATTCAGAAGTGCATTGGGTTATTACCCAAACGCACCTGACCCAGCAGTTTACTACCGAACTGTTCTCTGGAGGTCTCTTTGCGGCGCAGTTGGCCCAACAACAAACCGCCTCCGTAGATCAGGTCATCTGTCTGGATGATGCTGCCTTTGCCAGCGAGTTAATGCAGCAATCCACTGATAATATTGATATCCGGGAAGTGGGCCTGAGTGCCAGCAACCTGGCGTATTTGATTTACACCTCAGGTTCAACAGGTAAACCCAAAGGCGTGATGCTGGAGCATCATAATGTCACCAACTTCCTGAGCTCAATGCAAGACAAGCCTGGTTTCTGTCAGAAAGATACTTTGCTGGCAGTAACATCTTTGTCTTTTGATATTCACGTTTTAGAGCTTTATCTGCCGCTGATTAGTGGCGGAAAGGTGGTGCTTGCTGCTGCCGACGACATCAGCTCGCCAGATCGTTTGGCTAACCTGATAAGCAGCCATAATGTATCCGTTATGCAGGCGACACCTGCCACGTGGAAAATGCTGCTAAATAACAACTGGCAACCAGAGCAGTCACTCAAGGCCCTGTGTGGCGGCGAAGCAATGAGCAACGATTTAAAAGAGGGCTTATTGGCTTGTGAGCAGTTGGAACTTTGGAATATGTATGGCCCCACTGAGACCGCTGTTTGGTCCACTACCTGTCAGGTTACCGATACAGTCTCGTTAGGTAACGCTATTGCCAATACGCAGTTATACGTGTTGGACAAAGCACTTAACCCGACTCCGGTTGGTGTCGCCGGTGAACTTTACATCGGTGGTGAGGGGGTGGCCAGGGGGTACTTGAATCAACCTGCACTGACCGCTGAACGGTTTATTGCCAATCCTTTTTCCGATGATATCAAGGCGCGTCTTTATAAAACCGGGGATCTGGTACGTTGGGTACCAGACAACGATCGCGATTTTATGCAGCTGAGCTATATTGCACGGGCTGATCAGCAGGTGAAGCTGCGCGGTTATCGCATTGAACCCGGTGAGATTGAAACGCGACTGAATCACCACCCGGAAATTAAAGAGAGTGTGGTGGTAGCCCGAGGCGAAGAAGGCAGTAAGTCACTTGTGGCCTTCTATTTGGCCAAAGCCTCCACGGAAGATAAGTTAATTGAACTGGATGTCGAGCAACTAAAAGCCGCGCTCAGGTTGGATTTACCTGAGTACATGGTACCAGCAGCCTGGGTCAGCATTGCATCTGTGCCATTAACACCGAATGGCAAAGTCGACCGCCTGGCATTGGAAACTATGGAGTTGAATCTGGCCCATAAACAGGGCTATGTGGCACCGAGCAATGACAACGAAGCAGCTTTAGTCGCAATCTGGAGTGAAGTTTTGGGACTAGAGGTTGATGAAATCGGGATCCATGACAGCTTCTTTGCACTGGGGGGACACTCGTTGCTGGCGACCCAGGTAATTTCTAAAATTCGCGCGTTGTTTAACATTGATCTGGCGTTAAAAACGCTGTTTGAACAGGAAACGGTGGCCGAGTTAGCTGACACTGTGAGTAAAACTGAGCAAAGTCAGTTACCTGCAATCGTACCGGTTAGCCGCGCTGAATTGCTAGCGCAAGGCAATGACTCGCTGCCACTGAGTTATGTTCAGGAACGCTTGTGGTTCATCGATCAGCTGGATCCTGACAGTGCCGGTTACAATATTCCTGGCGCTGTGACAATCAAAAGCGATGCGAGCCAGCCGTTGGACAGCCGACAGGTAGAGCAGGCCATGAATTTGATTATTGCTCGTCACGAAAATTTACGCACCTTGTATCCGGGTGTGGATGGCAAAGTTCAGCAAGTTATTTTAGAACACCTGGAATTCAAGTTAGCAAGTGCAGACTTAACTCATCTTGGAAGCCATGCGCAACGGGTAGAAGTTGCACAGGAGTTGTGTCAAAAAGAGGCGTCTACACCTTTTGATTTAGGACAAGGACCGCTCATTCGAGGCCAGATCATTAAACTCAGTGATGTGGAACATGTGCTGGTATTGAACATGCATCATATCATCAGTGATGGCTGGTCTATGAATGTCATCATCAAGGAATTCCGTCAGATTATGTCTGCGCTGCAGCAAGGTCAGGCTCCACAGTTACCAGCACTGCCTGTTCAGTATTTGGATTACAGTATCTGGCAAAGAAAGTACATGGAAGAAAGTGGCCTGCTAGACAAGCAGCTAGACTACTGGCGCGAGAAATTGGCAGATGCACCAGAGCGCTTGAAGCTAGCCACAGATTTTCCTCGACCCACTGTGCCCAACTTTGCCGGGGCTACCGAAGTGTTTCATATTGATGCCGAATTAACACAGGCACTCAATCAGTTAACCGAGATGCAAGACGCGACTTTATACATGACTTTACAGGCAGCGTTTAAAGCCTTGCTATACCGTTACACTGGTCAAGAAGATATCTGTTTTGGTGGTTCTATCGCCAATCGTCAACACGAGGAAACAGAAAGCCTGATTGGTATGTTTGCCAACACCCTGGTTTACCGTGACCAGGTGCAAGATGATGACTCGTTCGTATCTTTCCTGGAGCAGGTGAAAAACACCTGCCTTGAAGCCTATGAGCACCAAGATACGCCATTTGAGAAAGTTGTCGATCTGGTTCAACCCGACCGAACTGTCGGCATTAGTCCGTTATTCCAGGTGATGTTTGTGTTGCACAACGTGGCCATGGATCTCTCAGATGAGGATATCCGGGACTTTCCACTGGCATTGAATTTCAGCCGCTTCGATTTGATTGTGCACTTCACAGAAACTGAGCAAGGTCTGGAAGGCATGATTGTCTACAAAACGGCGTTGTTTAAGCAGCAAACTATTGAGCGCATGGTGAAGCATTTCACCGCACTTTGCCGAGCAATTGTCGCGGAGCCAACAGCGCGACTCACCCAATTGAATTATGTGGATGAAGTAGAACAACAAAAACTGTTGGTGGAAAACAATAGCAATAACCTGGTTTATCCGAAGGGCCAATGTATCCATCAGTTGTTCAATCATCAGGTAACAGAAAACCCTGAGAAAGTGGCTTTAGTGGAAGCACACGAGAGCGAAGTCAGAGAAATGACTTTCAAGCAGCTACATCTGCAGAGTATGACATTGGCCTTATATCTCCAATCACAGGGGGTTAAGCCAGATAGTCTGGTGGGCTTGTGTGTGGAAAGATCACTGAGCATGATGGTGGGGCTCGTGGGCATTCTGCAAGCTGGTGGCGCTTATGTGCCACTGGATCCTGATTATCCACAAGAGCGTTTGTCTTACATGTTGCAAGATAGCCAGGCCAACATCGTCATTACTCAGACAAAATTTAAAGACAAAGTCTCCTCCTTGGTAAAACCTGGAACAACAGTCATTGTGTTAGACGATAGAGGATGTCTTGCTGATGACATCATTGCTCGAGTTAACGCAGGTGATCAAAATCTCAATACCTCAGCTACATCCGACAATCTGGCGTATGTGATTTATACCTCTGGCTCAACAGGGCAGCCCAAAGGGGTAATGATCGAACATCGAATGGTGGTGGATTATTGTTATTCTGTTGTGGAAAACATGGATTTATTGGCCTGTGATACATTTGCTGCAGTGTCCACATTTTCCTCCGATTTGGGCAATATTGCCTTGTATGTGCCGCTGCTGTTTAGCAAAACGCTGACCTTGTTCAGTAATGATTACGTGAACAACCCAGCAGATCTGCACAGTTATATGGCTGCGCATCCCATCGACTGCATGAAAATCACGCCCTCTCACTTTGAGATGTTCAAAACCTCAGAAACCCAGATAGTGAAAGTAGAAAAAGCGTTGATTTTTGCTGGTGAAGCGTTAAGTAAACCCATTGTAGATTTGGTTAACGTGCTAAATCCCCAGTGCCAGGTCTTTAATAACTACGGTCCTACTGAAACCACAATTTCGAAAATTTGTTCGGAGCCTTTGACCCAGGAAAATACCTGCAATAGCACCAGTATTGTCTTAGGTAAACCGCTAAATAACACTCAAGTGTATATTCTGGACAAAGAGGGCTTGCCTGCTCCGGTAGGTGTGCCAGGCGAACTCCATATCGCTGGTGACGGCGTAGCACGAGGTTATCTGAATCGTCCAGACATGAACAAGGAGAAGTTTGTTGTCAATCCATTCACTCGTTCCGGAAGAATGTATAAAACCGGGGATCGGGCACGCTGGTTAGATGATGGCAACATCGAGTACTTAGGGCGCATTGATACCCAGGTGAAAATTCGTGGTTTCCGAATCGAAACGGCTGAGATTGAATCTGTGCTGAATCAACATCCTCAGATAGCCAGTTCGGTTGTAGTGGTGCAAAGCCAGGAAAACGAAGATGGCCTGATAAACAAACAGTTGATCGCCTTTTACATCGCCAATGACACAGAGCAAACCCCGGACAGCGAAGCGCTCAAAGAACACCTGTTGCAAACCCTTCCTGAATACATGGTACCAATGGCCTTTGCCGCGCTGCCAGAAATGCCGCTGATGGCCAACGGTAAAGTGGACCGGCAGACGTTAGAGCAGATGAATATCAGCCTTGCTTCAGGAACGGTATACGTGGCACCGCACAATGACCTTGAGAAAAAGTTGGTGGATATCTGGGCTGGCATACTGCAAATCGCCCCAGAAACCATCGGAATTAATGACGATTTCTTTAGTCTCGGTGGTCACTCATTGCTGGCGGTTATGCTGGTGTCCAAAGTGAAGCGAGAGCTGCAAATCAAATTACCATTGCAAGCGCTCTTCAACCTGAAAACCATCAGTGGTACAGCGGAATACATCATCGCCAATACCACTCCTGAGCAGCCTGATGGGTTGCTGTCCACAGGCGAGTCGGCGAACACCGGACAAGCCACTGACGATGATTTTGTGGAGGGTGCCCTTTAATGTGAAAAATCGCTTTTAAAAATTTTAACCGAAGAAATTAAATTCCGGGCACAGTGCTAAAAGACTTACCTAACGACAGAGCTAATGCGCTTCGCCCGGCAAAAAACTACTTAACCTAAAAACAAAAATGAAGGTAAATATGAAACTAGATTACGTTATTGTGGGCGCGGGCCCTGCAGGTTTACAGCTGGCTTATTTTCTGGAAAAGCAGCAAAAAAGCTACACTATCGTCGAGGCTGCTGACAATGTTGGCGAGTTCTTCCGTCACTACCCTCGTCACAGACAACTGATTTCAATCAATAAGGTTAATACCGGTTTTGATGACGCGGAAATTAATTTGCGTTGGGATTGGAATTCGTTATTAAACGACAAGGTTTTCTTCCCTGAGTACAGTCAGGACTATTTCTCATCTGCGGATAAGTTGACTGAATATCTGGAAGATTTTACCAGTACCCACAACCTGAAAATTAAGTATGGCTTTAAAGTGGCTAAGGTCAGCAAGAATAAAGGTGAATTCACAGTGAAAAGTGAAAGTGGCGATATGGTGGTGGCTAAGAACATTATCGTTGCTACTGGCTTTTCCAAAGAAAAAATTCCAACATTCCCGGGCGCTGAATTAGCTGAGATGTACAGCGAGCACTCTATCGACCCGATGAAATACAAAAATAAGCGGGTACTTATTTTAGGTAAAGGTAATTCAGCACTGGAAACTGCTGAAAACCTGATTGAAACCACCGCTGTTGTGGCTCTGTGTAGCCCGAGCCCCATCAAACTGGCGTGGAATTCTCACTATGTTGGCAATGTGCGCGCCGTCAACAACAACTTCCTGGACACTTATCAGTTGAAATCGCAGAACATCGTTTTGGATGCGGATATCACTTCTTTGGAGCGCACCGAAGATGGCAAAATCATGGCTCACATCCATTACACACACGCCAAAGATGAGTTGCGTTCTATCCCATTTGATCACGTGATCATGGCAACGGGATTCAAATTTGATAATTCCATCTTTGATGAAAGCTGCACTCCAGCACTAAGCCACGAAGGCAAGTTCCCGAAAATGACCAGCTCATGGGAATCTACCAATGTACCAGGTATGTATTTCGCCGGTGTGTTGATGCATCAGCGAGATTTTAAAAAGACCATGTCTGGTTTTATTCACGGTTTCAGATACAACATTCAGGCATTGGCTAATTTGCTTAACAAGAAAAATCACGGTGTCGCCTGGCCTGCTGAAAAACTAGCCAGAGATCCCGAAGCAGTTGCCAAACATGTACTCAAACAAATGACATACTCGTCAGCCATGTTCTTGCAGCCGGGCTTTATCGGTGATGTCATGGTATTTGACGATGTAGAAGAGTTAACGTATCTGAAAGATGTGCCGTTCGAATATATGGCAGATAGCGAGCTTTCCTCTCTCGACTCTTACTGCACAATTTCATTGGAATACGGCGATTTCAGTCATGTAACCGACACCTTCAACATTGAGCGTGATCCGTCGCCGGAAAAAGCCCATGAAGTGGAATATCTGCATCCAATCGTGCGCTTTTACAGCAAAGGAAAAATGACCTATGAGCGTCACATCCTTGAAGACCTGGAAAACGATTATGAAAGAGAGTGTTTCCGTGAAGTGGCTGTGAATATCTTCAAAGAAGCCATGATGGACGAAGCTATGACGCCAAACGCCACTATGGACGCGGGTCTTTCTATGGCTATGGAGAAAGATTTCTCTATGAATACAGCGCAAAACAGCCCTATGGCGGCGGCCAAATAGGCGTTTTATAAGGTAGAGATAAATAATGCTGGATGAGCCTACGGGCTCTCCACTTTTTGTGAGAATGATTAAATGACCATAACAACAAAAATATTCAACGAGCAATGTGGTGCTCCATTTATCATCGAGGCTGAGGGGCCATCCAGTGCTTCAAAACTATCTGAATTAACCGCATGGAAGGCAGAAAACAGTGACTTGTTAAAAGAGAAACTATTAAGCCATGGCGCTATCTTGCTGCGTAACTTTGGCATTGATACAGTTGAGCACTTTGATGAGTTTTTACAGCAGTTTAAACAATCCGGTTTATTGGATTACACCGGCGGAAACTCACCTCGTACTAAGCTGTCAAAAGGTATATATACCTCCACAGAATACCCCGCCGAACATTTTATTTCGTTGCACAATGAGTTTTCCTACAACCAACAGTGGCCAGAACACTTATTTTTTTGTTGTGTAACAGCGCCCCACAAAGACGGTAATACACTGATTGCCGATGGCCGCAAAGTGTTGAGCTTGTTGGACCCGGAAGTCATCGATATGTTCGAGCAACGCAAGGTGACCTATATACGCAATATGCATGATGGCACAGGTATTTTCGGGCCTTCGTGGCAGGATACCTTTGAAACTGAAGACAAAGATGAAGTCTCTGAGTTTTGTAAGAAATCCAATATCGATTTTGAATGGAAAAAGGACGGAGGATTACGAACCACCCAGTTAGGTCTGGGGGTCGCGACCCATCCTGTTACTAAAGAAAAGGCCTGGTTTAATCAGGCAGATCAGTTTCACGCCTCTAACCATCCTCGTGATTACTACGAAGCCATGGTGGATATGTGTAACGGCAAATTACACGAGTTACCACAACACGCATGCTTTGGTGACGGTAGTGAAATGTCCGACGAGATGTTGGCTAGCGTAAGAAATGCATTCAAACAACTGACCATCTATTTCCCCTGGCAAAAAGGGGATGCGTTGATTATTGACAACGTGTTGATGGCTCACGGCAGGGCGCCTTTTTCTGGCCCGCGAAAAATTCTGGTGGCGATGTCGTAAAAGTAGCTTTTTGGTAAAGCTCTTTTCTCTGCAAAGCGTTGCCCCGCTGCAAGTTCAAGTGATAGCGCGACACAATAGAAAATAAAAAATGCCAGGTGATTGAATTTTTCCAGCTACGTAAATCACTCGTGCAAAACAAGATTAAGAAGTAACAATTGAAGGACTCGGTAAGATGACTATAGCGACATTTATCAACAGAATTAATCAACTGGGAATTAAGCTATGGTTAGAGGATTCGCAGTTAAAGTTCAAAGCGCCTAAAGGGACTTGGAATAACGAGATCCGCGATGAATTGGTAGCCAACAAAGCCGAAGTCATTGCCTTTTTAGAGGCTTCACAAGCGTCGCAGCAAGAAGCGGAAGTTCCAGCAATACAAGCTGTTGCCAGGGTTACTGCAGAAGGTGAAACCATCACAGGCTTTCCGCTTAGCTTTTCCCAGGAACGGTTATGGTTCATCGACCAAATGGAAAAGCAAAGTGCCAGTTATAATATTCCAGTAGCGGTAAGCATTAAAAGTCAGCCAGGAGAGCGGCTCAATGTGAGCTTTATTGAACGCGCTTTTAATTTGATTATTGCTCGTCACGAAAATCTTCGCACCGTGTTTCCAAGCTACAAGGGTAAAGCTCAACAGCGAATTCTTGATGAGTTGCACTTTTCTTTGGAGCAGGTGGATCTCAGTGGTATTACATGCCACTCGGAGCAGCAGCAGGATGTGATGCGCCGTTGTCAGAAAGAGGCAAAAACCCCCTTCAACTTGGCCACCGGGCCCCTGTTAAGAGCACAGATCTTCAAACTGACAGAGCAGGAATCTGTGTTGCTCACTAACATGCATCACATTATCAGCGATGGTTGGTCAATGGGGGTACTGGTAAAAGAATTCGCTTTTATTATGGCGGCTTTCAAAAAAGGAGAGAACCCGCAACTCCCCTCACTGCAATTCCAGTATCTGGATTACAGTATCTGGCAAAGAAAATGGCTGGGGGGCGAACGCGAAAACGCCAATAACAAAGACGAACAAGCTAGCCAAAGTGACTTATCAGCAAAGAGTGTGTTGCAAAAACAGCTGGCTTATTGGCAGAACAAGCTCACCGGAATTCCAGAAAGCTTAAATTTGATAACGGATTTTCCAAGGCCTGCTGTTCAGGATTTTACGGGTGACAGACTCCGATTCGCTTTGGACCCGCAACTTACCCGGCAGCTCAAACACTTCGCTGAACAACAAGGTTGTACACTCTATATGTTGCTGCTGACGGTATTTAACGTCTTGTTGTATCGCCACACCGCTCAAGAAGATATCTGTATCGGGACACCCGTGGCCAATCGTCATCATGAAGGCACTGAAAGTTTGATTGGCTTATTTATCAATACCTTGGTATTGCGCAATCAATTAGCGGGAGAGTTTACTTTTGGCGAGGTGCTGAACCAAGTGAAAGTCACTTGTCTGGAAGCCTTCGAACATCAGGACACGCCTTTTGAACATGTGGTTGAATTAGTGCAACCCGAGCGAAACTCTGCAATCAGTCCATTGTTCCAGGTGATGTTTGTGCTACAAAATACGCCAGACAGAACACTTGGTCCGGGGATGGAAGCCCGGCCTGTAGAAGCGGGGATCAGTAAGTTCGATATTACCCTGGAGTTTAACGAACACAATACTGAATTGGCGGGCTCTATTGAGTATCGCAGTGCCTTATTTAAGCGCGAAACCATTGCGCAAATGGCGCGTCACTTTAACAGTCTATGCCAGGCCATCATTAGTAATCCCGACGCCATCATCGGAAAACTGGCATTGCAAAGCGAAGCCCAAACACAGCAATGGTTAAGTGGTCAAAATCAAACCCAAACAGACTATGCCAAAGACACCTGCATCCACCAACGGTTTGTGGCGCAGGCTGAGCGCTATGCCGACAAGGTTGCGGTGCTATATGACGATGCAACACTAACCTATCAACAACTCCACAAGAAAAGCCACGACCTGGCGTTATATCTGCAATTACAAGGGATTAAGCCCGACACTCTGGTGGGGGTTTGTATTGAAAAGTCCCTGGATATGGTGGTCGCCGTGCTTGGCATTTTACGGGCCGGGGGAGCTTATGTGCCAATGGATCCCACTTATCCAGATGAGCGAGTGGCCTATATGGTGGAGGATTCTCAAACCGCTATAGTGCTCACCCAGAGTAAACTCAAAGACAGGCTTTCAAACCTGATACCCAAAGGCAGTAAACTACTTGCCTTGGATACCCAGTGGTCAGCAATAGAAGAGCATGTCGCTGAGCAACAACACCGTGGTGTTGCATTGCAGGATAACGTTGAGGCTCATCACCTGGTGTATGTCATTTATACCTCAGGTTCCACGGGCAAACCCAAAGGCGTTATGTTGGAACATCGCAGTGTGATGAACTATTTGCACTATTGCTTGCAACACTACTTTCCTGAAGCCCGTCAGCCTCAGCAGGAGCGCAACGGTGCCAGCATTGTTCATTTTCCATTGTCATTTGATGCTTCAGTTACGGCATTATTTTCACCCCTGATGTTGGGTAAAACAATTGAAGTGAGTTCTGACAGCAGTCTTGAACTATTCGGAGGTGGAGCATTTTTGGACAAAGGGTATGATTTTGTCAAACTCACACCGGGTCATTTGTTACTGCTTAAGAATAATTTCAAACGGATCCCCAAGACATTTTTTGAACGTAATAACCTCTTAATTTTAGGGGGCGAAGCCTTAACCAGTGAACATGTTGATTTTCTCAATGTGCCAGGTTCTGGTATCGAAATTATCAATGAATACGGGCCCACAGAAGCCACAGTGGGCTGCTGTGTATCCCGCTATCCTGCGTCGCAGTTTGGCAATGGCGGAACGATTGTGAATATTGATATTGGCAGCCCGATTAATAATACCCAGATTTACATATTGGACGAATTTGCGCAGCCACAACCTGTGGGTATCCCCGGTGAGTTGTATATTGCCGGTGACGGACTAGCCCGAGGCTATTTGAATCGACCTGAACTGACTGCTGAGAAATTTGTTGCCAATCCTTTTAACCCCGGAACACGAATGTATAAAACTGGCGATCTGGCACGCTGGTTAGATGACGGTAACATCGAATATTTAGGCAGAATCGACTCTCAAGTGAAAATTCGTGGTTTTCGCATTGAGTTAGGGGAGATTGAAGCTCAGCTTAATAAACACCCATTAATAAAAGACAGTGTCGTGGTGACCCAAGGTCAAGCTGATGACAAGAAGCTAATTGCGTTTTACGTTGTTGAGCCCAGCGGCGAAGAGCAGGATACAATAACACAAGAAGCGAAAGCTCAGGATACCGAACAGACTTCGAGGGGCAATGAAGTTGAACCGGGGGCTTGGCTTAAGAAGAGTTTACCTGAATTTATGTTGCCGTCAGCATATGTGAAGCTGGATGCTATTCCACTGACCCCCAATGGAAAAATCGACCGCCTTGCGTTGCAGCAGCATGAGGTTAGCTTTGAGTCTTGCCAGGAGTACGTGGCTGCGCGCAATAATACGGAACAAAAACTGGTGGAAATCTGGGCTGAAGTACTCAATCTTGAGACAGATAAGATTGGCGTTCGCGATAACTTTTTTGAGTTGGGTGGTGATTCCATTAAAACCATACAAATTATCGCCAAGGCAATCGAACATCAGATTCATTTCGATATTCGCGACATGTTTAATCACCAGAGTATCGCCGATTTGGTGGCACATTGTGATACCTCAAAATCCAGAGAGATTCTGAAAGAGGAAGGGATATTGGAAGGGCCTGTTAAATTGAGCCCTGTGCAGACCGAATTCTTTGAGACAAGCCAAACAGACCGTCATCATTACAACCAATCTGTGCTGCTGAACCTGAACACATCGCTGTCATTTACTGATTTAACTGCGATCAATAATACGCTACTAAAACAGCATGACGCCTTGCGACTTCGCTATTTCCATACCAATGGCACCTGGCAGCAACAGTATCAAGGTGATCTTTCAGGGGCGGTTGATGCAGCAAATCCAGAGACATTAGGGTTACATCGGTTTGATATTTCTCTGTTCGACGAACACGCCCGTAGCGAGTTTGTTGAGAAAACCTGTGATCACTGGCAGACCCAGTTCGATTTGGAAAATGGCCCCATCATGCGGTGGTTATGGTTTGACGCCAAAGGTAAAGGCACAGATCAGTTAGCTATCATCATCCATCACCTGGCGATAGATGGTGTTTCGTGGCGTATTCTTTTGGAAGATCTGGACCGTTTAATTGCGCAGCACATGGCTGGTGAAACGCTAAAATTGGCGGATAAACGCAGCTCATATCGAAATTGGGTTGATTCACTGGAAAATTATATTGATACGGATCAGGGACAAAAAGACCTGGCATATTGGGTTGGACAAAGTGAGCAGGCGCAATCTTTAGCCCCCGCTTTTGCAGCCGAAGCGTTTAAATACAAAGATTTTTGTCAGGATAAAGTAAGTTTATCTCGGTCACATACGGAGAAATTGTTAAAGCATTGCCATAAAGCCTATGGCACTGACATTAATGATATTTTGCTAACAGCACTGATGTTGAGCTATCAACAAATATCAGGTCACTCATCTTTGCTGGTGGATATGGAAGGTCATGGTCGTGAACAAATAGACGCCGCTATCGATGTCACCAGAACCCTTGGCTGGTTTACCAGTATTTATCCGGTGCACTTACAGCTGTCGAACCCAAAGGATATCGGACTGAGCATTAAAGAGGTGAAAACCGCCTTAAACGCAATCCCCAACAAAGGTGTGAGCTTTTCGATTTTTCGCCACATCAACCAGCACGACACAGTGCAAAAGATGCCTCAGGCTCAAGTCATTTTTAATTACCTGGGGGATTTTGACACAAAAGACAAAACACCAGCTGATAATCATTTCAGCTTCAGTGACAACAGCAGTGGTCAGGCAATATCTCCGGAAAAAGAAGCCGATAAACTGGTGAGAATTAACGGCATGGTGGTATTCGGTGAATTGTCGTTTACTTTCAGTTACCCACAGCAATGGCAAAGCCAGCCCATTAGCGAATGGCAGCAGCGGTTTGTTGATGCATTGGAATTGTTGCTGAGCCATTGCTCAGAATCCACCAAATTAGGCTTTACGCCGGGGGATTTTCCACTGCTGACGGTGACCTTACCCGAATTGGACAAATTGACTTCAGCACTACCGCAACAACGCGCCATTGCACTAGATAATATTCAGGATATTTATCCGCTGACACCATTGCAATCAGGCATTTTGTTCGAAACGCTGTTAGCGCGTAGTAATGAAAATAAAGGCATGTACTTGACCCAGGCTGCTATCGGCATCAATGGCAGAACCGACATAAATATTTTACAGCAAGCCTGGCAGTTGGTTGTTAACCATTACGATGCTTTGCGTATGCAGGTTGTATCTGCAAGCGAGTTTGATTCAGGTACTGGTCTGCAGGTGATTGTAAAACAAATGCCTGTAGAGGTTCAGGAAACTGACTGGACAGACAAAGACGACGTGGAGCTTAAAGTCGCTTGCGAGCAGTGGATGCGGGAAAGTAAGCGCTCGGGGATCTGCTTTGAAGGTGGTCCACTGATGCGTATGCATCTTTTTCAGGGGCGAGATTGCAGTTATTTACTGTTTGAACAACACCATATTATGCTGGACGGTTGGTCGCAAAATATTGTGTTATCGAATCTGTTTAAGCTTTATCAAGCATTAATGCAACAGCAGGACTATCACCTGCCTGCATCGGCCTCTTATGGGGCTTATGTTAAAACACTGATTAACCGCAACCTCGAAGATGATAGTGCCTATTGGAAGCGATATTTAAGCGCTCATGAAGAGAGAACGCCACTGCCCGGAGAGTTCCTGTTCTCCCGACAACAGGGGGAAATCAACCAGAAACAGCAAGATCAAGCGCGCGATAATTTCACTACTACCAGTTTTAGCTTTTGCAAAGAAACGACAGCACAGTTGGAGCAATTGCTCAAACAATACAGAATCACCAACAATACGGCGTTGCAGTTTGTTTGGGGGCTATTGTTGCATTTGCACAGTGGTAATCAGACCGTCACTTTCGGTAGCGTCAGTTCCGGACGCAGCGGTATCCAGAATATTAAACACGGTGACCAGATGGTCGGTCTGTGTATTAACACTACACCCACCTGTGTCACATTTGATGCACAATTGAATTTGCTTGAGCACCTGCGTCATATGCAGGCAAGAGAATCAGCGAAACTGAGCTACGAAGTCACGCCTCTGCCTCATATTCAAAGTTTGTTGGGCCTGAGCAATAACCACGAATTTTTCCAAAGCCTGTTTGTTTATGAAAACTATCCGGTGGAAAAAATCTCTGATTCAAATCATTTACTCAAAGACTTTATCGGTAATGAGGCGCCGAATTATCCACTTTCCGTATTGGCCATGTCGGGGGAAACACTTGAGGTCTCCTTTACCTGGGACCGTCACTATTACAGTGAGGACACTATTGCCCCGCTGATGGCGCAATTTGAGCGATTAACTAAACAATTGATCGCTGTCCCTGAGGCGAAACTCGCGCAGTTAAGTCTGATCTCGGCACAGGAGAAAAACCGACTGCTGATTGACTACAATCAAACGCAGCAGAGCTATGCAAAGGAACAATGCATTCACAACCTCTTTGCACAGCAAGTGGCTCACAGTGGTGATGATATTGCCGTGGTTTTTGAAAAGGCGTCGTTGAGTTACCAACAGTTGTACGAAAGAAGCCACTCGCTGGCGTTATATCTGCAAGCGGCAGGCGTGGGTCCAGACATCCTGGTAGGACTGTGTATGGAACGGTCTTTGGATATGGTGGTGGCAATGCTGGGGATTTTGCAGGCGGGTGGCGCATATGTGCCGCTGGACCCCACTTATCCTAATGAACGGGTCGCTTACATGTTGGATGATTGTCAGACCAAGATAGTTCTGACTCAGGAAGCACTGAAAAATAAATTGCAGCTGTTGTCAGGCAATGACACAAAACTGGTTGCATTGGATTCGCAGTGGTCGGCGATTCAAAACTGCGCTGCCGATTTACTGGCAAATAAAGTGACATTATCCCAGCAAGTCACATCGCAACACTTGGCTTATGTGATTTACACCTCTGGTTCAACGGGCAACGCCAAAGGGGTGGCTATCGAACATCATAGTGCGGTAGCGCTGATATCCTGGGCACAGCGTGTTTATGGTGCTGAAGAGCTCAGTGGTGTGCTGGCAGGAACGTCGATTAGCTTCGATCTGTCTGTTTATGAAATCTTTCTGACCCTGGCATCTGGTGGCAAAGTCATTTTGGCTACCAATGTTTTAGGATTAATGCAGCTGGAAAACAAACAAGAAATTACGCTCATTAATACGGTACCGTCCGCTATGGAGGAACTGGTAAAGCTCGACGCCATACCTGAGTCGGTACTTACCGTTAATTTGGCTGGGGAGCCTTTGTTGCCTGGCTTGGTGGATAAGATATACCAGTACAGTGGGGTTGAGAAAGTTTATGACCTGTATGGGCCTTCTGAAGATACCACTTATTCGACGTTTATCTTGAGGAAGCCAGGTGCCCCGCAAACTATTGGTCGGCCAATCTCCAATACCCAGGCTTATGTGCTTGATCAGTACAACAATCCGGTTCCCGCTGGCGTGCCGGGCGAGTTGCACTTATCGGGTGATGGTCTTGCCAGAGGCTATCTGAATCGGACTGAGTTGACCGATGAAAAATTTGTTAGTAATCCGTTCGCTGTAGGCACTCGCATGTATAAAACCGGGGATTTAGTGCGTTGGTTGGATGATGGCAATATCGAATATATCGGCCGAATTGATAACCAGGTAAAAATCAGAGGTTTTCGCATTGAGTTAGGAGAAATTGAAAATCGGCTCAAGCAGAATCCGGGGATCGCGGATTGTGTTGTAGTGGCACAAGAGCACCATGCCGCCGACAAACAAAAACACAAACAACTGGTAGCTTTTTATGTGGCCGCCAGCAGTTCAGCTTCAAGTCATAGCGAATCTGCAAGTGAACTCTCTGCTGAAGATTTGCGCGCAGGTTTGCAAGCGGTTCTACCTGAATATATGGTGCCTTCCGCTTTTGTAAACCTGACAAGTATCCCGCTTACGCCAAATGGCAAAGTGGACCGCCTTAAACTGACAATGATGGACGTCAGTGTGCAAACAACTCAAAGCTATGTGGCGCCTCGTAATCAGACTGAGCAGAAAATGGTGGCAATATGGGCTGAGATATTGGATGTACCGCCGCAGCGCATTGGCGTCAATGACAGCTTTTTTGAGCTTGGTGGTCATTCTTTGTTAGCGACGCAGTTGATATCAAAAGTGCGTCGTGAGTTTGATGTAGAGTTGCCCCTCGTGGCGCTGTTTGAGCATCCGGATATTGCCAGTTTTGTCATTCAGCTCAAAGGTGCTCAAGGGACGGTAGTGCCCACCATCCAACCGGTCAGCCGTGTATCTGAAGCGGGGAATCTGATTAATGCCTTTCCGATGAGTTACGCCCAGGAACGGGTCTGGTTTATAGAGCAATTCTCGCCGGGTAATGCCGGCTATAACATGCCCGGAGCAGTGCTTATCAATGGTGAACTGGACATTACACATGTTGAAAAAGCCTTTAACCAGATCCTGAAGCGTCATGAGAGCTTACGCACTATCTTTCCCGATATAGAGGGTAAAGCACAACAGATTATTTTGGAGAATGTTGATTTTCATTTACGGGTAACAGACCTGTCTGGTGAAACGTCGGAACAGGAACTTCACAAACAGGCACTTAGCT
Source organism: Planctobacterium sp. AWM4_229 (assembly GCF_056160305.1). Taxonomy (NCBI): domain Bacteria; kingdom Pseudomonadati; phylum Pseudomonadota; class Gammaproteobacteria; order Alteromonadales; family Alteromonadaceae; genus Planctobacterium; species Planctobacterium sp. AWM4_229. The sequence goes on along the minus strand of NZ_JBSWWX010000002.1, from coordinate 125,369 downwards.
TGTGCAATGCCGAAGCAGCCACAGAATTTAATTTGAGTCAGAGCCCTTTAATTCGCGCCCAGGTAATCAAGCTGTCTGATGCAGAACATATCTTGATGTGGAACATGCACCATATCGTCAGTGACGGTTGGTCGATGGGTATCATTGCTGATGAATTCAGCACTATCTTAGCGAGTCTACAGCAAGGACTTGAGCCTCTGTTACCCGAGTTGCCAATCCAATACGCTGATTACACTGTCTGGCAACGACAGATACTGGACGAGGGCGGCGTTTTAGAGCAACAAATGGCTTACTGGCAAAACAAACTAGCCGGTGTGCCAGAGAGTCTCGATTTGGTGACGGATTTTCCCCGTAGTACCGTCGAAAATGGGATTGGAGCGAGGTGTGAATTTGCCCTTAATTCAGCATTAACTGAGCAGCTGAAATCCCTGTCTGATAAACATGGAAGCACCTTGTTTATGACCTTGCTCGCTGCTTTTAACGCCTTGTTCTATCGCTATACCGGGCAACAAGATATCTGTATCGGGAGTCCGATAGCTAACCGACATTACGGTGAAACTGAGGGATTAGTGGGCATGTTCGTGAACACCCTGGCACTGAGAAATCAGGTGCAGGGAGAAGCGCCGTTTAGTGAATTACTGGAACAAGTAAAGCGTACCTGTCTGGAAGCTTATGAACATCAGGATGCGCCTTTTGAGAAGATTGTCGAGCTTGTGCAACCAGAGCGCAACATGGCTATTAGTCCGTTATTTCAGGTTATGGTTGCTTTACAAAACGCGCCCAAGGAATCTAAACAAGCACATATTCGCCCCTATCCGCTGGAGAATACAAGCAGCAGTAAATTTGATTTGAGCATTACATTCAGTGAAGCCGATGGCGCCTTAAAAGGGAGCATTGAATACTCTACTTCGCTTTATAAGCTGCGCACAGTCGAACGTATTGCTGAGCATTTTTTCGCACTATGTCAGACCATCGTTAAAGCTCCTTCAGCGAAGGTGAGTGAACTCAATTTTATTGGTGAGGACGAAAAACAACAGCTGTTGCGCTGGAACGACACTGCAACGGATTATCCCGTTGATAAATGCATGTATGAACTGTTTGAAGAACAGGTAATAAAGCAACCAGATGCTGTAGCGGCGATTTTTCGCAATTCTGCTGCTGTTGATACGACGATTACCTATGGTGAATTAAACGCCAGAGCAAATCAGTTAGCTCGTTATCTGCAAAAACAAGGGGTTGAGCCGAATACTCTTGTGGGTCTGTGTATTGAGCGTTCAATAGATATGTTAGTGTCTCTGTTGGCTATTTTGAAATCAGGTGCTGCTTACCTGCCCCTGGATCCAAACTATCCCAAAGAGCGCATCCAATACATGATCAACGATTCACAAGTTCGTTGGGTCATTAGCCAAAGCCACCTGACAGGGCACTGTGCTGCCGAGAGCTTGATTTGTGTTGATAACCAGACACTGCAGAGTGAGTTGCGCGCACTAGACAGCACAAATATCATCAACGGAAACCCGGGTGTGGCGCAAAACAATCTGGCTTATGTTATCTATACTTCGGGCTCCACAGGCAAACCCAAAGGGGTTATGCTGGAACAGCGCAATCTCAGCAACTTCCTATGTGCTATGCGCTCTGAGCCTGGAATGGAAAAAGATGATAGATTGTTAGCGGTAACTTCTTTTTCCTTTGACATCCATACCTTGGAATTGTACCTTCCACTGATTGTCGGTGGATGTGTAATTATTTGCTCGTCTGAAGACACAGTTTCTCCAACTGCGATTGAACAATTGATCCTGGATCATCAGGTCACCATGATGCAGGCAACGCCGGCTACATGGAAAATGTTGCTTAACAACCAATGGCAACCGGCAGGAAAATTTAAAGCGCTTTGCGGTGGAGAGGCGTTAAATGCAGATCTAAAAGATGAATTATTGCAACGTGACACCCTCGAACTGTGGAATATGTACGGTCCGACGGAAACGGCAGTCTGGTCAGCGACCAAAAGAATTACAGATACAATTTCTTTAGGCGCACCTATTGCTAATACTCAGTTTTACGTTCTGGATAAGCATTTAAATCCAGTGCCCGTCGGCGCTGTTGGTGAGTTATTTATTGGTGGGGATGGCCTGGCTCGCGGTTATTTGAATTTACCTGAATTGAGCAACGAGAGATTTATAGCCAATCCGTTTTCTGATGATGCGAGTGCGCGCTTATACCGAACGGGTGATCTGGTGCGTTGGCGTTCAGACATTGAAGCGTCAACCGGAGATCTGGAATACATTAGTCGCACAGATCAACAAGTGAAAATTCGCGGATTTCGCATCGAATTGGGTGAGATTGAATCTCGCTTAAATCAGCATGCGGACATAACGGATAGCATTGTTGTGGTCAAGGAGATGAATGGTAACAAGCAACTTGTTGCTTTTTACGTGACCAGAGAAACAGAGCTGGAAAATCCACTGCTGCCAGCGAGTGAAGAGCTCCGTAACTGGCTGCAGCAAACTTTGCCCGATTATATGCTTCCTTCGGCGTATGTCAGTTTGCAGGTCGTTCCGCTGACGCCAAATGGCAAGGTTGATCGCAAAGCGCTGGTGCAACAGGAAGTGAGTATGGCTTCTGAAGAGGCTTATGTTGCGCCGCGCAACACAATAGAAATGCAACTGGTGCAAATATGGGCAGAGCTATTGAATTTAGATGCCAGTCAAATCGGAGTGAATGACAACTTCTTTGAGTTAGGCGGGCATTCGTTATTGGCAACTCAAGTTGTGGCAAAAATTCAAAATCAGTTAGAAATTAAGGTTCCAGTGAAAGCATTGTTTAGTGTTAATACCCTGGCTGAAGTGGCTGAGGTGTGTCAGGCGGTTACTGCACAAAATAAAAAATCATCTGTTGATGAACAGTGCAATGATGATGAGTTTGAGGAATTGTCTTTATGACAACGTTTGCGTTAATCAACCAGCTGCATACTAAGGGTATTGAGCTTTGGGAAGAAAATGGGCAACTGAAATTGAAGGCACCTAAGGGTGCCATTACCGAAGAAATACGCCAACAATTAGTCAGTAACAAGCCCGACATTATCGCCTTCTTAAAAGCGGTTTCCAACGCAGAAAAATTACCTGCGATTAAACCTGTGGTGCGGGAAAGCACATCTGCTGAGTTGCCTTTGAGCTTTGCACAACAACGTCTTTGGTTTATTGATAATTTGCAGGGCGGTTCTGCTGAATACAATATGCCGCTAGCATTTGATTTAGTGGGAAAATTGAACGTGCCTCTGGTGAGGGACGTTTTTAACGCCATTATTGCCCGTCATGAAGTCCTGCGAACCGTTTATGTTACCCAAGATGGTGAAACGAGACAAAAAATCCGTCCTTTTGACGATGTAGATTTTGATATAGAAATTGCCGATCTGAGCCATCTCACGGGTGAGATGTTGAACGTCCAGCTAAATGCTTTATTGGATGCACAGAGCACTAAGCCTTTCAACCTCTCAGAGGATCTGATGTTGCGGGTGACTTATATTAAGAAAACCGCAAACAGTGGAGTTTTGCTGTTTAATATGCACCATATCGCTTCTGATGGGTGGTCACTTGAGGTGCTGACCAAAGAATTCTTGGCTCTTTATCGTGCATTTAGTCAGGGTGATGAAACTCCACTCTCACCTCTGGCAGTGCAATATGCGGACTATGCTCAATGGCAACGAGAATACCTTGAAGGAGAGATGCTGGAAGCGCAGTTGGATTACTGGCAAAAGCAACTCTGTGATGTTCCTGTACTACATAGCATTACTTTAGATTACGCGCGCCCGAAAGTGAAAACCAACCAAGGGGCGGTGGTTACAGGAAGGCTCGCAGCACCTGTCGCCAGCAGGCTCAACGCAGTGGCTAAATTTCACCAGCTCACTCCCTTTATGTTATTACACGGTGCACTGGCTTTATTGTTATCAAGGCACAGCAATAGCAATGATATTGTAATTGGAACGCCGGTCGCTAATCGCTTGCAGGTGGAAGTTGAACCCCTGATTGGCTTTTTCGTGAATTCTCTGGTGCTCAGAGTCGACACCTGCCATGCGACTCTTTCAGACTATTTTGACCATATCAGGCAGGTGCACACCGACGCCCAGTCAAACCAAGACGTGCCTTTTGAGCAATTGGTGGAGCGCTTGCAAGTGCCAAGGAGTACTGCACATAGTCCGCTTTTCCAGATAGTACTGACTACAAATAGCGACTTTGGTCAGCGTGATAACTCTGAGGCGTTTGAATTGCCGGGATTGCAGATTCAGCCGTCTACCAGTGATTTGGTGCAGTCGAAGTTTGATTTGAGTGTTAACTTGAGCCTCAGTGACACGGGCGTGGAATTGCGCTGGACTTACGATGTGAGCTTATTTAAGCAGCAACACATCGAGCAATTTAACGCACATCTGTGCCGCCTTCTCACGGGGTTGAGTGAGTGTCTTGAAACACCACAAAAAGCGCCACAAACACTGCCGTTATTGTCCCCCGAAGAAATCCATTACCAGGTTCACAAGCTAAATGAGAAAAGGAGCAATTATCCGAGTAATAAGTGCATTCATGAATTGTTTCAACTGCAGGCGCTAGCAAACCCCGATAAGGTTGCTGTAGTACACAGAGCAAACTCACTGACCTATCGTCAATTAAATGAAAAAGCTAATCAACTAGCTCGGTTTTTGCGAGATAACCATGAGATAACACCCGATACCCTGATAGGGCTTTGCATAGATCGTTGCGCAAATATGATGATAGCGATTTTGGGGATATTAAAAGCCGGTGCCGCATATGTCCCGCTGGATCCATCTTATCCTGAGAGTCGCTTGCACTATCTGTTGCAAGATGCGGCGCTGAATCTGGTGTTAAGCCACACTTCGATACAGTCAGTTTTGCAAACGTTCAACGGGACTGTCATTCCACTTGATGGTTTGGATGGGATAGAAAGTCACTTCTGTAGTGAGTATGCCATTGATGATTTAACGGCTGACACTGTCGGGATATCGCCATCAAATCTGGCTTACGTTATTTATACTTCAGGCTCTACAGGTAAGCCTAAGGGCGTAATGACAGAGCATATTAGTGTTGCTCGCCTGGTAAAGAATGCCAGTTTTATGTGCCTGGATGAGCATACCGTGATGCTGCAAAGTGCAAATATCGCCTTTGATGCCACCACCTTGGAAATCTGGGGACCGTTACTCAATGGTGGCCAATGCATTCTCTACCCGCATCAATATCTGGAAACTAATCAGCTTAATGACGTTATTGAGCAATATCAGGTGAACGCCCTTTGGCTGACAGCCGGATTATTTAGTGAATGGTCACACGGCGTACACGGATGTAACAGCTTAAAATACTTGCTGGCTGGTGGCGATACACTCGATCCCGAAGCGATTGCAAGAGTTCAACAACAGTTGCCACAACTTACTTTGATCAATGGCTATGGACCGACTGAAAATACGACATTCTCCACTACCTACACGTTTGAAAAACCGCATAAATTAGACATTGTTCCCATTGGAAAGCCGCTCGATTCCGATGTGGCGTATATTTTGGATTGCGCCGCTCAATTAGTTCCACAAGGGTGCATCGGTGAACTATGTGTCGGTGGAGATGGCCTCGCCAGAGGGTATTTGAATCGCCCGGAGCTTACCCAAGAACGATTTGTAACAAACCCATTCTTCGATGAGCTGGACAGTGACACACCTCAATTACTTTATCGCACCGGGGATCTTGTTCGGTATTTGCCGGATGGCAATCTGGCGTTTTTAGGACGTGCCGACAATCAAGTAAAAATCCGTGGTTTCAGAATTGAATTGGGTGAGATTGAGGCACAACTCGCCAGTTTCGAAGAGGTGGACTCTGCATTGGTCATGGTGAAAGAAAGCGCCGATTCCAAACAGCTCGTGGGTTACATTAAGACCATCCAAACCACTGAGCAATCGGATTTAGTTGCTTTCATTGCCCACATTAAATCCCTCTTAGCTGAGCAGTTACCCGATTATATGGTGCCTGGTAACATATTGTTGGTGGATGAGTGGCCCTTAACCGCCAATGGCAAAGTCGACAGAAAAGCGTTACCTCAGCCAGACGGCTCCTGTTTGATGAACAACTATGTAGCACCGGAAAATGACATTGAACGGATTTTAGTTCGCGTCTGGGGGCAATTATTGAATATTGAGGCAGAATCCATCAGCAGCTCTGCAAATTTCTTTGAATTGGGAGGCCACTCTCTACTTGCTATTCGCCTGGTTGCTGAGATTCGAACTCATTGTGAGATAGAGATTTCCGTACAAAATATCTTTGAAACAGCCACCTTAAAATCATTAGCCGAAGTGATTACAAAGGCCGGCAACACATTGATGCGACCTGTGCCCAAGCCTTTCAAACGCCTTAGTGACAAGTTGCCAATGTCTTTTGCCCAACAGCGACTGTGGTTTATTGATAGTCTGCAGGGGCAGTCTGCTGAATATAACATGCCATTAGTATTTGAAGTGGCAGGCCAGTTGGATCTCACTCTACTGCAAAATGTATTCGCTACCATCGTGACACGACACGAGGTTTTGAGAACTGTGTATGTTGTAGAGCAAGGAGAGCCCCTGCAGTATGTGCGCCCTGTGTCTGACGCGGTATTGGAAATAGAGGTAAAAGATGTATGCGATCTCACGGGTGAGATCTTGCAAACTCGATTACAAGACCTCGTACAAACTGAAGTCACCCGCCCCTTTAACCTGACAAAAGACCTCATGTTACGGGTCACTTATATTAAGCAAGCGGCTGATTGCGGCGTCATGATACTCAATATGCATCACATCGCGTCTGACGGTTGGTCACTTTCTGTGCTGACTGAAGAATTCCTTGCGTTATATGAGGCATACCAACAAGGACAGCCTGATCCGCTGCCTGTACTAGAGCTTCAATATGCTGATTTCGCCCAATGGCAACGAGAATATCTCGCTGGTGAGGTACTTGATTGCCAATTGAATTATTGGCAAAAGCAACTGGATGAATTGCCGGCAGTGCATAGCTTAGCGCTTGACTATGAGCGCCCTAAGAGCAAGTTACACCGCGGAAAGCTGGTGACCGGAGAGCTGCCCACAAGCGTGGCAAACAGATTACAGGCCATTGCAAAGCAGCATACACTCACTCCATTTATGCTATTACACGCGGCTTTTGCATTGCTATTGTCCAGGCATGGAAATAGCTGCGATATTGCCATCGGCACCCCTGTGGCTAACCGTTTGCACACCGAACTGGAACCCTTGTTGGGATTTTTCGTCAACACTCTTGTGTTGCGAGTGGATACCTCTCATCAAACTTTAGCTCACTACTTTGAGCATGTCAGACAGACTCATCTTGAAGCTCAGTCAAATCAAGATGTGCCTTTTGAACAACTCGTGGAACGGCTGAATGTGCCGAGGAGTACCGCCCATAGTCCACTGTTCCAAACCATGATGACTACCAATAGTGACTTCGGTGACAAGCCCCTGTCCCAATCGTCATCTTTGGTTTTACCCAGCATCGAAATAAAATCATTTCAATCGCAACAAGTGCAGACGAAGTTTGACTTGAATCTCGATGTGAATTTCGGGGAAGCTGGTATCCAGCTGAGCTGGATTTATGATGTCAGCTTGTTTGCTGAGCAGCGCATCACGCAGCTAAATGAGCACTTGTGTCGTTTGCTCACAGGCCTTAGCACAATAAGAGATATGAAATCGCATGCCCCTCATAAGCTACCACTGTTCTCAGAGGAAGAAATTCAGTATTTGATTCATGAGTATAACAATACAGAGCAGGCCTTTGCCAAAGATAGCTGTATTCATAGGCTGTTTGAACAGCAGGCAGGAGTAACACCAAACAATGTGGCTCTGGTAATGGATGATTTCTCAATGACCTATCAACAGGTCAATGAAAAAGCCAATCAAGTCGCTCGTTATTTAATGGCAAAACACCGAATTACCCCTGATACATTAGTGGGAGTTTGTTGTCATCGCTCACCCGAGATGGTGATTGCGATACTCGGTATTCTCAAGGCGGGTGGTGCCTACGTACCATTGGACCCAACCTATCCTCGTGAGCGTTTGAGTTTCATGTTGGAAGATGCGTCTTTGACGGTGGTGCTTAGTCAGTCCGGCGTGCAATTTGTTTTATCTGAATATGCGGGCAATGTTGTTGCCTTAGATGGATTGGTGAATAGTACAGACCACAGCTTTTACCTGTATGCAACTGATAACATCAGCCATGATGAAAATGGCCTGACTGCTTCTAACCTGGCTTATGTCATTTATACCTCTGGTTCCACGGGTAAGCCCAAAGGTGTTGAATTAACGCATCGCAGTGTTTTGAATTATCTGACTAATACGCAAAATTATCTGACCCCAGATATCGTATTTTCAGCATTGAGTACTTCACTAAATTTTGATGCCACCGTGACATCTTTATTTGCTGCCTGGTTGAAAGGGGGATATTTGAGCCTGGTGAGTGAAGACGAGGATGTCTTTGTGGCGTTAAAGCGCATGCTGACACAGCATCAAGCGGGACTCTTTAAAGTGACACCTGCCCATTTGCAAGGTCTGGTGTTCGAATCCCCAATATTGACTCCGCATGTTGTGGTCGTGGGCGGAGAGGCATTTGGTATTGAGCTGGCAGAGAAAATTACCAAACAATTACCAAATACACGGTTTATCAATGAGTATGGCCCAACAGAAGCCACTGTGGGCTGCAGTTACGAATGCTTTACATCGGCCACTTTGGAGCGCTATAGAAAACTGCCAAGTATTCACATCGGAAAACCAATCCTGAATACCCAGTTTTATGTACTGGATGCACAACAGCAATTATTACCTCGAGAAGCGATTGGTGAACTGTATATTGGTGGAGAAGGGCTTGCTAAGGGGTATCTCAATCGCGAGGAACTTACCGACGAACGCTTTATCAGTAATCCGTGGTATCAGGCAAAAGTACCTGGTAGCTCACCGCGCCTATATAAAACCGGAGATCTGGTTCGTTATTTACCGGATGGCAATTTAGTCTTTTTAGGACGCATTGACGATCAGGTAAAAATCCGCGGATTCAGGGTTGAACCAGGGGAAGTCGAAGCGAAACTGGCGCAACTTGCGTCGCTAGATTCAGCGTTGGTATTGGATTCAGAAATTGCCGGTAGCAAACAACTGGTGGGCTACGTTAAGCCAAAAGAGCAACTGAGCGAAGATGGCATCTCTGGTTTTGTTGCGGACATAAAATCACAACTGCTGCAGCAACTACCTGAATACATGGTACCGGGCTTCATTGTGGTGGTGGCTGCATGGCCACTGACGCCCAATGGCAAAATTGATCGCAAGGCGTTACCTGAGCCTGTTGGCAATATCCATAAAGGTGAGTTCGTCCCGCCGCACAGTGAGATAGAGCAAACGTTAGCTGATATTTGGGCCGGGCTTTTAAAGCTTGATGTCGCGGCAATTAGTGCGACTGCCAATTTCTTTGAATCCGGTGGTCATTCGCTTTTGTCAATGCGTTTGGTGGCAGAGATAAGACAGCGCTGCAATGTCGAATTGTCGATTCACACTATCTTTGAAGCGCCGACATTACAGGCAATGGCTGCTCTTATTGAGCAAGGAGCAGCTAGTGTCGTGCGTCCACCAGTAGAGGCGCTGATTCGGAACAGCAACACCTTACCGGTTTCTTTTGCTCAGCAACGTCTGTGGTTTATCGACAACCTTCAGGGAGGCTCACCTGAATATAACATGCCGCTGGCACTGGAGGTGGCAGGACAACTGGATCTCCAACTGGTAAACAGGGTGTTTACCACCATTATTGAACGTCACGAAATACTGAGAACCGTGTATGTTGTAGATAATGGCGAAACTTTTCAGCGTATTCTTCCATCATCCGATGTCCGTTTTGAAATCACAGTGGAGGATCTCAGCCACTATCATGCAGAGGCACTTGCATCTCAGTTAAAAGAGCGCGTCGAAGCACAAGCAGGTTACACCTTTAATCTGGCTGAGGACTTAATGCTACGGGTGACTTGGGTGCAGACAACAGCAACTAGTGGCGTGATGCTTCTCAATCTTCACCATATCGCCTCTGATGGCTGGTCGATGGAAGTACTTACCCAAGAGTTTCTGACCTTGTACAACGCCTATCATCAAGGGGCTACGAATCCCCTTGTACCAATGGAAATACAATATGCGGATTATGCCCATTGGCAACGCACATATCTGGTTGGCGAAAACCTGGAATCTCAGTTGCATTATTGGGAAACGCAATTAGATGAACTGCCTGCAACCCACAGTTTACCACTGGACTTTGTCCGACCTGATATGAAGCAGCACAAAGGTGCGGTGGTGGCAGGACGATTACCGGCATCCATTGCACATGGGTTATCAGGTATTGCGAAACAGCACAAATTGACGCCATTTATGTTCTTACACGGGGCTTTGTCGCTGGTATTGTCCAGACACAGTAACAGTAGCGATATCGTAATTGGTACGCCTGTGGCTAACCGTGTGCAGGCAGAGCTGGAACCCTTGATAGGGTTCTTCGTTAACACCTTGGTACTTAGAGCAAATACTCGCCATGACAGTTTATCTGCCTATTTGGCGCATATCCGACAGGTTCATCTGGATGCCCAGTCGAATCAGGATGTGCCTTTTGAACAGTTAGTAGAGCGCTTAAAGGTTCCGCGTAGTAAGGCGCACAGCCCGCTGTTTCAAATCATGATGACCATCAATACTGATTATGGGCTCAGTAATGGTAGTTCCTCATTTTCACTACCGGAAATGGAGATTAAGCCCTATCGCTCGGGTGCAGTGCAGGCCAAGTTTGATCTCAAGGTTGATCTGAATATTGATGAAGGGGGTGTAAACCTGCACTGGACCTACGATGTAAGTTTATTCTCTCAACAGCACATCGAACAGCTTAACGACCACTTTTGTCGTCTTTTGACAGGATTGTGTGAGGCCCCTGATACAACTTCCCAGCCGCTTCACGCGCTGCCAATTTTGTCGCAGCAGGAGGTGGATTACCTGGTTACTGAGCTCAATGATACAGCGAAACCGTATGACAGTGAAAAATGCCTGCATGAGTTATTTTCAGAGCAAGCAGCTTGTCATCCCGGCGAGGTGGCCTTGGTCTTTAAAGATACCTCAATGACCTGGCAACAGCTAAATGAGCGTTCAAATCAACTGGCTCACTACTTAAAAGACAAGCACCAAGTTTCGCCAGATACGCTGGTGGGACTTTGTGTTGAACGCTCTGCAGAAATGGTTGTTGCAATTTTGGGGATCCTCAAAGCGGGCGGAGCTTATGTGCCGCTGGATCCCACATCACCTCGAGAGCGAATGCACTATATACTAGAAGACGCAGCGTTGGATTTAGTGCTCAGTGAAAAGCAACTTCAAGCAAGCTTGGCAGATTTCAGCGCTAACATTATCACCATCGATGGTATAGCCGATATCAATTGTGATATGCATATTTGTCGTGAGTGTAAAACAGACAATCTCAGTCCAGTTGCTGGTGGATTGACATCTGCTAATCTGGCTTATGTCATATACACATCAGGCTCCACTGGTAAACCCAAAGGCGTGATGACGGAGCATCGGGCTGTCATGAATTTTGGGGCGGGCTTTTGTGAGCAAATCCGCGGTAGAGAAGTGCTGCTGAAAAATGGATGGCTGTGGTTATCTTCATTTGTGTTTGATGCATCCTTAAAAGGTATTTATCTGTTGGCCACAGGGACAAAACTAATCATCCCCAGCTCTGATGAAATAAAATCCCCGGAAAAGATTGTGGCCTTGATTAATCATCATCAATTGAGGGTTATTAATGCAACGCCTCAGTTGTTGCAGTTAATTGTAAAAACACCGGATTTGAAAAATGTTCATTTAATTTCCAGTGGTGAGGCCATTGGCATTAACAATTTCAACACCTTTCAACAATTCGCAAAGCAGGCCGGTAGCTCGTTTATCAATGCTTATGGCCCTACCGAATCTACCATCAATAGTAGCTTTGCCAATCTTTGCGATGCCAGGAGTGAAAATATTGGAAAGCCGGTTGCCAATACTTCATTTTATATTTTGGATGAAAACCGGGCACTGACACCTTTTGGTTGTGTTGGCGAACTGTATATTGCTGGCGAAGGGTTGGCTCGGGGTTATCTCAACCAGCCTGAATTAACGACCGAACGTTTTATACAGAATCCGTTTTACCAGGCAAGCAAACCTCAGTCTTCTACGCGGTTATACCGCACAGGTGATCTGGTGAGATACCTGGCAGATGGCAATATCGAATTTGTTGGCCGCAGTGATGACCAGGTGAAAATTCGGGGATTTAGAATAGAATTGGCAGAAGTCGAAGCTCAATTATCACTGCTGGGTTATGTTGATTCTGCCGTGGTCATGGCAAAAACGGTGGCGGGGAGTCTGCAATTGGTTGCTTGGGTAAAACTCAGTCGAACCGAAGTAGCAACGCAGGCATCTGATGCGGTTTCTCGCATAAAATCTGAATTGAGAGCCAGCTTACCTGAATACATGATCCCGGGCTTTATTGTCTTGCTGGAGAGTTGGCCATTAACTGCTGGGGGCAAGCTCGACAGGGCCTCACTGCCTGAACCGCATGCCGATATGCTGAAGGGTGAATATTTAGCTCCGGTGACCAGTACCCAAGAGAAATTAGTGGGTATTTGGGCTGACTTGCTGAAATTGCCCGATGAGTCAATTAGTCGTAATGCTGACTTTTTTGATGTGGGAGGGCATTCATTATTGTGTATTCGTCTCGTTTCAAAAATACGCAGCTGTTTTGGCGTTGAGGTGGCTATTCAAAGCATTTTTGACAATCCTTGTTTAGAAGATATGGCCGCCATTATTCAGGATGGCACTCGCAGTATGCGTCCTGCTCTTCCAACGTCACAGGATCTCGGCAACAGATTACCCGTCTCTTTTGCGCAACAGCGTTTATGGTTTATTGATAACCTCCAAGGCGGTTCGCCGGAATACAATATTCCGTTAGCCTTTGAGGTTTTGGGTAAACTGGATATGAGCTTGGTTTCTGAGATTTTTAAAACAATTATTCAGCGACACCAAATTCTGCGAACGGTTTATATTGTGCAAAATGGAGAGACGCTACAACACATCATTGCCGATACGGATATTGCCTTTGACATAGCCGTGGATGATATCAGCCACCTCCGCACAGAGGAGTTAGAAAATCAGGTAAAAACCATCTTTGAGACAGAGATTGCCCGACCTTTTGATCTTTCCAAAGAGCTGATGTTAAGAGTCCGTTATGTGTGCAAAGGATCTGACAATGGGGTGGTGATACTCAATATGCACCACATCGCTTCCGATGGTTGGTCAATCGATGTATTGACCAGAGAATTTTTTACCTTGTATGAAGCCTATAGCCTCGGCAAGGAAAATCCGCTACCTGATTTGGCGGTACAGTATGCGGGATATGCACAGTGGCAGCGTGAATATCTCACAGGCAAGGTGCTGGATGCGCAAATGAGTTACTGGGAGAAGCAACTGGATGAGCTACCAGCAGTGCATAGCGTGCCTCTGGATTTTGCCCGTCCACAAGTAAAGCAACACAAAGGGGCGAGTGTTACCGGACAATTGCCCGCCAGCACCGCCACAAGACTTCTGGCGCTAGCGAAACAACACAAACTGACCCCCTTTATGCTGTTGCACGGTGCCTTGGCACTGATGTTATCCAGGCATAGCAGTAGCTGCGATATTGTTGTTGGCACCCCCGTAGCTAATCGTGTTCAGGCGGAACTGGAACCCTTGATTGGCTTTTTCGTCAATACCCTGGTGCTCAGAGCGAACACCCGCCAAGCCAGTTTGTCTAACTATTTTGCCCATATAAGACAAGTTCATTTAGATGCTCAGTCCAATCAGGACGTCCCTTTTGAACAGTTGGTGGAGCGCTTAAAAGTGCCGCGCAGTGCTGCCCACAGCCCGCTGTTTCAAATCATGATGAGCACCAGTACCGACTATGGACTCAGTGACAAAACTACGGCTATGGCGATTCCAGGTGCAGATGTTAAACCTTATCGTTCGACGGTAATACAGGCCAAATTCGATTTAGAAGTGGACTTGAGTATTGCAGAGCATGGGGTGGATTTAAATTGGATCTATGACATTGAGTTGTTCTCGTCGCAGCATATCGAACAGTTGAATGAGCACCTTTGCCGATTGCTATCGGGCTTTTGTGACATAGTAGATCCGACATCCGCAGCTCTACATGAATTACCTTTACTATCGCCACAGGAGACGCGTTATCTGGTCAAAGACCTCAATAACACCGCTCGTGATTATGCAAAAGATAAGTGTATTCACCAACTGTTTGAACAACAGGCAGTTGAGCACCCGAATGAGATTGCTTTGGTATTTGAAAGCGAATCACTCAGCTACCAACAACTCAATGCCAAAGCTAGCCAACTAGCGTGTTACCTCACGACACAGCACGATATCACCCCTGATACGCTTGTGGGATTATGTACTGAACGGTCATTGGAGATGGTGATAGCAATTCTCGGGATCCTTAAAGCGGGTGCGGCATACGTACCCATCGATCCCAGTTACCCTAAGGACAGGCTGGACTTTATACTGCAAGACGCTGCCCCTGAATTGGTGCTGACCCAATCCCAGGTACAATCGGTATTTGCTGAATTTGCAGGAACAATCGTCACCCTGGATTCGTTATTGATTGTGGATAATCATCTCGATAGCACCTTTGATAAACTCGATAGTGATGCGATTAATACCGGGGTAACCGCTTCAAATCTGGCCTACGTGATTTATACCTCTGGTTCAACCGGGAACCCCAAAGGCGTCCTGATTGAGCATCGTTCCGTCAACAATCTGATCCACGCACAAAAGGAAAATTACCAGCTTGGTGCGAGAGGTCCTGAAGTCGGTCTCCTGTTGGCTAGCTATGCCTTTGATGCTTCAGTGGAACAAATGTTTCTGATGCTGCTAACCGGCAATACCCTGGTGATACCGTCAAAGGCGTCGCTGCTTGATCCGTCGAAGTTGGCCGCGATGATAATGCGTCACAGCGTCACTCACATTGACAGCACACCTTCGCACTTAGTGAGTCTTCAAGCATGCCTGACCCATAAGACCGTTCATCGGGTAATTTCTGGTGGCGAAGCCATGATACCGCAACTGGCGGAATTAATTGCACCTGATACTCCGCTTTACAATGTTTATGGACCGACAGAGGCCTGTGTTACCAGTTGTGTGTCTTCGGCTGACTCGTCCATTGGGCGGCCCCTGAACAATACCGAGTTATTCGTGGTCGATAAGTCTTTAGCACTGGTTCCTGATGGAACTGCCGGAGAACTGCTTATTGGCGGTGATGGATTAGCGCGAGGCTATTTAAACCTCCCTGAACTGACGCAAACTCGTTTTATTCAAAACCCGTTTTACGACCGCAACAAACAAGGCAGTTCTGAGCGATTATACCGAACAGGCGACCTTGTCCGTTATTTGCCAAACGGTAATCTGGAGTTTATCGGACGCATAGATGAACAGGTGAGTATCCGGGGATTTAGAGTTGAACCTGGTGAGGTGGAAGCACAACTTACACAGCTTGATACTGTTGATTCAGCCCTGGTGATGGCAAGAGAAACAGCAGGCGGAATGCAATTAGTGGGTTATGTTAAGCCTGCCATAAATCTCAATGAATCTGATCGCGCAGACTACACGGCAGAAATAAAGGCAAAGTTGACTCAGTATTTACCCGATTACATGGTGCCAACAGTATTAATTACCGTGACTCAATGGCCGATGACCCCCAGTGATAAAATTGATCGCAAAGCACTACCTGAGCCTGATATTACTGAATTACAAGCGAATTATGTCGCTGCGACAACCGAGACTGAACAGGCACTCGTTAGCATTTGGGCGAATGTGCTCAATCTTGATGTGGATGACATCAGCACGGCGGTTAGCTTTTTTGAGTTGGGCGGTCATTCACTACTTATGGTAAAGCTGCTGTCTTTGATTCAAACGCGCTTGCAAAAACCTTGCGAGCTTTCCGCCTTGTTCAGCGCAACAACGATTCAGGCCCAAGCCCGTCATTTAGACACTTTGCAATATGGCCTGAACAATACCGAGCTACTGCAACCAATTACTCATCATTTGGATGCACAAGAGAGCATTATTTTCATTCCAGGAGTTGCCAGTACTGCTAAGGATTTTCAGCACATTATTGCGCATTTGAAAACCAGCAAACCCGACGCAGCAATTGGCGTTTTTCGCCACAAAGGGCTCATTGCCACTGAAGATTATTTCACCAGCATAGAAGCGAACGTTGCTGCTTTTTCGGAGTGTCTTGGCAATCTAACTGACAAAACCATTACTTTGGTTGGCCACTCCTATGGTGGTGCTCTGGCATTGGCGTTAGCGGAAGTATTGCAATCAAATGGCGTCCGTCTTGCTTTAATGATGGTGGATACTTACTTCGAACAGAAAAGGTGGCAGGCGGAAATTGCACAACAAGACCACCACAACCGCGATTTTAGAGAGCTGGATGTGCCTGAATATTTGATTGAGCTGTATCAGCATCAAATTAATTTATTTGACGACTATATACCGTTCACACAACACAAGTATCCCATGATGGCTGTATTAGCCCAGCAGAGCCCGTTTGATCAGCACTCTTATCGGCAGTATTTGGAAAACAAGTTCTGCCATCACAAGACAGAATATCAAAGTGTTGAGGGTGACCACTTCTCTATGCTGCAGGGTAAAAGTGCTAAGTCGATTTCAGATTTGATACTGGCAATGGTTAACGAAATCAAAGAATAACTCACTGTTGTGCAGCGCCACTGTGGGCCAGTACAACAGCTATATAAACAATAAGAATAACAATAGAGTTTGAGATGTACCCGGGTTTAATTGTTATTCCAACCAACAGTTTAAGCATATGGAGTCATTATGACGCAAAAGATAGAGAGCCTGAGGGAATTGTTCCCCTCATCAATGCAAAAAGTGGATGAGATACTGTGGACCGAAAGATCGAAACTAGAAAAGTTGTGTTCACTGAAGGAGCTTTGTGAAGATCACGCCGTTCTTCAAGCAGAAAACAATATTCCCGAAGTCGGGACGCGTGGAATTGTGTGGCTGCCTTTTTTCCGAATTTTTCCAGTTGTGGTTTCTGAATCCAATGGCAAGACGTTTAAGGCAACCTTTGAAGGCCTGGATGCACGTATGAAAAAGGACCTTGATTATTTCCTTCACGCCAGAGAGACTGGCGTTAAGAAGAAGCGTCCCAGCTTTTTGAGTCGAGCCTTCGTACGCGTGTTATATCTTCTGGAACAGAGATTGTCTGATATTGAGCGTAGAACCTTTGAACCCGCTGAATTTCCATGGTCTCTTGAATTTGAAAACAATTTTGTCGCCATACGCAATGAGGTCCAGAGAATTTTCGATAATGTCCAGGTGGAAAACATTCCCAAAGGCCTGGATAAACTCTCTCAAATTCACTCTCTTATGCTCGCCCAGCAGGGTACAGTGGATGCGAACGCTAAAAAGCTTTTACCCACGCTTGCCCGCTTGCTGCACAACGTACCGTCTCTGGCAAACGCGGAATTGAGTATTCTTGCGCCCGGTGTTGAACTCAATCTGCACAAAGCCGGGTCCAGATGCTTTTTAAGAATGCACCTGGGTATCATTGTTCCCGACGGTGATATCTGCCTGGAGCTGGAAGGTGAACGGCTGGAGTGGCAAGAGGGGAAAGTGATGATTTTTGACGACTATTATCCTCATACTGCATGGAACCGTACGGATAAAACCAGGGTGATTTTAATGGTGGATTTGTTCAGGCCTATGCCCAAATGGCAGGAACACATTTTTCGTCTTGCGCAGAAAAAATTCATCGCCGACATTCCCAAAATCCCAGATGAATGGTTGCGCTGGTAGTGGATAAAAGTACCTCGAAAAGCCACTTTACAGTCAGTTAGAAAGATAAACACTAAAGGTGATAGCTCGCCTGGATAATTACAAAAGCCATATACGCGGAGCTCTTATGGAAATTTTTACATCAGATATAAAAGACAAATTTAAAAAGTACACCACTCATGTCGACATCAGTACTTTTTCACTCTCGATACATATTTCATTGCAGCACGGTTACATGTATACCGATACGCCTAAAGTTTGCAGTACCACGATAATGAATAGCCTGCACAGGCTTGAATTGGATAATCCAGAGTATTCGGTTAATAATGGCTCTGATTTGCACGACAGATTGCGTTCCCCCTTGTTGCTGCCATGTCAGGTCGGTGACTTTGAGAAACTTTTAGCCGATAAATCGTTTTTCAAATTCTGTTTTTCGCGTAATCCCTATACCAGATTGTTGTCAGCGTACCTGGACAAGGTAAAGCCCGGTACGTTTCAGAATCAGGGCTTAGTAGATTTCCTTGATTCTGCGAAATACAGCAATGAAACCCAATTTAGCTTTGATGAGTTCGTTAATATTGTGTTTGAGCAACCGCTGAACCTCATGAACATGCACTGGCGTCCACAGTATTATCAAACTTATCAGGATAA
The DNA here is from genome assembly GCF_056160305.1 of Planctobacterium sp. AWM4_229. Taxonomy (NCBI): domain Bacteria; kingdom Pseudomonadati; phylum Pseudomonadota; class Gammaproteobacteria; order Alteromonadales; family Alteromonadaceae; genus Planctobacterium; species Planctobacterium sp. AWM4_229. The sequence continues at coordinate 106,804 of NZ_JBSWWX010000002.1, read as the reverse complement.
TATTAAGTATGACTTTATAGGGAAAATGGAAAACTTCAGAGAAGATTTTAAGGTGGTGTTTGAGCATGTCAATTGTGACTACAACCGCTTTGTGGCCAGTGAAAGAGCACATGCCACCAATGCCAATGACTTGATTGAACAATATTATACGCCCCATTTGCTGAAATTGGTTGAGCAGAAATTCGCTAAAGACTTTGATTTTTTTGGTTATGACAACTCCTTATCGACGTCTCGCAAAGAGCCGAGCATCGCTTGAGTTGGAATATGGCCGTCAATCTCAAGGTGAATTTGGAATACGCCGACATTACCAGCGCTGAATTGCATGCCATTTTCAGTCATAGGATGTTGTTAAAATGATGAATTCAAAGTGGTTTTCAACCTTTAATCAAAAATCCCGACCAGAGACAAAGCTGTTCTGTTTCCCTTATGCTGGCGGCAATGCGTCAACGTTTGCTTCCTGGCACGAAGGGTTACCAGAGCATGTTTCTGTTTTAGGGCTGCAGACACCGGGCAGAGCCAGTCGTTTGCTTGAAGCTCCCATCGATAACATGGAAGAAATGGCGGCTACCGTGGCTCAGCAAATGGCCGGTTTACTTGATGTTGACTATGTTATGTTTGGTCATAGTCTTGGCGCCCGAATTGCTTTTGAAGTGGCCTTAAAATTAATGGCAATGGGGCTGCCTGCACCCCGCTGTTTTATCGCCTCAGGAAGTCCGGCCCCATCAATTGCTCGAACAGAACTGCCCATTTATAACTTACCTGAATCGGACTTTATTGAAGAGCTTCGCAAGATGGGGGGGACTCCAGATGCGGTTTTGCAGAGTGAAGAGCTGCGAGATATTATTCTGCCAGCTATAAGAGCAGACTTTAAAATAGTCGACAATTACTGGCATAGTCGGAAAAAGCTACAAACTCGGGCACATGTATTGAATGGAATGAGTGATGACACTGTGTCGATGAACGATGCGCGCAGTTGGGCGCAACACTTCCATGGAAGTTGCACCCTGCACCCAATTGAGGGTGATCATTTCTTTGTTGATGCCAATAAAAAACAAGTGCTCAGCGTATTATATCAGATCTTAGCTGGCTAAATTATTGAAATAATGGACGACAGAGTAAAATGGCCGCTATGGGATTTATAGAAGAAGCATCGTATCAAGCACCGCCAAAGATATCCCAAAATACGCTGGTTTTCAGGTGTCGTTTTTACTTAAGCCATTATCGAGATGCGCTGTTTCAAGAGTTTGGCATTGTTTTGCCTGAGGCGCTGAAACGTGCTGTTGCCAAGAGAAAAGCAGAGTTTCTGGCAGGTCGCTATTGTGCCAGTCGGGCTCTGGAAGCGCTGGGGCACTCCCTGGTCCAGATAGGTATTGGTGAAAACCGAAGTCCTTTGTGGCCTGTTGGGGTAGTAGGGTCAATCAGTCATGATTGCAATAATGCGATTGTTATGGCGAAGCGTAAAACAAGCCCAACTACCGCCATTGGTGTTGATATTGAAACCTGGATAGCAGAATCTGAACTGGCGCAGGTACAACAGCTGGTAGCCAATCCCAAAGAAATGCAGCTATTAATGCAATCAGGTCTTTCAATGCAAAGAGCCGTTACTACCCTGTTCTCTGCCAAAGAGAGTTTTTTCAAGGCTGTACACAATCAGGTCGGCGAGTATTTTGGTTTTGAAGAAGCACGGCTTATTGAGATTGTGTTAACCCCCGGTGGTGGTCAGCTTAAGTTGGTAATTAGTTCTTACCTGAGAAAGCATTTAAATCAGCTACAGCCCTATCAAGTTCATTTCTATTTTGAACCACAAGGGGTTTTGACTGTGTGTGAAACTTAGTTCAGACGAGGTTTATCGGTGTTTTATGAACGCTTGACGCCTATACAAACACGTGTATCATTTTACCCGAATCGTTGAGTGTGCCCAATATATCAGCCATTTAATGCTAAGGCATAACAAGTAGCAGATGGATGGCAAACTTTAGCCGTAGTCGTGACCCCAAATTAGTTAAAGACCGCCTTGAAAAAATCACATGTCCTGATTGTCGATGATCGACAAGATATATTTTTAAGTACCAGTTTTCTCCTGGAAGACAATGGTTATTGCGCGCATCAAGCTAAGAGTCCTGAGCAGGCGAAACATATCTTAAAAAATAGTCAGGTGGATTTAATTCTGTTGGACATGAATTATTCACTGGATATTACCTCTGGAGAAGAGGGGCTTGCCTTTCTCGACTGGCTGGAAAAGTCAGAATTTACCACCCCAGTGGTAGCAATGACTGCTTGGGCTAACGTCGAGTTAGCTGTCAAAGCAATGCAGTTAGGTGCGGGTGATTTCATTGAAAAACCATGGAAAAACCAACGCCTTCTGCAAATAATCAAACAACAACTGACCTTATCAAATTTGCAGGCTCAGAATCAGAAGCTTCAACAGCGTCTTGAGCCTGTGGCGCAGCAAGAATATGTTTGGCGTTCCCCTTGTATGCTTGAGTTGCTGGAGCAGATTAAAAGTGTTGCCGAAACAGATGTCAGTATCTTACTCACTGGTGAGAATGGTACCGGAAAAAGTCAATTGGCGGAGTTAATTCACGCTTATTCTGGTTTTCGAGCCGGTCCTTTCATATCGGTCAATATGGGAGCGATTGCTGAAACTCTGTTCGAAAGTGAGATGTTTGGCCACAAAAAAGGTGCTTTTACCGATGCGAAAAGTCATCGAATAGGTCGGATTGAACTGGCAAATCAAGGCACTTTGTTTTTGGATGAAATTGCCAATATTCCCATGTCACAGCAGGCCAAGTTGCTTAGGGTGTTAGAGACAGGCCAATACGAGGTTTTAGGGTCTAGTCATACTCAGCACATGAATACTCGTATTATCAGTGCTACCAACAGTGATCTGCCAAAATTAATAGCCAGTGATGCGTTTCGCGAGGACTTATTCTACCGCCTGAATACCCTTGAATTCAGAGTGCCAACATTGCGCGAACGGGAAGAAGACATAGTGCCATTAGCGGAACATTTTATTGCGAAATTTAGTCAGAAATATCAAAAAAATGCAGTCCTGTTAGACGATTCTGCCAAGGTCTGTTTAAAGCGCTATCAGTGGCCCGGTAATATTCGCGAGTTGAGCCATCTAATGGAACGAGCTGTGTTATTGGCGCGTTCCAGCACACTTTCTGGCCACGATTTACCCATCTCTGTTGCATCTCCAGAGCAAACCGATAGTCAGCTCAGTATAATGACTTTGGAGCAGGCGGAAAAGAAGTTGATCAAGATGGCACTTTCCAGCACTGAAAACAATATGACCAGAGCAGCTAAATTACTGGGGCTAACGAAATCATCATTGTATCGCCGACTGGAAAAGTATGACGATATTCAAAGGTAAATCACTCGAAGGATTTATTACCTTTTGGTTAACCCTGTTTGCGGTGTTTTTTCTGATCCTCGTGTTCCTTGTGATGTGGCAGCTGGAACTGTGGGCATTAAAAATAGTGGTGGTAATTTCATTACTGGCTATCGGTTATGTGTTTGCCATTATTCGGTTTCGCAATAAAGTCATGTCCAGCTTTCGTCGGGCACTAATGCATCTAGAGGCTGTCAGACAGGAAGATTATAAGCAATATGCTAAAGCCGTATTTCCAAAAGGAGTGGTGGGTAAGTTTCACCAGAACCTTCGAGATTTTAGTGATGATTTGTCGGAGAAGAAACAGCGCTATGATCAACATGCGTTCCTCGTTTATCAGCTAATCGATCAATTGGAAACGCCCGTTTTGGTATTTAACCAAAAAGGCCAGTTATCTTACGCCAATGGCGCTTTTAGTTACTTATACGAAGGCCAGCACTGGCAAATGTTTCGTCATGCCTCGCCTAAACTTCTGGGCCTGCACCAAAGCGACAATGGTTGGCAATTGCGCTATCAGGATGGACAGGAGCAGGCGCAATGGCAGATAAGTCAAAGTACTTTTATTGATGCGGGGGTGGCGCATCAATTGTTAGTGTTTACTAATATTGAATCTGCGGTGCGAAACAGCCAGGTGAAGGCCTGGCAGCAAATGATCAGTGTAATGGGGCATGAAATTCGCAATTCTCTAACGCCAGTGTCCAGCATCGCGGAAAGCTTGGCTGACCGTGCGTCTACAGACAGAGATAAAGCTGCATTAGCGCTAATATCAGAGCGCTGCCTGCACCTACAAGACTTTATTAACCGTTATGCATCGCTGTCTAAACCGATTCAGTTAAATTACCAGGAAATCGACACTAAACACTTGGGCGACCGTATTGCAGGCCTTTTTACTCAACTTGAGTTGTCAGTGAGTCAAAAGGCCAGACGCATTTGGGCTGACCAGTCTTTGCTGGAACAGGTGTTGATCAATCTGGTTAAAAACGCTTTTGAAGCCGGTGCTCAGAACGTGAGCCTTGAATTTGGGGAAGAGCAAAACAAAACGATTATCAAGGTGATGGATGATGGCCATGGATTTGCCAATCTGGATAATGCCTTTGTACCTCTGTTTTCCACCAAGCAAGAGGGGCAGGGAGTTGGGTTGAGTTTTTGCCGTAATATTATTGAACAGCATCAAGGTAATATCACACTGATGAACAATACTGGCAGCGGTATAACTGTCATCATTACGCTGCCTAAATTCCGATAACGGACTGTCATTCTCCGAAACCGGACGGTGCGCTGCTAATTCCGCTGCAAATTCCAGGAGCCAAGCAATAGGAGTACTGCCTTTTTCAGGGGCTTACAAATAATAATGATATCTACAACGTTCTCATAAATTCTTCTGTAGGCGCGGTTTGTATTGACTTAAAAGCATTCTGATGAATGCATTGAGACAATAACTTCAAACCTGGACTTGTTTTTTTTTGTGAATGACAGTGTTGGATAAATAATTTGGCACATAATTAGCAGTGAGTTTCACCAAATTAAGTTCTCATAATACTCTGCGCCGTCGGTAATGACAGATTGCCGCCGTTGGCCAAAAAAGAATAAAAAGAGGTGCCTAAATGAAGCTCAGCCACTTATTGCTGACCCGATTTTCCTATCGACAAAGTCCCGAGCTGTTTAAAAGTAAATCTACCGATCCGATTAAGCACAGCGCTGAGACTATTAAGGATGAGGTGGGAGAGATATTTACTCGCATGGATCCTCTGGATCCCGCGCGTCTCGACTTTCGATTTGCGTTATTTGAAACCGCCTGCCTGCCTAATGTTATCGGGCAATCTAATCAGGATTTTGACTGGGTTTTGATTGTTGATCCGGATCTGCCAGCAAAGTACCGTCAGAGGCTGGAAGCCCTTATAGCCAAAAGAAAGCGCACTTATTTGCACGATTACAACGGTGACAATCTTGGTAGTTTGGATTGGCTTGATAAATATATTCCGAAGGATGCAGATTATGCACTGACTACCTTGTTGGATGACGATGACATAATCACCCTGGATTTTGTGGATAAAATTCAGTCCCATGTTTATGGTTTGGGTGACCATGTGCCGTCCATGAAATTACTGGGCATAAAAACCACCTATGAATGGGACTTGTACTCTTCGAAGAAGCATCCATACGGTACCTGGGCTCCCTGGCATCGCACTAACTATTTCAGATCAACCGGCTATTCAATGTTGTGTAATATCGCTATGCGCAGATTGTCGGTGTATGCAGTTCATCATTCACTCGGTGATATATGGTATGCCTTGGGTAGTCGTGAACAAGTGGATAAAATTGCCCGTGATACTCGAGGTTTACCCGCCAACGGCCCAGCCATGTACAGGCCAGATCTATTGGATAAATTTCAAATTAAAGTCAATGCCACTGATGTGGCAGGGGCGGACGATTGGAAGTCAATGCCTGCACGAGATTTATATTACGATCTCAGTAATGACGGTTTGTTTGCCGTCCATCTCAATCATTTTGTGAATAATGAAGCCACCAGATTGTTTGAACACAAAAACGACAGTGTTGCCATTGTCGATGAGGATTTTTTCCCAAATGATATTGTGATTGATTGGCAGGCTTTTAATGAAAATAAAGAGCTCTTCGCTTTGTCGTCTTCCCGCTACGAAAAGTTTGTTGCTGAAATTAAATCTTATAAAGAGCGTTTGGAACTGGGCTGGTGGAAGAGCTTACTATTATTAGTGGCAATGAGGTCGAGGTTAACCTGGTTTTATTTGCGCAATTAAGCTTTACGGCAAGTCACATCTTTGCCGGTTAAACCTGACTATTGCTGCTTACTGATATTGGAAGATTTGGACGCCGATGGTTTTAAAAAGGATATTTGGAGAAGAACTGTGGTATCGATTCATTTCGGATTAGTTGTTCCAGACGTCAACTGGACTCTGCCTGTTAAGATGAAGCAACCCGATGTTTATCTCTGATCGTTTTGTTTATCTGGAGTTGCACAAGACGGGGTGCACTCATATCCGCAATACCTTGCGTGAGTTGCTCGGTGGCGAATTTGTTGGTAAGCACAATAAGGTTACAGCAGATTTATTTCGTCAGGACAAATTTTTCTTAGGCTCTGTGCGTGACCCCTGGTCATGGTATATGTCTTTGTGGGCATACGGTTGCGATAACAAAGGGGCCGTGTTTAACAATGTTACAGGCAGAAACTGGTATCAGGGATTAGGCTGGTTAAATAACCCTTATCACGCCTTTGGAAAGCTGCTCAAGGAAGTTTCCAGAGATACCAAGATCTGGAAAGAGACTTATGCTGATGTTAATGATGCTGCTGCCTTCAGGCAGTGGTTATACATGGTTCATGATAAAAATTTTATGAGCGACATCAGGACGGGTTACGGAACGAGTTCCGTAGCCCGTGTTGTGGGACTGATGACGTTTCGTTACCTGGCACTGTTCTGCACCCAGTTTCGACAGAGTATTCAGTTCATGAATTTAACCACGCTAGAGCAAGTGCAGGAATTCGAGCAGGCAAACTGTTTTATCAATTACTTTATCAGGAATGAGGCTTTGGAAGCTGATTTGTTTGTTGCGCTGAGTAAGTGTGGCGAAGAATTCTCGGAAGGCATCAAACAGAAAGTGTTGGCTAAACCAAAAACTAACACCTCCTCCATCAGGCATGATACGGCATATTACTATGACCATAATTCGGCACAACTTGTGGCGCAAAGAGAAAAACTGATCATAGATAAATTCGGGTATCAGTGCCCGTTTTCAGAAGACTGATTTTTATAAAAGCCTGAATTCTGATAACAAGCCCTCCTGCAATAGCGGGATGAGTATAGAGAGCGGTGATTTAACGCGAATGTGTACGTTGTCAATACTGCGTCCGGAAGGGACAGCAAGGTACGTGTCGCAAACAACCATAGCGAAACGAGAGCTAAGCGCATGATATTATCTAAGAAACATAAATTTGTATTTATAAAAGGTAGAAAAGTCGCCAGTACCAGCATCGAAGTTTTTTTGTCATCGATCTGCGGTGAGGAAGACATCATCACCCCTATCACCCCCATCGATGAAAAACTAAGAGTTCAGCTGGACTACCGGCCCGCTCAGAATTACGGGGCTCCTCGCGAAGAAAGCGACAGTTATTTCACAAAGCTACTCAACTTACCGGAAGCATCATTGGGGCAAATTAAACCACCCAAGGGTGACTACATGAACCATATGAGTCTGACTCAGGTGATAGACACTTATGGTGAAACTCCCGAAGACTGGCTAATTTTGGGTGTTGAACGCTGCCCCTATCGAAAGATCATTTCTCTTGCCAATCAACAACTTAATTTTGAGAGTTATAAAACCTCAGGAAAACCTATGATCAGCGACCCGCAAGAGCTCAAGAAGCAAATCGATTTATTGATCCAACACAATTACACCCACGTGGTGAAAAACATTGATCTGTATAGACGAGCTGATAACTCAATGAATGTGCGCCTGTTGCGTTATGAGAATATTGAAGAAGATATTAAAACACTAATGCATGAACTGAATATTACCGCCTATCCCCCTTTGCCACATTTGAAGCAGGGATTGTCGGGGCAGGATATAGCGATAGACGACATCTTTACTAAACAGCAATTGCAAAAAATCAACGAAGTCTTTCATGACGAATTCGAAACCTTTGGATATCAAATGCATGCCTGAGTAGCTTGTAGATTGGTTTTTGAAATTGCCATTCTAATTAAAATCACAATTGCCGCCATCAGGGCGGCTTTTTTATATCTGGTAAAGGGAGAATGACATCAATTGATATTGAAAAATACCTCAGTTAGAAAAAAATAGTCCGAAAACGGACGGTCATAGTCCGATTTCGACGAGACAGCGCTGTGTATGTCTCTGGTTTCTTAACAATAGTTGTTGTTGCTTAAGTCTTGTTGTTTAACTGCGGCAATTTTAAGAAGCCAGTGATGGGTTTGTATCTGACTGTTTTAAAAGGTTTTTTGCTATTTTCAACTACCTTTTAATTAACCTGCAAAGGCACTAAAAAACTCCCCTAAGCCGGTAAATAATTCTGGCACATTATTCGCAATAACAGCTCATCGTATTGAAACACTGAATCATTCTAACTATTCGGCTTTTTGTAGCCACATAGAGGAAACAGGAACCACCTGATGAACCACAGCATTTATTTACTTAAACAAGCCTGGACTGGCTTAAGCGCCAAAAAAGGCTTCCTGGTGACGATTGTCACTACACTGGGTATCACCTTAGGTGCCTTATTATGTATTTTGACTTTAGCCTATGTTGTGATTTCAAAACCATTGCCTTATCCAGAACAGGAAAAGTTATATACGGTTAGCTCTGTTATCGTCGATGAAAAAAATGAAACTGTGGGGCGTGGCTTTAGTTATCCGAGCTTGATTAATCTTTACGAAAACCAAACTCTGTTTTCGGAGTCTGCTTTGGTTCGGTATGAAACTGGGGTGGTAAGTTCGTTACCTACACAGCCCATGATCGACGCAATTTTTATTACGCCTGGTTGGTTTTCACTGATGGGTAGTGATGTCGCAGTGGGGCGTTACTTTGAGGAATCTGAAAAGAAGGATAGTTTTAACCCTGTCGCAGTATTGAGCTACGAATTTTGGCAGGATGAATATAACAGCGACCCAGGTATCCTCGAAAAATCAGTGATGGTAGGTAGCACCAGCTACAAAATTGTGGGTGTGTTGGCTAAGTCGTTTGTAGAGCCACAATTGGTGGGTAATGGCATAAAAAGCGATGTTTTTCTACCATGGGATTACAACAGCAATAATACCAATACCAGAGTGAGAGAAAGCTTCGGTAACTGGTCATCTTGGTCGAGCTTTGTAGGTAAATTGGACAGTGAGCTTAGTCTGTCTCAGGTTGAACAAACGTTAACCACACCTTTTAATAGTTTTTGGAAGGAAAATGTGACTGACCGAGCCAACTTTGCCAACTGGTCTTTCACTTTAAAACTAACCTCATTCAAAGACACTATTTTAGGCAATAGCAAAAACACTGTGTTATTGCTGCTGCTAGGGGTCATCGGGTTAATTCTGATCGCCTGTACTAATATTACCAATCTATTTATGTCACGAACGGCTGATCAGCAGCGAGAGCTTGCTATTCAGGCGGCAGTAGGCGCCAGTCGCAGCGATATCTTCAAAGTACTTTTTGCACAATCGGGCTTAGTTGTTTTTATCTCATCATTGTTAGCTTTGGTTGTGGCAAGTGTAGGTTTTTGGATTTTACAACAGTATCTTGCAGAGCGTTTACCGCGCGTTGAAGAGTTATCAATCAATATCGTGACGCTCAGTGCTGCGCTGCTTATTGCGTTGTTTCTGGGAGTGGTGTTTGCACGCATCAGCGCCAGTATGATCAATTACAAAGCCCTCAACACAACGCTACAATCTAGCGGTAAAGGCACGGGGGTACAGGTCTCTAAAAGTGTAAGAAAACTGCTGATCATCTCGCAAGTTACCATTGTCACGCTGTTGGTATTCGTCAATATTGGATTGTTAAAAGACTCAATGAAAGTCATCAATGAACCGATGGGCATTGAAACAGACAATCTAACTAGCATGAAACTCAGATTAACCACTGCAGGTGGTTTGACAGCGGAAGAGAAAATCCCGCTGATGTTAGAGCTAAAAGACGCGTTGTTAGACTTGCCTCAAGTGGATAATGTGTCTCAGTCTGGTTCCCCGATTTATAACAGTCGTCGCATCGCGCAGAGGCTGGAAGCGAATGACCAAACCTCAATAGTACAAACCCGGTTTATCGATGAAACCTACTTCGACATCATTCGCCAGCCGTTGGTGGAAGGTGATTATTTCAGCGCAGCTGACATAAGAGATGGCAATCAAGTGATTATCATCAACGATGTTTATGCGGAAAAAATAGCCGAACATGGCGATGTAATCGGCTCGAGAATTTGGATTGTCAATGCCTGGCGAACTGTTGTAGGTGTAGTGAAGAGTTATAAGATGCCTGGACAAGATAACCGTCCAATGCGTTCTTATTTACCGGGCTCTGGTGAAGGATTAGACTTTATTGTCAAGCTAAAACCTAACCAAAATTTACAGCGCGAAGCTACAGTTGCTTTGGTACAGAACATTAGCCGCGAGTTCTATATTCGCGACCTTGAAACGATGGAAGAGCGTCGTACCCAATTGCTCTTTACCCAATATACCACCGCAATTACCAGTGCTGTGCTTGCCGTATTGACCTTCTTTTTAGCCACAATTGGCCTCTATGGCATCATCAGTTATGCGACGTTAATGCGTCGATTTGAATTGGGGACACGCCTTGCAATTGGCGCAAAAAGGCGTGATGTGGTTGCCCTTATCATCAAAGATAATGCCGGTTCCGTGGCAGTTGGGATTGGTTTAAGTGTGGTAATTATGATGGGGTTATATCTCGGCTTTTCAGACGCATTGGTAAGCTACGTTAGTTCGCAGTTAATTCCAATGTTTGCAGGCACACTGCTGCTTATTGGAATGATGGCGTTGTTTGCTTGCTTCTGGCCACTTCGCCCTATCATTAATGCTCGGCCAATTCACTCTCTGAGAGGAAACCAGTAATAAAGAAAGAGGTATTTATGGCGGGGTTACCCGTCATAAATCAGTTAAATTACAAAGGCTTATGTTTAATGGATGTAATTAAGAAGAAACCACAAAACAAACTGTTTAAAACTCAATATCAGTTATTGGCCGTGGTTGCAGTGTTCATCATCGTATTATTGATTTGGGTTGTACAAACCGCTAATGCGGTTTCGGTTTCTCGAGATGATATTTTGATCGAGCGGGTTGAAAAAGGGGATCTTGAGGTGGTTACAGAGGGGTTTGGAATATTGAGTTCCAACAAACAGCAACTGCTAACCACACTAACTCAGGCGACAGTGAAGGAGATTGTGCTTAAGCCCGGTGCTACTGTAATGAAGGGAAGCGTTATTGTTCGTCTGGATAATCCAGAGTTGATTCAGGTCGTGGAGAATGCCAAACAAGAGCTGGTGCAAAGTAACGCCAACCTGCGTCAGTTGAAGCTCAATAACCAAAGAGAGATACTCAATGAAACCGCTAATCTGGCTGAGATGACAGCGCGTTATGAAACGGCAGTACTGCATCGTCAAGCAGAGGAAAAGCTCATTGAAGAAGGCATCGTATCACAGTTGGCTTTTCAGGAGTCAATATTGGAGGAGCGTCAACTTGCCAAGCGCATTGATATTTTGCAGCAACGAATTGCGCAACTGAAATTAGTTCACGAGGAATCGGTGAACATCCAACAAGAGCGCGTTAAGCAACAGCAAGGACTTTTAAATATTGCTCAGTCTCGGCTTGACGACCTGGAAGTTAAAGCCGGTTTTACCGGAGTGCTACAACGATTGTCCGTTGAGATTGGACAAAGTTTAGCACCGGGCCAGGAGATCGCGTTAATTGGTAGTGTGACCGATCTGATTGCACTTATTAGAGTGCCACAGGGACAGGTTCAGAACGTGGCTGTTGGCCAACATGCTGTAGTCAATACGCGTCAGGACCGCATTGCGGGTACTGTGACTCGTATCGATCCTATTGTTCAAGACAATACCGTAGAAGTCGAGATTGCCTTACCAGCAAACTTACCGTCCAGTGCCAGACCCATGTTAAATGTAGACGCTTCGATTACGGCGGATACCTTGAAACAAATTTATTACATCAAGCGCCCGGCCAATGTGCAGCCTTACAGTGAAATTTCACTGTATCGCCTGGACAACGGTAACTCTAAAGCGCAACTCAAAACACTAAAATTAGGCCGTCAAGCCGGTCGTTTTATCGAAATTGTCTCCGGCGCAGATGCCAATGATGTGTTCATTATTTCAGATTTAGCGAATTTGAAGAACACGGCATCAGAACTGGTCATCAAATCATAAAAAATTAAAAATTTACAGGCAGGAAAATCCCCATGAGCGACATTAAAATTCAAATGAAAAACATCTCCAAAGTCTTCGAAACAGAGGATATGGAAACCCATGCGTTAAAGGGCGTAGACTTGACAATATCGGCTGGCGATTACGTCTCTATTTCCGGTCCATCGGGTTGCGGTAAGTCAACTCTGCTATCTCTTCTCGGCTTGCTGGATATGCCCACCAGTGGCGAGTACATGATTGAAGGTGTTAATGTTGCCAATTTATCACTGGATGAAGCCGCAGAGATTCGGAATAGTAAAATTGGTTTTATCTTTCAGTCATTTAACTTAATTGATGAAATTTCAGTGTTCGATAATGTTGCCTTGCCGTTGCGATATCGCAAAGACAAGTTGAGTGCCGCAGAAATTGAACAGCGTGTGAATAAGTGTCTGGAAATGGTGCACATGACCCACCGCAGTCAGCATAAGCCAAATCAGTTATCTGGTGGTCAACAGCAACGTGTTGCTATTGCCCGAGCGTTAGTGGCAGACCCGGCAATTCTGCTGGTCGATGAAGCAACGGGTAACCTGGATTCCAATACTGGTGATCAAATCATGGATGTGCTTGAAGAGCTTAATCAAAAAGGTACCACTATCTGTATGGTAACGCACGAATCACGCTATGCGGACCGTGCTACCACACAATTTAAATTATTAGATGGTGCGATTCTAACGACTCCCGCTTCACGCGTAACAAACGCGGCAGAAATGCAAGACAGCTACGACAGTAAATCTGCGACGACAGCTTAAGTGATACCCCACTATCACTAAAAGCCGTCCGCAGTCCCGGCCAGCCATTTATTGGCTGGCGCCTTCGAAGGGGGGACACTAAAAACCAAGTAAAAACTCGGAAAATAATCACTAGAGAATGGCAATTAACTCGCCATCCGTCTGTTTATCGCGACTGAGTGAATCAAACTGTTCAGCAAATGGAAAATCGAAAGTTATTCAATATTCTGGATCTGCTCGCGCATCTGCTCAATCAGTACCTTTAACTCCACTGCGGATTGGGTGATATCGGCATTGATGGATTTGGAGCCTAAGGTGTTAGATTCGCGGTTGAATTCCTGCATCATAAAATCTAAGCGTCGGCCGCAGGCGCCGCCTTTTTTCATAATTTTTTGGGTTTCGGCAACGTGTGCTTTTAATCTGTCTAACTCTTCTGCCACGTCTAGTTTTTGCGCCAGCATTACCATTTCTTGTTCAACGCGGGTTTCTTCCAGCTCCACTTTGGCTTCTTCGAAACGAGCGATGAGTTTGTCTTTTTGCCACTGGATAACTTCTGGCATGTGAGTAGAGACTTTGTCTACTTCCGTCAAAATGGCATCAAGACGCTGATTGATCATGGCGTCGATGGCTTTACCTTCGCTGGCGCGAGCTTGCAAGAAGTCTTGCAAGGCTTCATCAAGACCGATTAATAACGCGTTTTGAATGGCGTCCATGTCGGCTTCTTCGGTGGCCACTACGCCAGGCCAGCGCAGTATGTCTACTGGATTAACGCCTGTTGATTGACCATGAGACTGTACCCAATCGGCTGCGGATAACAGCTGTTTCGCCAGGTCTTTGTTCAGGGTGATGTTATTCACCGCGGCATCTTCAGTATTGAAGCGCAAAGCACACTCTACCTTACCGCGGGCAAGTTTGGCGCGAAAGCGTTCTCTGAGCACAGGCTCAAGACCTCGGAATTGCTCAGGGAGACGGAAATAAGTTTCCAGAAAACGCTGATTCACAGAGCGGATTTCCCAAACTGCGGTGCCCCAATCGGCTTTGATTTCTTTACGGGCGAAGGCGGTCATACTGTGGATCATAATTTTCTACTTCTACTCTGAAATGGCGAATTGCCTATAGTATCTGAAAAGTGATGGCTCTCAAACCATGTCTTGGTCTCATTCCTTATATGACTTGTCCCGAAATTGAAATGTAACAGTTTGTGTATCGCGTTGGTCTCACGTAAACTTGAGCCTTTTATTGAGCAAGCAAGGGAGATTCGCATGCGCGCCGCTCTGTATTTTTTATTTCTGTTTCTTTTTTATTCCACCAGTGTCTGGTCGAAATCTTATTCACCTGCTGATTTTGCAAAAAGCTCTGAATATTTTGATGTAAAGATCTCTCCCACTGGCGAATACATTGCACTGGGCATCATTGCTGAAGAGCGCCGCCAATTGGTTGTACTTGATGCCAAAACCTTTAAAGCCTTGGGGGGCACGCGTTTTACTTATCCCAAACAAGTGGGGCCATTTTACTGGGCCAATGATGAGCGTCTGGTGATTAAATCGGTGGAGGCCAGAAGTTGGGAAAGCGAACCTTTGTTCTATGGTGAACTGTTTGCCGTCAATTATGATGGTCACGGTGGCGAATCCATTTATGGTTACAGTGTCGGCGGTTCGGAGACCGGGACAAGGATAAAACGCAAAGAATCTACCCGTGGCTGGGCCGAGATTGTCAGCTTCTTGCCAGGCGACGAAAAGCACATTTTGATAAGCTCCACGCCCATGTCTGAAGATGGTAAACGACTTCCTACTCTTGAAAAGTTGAATATCTACAATGGCAATATGACAAGCATAGAGCGGGCTCCTGCGCCCTCTGCTGCAATTATTGTTGATGGTAAAGGGCAGCTGCGTTTCTCCCGAGGGAGGGATGACGACGGCAGCTTTCTGTTTCACAAATACGATGCTGAGAAAGACAGCTGGTCTTTGGTAACGGATTTTCAGGTTGGTAGCAAATTTACTCCGCTGACCTTTGATAAAGATGATAAAAATTTGTTTATTGCCAATAACGGCGATGCAAACTTTGTGGGTGTTCATCGCTACGAAGTGGAGACGGGCAAGGTGCATGAGGTGTACACGGATGAGTCTGTGGACATTACCGATTGGGATTTCAGTGACGATCTTTCCTCGGTTTATGGGATTCGAATCGACAATGGCTATCCTGAATACCTTATTTTTAACAAGGAAGCTAAAGAAGCTCAGGTGTTTAAATCACTTTTGGCCACCTTTCAGGGGATGAAGGTTACGCTGACCAGCGGCACAGAAGCCGGTGATAAATGGATTGTTCGTGTGAGTTCTGACAGCGACGCAGGCACCTTTTATTTGTTTGACAGAGAGAATATGAGCCTTTCTTTGCTGTTTCCTGTTTTTGGGCACCTGGCTGAGAAAGACATGGCAAGAACAACGCCTCACACAGTTAAAGTCAGTGATGGCTTGGATGTTCCGGTTTATTTAACACTGCCAAACAACCCCAAAGGTCCGGTTCCTTTGGTAACGCTAGTGCACGGTGGCCCTCACGGTGTGCGGGACTACTGGAGCTTTGACAACGAAGTGCAAATGTTAGCCAACGAAGGTTACGCCGTACTTAGAGTAAACTTCCGCGGTTCTTTTGGTTATGGTGCAGCATATGAAGAAGCCGGATATCGCAAATGGGGCAGTCGTATCCAGCAAGATATTATCGATGCGACTAATTGGGCGCGAGCCTTAACCGACATCAATGGTGATAAAGTCTGCATTATGGGCACCAGCTTCGGTGCTTATTCAGCCCTGCAATCCTCCATCATGACTGACGGTGTATTTGATTGTGCTATCGGTAATGCCGGAGTATACGATTTACAAAACTTGTTTGAAGAGGGCGATATCCCTGAGGCCTTTTGGGGTGAATCCTTTCTTGAAACTGTAGTGGGCACAGAGAAGGAGCAGCTCATCGCTTTTTCACCTACTCACAATGTGAATAAATTAAACATCCCTGTGTTAATTGCTCATGGCAAAAAAGACCGAAGGGCTCCCTACTCTCAGGCTGAGGATCTTCGCGATGCTCTAGATAAAGCCGACAAAGACTACGAATGGTTTGTGCGCAGCAGCGAAACTCATGGATTTCACGATGAGGAAAACCGCAGTGAATATTTTGAAAAAGTGGCGTCATTTCTCAAGCAACACTTAAAGTAAGTCTTTCTGCGTTAAAAAATTTATAATTGTCTGACCAAAGGGTAAACTAGGTATAGTTTACCCTTTTTCAATTTTATCTCTTATTTAACAGGAGTTTTTCAATGCGTCCAGGTGGCAGAACTGCAGGTCAGATCCGACCCATTACCATTACCCGTAACTTTACCTGTCATGCCGAAGGTTCGGTACTCATCGAGGTGGGCAATACCAAAGTATTGTGTAATGCCACCGTCGAGGAAGGTGTGCCGCGTTTTATGAAAGGCGAAGGTAAAGGATGGGTGACTGCGGAATACAGCATGTTACCGCGCGCGACTCATACTCGCTCACAACGTGAAGCGGCCCGTGGCAAACAAGGTGGCCGCACCATGGAGATTCAACGTTTGATTGCTCGCGCCCTACGTGCAGCCGTTGATTTGAAAATGTTGGGCGAGAATACCATCACCGTGGATTGTGATGTGATTCAGGCCGATGGTGGAACGCGCACCGCATCTATTACGGGCGCTTGTGTGGCCATTGCTGATGCGCTCGCCTGGATGCGTAAAAAAGGCATCATTAACAATAACCCCATGAAATGCATGATTGGTGCGATTTCTGTGGGTGTCTACAAAGGTGAGCCGGTAGCCGATCTGGAATACATCGAAGATTCTGCCGCTGAAACCGACATGAATGTTGTGATGACAGACACTGGAAAATTGATTGAAGTGCAAGGCACGGCCGAAGGCGAACCTTTCAGTTTTGAAGAAATGAGTCAAATGTTAGAGCTGGCTAAACAAGGCTTGGTTGAAGTGTTTGACGCCCAGAAAAAAGCCCTGGCTTGAGTATTTGGAGATTCCAAAATGCAAGATTATCAAAAAGCCTTTATCGAATTTGCACTGGAGCGCAATGTACTGCGCTTCGGTGAGTTTACCCTTAAATCTGGTCGTAAAAGCCCGTACTTTTTTAATGCGGGGTTGTTTAACACCGGACGCGATCTGGCCAAGTTGGGCCAGTATTACGCCGAGGCATTAGTAACTGCCAATATCGAGTTCGATGTGTTGTTTGGTCCTGCTTATAAGGGGATCCCTATTGCCACGACTACCGCGGTGGCCCTGGCGGAAAAACACGATATCGATACGCCTTATTGCTTCAACCGCAAGGAAAAGAAAGATCATGGCGAAGGTGGCAACCTGGTAGGCAGCGCACTGGAAGGTAGAGTCATGCTGGTGGACGATGTGATCACCGCAGGTACGGCTATCCGTGAATCCATGGCATTGCTGGATGAGTGTGGTGCATCGCTGGCAGGAGTATTGATTGCATTGGATCGCCAGGAAAAGGGTAAAGGTGAGCTTTCCGCCATTCAGGAAGTGGAAAGAGACTTCAACACTCAGGTGGTTTCCATTGTCAGCCTTGCTGATTTGATTGAGTATCTCAAAGACAAGCCAGAGATGGCTCAGCACCTGGAAAACATCACTCAATATCGGGCCAGTTATGGCATCTGAGTCTGATATTCAGATTTTGACCGAAGAGCTCAGCCAAAGCGCAGATAAAAAACTAGATGCGCTGGGGCTGCGCTGCCCGGAGCCGGTGATGATGGTGCGACTGGAAATTCGTAACATGGAAGAGGGGCAGTCCTTGTTAATTGATGCCGATGATCCCGCTACAAAACGCGATATTCCCAGTTTTTGCCGTTTTATGGATCACACCTTAGTGGCGCAGCAAACTGATAGTATGCCCTATCAATTCTTGATCAAGAAGGGGCTGTAACGGAGTTCGTCTGTCCCTTCTGTACTCGTCTTGTATCGCAGTTCATTTACCTTTTCTACTTGCTTGATGCAACATATTGTTGATCACATCGGTTTTGGCTTCCCGGATCCTTTGCGTAGAATTAGTCTTGCTTTCTTCTCTTTTGGTAACGCGTTTTATCGCTTCCCTTGTGCCTAAGGTTTTGGCAATCTTGGCTTCGGCATTTTCCACCTTGGTTTCGCTACTGAGAGAAGATGAAGAAGAACTGGAAGAGGACAAATCCAGCCCATATTTTATCTGTACTCCTCTATTGAGTTGCTTCGGCACTTGTTCGATACCGAATTGCAAGGCGTTATCGACTCCGGGAGCACTACCCAAGGCACCGACCACGGCACCAACTGCTTGCCCCTTTGCCTTGCCATGAGACTGATCTGCTTGGGCTCTGGAAAGTTCTGACATGCCTGCCGAAATGTTGCTGTCCAATAACTCAGTGCCTTGTTTTGAGTCATCTACGTTTTGATTAAATAAATCGGCAGATTTACCAAACTGTTTGGCGGCTCTCTCATTCGCTGCAGCTGAGGTTGCATTAGCTCCGACAGATATCAACCCTGACGCAGCACCAGCCCCTGTTACAGCAGCCACACCTGCACCCACTTTACCACCTCTTGTTACTGCAGTGGCTAAGGTGGACCAGTTTTCAGCAGAGGTTTTTTTCTGCCACGCTTCCTGATTGTTTTCTTTGATGCGAGATTTTACCGACAGTGCTTTTTCCGTGTCCTGACTGATTTGTTGGCTTTCTAGTCTTTTTTGATTAAGAGATTCTTTAAACTGGCCCGGTTTTAAACTAACTTGCGAAAGGCCTTGGCTTGCCTCGTGTAATTTCCGCGATACTTGATTGCGATTCATTTGGTTGTACGTGGACTCGTTGCGCTTCTCGTATCGTTCTTGACTGGCATGATGCATATCAGTGCGGCCAACGTTAAGTGCATTCGACAGCAAGTTTTTGTGTTGTTGCGAAGTCTGAAGCAAATTGGGAGAAGGAAGCGCCCCCTTATTCAGTCGCTTCTCTTCATTATTGCTACTGTTGGCACCACTATGGTTAGCCTGGAAGCTAGCTACAAGCTTATCTCTTGAAGGAGC
The DNA here is from genome assembly GCF_056160305.1 of Planctobacterium sp. AWM4_229. NCBI lineage: Bacteria > Pseudomonadati > Pseudomonadota > Gammaproteobacteria > Alteromonadales > Alteromonadaceae > Planctobacterium > Planctobacterium sp. AWM4_229. Next base: position 87,658 of record NZ_JBSWWX010000002.1, on the reverse strand, counting down.
TGAGAGCGCTTTAGAGCGGCCCATATTCTGGATTGGCGTGGTCTCGTTTTTAGTGTCAAAACGGGTCAAATGAGGTTTTTGGACGACAGCCCCTGAGCGCTGCCTTCCGGTACCAGAATTATTATTGTTGTTGCGACCGTTTCCCATGACTCAATACCAAGGCCAGTGCAACCAAATCTGGCATTTTTGACAATCAAATACTATTCACAGCGTAGTAAAAAATTGTTTGATATGCAGGAAAAATAGGCTAAAAAGTCCTTATTTGAGCAAAAAATGCTGCTCAAGGTTAAAAATGCTCCCCGTTTGGGCGGCGTGTTTGCTAATGCTATCCGGTTTGCTTGTAGTACAGTTTTTGTGTTTGCTCAATAAAAGCATTTACTATTTCGCTATGTTGCTTTTGCTTGCTGACTAGTAATAAATCAACGCTGAGTGACAGATCCTGAATCGGCAATGCTACAATTTCTCCTGTGTCCAATTGCGGCTGTACCGATATCTTACTGATTGCGGCGATGCCAGTGCCGGTTTTAACGCAGGCTTTAATGGCCTCGATACTGGTAAACTCCAGCAAAGTGCCAGTGAAAGCACCCGCCTGAATCAAGGCTTTTTCAAAATGATTGCGGTAATAACAGCCTTGCTCGGTAAGTAGTAGGGTATGCCCGGCAAGATCATTAATTGTCAGGCTCTGCTGTTGTGCAAGCGGGTGATCGGCAGCTGCAATCACCACGATTTCTTCTGAGCCGAGTTTGATTTGCTGTAAACCTGCAACAGGTTGGTTTTGGCCTGCAACCAGCTCATCAAAGATAAAAGCGATGTCTGCCTGGTCCGTGAGGATCATTTGACGCAGTTGTTTCACCCCAACGGGTTGAATTTGTAATTGTACCTGAGGAAACTGCTGATTAAAGTCGTGGATGATGTGTGGTAGTCGGTAGGTGAGTATGGTCTCATAACCCGCAATTCGGATGAGTTGTTGGCTTTGCGCTTGTCCTTTCACCGCAAGCGTGGCCTCGTCACGTAATGAAAACAGCTTGTCGCAGTATTCCAGTAGCTTGTTACCCGCCTCTGTCAGACTCACTCCTCGACCATTGCGCCTGAATAAGGGCGTCTCTAATTCTTCTTCCAGGGACTTGATTTGACTGGTAACGGCTGATTGCACATATCCCAGGTGTGATGACGCATCACTGAAATTTTGCAGTTGCGCTGCTATACGGAAGGTTCGAAGCTTTTTAAAATCCATAACACCACCTGAAGGTATTTTAAAAAATGATATCAGCCTTCAAAAGATATTAATATAAATGAATTGAAAGTCAGGTGATAATAGCTGCAACTACGCCAGGAGCTGAAAATCAAATATGAGTAATAAACTTCAAGCCGCAATCCTGGCGATGCTTTGCATCGCATTATGGGGCCTTATTCCGGTTGTTGCCAAATTAGGCCAGCAAGGGCTAAGCAGCATTCAATTTTTGTTCTTATCCAGCTTGGTTTCTTTTGCAGTGATGGCTGGCATATGTCTATGTACTGGTAAATGGCGAAGTATCAAAGCATTAAATGTTAAAGATGGCATTAAGATCTTTTTCAATGGCTTATTAGGTACCTGGCTTTATTACTTTTTACTTTATCAAGGTTACTCACTTGCCGATGGTGTCGAAGTGTTGGTGATGCAGTACACCTGGCCCGTGACCATCTGTGTGTTGGCGGTGTTTATCCTGAAAGAGCCTTGGCATCGCTACACTACGCTGGCAGTGGTTTTGGGATTTAGCTCGGTGGTATTAGTTTTAAGCAAAGGGGATTTCTCGGCACTGCAAATATCTGAGCCTGCTGCGCTATTCTGGGTGTTTATCGGAGCCAGTTGTTTTGCACTTTTTTCCGTGCTCAGTAAATATTTCCATTATGAACCAATCACTCTCACCACATTATACTTCGCCGTTGCTTGTTTAATGTCTGGTTTACAAGTGCTCTTAACTGATCAGTGGCAATGGCCAGCCCAACAAGCGTGGTTTGCCATTTTACTCAATGGTGCCTTTGTGAATGGTATTTCCTATTTGTTGTGGATTTGGGCCATTAAAAAAGCCGATATGAGTTTTGCTACCACCTTTACCTTTGCCACTCCCTTAATTTCACTGATTTACCTGGTACTGTTTTTTGATGAGACGCTGTTATCTGTTTATGCCCTAGCGTTTATGTTTGCAGCGGCAGCAGGGTATTTTGCCAACAAGCAGCGAACTCAGGTGAAAGGCGAGTGAGATTGCAGCATGTCGGTGGTTAATTTACGCAGTAACAGTAATCTGCTTCCCATCGTCGCATTTGGGGTGCTGGGTTTGGTATGGGGAGCAAATTTTATATACATGAAAATGGCGATTGCCCATATCACGCCATTGCAGACCGTGTTCATTCGAGTGTTGTGTGGTTTACTACCTGTTGCCCTTTATGCCTGGTGGCGGGGAGATCTAAAACAACGACACATCAGATATGCGCCCCACTTTCTGGTGATGGCACTGTTAGCAACGGTGGTGTACTACTTCGGCTTTGCCAGCGCTACTCAATATTTGCCTTCGGCTATTGCCGGGGCTGCAAGTGCAGCCATTCCGCTATTTTCTTTCGTGTTTGCTATAGTGTTTTTACCCGAAGAGCGCTTTTCTTTGATTCGATTAACTGGATTATTTTTTGGCTGTTGTGGTGTGATTTTTATCGCTAATCCTTTCGCTGATGTGGCGACTTTGCAAAACAACATGCAGGGTATTAGCTATATTCTTGTAGGGGCTTTATGTGTCGGCAGCTCCTTTGTTTATGCTCGAAAATATTTAACTCCATTGAACATTCCAGCATCGGCTTTGACCACCTATCAATTAGGTTTTAGTGCACTGTTCTTATTATTGGTCACTGATTTTGATGGCGTAGAGCAGCTGCGAAATGAACCCCATACCTTGTTGGGCACTGTTGTTGGTTTGGGAGTGCTGGGGACAGGGCTTGCCTATTTGCTTTACTACTACCTGGTAAATCAACTGGGTGCGGTTAAAGCGGCATCCTCTACTTATGTTCCGCCCGTGGTGGCGCTATTGATAGGGGCTGTCATTGTGGGAGAACCCATTTTGGTAACCGATTATTTGGGGGCTGTTGCTATCTTAATCGGCGTGTATTGTTTGTCTAAGAAGTGAATGTTGGTCCAGCTTAAGCTGGACAAGGTGCTTTGTTTCAACTTCCGCTGTCCGACTGGTCTTCTTTGTAGGGAGAAAAAACCGGCGAGCTGGACGCGATGGCCTGGCTGTCCGACTGGTCTTCTTTGCAGGGAGCAAAAACCGGCGAGCTGGACGCGATGGCCTAGCTGTCCGACTGAAGTCGAACCTACAGTCAAACCTACAGTCGAACCTACAGTCGGAGCTACAGGATCAGGCTTTTTTTGATTGTAGAGCGACCACTTCTGCTTTTTCTTCTTCTAACAGGGTGTTGGCTTCGGTGCCTTTAAACAGCTTGTTGAGGTTGTCTTTGTTTTTAGACAGGGTAATGGACAAGTCTTCCATTTGAGACTCTTCCAGCTTTATGCCTTTGGCTTCCAGATAAATTGCGAGGTTGTCTGCGACTTCCAGCATTTTGTCATATTTATCAGCTTCTTTTTTATCAGTGGTTACCAACTTTTCCACCCCTTTGTGCTCAACGACATACTTAGTGATTACCGCCATAGGTAAACCTCAACTGTTTGATACTGTGAATATATACAGTCTTTAGTATGGCCTTTAAGCAGATTTTTGCAAGTCTTTATTATGATCTTTAAACTGCTCGCGATAGCGGGTTGGGGTGATGTTCACCTGGTTACGGAAGTGGTGGCGTAAGGTCATGGCATTATCAAAACCGGCATATTGTGCTACGCGCTCAATATTGTGCGCGGTTTCCTCCAACAACTGCTTGGCTAATGCCACTCGTTGTTCTATTAACCAGGCATTGGCGCTCATGTTGAAGGTTTTGCGGAATTTACGATCAAAGGTTCTGCGGGACATGCTTGCTTGCCGGGCCAGAGTATCGATGTCTAGTTTCTGATCCAGGTTTTCCACTGCCCAATCCAGGGTTTCAGAAAACAGGTTGCGACCCTTGGGTACAGGTTTGTCTACGTATTGGGATTGACCACCACTGCGATGAGCTGCCAGCACTAGTCGACGAGCCACTTTATTGGCAATTTCATGGCCATAATCCTGGCGGATCACTTCAATGCCCAAATCTATTGCCGCTGAACTGCCTGCCGAGCAGCCAATTTCGCCATCGTAAACATAAAGCACATCTTCTACGTATTCACAGTCGGGAAATCTGGCAGTGAAGGCGTCTTTATACATCCAGTGGGTGGTGGCTTTTCTGGCTCGTAATAAACCTAGCTCTGCTAACAAAAAGGCGCCAGAGCAAAAGGTGAGTATGCGCTTGCCCTGGTAGTGCATTTTCACAATGGCTGATTTTAACTCAGGTTGGATAGTGCGAGGCTTGGCACTCCAGGAAGGAATAACCAGCATGTTGTAATCATTGAGATGATTTACGGGTTTACTCTGTATTTGGATACCGCCTGTGGCGGACAAAAGACCAGATTCAAAGCTCACTATCTCGGTTTGATACCAGTTTTCAATATCGGGTCGCGACAGAGCGAATAACTCAGTGGCGCAGCCTAATTCAAATAAAGCTTGCTGATCAAAGGTCAGGATGGCGACTTTTTTCATGCTTGTGTTCTCAGTGCTCTGTTTGGCTTAATATTAACGAACTGTGTTAAATAAGCCAGTTTTTTGCTCGTTATTTATTCAGCATACTTAGCTCTGATTGTTACAACTGGAGAATAAACATGGCTTCACCCGTTGCCAGAATTCCTGCGGCATCTGCCACTCGTGCGCTCGCTCATTTTGAAGAACTACTGGAGTTTGAAACCGATTGCTGGGATGTGCATTTTGCCATTAGTAATCAGCGCCAGGACTTTGTTTTGTTAGACGTGCGGGCAGAATCGCTATTTACCCAAGGGCACATCGACGGTGCTGAGAACCTGCCTCATGGGAAAATCAGTGCGGATACCCTGGCTAAATACCCGAAAGACACCTTGTTTGTGGTGTATTGTGCCGGGCCCCATTGTAATGCCACCGAAAAAGCGGCCATTCGCCTGGCGAAAGCAGGACGACCAGTGAAAAAAATGATCGGTGGTGTCACTGGTTGGTTAGATGAAGGTTTTGAACTAACTCAGTGAGTTTTTACATTGTGCATTGATGCTGCTGAGATAATGCTGCAGTGAGCATTGGGCATCAGGTTGAAAGTGCTCGGGCAGTGGGGTGATTTGGGAAAAGCTATCAAATAAAAAATTGCGATAGTCGCTGCGCAATTCACACCACGCCAGTAATGTCCATTTGCCGAACCAACCGATGATGCCCAGCGGCCATAGCGTACGTTCACTGTGTTGACCTTTTTTGTCACAGTAACACACGCGGATCTTTTGCTGTTGTTCGCAGGCTTTGCGCAGTATCGCATGGGTATCGCGGTAGTGATCATCGCTGTGCAGCACCGGAATGCAATAGGGTTGCTTTTCAAGCATAAGCTTGGTGGACTCAGGTAACACGGCTTTAAATTTATCGGTGGCTTTTTGGGCGGCTAATTGCAGGTCTGGATCAGTAAAGGCCTGAGTCATTTGACTACCCACTAACAATGCCAGCGCCTCTTGTGGGGTAAACATCAGAGGCGCAAGTTGATTTTGTCTACCCAGTAAATAGCCCACACCAGGCTCGCCTTCTACATTGACTCCAGCAATTTGCAATGAACGGATGTCCCGATACACAGTGCGAATGGATATCTCCATTACATCGGCAATCGCTTCAGCCGTAATAGCGGTGCGGCGACTGGCAAGTAAGGTAAACAGGCTGAACAGTCGTTCTGCTTTTTTCATGATACTGGCAATGTGCTTTGAGTGTTATGAATGATACCAATCTAAGTGACAGAAATACCCATTTCTGTCAGTAGTCTCGGACTAATGTAAGTGAATATCAAACTTGATGGCTTCTTCACCTTGCCATTGCGCTTCCGATTTACTGACAGCGCCTTCAGTGTTGAAATGCGCCAGAGTGCCTTTAATCAGGCCCACGGCTAAATCTTCAAAATGACGGGAAGATTGATAGTACATGGACAGATGCTTGTCGGAATGTTGTTCGTGGTAAAACTTAGGTAGCTCGGCATCAGGATAAAGTTTTAATACTTCAACGTGAATGTAGCTATCAATATTGGACAGAAAATCAAACGCGTCTTTGGCTTCATCGAAAAACTGAGGGTAGCCTTTAACAAATTGGCCCAACAGGTGTTTGCCAAAAGTTTCCAGTAAGTCAGGTACGGGCATATTGCTGGTTTCGCTGAGTGCCACCACCAGGCGCACGATTTCTTGATGGTCATAGGTACCCACCGTGGTGTATGCACCATCGTTGGGTAAATCGGCTTTGTCGATGATTTCATCCAGTACGTCATCTGAGAATACCTCTTCCACCATATCCATGAATTCGGTAAAAACCACACCTTTCATTGCAACTACTCCTTATAGACTTCAAATTTCCAGTATAGACCTGTTAATCATGGATTGTTGAAAAAAACTGTAACCAGTTACTGTTAGTCTCTATGCCAGGATATGGGGTAAAAAGTGTACGATTTGTTTGCGCCACCAGGGCCAGTCGTGCTCGACATCGTGCCCCCAAAAATCAATCCAGGCGTCCACTTGCTTTGCGGCTAAAATCCCTTTTAACTCGGCAGTATCCTCAATCATTTCATCTTCCCATGCGCCTTGGCCCACGCATATTACAATTTTGCTTTGTTGGTATCGGGAGATATACCAAGGATCGTTCATATTAGGCAGGTAATCTAAGGGGGAGTTGAAGTAGATTTGCTCGGTGCCATAGTTGCGGCCTAACACCTTTTTGATGTTATACACGCCACTGAAGGCTAACACGGCATCAAAAATCCCCGGCTCTTTAAAGAAAAAATTGGCGGCGTGATAGGCGCCCATGCTGCACCCGTGAGTGGCTATGCCCACTTTGCCACCGCAAATTTGCCAGATAAAAGGCACCACCTCTTCGGTCACATAACGGTGGAAAGCTTCATGACGACCACCGATATGCTCATCACTGGCGCCTTTGTTCAGCCAGGTATCTTTGTCGATACTGTCGATACAGATAAATTTTACTTTGCCCTCGTTGATGAATCCCGAGGCGGCTTCGATCATCTTAAAGTCTTCAAATTCATGGAAGCGACCGCCAGAACTGGGAAATACCAAAATGGGTTTGCCGTAGTGGCCATAAACTTTCAGTTCCATTTCACGCCCGAGGCGCTCGCTATACCATTTGTGATACTCGATATGCATAACAGCCTCCGCTTTAATGCTTGTCTAACATGGCGTGACAAATGGACAGCATTTCCTCTTTGTCATGGCAGCAGAAAATATAACAATAATGGCCCATGGCGCGGGAGAATACTTGCGGTACTTCGCCCTTGTAGCGGATCAGGTGCCCGTATTGTTTAAGGATTTCGTCGTGGTGCATTTTGTAATTGAAATGCAGCTTGCGACCTACATAAGCACAATAGTGATTGATGCTCAGATGTTGTGTTGGCTGGTTATGACACAGCGCATTAGCCCACTCGTCGTAGAGATTGGCATCCATGGCAAAATTGAACATGTCCATAGATCGGCCACCGGGGGGGCGCATATTGACCTCGAGACAAATGAGTTTATTGTCTTTATAGCGCCGGAAAAATTCGAAGTGGAAAAACTGCATCCGCAAGTCGTATTCTTTGAGTAGTTTTTTACCTTCAGTGATCAGGTCTTCGGGAATTTCCCGGTCGTAGTAGTAAAACAGATCAAGGTCTTTGTTGACGATATCCATGACGCCGGATGAGTAGGTGCAAGACATCAAAAACAGCGGATTGCCATCGTAGTCCACCATGCCGTCAAAGGTGTAAATATCGCCTTCGATAAACTCTTCAAAAAAGAAGGTGCCATCCCCTTTTACTCGCAAAAACTCTTCCAGATCACCGTGATTGGTTAATCGGTAGGTGCCCGATGCACCAACGCCTTTATCGGGCTTGGCCACCAGTGGATAACCATATTTTTCTACAAAAACATGGGCTTGTTCAGGATGGTCTACTACGGCACCTTCTACCACGTTACAGCCTGCCTGGCGAAAGCGGCGCTTCATATCGGATTTATTTTTAACGTCGGGCAAAATGCTCTGGTTGATACCGGGGATATTAAAGTCCGTACGAAGGTGGGCTTCCAGTTCCAGCCAGTGCTCGTTATGGGCGTTGATTTGATGGATGCGTCCGTGTTTGTGAATCAATGCGGCAACCGCGCGGTATACTTCGTCGTATTTTTCCAGCGAAGTTACCTGGTAATAATCTGACAGATTCGCCACCAATTGGGGCGAAAGGCTTTCTAAGGGCACGTCAGATAAGCCTATGACATTGACACCGCGCTTTTTCAGCCCTTCGCAAAACAAATAATAGTTAGGCGGAAATTGCGGTGACAGAAAAATAAAATTCATAACGACCCCTCAGACTAGTAATAATCACGGTGGCAACGTTTATGCGCCACGCGCCTTAGTGAATTATTTGCCGAACATAAATTCCAGTGGTTTCCAGACGCGAGCGGCCCAGGCGGCTTCGTTGTGCCAGGCACCCTCGTCTTTAAACCACATCAAATTCTTACCTTGTTGATAACCTCGATCTTCCAGAACTCTTAACATGTGCACACAGCCAGGCATTAGAGAACGCTCTAATTCTTTAGTACCATTATCCATATAAATACGGGCATTAATTGGCTGCTTTGGATTGGCTTCCACCATTTGCCAGGCCTTTACATCCACCATTTTTTTACCCCAAAACATGGGCGATAAACAGGCGGCTTGACCAAAGGTTTCCGGGTGATACCAGGCTGCCAGAAACGAAATTAAGCCGCCCATGGAAGAGCCCATCACGGCGGTGTGCTTTTTGCTTTTCAGGGTTCGGTAATTTGCGTCTATCAGTGGTTTAACTTGCTGTGTGATAAAGCGCAGATAATTCCGACCAGATTCAGTATCAGCGTATTCTTCAAGGCGATCTTCGGTATTGTACAGCCCCACAATAATAGGAGGGGTGATGCGCCCTTCGGTGGCCAACCGTTCAATGGTTTCATCCATGCGCCAGTCACTGTGTAAAAAGGCGGTATTGGGATCAACCAGGTTCTGACCATCGTGCATATACAACACTGGAAATTTTTTACGAGGATTTTTAAGATACGCGGTGGGTAACCAGACGATCACTTCCCGGTCGCGAATACCACTGCCACTCAGATGTCCCAAATAGTCCACTTGCCCCTGGATGTGGTCTGGCATGGCGGGTGGGTTTTGATGCCAGTGCGCTACCGATAACTGTACATCCATATCCTGGTTTGCCACCACCTGGATGTTTTCCTTGGCGGGAAAGCGTTCGACAATGGCTTCTCTTTCCCAGGTGCCATCGGTGATTTTAAATTCTAACCGGGTGCCTTTAGGCACCTCCAGTGAGCTTTTCCAAATGCCATTATCGTTGTACAAGGGCAAGCCTTCCGGCTCCCAATTGCCAATGCTTTTGTGATTACCAGTAATCCATAATGCCGGGCAAGGTTGTCCGGCATTAACTGCAAAATTAATGGTGCTAGTTGTCATTTTTGATCGCTTTTTTGTCAAACTTCTCTCACCAGCATATTACTGATAATTGCACTACAACCAAGTCTTTCTGGCAGTTTTAGCGATTATTATCCTCAACCCATTTGGCGATTAAGCCGCGATAATGAGCAATGAACTGTTCGTGCTCGTGAGCCGGGAAGAGCTCCTGTACGGTAGAGACGATGATCTGATCAAATTCCTCAGAGCGAGTGAAGTGCCACATCACTTCATCTAGATTACTCAACGCGGTATGACGAAATTCCCAATAGCGCTCGGTATCCAGATGCTGATCGGCGAGTTTGGCATATTCTCTTAGCTTCTCTTTGAAGCTTCTGTCTGAGTCGGCAATCTCATAATAGGGCTTGATATCCATGGTGACATGCATTGGACGCTCGGTGGCCAAACAAAACTGCGACCAGGCGTACAAGGAGGAAATGGCCCATGGGAAGTAGTAATGCAAGCTGGTGAGAGCGATATCCGGGCAGGCGTTGGCAAAATCCATTGGCCAGAGACGCCCATCTTTATAGATGGCTTCACAGGAATTGAAATCCCAGCGGAAGAAGGCGTTGATCACTTTGGTAGTGAGCAAGGCTTCTTCATTGGTTTCATCGTCGACTACTTTATCGGTGAGCACATAGCGCAAGTGTTGTGGTTGGGCCGGATCGTATTTAAAGCTGCGCACATCGGGGCCAATACCCAGGCAGCGCACGAACACATCAAAGTTATCCAGCCCTTTTTGGATGTGCATAAGCTCGGTGTCTGATTCGTGGTATGCGGCCATCAATTCGTCTTCGTTATCCACTTTAGTTACGCCTCGCCAACCGCCACCATCAAAGGGTTTCATAAATATTGGATAACCGATGTTGCGGGCGATTTCCGGTAAATCAAACAAATCGTGGTAGCGGGCCGCCGTAGTACTGTATTTTTTGTTGTCGGGACCCACTTTGGGCGGTAAAAACCAGGTTTCTGGCACATTAAAGCCCAGACGCATCATGGCGCAATAGGCACTGTGTTTTTCCATGCTTTGAAAAGTAAAGGGGTTATTGAGCAAATAGAGATCGTTCATCAACGCCGCTTTTTTCAGCCATTCACGCGGCGTAAAATGCCAGTAGGCGAGGCGGTCAATCACCAGATCATAGCTGGTACCGTGCTGCAAACTAAAGGGGTGTATGCGCACGCGCTCAACATCCACTTGTGATTGCTGGTCTTGCCAGGCAATTTTGCCACCCATCCAACGCGCAAGTCCCTCAAAGGCTCTTGGCCAATCTTCCTCATCCCCTAATAACAATCCCAGTTTTTTGTGGTTCATTTTGCTCTCGCTACCTGTTTGGCAAGTTAAAACATTTGAGTTAAACCTCTATGTTTAGACCTAATTTACAGTGAGTGCAACAGGCTACAGTTAAATGATGATGGAAGGTAAGTTAAATGCTCATCAAGTAACCATATTGTCATCTTTCAGGTTTACCCTTACGTAAACTGAAACCCGCTCTAGCCTATGTTTTATAAGGGGTGCGAGCTTAAAAAAACTTTAACAAAGCGCTTTTTTGTGCGTATAGTCAAAGTACCCCTGTTATTGAATGTGGTTTTTGCATCGCTCATGACAATGAAGATTGCGAGCCAGTTAAATGTGAACAAGGTCGAGTCGCACTCGCACCCAAAGAGATCATAAAAACAAGGAGGCTGGGATGGGCCAGCATGAAGTCAGTATTAATCGTTCCGCAGACGCCATTCGCTTGTTCATGCGTCATTTACTTCGAGATATTCAGGCACTGGAGCAAATGCTGGAAAACGACATGTTCGAAAAGGACAAAAGTCGTATCGGCGCAGAGCAAGAGTTTTTCCTGGTGGACTCCCAAATGCGCCCCGCTTCAGTGGGCCATGATTTACTTACAGCCTTAGATTCCGATTATTTTACCCCGGAATTAGCTTTATTTAACCTGGAAGCCAATCTCGACCCGCAAGAATTTGATGCCTTGAGTTTGCGCAGAATCGAAGCGCAGCTCAAAGAGTTAACGCAACAGATCCGCGATAAAGCCAACGAGATGGGAGCTTATGTCGCCCAAACAGGTATTTTACCCACCATCAGTAAATCCGATCTCAATCTCAACAACATTACTCCCAAACCGCGTTATCGCATGATCAACGAAGTACTCTGTGGCATGCGCGGTGAAGACAGTCGCCTTAACATTGAAGGCTTAGACGAGCTCATGTTCACCCACGACAACGTGCTGATAGAAGCCTGTAATACCAGCTTTCAGTTGCATTTTCAGGTGACACCGGAAGATTTTGCCACTTATTACAACATTGCTCAGGCAGTGAGTGGACCTTTGCTGGCACTGGCAGCCAATAGTCCAATCCTGATGGGCAAACGCCTGTGGCATGAAACTCGAATTGCCTTGTTTCAACAAGCCATTGATACCCGCTCAGCCAACAAAGCCAATCGCGAACAGGAGCCACGCGTGTGGTTCGGCAATCATTGGGTCAAAGAATCGGTTTTAGAGCTCTTTCAGGAAGACATTGCGCGCTTTAGAGTACTGTTTGCTCAGGACATTGATTGCGACCCGTTTGATGCTTTAGAGAGGGGTGAAGTACCTAAGCTGCAAGCGCTGTGTTTGCACAACGGTACCGTGTATCGCTGGAATCGCGCTTGTTATGGCATCAGTAAAGGCAAACCCCATTTGCGTATCGAGAATCGCATTTTACCAGCGGGGCCAACACCGCTGGATACCATGGCGAACAGTGCTTTTTATCTGGGTTTGTTATGCGGTTATGCTAAGGAAGTGGGAGATATTTCCAGGCATATGGACTTTTCCGACGCCAAACTCAATTTTAATAATGCCGCAAAGCACTCCATGGAGACAGACTTCCACTGGTTTAAGGGCAAAAGATACGGCTTTGAAGATTTAACCTTGCAGGAGCTGTTACCGCTTGCCAAAGAAGGACTTAAAGATCGCGGTATCGACTCAGGTGACATCGACCGCTATCTGGGCGTGATAGAAGAGCGCACTAAACACAACCAAAATGGTGCCATCTGGATGCTGCGCAATTACAACACCATTTTGGACAAGGGGCTGAAAAAGGAAAATGCCTGCCGGGTGTTAACTTCTTCGATGTTAAATCGTCAGGCCTCCGGTGAGCCGGTACACACCTGGCAAGATGTGACACCGCCAGAGATTAGCGCGATTAAGCAGCACAATCAGCTGGTGGAGCAGGTGATGTCTACGGATATCTTCACTGTACATCCCGACGACCTAATCGATCTCGCCGCCAAGATCATGCACTGGAATCATATTCGTCATGTGGCGGTGGAGGATAATGGTAAACTCATTGGTGTGGTGTCTTATCGCAGTATTTTACAAATTTATGGCAAGTACGCCGCCCGAGGTGATGTGCACTTAGTGCCCGTGCAAGAAGTGATGAGTAAAACCACGGTTACTATCACACCGACGCATACTATCGAAGAGGCGATGGCGTTGATGCGGACACATAAAGTAGGCTGTTTGCCCGTGCTGTCCAAAGATGGTTTGGTTGGTATGCTAACGGAAGCTGAATTGATGGATGAATTTTCTAAGTGGCTGGAAAAAGGCAATTAGCAAGTATTAAAACTGGACTTTTCAGACTATGCATTGCGGGTATTTTGCGCCTATTATAGTCTTGTTTTGGAAAGTTTATGCTCAGGGAAAGATATGGACAACAAGGAAAGTTTACCTCGCAACTGGCTCTTCGGATTTTGCATTGTGATTGCGTTGGGTTGTATATTCAGCGCTGTTTGGACTGCACTTAGAGACGGTGGCAGTCTGATACTTCATCCTGCCTACATCACAGGCATGCTGTTACTATTGGTGAGTCACTGGTTTTCTGCTCGAAAAGCCGTCATCGCAAAATAACTACTGAATTCTATTTAAATTCAGTTGAAGTTTTCCCATCCGTGCCCACTTAATGGGAACGCCGATTTGATGTTTTTGGAGATTTTTTGGAACGCATTTTTGCTGAACTAGATAGTGGCCAATCGGGTCCCCTGGTCATTGTTATCGCTGCCCTGCATGGCAATGAGCATGTGGGGTTTCGGGCAATGGACAGACTGGCGGTAACATTAAAGCACGGAGATTTTATTGGCAAAATCGTCGGCGTAACCGGCAACCTCATTGCTGCTAATCGCAATTCGCGTTTTATCCAGCGAGATTTAAATCGTTTCTTCCTGTCGGACTATCTCAACGAAAGCCATTCTGATGTGCCTGAATGGCATGAAGCCCGACATTTAATCGATCATATCAATGCCTTGATTGAAGAGCATCCGAAGGATCAACCCGTCCATTTGTTAGATATGCACTCCATGTCGGGCCATGGCACGCCTTTTACCTGCTTTCCACATACTCCTGCCAATGAGCGCATCGCTCACTTGTTGCCGTTACCCGCCATTGCTGATTTGGTGGAGATATTACCGGGCACACTTACCGCCTATTACGCCGATAAAGTTACGACTACCATGGTAGTGGAATGTGGGCAGCACGATGCTGAAATTACTCAGGTTGTCGGGGAAAATGCCCTTGCTTGCTTTTTACGGGTTACAGGTTGTCTGGTGAATGAGCTGTGTTACCAGGATGCTGAGCAATTCCTGCGCTTTCATGTAGAAGGTACCGATGAAATCTTTACCCGAGTGAAATACCGTTATCACATTGAACATCAAGGCTTTTTCGACATGCAGCCGGGCTTTCGCAACCTGCAGGCGATAGACAACGGGCAATTGCTCGCTTTGGACAAAGGTGATGAGGTATTGTCGCCATTTGCCGGACGGGTGGTTTTACCCTGTTATCAAAAACAGGGTGATGATGGTTTTTTTATTGCGGTTGATGAGTAGCTCACAGGCTTTATTTATCGTTGTTGAATCCACTGGATGGCGTCTTTAACTGGGCTGTCGGTGACTTGATCTACGAGCACTGAGCCGCCTAATCGTCGTTTGTTTTTGTCTGCCATATACGAAACTGTGAGGGTTAACTGGTTGCCACTTTTTAATGCAAAGACGCGATTAGCGGTTGATTGACCACAGCTGTGTTGACCAAAACTCTTGCTGTTTTCCAGTCCTTGCAAAGCAATTAAGATTGCCTCGCCGGAACTGGCAGTTCGTTTGCTGCTGAGTATGGCGACAGATTTGTTGGTGCTTTTCAGTACGTTGCTACTTGATAGCTGATTCATTATCTGTTGCTTTAAAAAACTACTGTTTTTGTATATACCCCAAGGAATGGCTTCTCCGTCGGGTTTGAAAAAATAACCATGGGTACCATTGCTCAGTAAGACAGATAATCCTGTGAGCATGGGCCACATATTACCGCCGCGATTAGTCTGCAAATCCACAATCCAGCCTTCCAGCTCCGAGCTATCTTGGGCGAGTATTTGTTGGTTTAGCTTTTCTGCAAAATCCTGATTTTCTTGCCATGAACCTGACTGATAACCCGGCACTTTGATGTACCCGATGCTTTTTGGGATTTCAGTTAGTGGCGCTATTTCTTGTTTGCAATTCAGGTTATTCGGGAAAATGAATCTTCGCGGCGTATTCGAGCGATAGAAACTATGATTCGTATTCGCTTGCGCCAATATGTAGTGTATTGCCCGGTACTTCCCTTCGGTGTCATTTTCATTAGTTAACATGGCTCGGGCTGTACCGCTTGTCTCTGGCCAATTAATCGTTTCACGGTTAATAAGGTGTTCTTGCATGATTGCCAGTATTTCATCCAGCTCACTTAGCTCGGAGGAGTTGGCGTAAGGCCACACAAAGAGAAAGCAAAGTAACGCACAGGCGGAAATTCGTTGCAGCACAGCAAAATCCTTTTCAAATTACTGACTGAAAGCGTTTCATTTTATTACCTGTATTGCAAGCACAGGAACTTGCAATACAGGTTTACATTAAGCTTAACGAGCCTGGATGAATTCCCGCACGTCAATTAAAAATTGCGCAAAGCTGGGATGGTGAATGTACATCATATGGCCAGCTTCGTAGTATTTGTAAGTCACGCGTTCTGGATCGATACCGTTGCGTTTCAGTGCATACTCGGCCCCCAGCAGAGGGGTGGCAAAGTCATAGTACCCGGCTGCATTAAACACACGTAAATCTTTATTGCCTCGCATTGCTTTGCCTATATAAGGGGCGACATTGAGATAGGGTTGTCTTCTGCCTTCGCCATTTAACGACCAGTTCCATTCAGTGACACCACCAATAATGGTGTATTCGCGGTCTGGATTGAACTGCAATCCCTCTCTGACCCAGTGATTAAGTGCAGCAGTATAGCTGCCGTCGATGCCATAAAACGAAGGGTCTGTTTCAGGATATTCTCCAACATCGTCGTATTCTTCGCCTTTGAATCGACTGTCAAGGCGGCCAAGTGCCACGCCTTCTTCACGCAAGAGTTCTTTGTTGAAGCGTTGAAAGTGAACCCGCAAGTTCGCTCGTTCAAGGTAGGTTTCGCTTAAACCTGTGAAATGTGCCAGTTTACGCTTGATTGCATCGCGTTCTTCGCCCTGCAACGCGGGACCTAGCAATAAAGCCGGTGCGTACTCTCGCAGTGCAAACTGCCGAGCTGCCTCTACCCACTCTTCTAATGATAATTCTGTATTTATTTGTTTGTGATACCAGGCTGTAGCGGCCATTGTGGGAAGCTGCACCATATAAGGCATTTCATTACCTTGGTCATAGGTATCAATAGTAAAGTCTAAAATGGTGGAAATCAGTAAAATGCCGTTAATTGAGACATCATCCCAGCGGCCTTCAAGTTCTTCTATCAGTGCTGCCGAGCGGGTTGTACCATAACTTTCACCACCGATGAATTTGGGACTGTTCCAGCGACCATTTTCTCTCAGCCAGATTCGGATAAATTGGGCGATGGACTTTGCGTCTTCCTTTACCCCCCAGTAGTCTTTGTTCTTACCTTCGCCCACTACACGACTAAAGCCTGTGCCAACGGGGTCAATAAAGACTAAGTCTGTAACATCCAGCACTGTATCGGGGTTGTCCAGCAGACTAAAAGGCGCGGCTCCATCGTCTTCTGCGTCACTTGGGATGACGATCTTTTTGGGACCAAATACGCCCATGTGCAACCACACTGATGCCGACCCCGGACCACCGTTAAAAATAAATGAAACGGGACGAGTCGCACTGTCTTTCACATCATCCTTTATATAACTCATAGAGAAGATGTGAGCAGTCACATCGCCGTCTTTGTTCTTCAGCGGGGTTTCGCCTGCTTTTGCAGTAAAAGACATGCGCTGGCCGTTAAAAATGCCCTTGTGCTGAGTGATGGACATGACGGGCTCGGGAATTGGCTTGGGCTCGCTTTCACTAGAAAAAGCACTTGTCGCATAGCAAGCTGCCAGCAATAAAACTGCACGCAAACAGAGAGGACTCCGTCTCATATTATTATACCTTTTGTGGAGTTGGTGACAGCAGGAGTATAATCGTTAAAACGTTTAATACCCAATCACGTGACTAAAATGCTTGATAGTATGTTGCTTCCAGGCGTTCCAGTCGTGCACTGAATCCTTACCCCAGATATCGCATTCTACTTTGAGCCCTTTATGCTGCATAATTTCGCCCAACTTTACGGTTTCTTCAAGGCAACCGTCTTCATAGGCTCCCTGACCACAGGTGAGGATAAATTCGCATTGTCCACGCACCTGTTCCAGTATTTCACCGTCCATATTGGACAGATACGCAATGGGATTGTTGAAATAGATATCCTGGTTATTGAAACCATGAGTGAAACTGGAAACTTCGTAGCGGCCACTCATGCCGAAACAGGTGCTGAAAATATGAGGATATTTCAGGGTGTGATTAACGGCGTAATAGGCCCCCATGCTGACCCCAGTGGTTGCAAGCGGGAGCTTGTCCATCCGGCAATCGTGGTAAATCCAGGGCACGATATGATTCACGATAAAGTGCTCATAAGCCTGATGTCCTTTGATAAAATCCGCCGGGTGAGTGTGTTTGCTATTCCAGGTTTGTGAAACGTTGCTCTCCGGGCAATACAGCTTTACTTTGCCGTCATTGATGAGGGGGGAAAGCAGGGCAATCATACCTTCCGCTTCCCATTCATGGGCCATGCCGGAGGCAGAGGGAAACACCAAAACCGGTTGCCCATAATGACCATAGCTCCACATGTAAAATTCACGACCCATAAAATGATTTGGAAATTTGTGAAAGCTCTTTTGCATGGGGGCTCCGACAGTGTTTGCTGAATTTGTCATATCACTATGAATCACAACCGGGGATTGCGCCAGTCTGTCAGGCGCAATACACTGGAATTGATTAAAACAATTCAAAGAAAAGGAAGCCAATATGTTACTCGCGATGTTTGCTATGGTGTTATTAACCTTGGTGGTGGGGTTGATCACACTGTCCAGCCGTTTTAAAAGCGTAAAAGCGGGCGATGTTAAAGCGCGTTATTACAAGTTGATGCAAGGACAGGAGCTGCCTGAATACGTGGCAAAAACCGGACGTAGTTTTAACAATCAATTTGAAGTGCCTACGCTGTTTTACGCCGCTGCGATATTACATATTGTATTGCAGGTAGAGCAGGGTGTGGGTTTGTATCTGGCCTGGACGTTTGTGGCACTGCGTTACTTACACGCCTTTATACACTTAAGCTACAACCATGTACTGCATCGCATGTTGAGCTTTTTTGCGGCCTTTTTTGTGGTGGTAGCCATGTGGATAAACCTGGTAATGGCCACCTTATAGTAAAGCCTTAATCCACTAGCTGTTTGAATTTTGCCACGATGTTTTCCAGTGCGTTCTCCAGTTGTGCGTTCTGGTGAAACAGCGTGGTGGATTTCTCTTGTGCGTCGTTGAGAAGGCTCAATATGCCGTTTTCCTGTTCATCTGTCAGCCCAAGGCCTACGAAGGATTCTTCCACTCCATGAACTAAGTCATCCAGTAAGGCGATGTTTTGCTTCTCAATATCTTGCTGGGTTTGATGAATGTAAGCCAGCGCTTCGTTCGCTTCTGCAATAATAGCGGTCATGGACTCTGAACGTTGCTCCGCCGCTTTAGCTAGCTGAGCCATGGTTTCTACTTTCTCTGTAGCGCCTTCTGAAAGGATCGCCAGATAATCTCTCAATCGACCTGCGCGTTCTTCGTCTTCCACTGGCATATTTTTGATTATGAAACTCACCAGGCCATTGTTAATGAACAGCCTTTGGCCGTGTTCTGAGAGCCGTTCTTGCATCTCAGCAATTCGACCTAATAAGGCCTTTTCAACTGGCGATACCTCGCCAGAAGTACCGTAATAATGCACTTCATCCAGTATCCGGATTTCAAATGATGCCTGAATCGAATAACCATGCAGGCTATTGATAATCAGATCTGCCAATTCCGCTTCAGATTTGGATTTAAAACTGTTGCGTAAAAATTCTAACACCACACTTAATTCGCCGGAGCTGGACATGGCCGTCATGGCTACCATGGAGGCGTTGGCGGCTTCATCTTTGAGGGCCCTTTTCTGACTTTTATTAGCGATTAACTTGTTTACTTTGCTCAGTAATACCTCGGGCATAATCGGCTTCACGATATAGTCGCTACCACCCAGCTCATAGCCCTTCATAATTTCTTCGGTGGAGTCGTTGGAGGAAACAAAGATAATGTCCACTTCGTCATTTTTAGCGATGAGCTGTTCACAGGTTTGATAGCCATCAAGTCCTGGCATATTGACATCCAGCAATACGATATCCGCTTTGATTTTATCCATCATGGCAATAGCTTGCTCCCCGTTTTTTGCGGCAAGCACTTTGAATTGGCCGCTGATGGCGGACATGGTAATTTGTAAATCAGCGGCGGAGTCATCGACAACCAGTACGGTGGCGTTTTTGTTAGTCACTTGGGTACCTCGAGAATAATAGCTAACATGTCAGAACAGCTTTGTTCCATTTCATCATAGTTGAAATTTTGTAAAGCGTTTTGCAAAACCTGAATATGAGGTGACAGTGCCGGATGCATTGGCATACTTTGCAATTGCTTTAAACCTGATTCTACTTCACTCAAGTCTACGTAAATGTGTTGCACAATATTTTCAATACAGGCTTGGGTCTTGTTGGCGTCGAATATTCCTTGCGGCGACCCATCGGCCTGAGGTTTTTCATCGAGATTGAGCCTGTTGCGCAGTGCTTTAATAACTTTGTCTAGTTCGCAAAATAAATCAGTGAGTTTATCACCTTGCTCCTCTAGCCAGGCGTTACTCAACGCTGTGTGTTTCAAACTCTTTTCCAGAGCTGCGCTGTACTCAGCGACTTTCAGGGCACTGATATTGCCGGCGCTGCCTTTAAGCGTGTGCAAGGCTCGCTGTACTGATTCTTGATCAAGGGCCGCTATGGCGTTTTTCAGGGACTCAGCAAAACCTTGGTACTGTTCCACAAACATAGCAAACACTTTGGCAACCAGGTCGTCATTTTGCATTAACCGATCAGTAACGCTTGGCAAGTCAATGCCGTAGAGTGACGCTTCCTCGGAAACTGGCTTACCTTGAGGGAGCGTGTCCGCTTGGTTCACAACTACATCATGAGCAAGGTAGAGCGCCAAAGCTTTGGCAAGTGTGGTTGAGTTAATGGGTTTGGTAAGGTGCTCGTCGGCACCTGCGTCGAAGCTGCGTTTTCGGTCTTCAGCCAGACTATGGGCCGTTAACGCCAAAATGGGTAGGGTAGCATTGGGACGGCCTGATTGGCGGATGGTGCGCATCGCTTCAAGGCCATCCATGATTGGCATCTGAATATCCATCAGTATCAAATGCGGAGCGCCATTGAGAAACGATTCGACGCCTTTTTTTCCGTTTTCAGCAATGATGACTTCCAGGTTCATGGCGTGCAGTAAATCGCTGATCACCTCTTGATTAATGATGTTGTCTTCAACCAGTAAAACGGTTTGTTTGTGAAAGCGTATTTGCGAATCAGTTTGCCCCTTGAACTCCGTTGTGTT
This sequence comes from Planctobacterium sp. AWM4_229, assembly GCF_056160305.1. NCBI lineage: Bacteria > Pseudomonadati > Pseudomonadota > Gammaproteobacteria > Alteromonadales > Alteromonadaceae > Planctobacterium > Planctobacterium sp. AWM4_229. Next base: position 67,039 of record NZ_JBSWWX010000002.1, on the reverse strand, counting down.
TGGCGATGTTAGCGCTTGCTGCAGTATCTCTTCTGAATCTTGAGCAAGAGGTAAGGTGACACTCACTTTCGTTCCATGATTGAGTGTGGACTGCAGTTTAATTGTGCCACCGAACAGATGGCAAATCTTCTGACAAAGGGTTAATCCCAAACCGACACCGCCATGCAGTCGGGTTAAAGATTCATCAGCCTGAGTAAACAGGTTGAAGATGTCTTTTTGTTGTTGCTCACTGATACCTATGCCCTGGTCCGCCACTACAAGCGAGAACCCAGACTTAGAATAACTCAATATCACCTGAATCTCGCCATCCTGCGAGAATTTGATGGCATTGGAAAGCAAATGGGTCAGCAGTTGCTTGATCCGCTGTGGATCGCCCTTTAATAAAGTCGGCAGTTGCTGTATCTGTACCGAGAGTGTTATTCCTTTTGAGTCGATTTCTGACTGGAATTCCTGCTGTACCTGATTGCTTAGTTCGATGGGGCTAAAGGGCACATTCAATAGGGTGACGTTGCCATTGGAAAGTTGGCTAACATCCAACACATTGTTGATGAGTTGCACCAGGTTTTCGCCGCAGTTTTCTGCAGTGTCGGCCATGTACAGCTGTTCTTCAGTAAGCGCTGTTTGCTTGAGCAAATTAAGCGAACCGAGAATGCCGTTCAGCGGCGTTTTAAACTCGTGGCTTATGTTGGTCAGAAATTGGCTTTTTGCTGTGGCCAGTTGCAGAGCCTCCTGCATGGAGCATTGCAGGGCGCGAGTGCGATCCTCAACCAGTGACTCCAGATTTTGTGCTATCGCTTTGAGTTCCTCATTGCTGTTAAACAAAGCCAGACTTTTCTCTTCCAAAAGCTTCTCTGCTTGTTTACGAGCATTTTTCTCTCTAGCAAGACGTAGCTTGAGTTTATTGATTTCAGGATTGTCCGTCATTGGGCGCATTACTGCATAAGGTTATACACCAAAGATAGACGCATTAGTGGGAACTTTACAGTTTCGATAGAAACAAAAAACGCTCCAATTAGGAAGCGTTTTCAAAGGTATAAACTGTCAGCCAGTTATTCGGCGGTGTTTTTGTACACCTTACCGTCTTTCATAACAAAGATGACATTGCCCATGGCATTGATATCTCGTAATGGATCGCCAGAGACAGCGATGATATCCGCTAACTTGCCTGCTTCCAGCGTGCCTAATTGGTCCTCAATGTTAAGCAGCTTAGCCCCGTGGTAGGTGGCACTGCGAATGGCGTCCAGTGCCGGCATTCCCGCCTCAACCAAATAAATAAACTCTTGCCAGTTATCACCGTGGGCGGATACTCCAGAGTCGGTGCCATAGGCGATGTTCACACCTGCCCGGTAGGCATTGCGGAAGGTATTTTGAATTAACGGGCCTATTGCTGCGGCCTTAGGACGCACAACTTCAGGGAAGAAACCGTCTATCTGAGATTTTTCTGCAACCCACTTACCTGCCAGTACCGTGGGCACATAATAGGTGCCGTATTGTTTCATCAGATCCATGGTGGTTTCATCCATATAGGTGCCGTGTTCGATAGAGGAAACTCCTGCTTTGATAGCTCTTTCCATACCTTCTTTGCCATGGGCATGCACGGCTACTGTCATACCATAATCTTTTGCCGTGGCAACGATAGCCTCCAGTTCATCATCCATAAACTGTGGGTTTTGACCATTTTTAGCCAAGCTCAATACACCGCCTGTGGCAGTTATCTTGATGAGATCCGCGCCGTCTTTGTAACGTTGTCGCACTGCTTTGCGTGCGTCGGCTACACCGTTGACAACCCCATCTCTTGGACCCGGGTCGCCCATTAATTGCTTGTTGTGACCATTGCTTGGGTCAGCATGACCGCCTGTTGTGGCGATACTTTTGGCCGCTGTATAAATGCGCGGGCCGACGATATCGCCAGCATTAATGGCACGTTTTAAGGCAACCGTTTCATTGTAGCGGTCACCCAGGTTACGCACTGTTGTGAATCCCGTCATTAATGTTACTTCCGCGTATTTGACGCTTTTCAGTGCATAATCGGCTTCATTTTTCGTAAATCGTTCTACATAGCTGCCCGGTCCATGTTGTGATGAGATATGGACGTGCATATCCATCAGTCCGGGCATCACGGTGGCGTCTTTAAGATCAATCAGCGTGTCTTCGAAGTCTGGTGTGGAATAACCGCTTTCAATACGCACAATTTTATTGCCGTCTATGACAATCGTGGAGCGAAATAATATTTCATCGGAATCCGCCGGAATGATCTTTCCGGCGTGAATAAAAGTCAGTGCCTGGGATTGGCCACAGATCAGGGCGAGAACAAGTGCAATCAGTTTATGCCAAATAGGATTTTTCAAACCAAATCTCCGAATATTAAAGCGTTACCGTATGTAAATAGTTTTGCGTTTTAAACGCGCTATTTGCCAGATAAGTAGCACCAGGAACAGCACTAATATCACTAAAAAGGTCTTGTGTAGAAGCGGATCGTCAAAGCTTTTTACCAATGGATCTGAAAGAGGGAAGCGGGTTAGCACCTCTGTTGCCGCCGGAATGAGATGAAAAAGTAACGTGCTGCTCATGGCAACTAGCTGAAAGTATGGGGTCAGCGTGCCGAAAATCTTGAACAGTGACAGCAGTATCGCCACAAATAGCGCAGCTAACGTTAGGGCTGCCAGACCGTGGGCGATGTTAAATCCCCCGTGATTAAAAATAAAAAACGAGGTGCCTGCGGTAATAGCTGTAGCCAGCATATACAACTTGCCCAAGGGATGGCTGATAGCGATTTTTTGAAACTTGATAATCAGCCAGGCTGCTGCAATAAGTGCAAAAAGCCCAAAAAGAGTATGGAAAATACCCACCACAGATAACGACACTACACACTCCCGAAATTGGCACCAGGGGGTCACATCTGATTGCCGGAATTGATTCCAGCCGAAACGGTATCAATAGCGAGCAAATAAAGCAAATTCGGCGACAACACAATTACTGCCCCTGCGTTTATTTCGTTCTTGATATGCAATCCAGATAATATTCGGACAGGTTATCTATCGGGATTTTGCTGAGAAATTTCTCAAATCCCGCTTTGGCCGTCCCCAAATCATCGTTAAAATAGGCGACAACGGCACTGTCTACTTGCTGCAAGGCAGCAATGTGTTGTTCGGTAAATGCTTCTTTGTAACCAAGCAGATTGTAAACTCGCTCCGGTTGGGGATTATCCGCATCGCCTTCGGTGGGTAAGAGCCCAGCCAGGCGAAACATAAATTCATCACCAGCTCTGACTTTAGTTGCTTCAGTTACCAGAATTTGCGTGCCTAATTGCTTGTTCATTTGCTCAAGCTGTTCAGCAATGTTGAGCGATTCTCCAATGATGGTAAAAGACCGATTTTGTCTGGTACCCACGTTACCCACCACAATTTCTCCGGTGGCAATACCGATGCGGATATTGATATCCGGTAAACCTTTTCGAACGCCCACCAAATCCGGTAGATTAAGCCGCAAGTGATTTAACTGGTCTAATTGTTTCAGCGCACCGCGACAGGCAAGACGCGCAATACTGGAGGGCTCAGTAAAAGGCGGGCTCCAGAAGGCAACAATGGCGTCGCCAATGTATTTATCCACGACCCCATCGATTTGTAAAATCGCATTGCCAGCCAGGTTGTAGTATTCATTGATCACGGCTACCAATGACTCGGGTGACAGGGTTTCACTGAGTTTACTGAAATTGGCAATATCCGAAAATAAGACGCTGGCTTGCTGCCTGGTGCCTTTGAGATACTGAGGGTATTCGGTGAGAAGCTTGACTACACGAGGGTCCAGGTATTCTTGCATTGAGGCGCGTAATGTTTCTTTTTTATCCACATCGCACATTAGCTGATTGAAGGAGTGGGTCAACTCACTGATTTCATCGTGACTGCTGATTGCTATCTGGTGCCGATAGTTCTCTGCCAGCAAGGCATCGGTACCAGAAACTAGTGCTTTCAGTGGCTTAACTACCCGCCTGGAAATGAGCGCAGCCAATACAATACCGCAAATCGTTGCGATGATACTGAGCAGCAAATTAAAGTACAGTAGTGCGGTGTCTTGCGCCTGAATTTTGCTGACGCTGGTTTCGGTAATAGTCACTAGTTCGTGTAATAATCTATCGATACGATTGTTGAATATGGTTTCAAGGCGGTCCAGGCGTTCATCCAGAAGTCGACTTTCTTCTAATTCATTTTGTTGAATTGCCTTGACCAGGGATTCATATAAGGTGGCAAACTCCCGGTGGTCCTCTGCCAGCATTCGAAGTTCGGGAGATAATCTGGCCAAGGTAATTATGTCTTCTTTTATTTGCGCCTCTGTTGTGGCCCCCTCTGACAATAAACGAGTTTCCTTAATTTGGGTTTGAATGAGCGCGGCCAGTTGTTGGATTTCTTCCTGCTGTTGCTCAATGGCAACCGTGTTTTCAGGTTTTTCCTGAATCAGGCGCAGCATTCGCTCAAATGCAATTTCTTGTTCCAGTACATGGGCGTAAATCAGGGTGACTTGTTTGTTGATGGGCGAAATGAACTCAGCTACGTCCTTTACTTCTTCCTTGATGAAGGTCATTCGCAAATAGTTGCCCGTGGCAACTACCATCAACAGTGACAGCATAAGCAGGCAGATACCGTAGATTTTGGCGCTGAGCGGGATGTAAATGCGGTTGATCATTTTTGCTCAATCTCCCAATGGATAAGGTTCTCCCCATGGCCTGCTTGCAATGAAAGCTGGTGGCACAGTTGGATAAACTTAACTGTTACCGAATCTTCCGGTGTTTCCTTTAAAAATTGTTCAAAGCTGTGTAATGCAGCCGTGTAATCCCGTTTTTCGAACTTGCCAAACGCCTCATTATAAGTTGCCAGGGCACTAAGCTGGCTTTGCGACAGGTCTTTTTGATAGCCCAAAAGGTGCCAGGTTTTAATGGGCTCCTCTTTGCCGGGTACTTTCACCCAGCCCAAGGGGCGCACAACAAATTTATCGGATAGGGGTTGCACGATTTCGTCGCTCAAAACAGCATTGATGGCAAAAAAGCGCGCTACGCCTTTAAGCCGGCTGGCGGCATTGACTTCATCACCGATGACAGTAAAAGCGCGCGCCCCAGAAGGTCCCATATTGGCCACCACTAAATCACCAGAAGCCAGGCCCGCTCTGAATTCAAGTTCGTCATGAGTAAGTATTTTGGACTCGGATTGCGCCAGAAAGCGCTTAAACTGACGGACGCCCTCAATCTGGGCCAATAACATGTGGCAAGCGTGATCAGATTGCTGCTGTTGCTCGGAGAATGGATGGGTCCAAAAGCTGAGTATTTCGGTTAAGGTAAAATTGAGTATTCCCCGGTACTCACTGCTGGCCGACAATTGAATTTCCAGGTAACGATTGATCAGCATTACTAATTGCTCTGGGTTCAGGGCTCCGGAGCGCAACGTCAATCCTTCCAGGTTTGATAGAATTACCGTGACCCTTTGACGTTCGCCATCCAGATTGACGGCGACGACATTAGATTCCAGTTGGGATATCAGTCGCGGATCCAGGTATTGGCCAAACATATCTTTAAACTGTTCTGAACGGCGCAATGTGGTCATGGCCAGGTTAAAGCGTGACGTTAGCAGTGCTACTTCATCGTTGCTTTGCGCAATGACGTCTTTGTAGTCCTTTGCCTCCAGCGCACGGCACACCTGCTCATTGAGTTCTCGTACGGGGTGGCTCAGTTTGCGGGACAAGACGCCAGCATAAATCAGGCCCACCAAAATGGCGATAACACTAAGCACCAGGTTCTGCCACAAGATAGCTTCTTGATGGCGTTCAGCTTGTCGTGCCGTGGTAATTGTGAAGTTCTGTAAATGGCTCAATACATTCTCGGCATCCCGGTTTAATTCGTTTTCGGCTGTGGCCAGCTTGAGTTCCACTTGTTTGATATTGGTGAGCGTTTCGTCGTCCAGATGTTGGATAAGGTAGATTGCGCGTTCGTGGTATTGATGGTTTTCTTCTCGTACTCTGATAACACCCTTTATCGACGTGCTGTTTAAGGTATCCGTTAACCACTCAGGTATGGCAAGCAGTGCTTGTTTTAATTGTTGCTCAGCCGCTAATAGACTTTGATTGGCCCGTTGAAAATGCTTTTCCAATTCTTCTCGCTCGTGAGCAACACTGTTATTGCTGGTCTGTGGAGAGTGATAAAGCTTGAGTAGGCGTTCAACGTGTACTTCTTGTTCCAGCATGTTAATGGTGGCTTCGTCGATAAGCCGAACAATGGGAAGAATGTGCTCTGCAAGGTATTTGACTTCGGTATTAATGGTGCGAATTTTCAGGTGGGTACTGACAGCAATGAGCAGCAAAAGCAATAATACGCTCACCGAAATGGCGAATATTTTGGTGGTGATGCCTACGGTAGCTTTCATAGCATGTCCCTGATTGATATTGCTTCATGCTATATGGTTTTTACCGTCGATGCACTGCTAACTTATTGGTTTTAAAGGTATCCCAAAGCAACAGGGTAAGTACCGCTGAAAACTTGCAGTATATCTGTGCTTTTTCCATCGATATTGTGTTTACTTTCGACACCGAATTCTACCAACTGGTAATAGACATTTTGATGAAATCGCGCCCAAAGGTTTCTGCGCACGAGAACGTAAGGCAGCCAGGTTTGCTGTTCTTGATTGAATCTGAGTTCTACGGGATTGTCGGGACTGGCAACCAGTTTATCGCCCAAGGAGGTTTGTAAAACCAAGAAGTCTTTTTCCCTATGCCATTCGGTTATTACAAAAGGCACGTCTTCAACTTGAATACCGACTTTTTCTACGGGGGTTACCAAAAAATAGTTGGCTTGCTCCCGCTTAAGCACCGAAGCAAACAGTTTCACCAAGGGTAAACGGCCGATGGGAGAGCCCATGTAAAACCACTGACCATTTTGCTTAATTGCCAGGTCAATATCACCGCAAAATGCCGGATCCCACTTGTCTACAGGAGGGTTTTCTCCCTCCTTGTGCAGGCTGTTTTGCAGTGCAGCAAGGTCCATATAGCAGCGACCTTATTGCTCCAGCAGCGCTTTAATTTCTCGCAATTTGGCCTTGAGCACTCGCATGTTCTCAGGACCGGTGCGCAACAGCTGTTTCTGTGGTGAACTCAAATCTTCGATTTGGTCGATGCGATATTTGTACATTACACTGTCGGTGTAGACTTCAACCGGTACTGGTATTTCAGGTGTATCAAGCAGGTGGTCAATAGCATCCACAAGGCGGTAATCAAAATCGTCATCCGGATTGCCGATTTCGGCAAAGATCTCATTAATAGTGGGCTTGTACACTTCATACAAGTTCAACAAATCTTTTGCTTCGATACTATCAAAGGCATTCACATAGCCGCTGTAGCGCTGGTAACTGGAGGAATCAATCCATTCTTTACCGGCCTGGCGATACACCCTGAAGCTGTTTTCAGGTGCGCGCAACAAGTGGTGATTTGTGGCAAGTTCTTCATTGGCCAGATTCTCGGTAAATACCACAAAGCGACGTAACAGGTCTTCGTCCACCAAAAAGCGGGCTACGGTGGGCATTTCTGCAAGACCTACGATGGCTGTCTTGACTGCGGCATCACTGATATCTATGGGTTCTGGCTCCGGCTCAGGAGTTGGCTCTGGCATAGGCACGGGATCGGGTGGTAATACTTCTTCTGGCTCGGGAGTTGGCTCTGGCAAAGTAACCGGCTCTGGGTCGGGCTCTGTGACAATAGGTAGTTCTACAGGCTGAGCAGGCACTGGCTCTTCTTCGGATCCCGAGAAAACCAAATAAACGACCAATAATAAGATAATAACACCTGCGGCTATTGCCACATGAACCATAGGGGATTTCGACACATTTTGAGAAGAGTCGCTGTCTGTCATAACGGTACCGGTTTCCTGTTTTGTTGCGTCAAACGGAGCAATAGGTCATTACCTATAAAAATAATGCAAACCGCCTGATTTTGCACGGAAAAACTCTATTGCCATAGCTCAGAAGTTTGGTCTGGCAATGAGTTTTTCAAGCTAAATCATGACATTAGTAAAATTAATTTAAACTGAACTTATTTTCAGTGGGATAAACCAAAGCGTCAGCAGTTTCGTAAGCACATATAGCAAATAATAGTAACTGGTACGGTGAACATGCAGCTGGAACAACTTCTGAACAGTACAGCACCGATTGAAAGGCTAAGGGTTTTATCTTTCGAGATGAATATCTACCTGGTGGAAATCCAACAGTGGAATTTTAGCGGGCTGATAAGAGCCTCAGACGGGCGCCCACAGCGCTTTAACAGCGTAGCGCAAATCAAAGAAATGTTTTGCGAATGCGAGGTTCAATACGCTGAACTGGTGCACGAGTCACCTTATGATGAAATGATTGGCAACCCACCCAGGGCCACCAATCAAATGGTACTGCCGCTGCCGTTTACACAGAATAAAGCATAGCCAGTATAGGTTTTGCGGTTGTCAAAGGTCTTCAGCAATGGTTTGTAGCTCCTTGATAGCAATGGCCACATCACTGTCTTCGGTTTGCCAGTTGCTAAAAGCGGCTCTGATAATCGCCTGCCCTTGCCATTTCCCCGGACTAAAAAATACTTTTCCTCTGGCGTTGATGCGCTGCAATACGTTGTTACAGTCCACATCGTCATGCGATGGACGAAACAGTACCACGTTCAGATCGCATGGGTAAACCAACTTCCATTGCGCACTGGCATCAATAAATTGCGCAAGTGTTTTTGCCTGTCGACAATTCTTTTTTACCCATGACCTGATGCCCGATTTACCATACGCATAAAGTGTCATCCACACTGGTAAAGCCCGGAAGCGACGTGAGTTCTCCACACCCAATGACATAAAATCGGGTTCGTCACCAGACTGCACTAAATAGGGGGCAGCCACGTGACAGCTGTCTTTGAGTAACTTTTGATGTCGGGTCAGGAACATGCCGCAATCATAGGGCACATTTAACCATTTGTGTCCATCGAGGGTGATGGAGTCTGCATACTCCAGTCCGGCGGTGCGTTGCTCCATACCGGGGATTAAACGAGCGAAGATGCCAAAGGCGGCATCCACATGCAGCCATGCCTGGTGTTGCTGACACAGCGCTGTAATTTGCCGCAAATCATCAAAACTGGTGCCAGTTACCGTGGCAGCAGAGCTAATCACGATCTTGCTCTTCGCCTTGCTTTGTTTCAGTTTTTGCGCCAGATCCTGTGGGCTTATGGCTTCTGAGTTTTCGAGGGTTTCTACTTGCGTAATATTGTTCTGGCCAAAACCCGCCAGTCCTAAGGTTTTTGTCATGCTGGCGTGAGGACAGGCACTGAAAACCTCAACATCGAGTCCAGTCATGCCTTGTTTGGCCACATCAATATCTTGTTGTGTACCGGCAAATTGTCGCGCGGTGACAGCTGCCAGAAAATTTGAAGCTGTTGCTCCGGTTGTGCACAGCCCGGTAAAACTTGCGGGTAAATCAAACAGCTCTACTAACCATTGTATTGCTTGACGTTCCACCTGTGATGCGATTGAGTCGCCGTCTTTCGAGACATTTTGATCCAACAAAGAAACTAACCAATCCGCATACGTGGCGACAGGCGTAGCTCCGCCGGTGACAAAACCCCAATAGCGCGGTCCGCGACTGGCAGACATTTGCGGCACCAACTCCGAGTGCACTGTATTGATGGCGACTTCGCTGCCAGCACCCTGTTTGGGTAATGGAGATTGAGATAATGTCGCATTTAGCGTGGCAACTGGCTGGTTTTCCAGTTCATGCAGCCATTGTGTTGCTCTGTGCTGAAATTCCGAAAGAATTTGTTGCCAGTCTTCTGTGTCGGGTTGTGAATAAGTAGAGATTAAATCAGTCATCGTGTTCCCCAATATAATGTATGCAGCGCATCATAAGTTCATTGCAAAAAAGATAGCAGATACAAAAATAACAAATAAAAAGTATACAGATGCTGTTCTCAGACGTTAAATTACTGTTGCTTTGTAATTCAATGAATGAAACAGCCCATGATCCAATACAAACAGTTGGCCAGCAAAGTAATGTCAGATATTGATACTGGCAAACTCTCCCCCGGTAACAAGTTGCAATCGGTGCGAGATTTTAGTCGCCAGCATCAGGTGAGCATGACTACAGCGCTTAATTGTTACAATCTGCTCATAGAGCGGGGATATGCCATTAGTCGGCCTCGCTCTGGCTATTACGCCCAAAAACCTGTGTTAGATATTGCTCGTATTCCCTTAACTGACTTTGTCCCTGTTATCTCCCAAGGGGCAAAACAAAACTTTGCTGTGAGTCAGCACCCCTTGGCGACTGCGCAATTGTCGCAGTCACTATTACCGCAAGCTGAGTTAGCTAAATCTGCCAGTCGCGTGTTTAAAAATGCGCGCCTTCACCAATTGCACTATGGTGCTGTCACTGGCCATGAAAGTTTGCGCAGGGCTCTGGCTGGGCATTATTCAGAGCAGGGTTTTAAGTTTACCAGTGACGAAATTATTGTCGGCCACGGCTGCCTGGACAGCGTCAGAATGGCTCTGCAGGTTACTACGAAGCCAGAAGATACGGTTGTGGTCGCATCGCCTTGTTTTCCTGGATTGTTGGCTATTTTGAAAAGTCTTAATCGCAAAATATTGGAGATCCCCAGTACCACCAATGGCATCGATCTGCTGCGCCTTGAAAGCATCCTGGAAGAAGGGCGAGCCTCGGCGCTTTTACTCACAGCTAACTTTCAAAATCCACTTGGTCATCAGTTTAGCAATGAACACAAAGCTGCGATCGCTAAACTGGCCAATCGCTATTCTTTCCCGGTAATTGAGGATGATGTTTATCAGGAATTGAGTTTTTCAGGTGGTCTGCCGTTACCCATCAAATATTGGGATAACGAAGGCTATGTGCTGTGGTGCAGTTCCTTTTCAAAAACACTGTGTGCATCGTATCGAATTGGTTGGTGCTTACCAGGCCGATTTTATAGAGCCATGGAGGATTTGCGCCGCATTGAGTCGTTGGGGGTTAATATGCCATTGCAGTTAGTGTTGGCAGATTTTGTCGCCAGTGGCAACTATCGCAAGCATATCCGAAGATTGCAGATAAGTATAAGTCAGCAAATACGAGAGTATCGTCAGTTCTTGCGCAATCAATTAAGAACCAACGCATCTTTTTCCCAGCCTGAGGGCGGTATGGTGTTGTGGTGTCATTATCCGGGATTAGACAGTATCGAACTCGCCCAAAAACTGAGTGACAAAGAGGTGTTTATTCGGCCCGGCGGATTGTTCAGCACCCGAGATTTTTATGGGGAATACTTCAGATTAAATTGTGGTTGGCCACTGGATAATGAGCGACAACAAGAACTGACGCTTTTGACTCAGTTACTGCAAGAACAGATGGCAAAATAAGCCAAACTAATTCTCTGCCTGGGTACATTCTTGGTAGTTATCGCTGCGACAGTAGTGAAATCCAAGGTAATAATGGGACTGCTCTGGGGCTTTTCCGTTCTTTAGATACTCATACATCAACTCGGCCCCTAAACGTCCCATTTCGTGGGGATTTTGGCCAATATTTACGGTAGACAATCCCGCCCCCAATGCCTCTAACTGTAGGGGTTCAGTATCGGCAGAAACGATCACCTTGTGTTGTTTCAGGATGGCGTCTTTGTGTTTTTTCATGGTGGCGATGTAATCAGGGTTAAATTGAGCAAACCCCGCAACAGCCAGGAAAATAGGCGCGTTTTCAGCCTCCAGAATCTTCGTCAGTTGGTACAAGGCGACGTCGCGTTTTCCCAAGCTGTAGAGTGGGCATCTGCGATACTCTGTCCAGCCATTATGCCCCATTAAGCGCTGCATCGACTGCCCTGATAGGGCATGTCTGACTCCGGCGATGCGGTCATTGAGGTTAGGCGTCGAATCAAATCCTGATTGAATGCAAATTTGCTGTTCTGGACTGGTTTTAAATAGCTTGGCGTATTCACCCAAAGCAACTCCAAAGGCAAAATTATCCGTGCCGACATAGGTCAGCCGATATTTCTCATGTTCGGGTAATAGATCAGAGTCGAAAGTGATCACCGGAATGTCGGGCAGCATTGATTTGAGTACGCCATCCACCAGGTGTTTGGAATCAGTTGTAGAAACCAGCAGGCCATCGATATTTTTAGTCAGCAATTCGTTGATAACCAATACCTGAGTACGTATATCCTGGTAGTCTTGTGGGCCATCATAAATACAGGTGAGATCGGATTTTTGTTCAGCAAACTGCTTACAACCTTCAAAAGACTGGACATAAAAACTGTCGTTCTTGGTTTTACCGACAACGGCAATCTTGAATTGCGCCCATGTGTCGGCAGACCAGGTCCCTATCAGTGCGGTCAGAGAAAGTAACGCTAGCTTTAGTGATATCCTGGCAAACATAAAGCTGATAATCCTTAAATCGCTTTGAGTTTTTGATTGTCTTTGCCATCAAAATTTGCTGACACAGAAATCAAAGTTTAGGTGCTTTCTGGTTCTGCGTAAACCGCCAGTGGTAGAGATTTGAAATAAGGAAGATTTTGTAGCACATTGGCATATCTGGCTATCTGTTCCATCAGACAGCCAAATCTTGCAAACCGTGTTTAAAACTCTACTTCCAATAGCTTTGCTGACTCTCTGAATGTCAGGGTATTAATGGCTTTGTTGCCTTCAGCATCACCCTCGATATTAACGGTGTTGATTTGTTCTGACCAGATATCTTGTAAAGCACTGTGCTGTACTGCGATTTTTTCTACCTGAGCAGGTAATGGCGTGTCTTGATATACCCAGAGAAACTTGCCGTCGATTTCATAGCCTATGTTATTCAGAGCCACGGGCCCATCGTTTATTTTCAGCTCGAAACGCTGAACCACATAATCCATGAAACGTTGTTGGGTTTCGGGGTTACTGAGAATATCCGCTTTGCCATCCCCTAAAACACTCACCGCATGCTCGGCATCGTGCAGATAAAAGCGATGCATGACTTCCAGATGATTACTGTTGTGATTAAATAATACAGTGGTAATAGCGGATTTTATTTGGTGACCAAAAGAAGGCGCCATAAAGGCGCCTAGTATGATCAAAATAGCGAGTTTGCGCATTGTTTAACGCGACTCCTTATTTTTGCTCTTCTTTGTCTTCGTCGTCAGTTTTCAGTTCTGTTTTGATATCTTGCATGATATCACGACGGGCGTTTCCAGTGCGTTTTTTGGCTTTGTAAGCTTCGATACGCGACTCGATGATTTTGCGTGGGTAGTGGTTGTTGTTCACATCCACATCGGCAGTTTCCCAGCGAGGATCCACTTCAATGCTAACCAGTTCTTTCTCTTTGGGAGTGACCAACAATTTTTGTACCTGTTTCGGACTACGACGCCAAATCTCAGCCGGATAATAGAGGCGCTCTTTAGTGCCATCATTGTAGGTGGCTTCAATGATGATAGGCATTACCAGACCGCCGATGTTGCTGAATTCCATCACGTAGTAGTTGTGATCTTCACTGACTGCCCGTTCAAAAGCTTTGCGCTCCCAGTCTTCCAGTCCATCGAGGAATTTCTTGTAGGCATTGCGCTCTTTGTTAGTGACTGTCCAGCGATCATTTTCGTCGTAAAAATCACGGATGTCAGGATTGCGCTCTACCCAGGTTTTGCCTTCTTGCATGTTACGCTCAACGGTAACCGGCATGGGCTTATCCAGTTCTTCCTGGCGATCGCGATCAAAGTCAATATCAGGATCTTCTGTATCTATGCGTAGCTTGGATACTTTGTCGATGGAGATATCAACATGATCTGTGGTGTAAAACCAACCGCGCCAGAACCAATCTAAATCAACACCACTGGCCTCTTCCAGAGTGCGGAAAAAATCCGATGGTGTAGGGCGTTTAAATTTCCAGCGCTGTGCGTATTCGCGCAATGCGAAATCAAATAATTCACGGCCTAAAATGGTTTCTCGTAAGATTTTGTATGCGGCAGCTGGTTTGGTATAAGCATTGGGACCAAACTGCAAAATGCTGTCAGATTGCGTCATGATTGGCACCTGATTGCTACTCTTCATGTAGCCAGTTATGTCGCGTGGTTCAACACCCCAAGGAATGTCTGGATCCCATTCTTGTCCGGCTACGCCGTCAAGGAAGCTGTTGATGCCTTCATCCATCCAGGTCCATTGACGTTCGTCACTGTTTACCGTCATTGGAAAGTAAATGTGCCCGATTTCATGAATAACGACGCCAATCAGGAAGCGTTTTTCCGCCAGCGTATAGGTGCGCGAACCGTCATCTTGCAAGGTAGTACGAGGTCCGTTAAAGGTGATCATGGGGTATTCCATACCCCCTACCGGACCATTTACAGATTGCGCTGTAGGATAGGGGTAGTCGAAGGAGAAACGTGAGTATACTTCCATGGTGTGGATGACGGATTCAGTGGAATACTTTTTCCACAGGTCACCACCTTCTTTGGGATAAAAGGACATAGCCATAACAAACGGCTGGTCATCACCACCCTGATCATAGCCTTTGGCGTCCCACATAAACTTACGGGAAGTGGCCCAGGCGAAGTCGCGCACGTTCTGTGCTTTAAAGCGCCAGGTTTTTTGTTTGTCTGTGCCTTCTTTTTCGTTTTCCAGCGCTTCTTCAGCGGTGACAACAAACACTGGACGCTTGGCATTTTCGGCGTCTTTCAGACGCTTTCTTTGCTCTTTCGTAAGTACGTCTTTGGGGTTTTGCAGCACACCGGTTGAAGAGACAATATGATCGGCCGGTACTGTCATTTCTACTTCGTAATCACCAAACTCCAAGGTGAATTCACCGCGACCAAGGAACTCTTTGTTGGTCCAGGCTTCGTAATCTGTGTAGGCCGCCAAGCGCGGAAACCATTGAGCAAAAAGGAAGATATCGTTGCCGCCTTTACGCTCGTCATCGGGGAAATGTTCAAAGCCAGAACGCGCCGATACGGCATTTTCTTCCAGTACATTGAAGGCAAAATCCAGTGAAAACTCGGTGCTTTGGCCAGGTTTCAAAGGCTGCTTCAGGTCGATACGCATCAGCGTGCCCACGATTGTGTGTTTCAGGGCGTTACCTTTGCCATCTTTAACATTACTGATATCAAAACCCAGTGGACGATCGGCAAAAGCTTGCTGCTGACGCAAGAAATCCATGGTCATTTTAGCGGGTTTGGAGCCAGACGCTGAATTGGTGACAGGGCCACGCGTACCAACACCACCAAAGGTTTGTGTCATGCGTGCCATGGAGTCATCTTTAAAGCGGTTTTGATCCAGATAAACCCACAAGTATTTCAGTGTGTCAGGAGAGTTGTTAGTGTAAACAATCTCTTCTGATGCGGTAACACGGCGCTTGTCTTCGTCCAAGGCAATGTTAATTTTGTAGTCTACTTTTTGCTGCCAGTATTGATGGCCTGGCTCGCCAGCGGCGTTGCGATAAACATTGGGTGTTGGTAGCGATTCATCCAGTTGTCTGAATTTGTCTTCAAAATCCCCTTTGGTCTGCTTGATAGCAGCCTGAGCCACACCGATGCTAAGCAGCAACGACGATGCAAGGGCAAGTAGCGTACGTGTTTTCATTAATTGTTCCTGGCGGGTTTATCAGAATGATTGCTAATAGTCTGTGACTTTATAACATAAGTCCCCTTGTTTTGTAATCGTACCAGGGGAATTCCACGTAAGTTAAGAATATCAGATGCTGCAGCCATCACCGGCCTTCATTAAAACAGCTATGAGTAATAACCATTTAGCGCTTGTTTTAGCGCGGCTTTTTTGCCAATCTGCCAGCATCCTCAGTTTCATCTATTTATGTGTTTAACAGGCTTATGACTGAATTTCAGTGGCAACGTGCCGTAATTAAAATTGGCAGCGCACTAATCGCGCCTGACGGACAGCGTTGTAGTGCCCAATACTTATTAGCAATTGCCAAGTTCATTACCGAAAGTCGCCAGCAAGGTAAAGAAGTGGTATTGGTTTCTTCTGGCAGTGTGGCAGCTGGGCGCAGCCAGATCCCGGTTACCCATCAGCCTACTATTGCTGAAAAACAAGCGATGGCTGCTATCGGACAATCACAAATGATGGCAAATTGGGCGCGCTTTTTTGATTTTCCCTGTGCTCAGATTTTATTGACCTATGACGATCTCAGAGATCGTACTCGTTATGTGAATATCAAAAATACCTTGCGGGAACTATTGCAGCATCAGGCCTTGCCCATCGTAAATGAAAATGACAGCGTCGCTGTAAATGAAATTAAGGTGGGGGACAACGATAATCTGGGCGCTTACACTGCATTGGTGGCTCAGGCAGATACCTTGATTGTCTGTTCTGATATTGATGGTTTATACGATGCGGATCCTCGTAAACATCCCGAGGCACAATTAATCCCCGAGGTGGCTCAGATATCACCTGAAATTCATGCCCTGGCAGGGGGAGCAGGCACCTCAGTGGGCACAGGCGGTATGGTGACCAAATTACAGGCAGCAGAAAAATGCGCTCAAAGTGGTATTCAGACCTTGATTGTCAATGGTCGTGACTCCAAAACGTTTGATGCGCTATTACAAGGGCACTGTCCGGGAACCTTATTTCGCGCCGCCGCATCCCAGGAAAAAGCCCGTTCCCAGTGGTTGCGTCATACCCTGAGTGCCAAAGGTTCTGTGGAAATTGATGACGGTGCCGCGAATGCGCTGTTGCACAAGGGGGCATCCTTGTTACCGTCCGGGATTAATGCGGTTACCGGACAGTTTAGTCCCGGCGAAGCCGTTAACGTGCAGCATCAGGGGCAGGTTATTGCCAAAGGATTAGCACTTTATAGTGCTGAAGAAATGAAATTGATTGCCGGGCGCAATAGCCAACAAATTCAGTCTTTGTTGGGCTTTACCTTAGGTGAAGCGGTAATTCACAGAGACGACCTTATTCTTTATCGCTAATTAATTTACAGGTGTAGTATGACATTTTCCGTAGCTCAAGCCGCAAAAGACGCAAAGCTTGCTGCCCGAGATACCGCTAAACTCACAGACAAGCAGAAAGCCGACGCACTATTGGCTATTGCCGATGAGATCAACCGCTCAGAAGGCACTATCTTGGAAGCCAATATCAAAGACTTGCAACAAGGCGAAGAAAGCGGCTTGAGTGCAGCAATGTTAGATCGACTCAAGTTGGATTCAGCTCGTCTACAAGCTATTGCTGAAGCGGTGCGGGAAATCGCCGCCCAACCAGATCCGGTGGGCAGTACCGCTGGGTCCAGGAAGCTTCCATCAGGCATCGAAGTAACTAAAATGCGCATTCCACTTGGGGTTATTGCGATGGTGTACGAATCACGTCCTAACGTAACCATTGATGCCGCCGCATTGTGTTTTAAAGCCGGTAATGCGGTGATCTTACGTGGCGGAAAAGAAGCGCTGCACTCCAATCTGGCTTTAGCCAGCTGTATTCATCGCGCGTTTGCTCAGCAACAAATCCCCGCGGCTGCAGTGACGGTTATTCCCGACCCTGACCGCGCCATTATGAATGAATTATTGACTTTGAGTGAAGACATCGATCTTATTATTCCTCGCGGGGGAGAGGGGCTGATCCGCTTTGTTACCGAAAATAGCCGTATCCCGGTTATTCAGCATTTTAAAGGCGTGTGTCATCTCTTTGTGGATGCGGCGGCTGACTTGCAAAAAGCCATCGCGATTCTGGAAAATGGCAAAACCCAGCGCACCGGTGTGTGTAATGCCCTTGAAACACTCCTGGTACACAAGGACATCGCCCCTTCATTTATGCCGATGGTAGCCGAATTGTTTGCTAAACACGGGGTTAAAGCACACGCCTGTGAGCAAAGTAAAACCTATTTGCCTGCTGCAGAATTGGCCACTGAAGAAGATTGGCATGCCGAATATCTGGCCTTAGAAATTGCCATTAAAATGGTGAACGATTTTGAAGATGCCGTTGAACACATTGCTAATTATGGCTCAGGGCACACTGAAGTTATCGTGACTCAAGATATCTCGAGAGCTAAACGATTTGTACGCGAGATCAACTCCTCAGTGGTGATGGTAAATGCTTCTTCACGCTTTTCCGATGGCGGCGAACTGGGCTTAGGTGCTGAGATCGGTATTTCCACCAGTAAGTTGCATGCTTATGGGCCAATGGGAGCAGAATCACTCACTACTGAAAAGTTCGTGGTACAGGGAGACGGTGAAATACGCAGTTGATCCTGTTGCGCAATGGAGCATTTTTCAATACTGACAAAATCAGGTCAGGGCCGGATTAAGATGCAGTTAGTTTAATCCGTTATAACTAAGGGATGTCCAATGTCTAATGGATTGTTATTTTGTTTGTGTGCCTTTATCTGGGGCACAACCTGGTTCGCAATTACCTTTCAACACAGTGAGATGTCACTGATTTATTCGGTGGGCTTGCGCTTTTGCTGTGCGGCACTGTTGTTAGGAGCTTGGTGTATCTGGCATAAGCTGAACATGAAGTTTAGCTGGCGGGCTCACGTCAAAATGCTGGGGGCGGGATTCAGTCTCTATACCCTGGATTATGTATTTTTGTATTTGAGCCAGCAATTTATTGTGAGTGCCTTATTGGCAGTGTTTAGCGTCAGTGTGGTGTATTTTACTATTTTTCTACGGCGCTTTATGTTGGGAAAACCGGTGCGTATGGAAGTGGTTATTGGGGCCGCTATCAGTGCGTTTGGCTTGTATTTACTGTTTTCCCCGGAAATGAAAGGGTTAACTGAGTCAACAGGTTTAACCCTTGGATTAATTTTCGCCGCCATATCCTTCTTTTTTGCAGCAGTGGGTAATGTGATATCGGAAAACGCCCTCTCTAAAGAGGTGCCCGTGGTGCAATTTAATTTTTGGGCCATGAGTTACAGTCTGCTGTTTACTTTTGGCTATGCGCTGTACACTGATGAACCCTTTGTTTTGCCTGAGGCCAGTAGCTATTGGTTGGCATTGGCCTATCTTGCGCTATTTGGTTCAGTTTTGGCGTTTGGCGCTTACATGAAACTGGTGAAAAATCTGGGGGCAGATAAGTCTTCTAACGTGATCTTGGTATATCCGGTGGTGGCACTGGTGATATCCACCTTATTTGAAAACTATCAATGGAGCATTATGGGGCTGCTGGGAGTGGTTGCTATTCTTATCGGTAATGCTATTGCCATGGATAAGCTCAAATTCAAAAGGGTGGAAACAGCGAATTCGCATTAGAGAGTAAATCTTCGAGGCATGCTGCTTTGTTGAGCACATTTAGCGCATTATAGTGAAAAAATTCCTCTTTCAGGGAATAATACTACGCTGATTGACGTCATATCCATGTCACTGAGTTTGCAAAATGGAACGTTTATTCTCGGCAGATTCGTCAATTTTGCGCAAGAATTTTAAAAAGGAGTTTTGCCAATGCTTACCAATCATCCAATGTTTAAGGCCTCACTATTTTTATTTACTTGCCTGATTCTTCAGTTTTCTTTTTCCGCGGGCGCGAAAATAGACTCCACCTTTTATCAACTGAACTCACAATCTGAGGATGCCAATTTTTTCATCACGGATGTGGCATCCAACGAGCAGGCGGTGTTTTTTATTGCTCTTGAGTACTCTGATGACTACCGCTCTTCCAGTAGTAACTGGTTGTGGCAGTTAGATAAAGAGACGAACGATTATCACAAAGTGACCTTTTCGGGACCGGACTTACCCTATTCAGAGTTTTCAGATATTGAGATGATAGGTGACAAAGTCTATTTCCTGGCCGAGGATGGCATTGGTGTTCAAAAGCTCTGGAGCTATGATTCAGGTTGTGAATGTGTATCAGTTGTGGAGGGTGAGCCAGAGCGTACTCGTTGGTTATTTCAGTTTAATCAGCAACTGTTTATGCACAGCCGTGATGCGGATTCAACGGATTCAATCTGGTTGGTAGATTCGGAGAATGATGCGCTCTCATTAGCAGGCAGTGCCAGCCAGGAAGCATTAAGTGGTTCTTTTAGTGATTTTGAGTTTGGTGAGACTGCTTTTTATTTTATCGCCAACTCATCAGAGGGTGACACGCACTTTTGGCAATACGATCAAACTCAAAACCAGTTTAATGCTCTTACAACACTCGACGAATTACTGGCACCGAATTCGGGAAGAACCAGTCCGCGATTGATTAAAGTAGCGCAAAACCGCCTTTATGTGGATACCACCAATAGCACACCTGACCTTGAGTTCGAGGGAGAGCTATGGTCCCTGGATGTCAATGAAAACAGCCTTTCTAAAATAACCGACTTGTTTTTTAACTTTGATTGCGATGGTGATGACTCGCCTTCTTACAAGCGAGAGACACTGTTAGGCACCTCAGGGAATTACGTTTTTTACGTCAATATTGAGGATACCTCGGGGTTCAACCAGGTGGGTGGTGAGCGTCCTGGCTATCATATCTGGCGCTATGATTTAGCCAGCGGGGATAAGGTGCAAATTACTGATGCCGAGTTTCACATTGGCACCCAAAGTTGGTGTGCATACAATCCTATTAATAACCTGTATGTCTCTGAGCAACACCTGTACTTCTCCTGGCGATCTGACTCGGTATATAGTTTTAACCTTGCCGACGACGTATCGGATAGTCAGTTTACTTACCTCGGTGATAAGCCGTCCGCTGATGGCGTAAAAATTAAAGACGATTTATTGTTCTTTGAGCCGCGCAGGTACACTTGGGGTAGATCTGAGGCGTGTAATAAGGCCTTGGACCTGAAGACAAATACAATGCGCACCATTGACTATGGCGGCCAATCTTTGAGTTGTCGTGGCATGTTCCTTTTGGACAATGAGATAATCACTGTTGGTGGTACATCTTATGCCAATGAGCAGCTCTGGCGGGTCGACCAAGATCTGGTGGGGCAACAACTCACCGACATTCAGGCAACCCGATTTAAAGCTTCAAATGTAAATGAAGGCATCACTGTTGATGACAAATTTTACTTCGTTGCCGATTCCGGAACCGAAGGACAAGGTTTATGGCGGCTTGGCCAAACGGGAGAGCCTGAACTTCTGGATTTTAATTCCGAAGCCATAATTTCACCGTATCATAAAGAGTTTCTGCTGGAAAAAGCCATCAATCAGTATTTGTTCTTTAGTGTGCCGGTTGATGGCACCAAGAATTACTTTCGACTGGACAGCCGCGACGACAGTATTGTGCCAATGGAAGACCTGAATCAGATTGCGCGGGACAGGGGGCTGCAACTGTCGCTGTTCCAACATTCCGGCAACAAGGTGTATTTCAGACACAGAAGTCGCAGTAATGTCTCGCAGATATTTTCCTACGACCTGCAAACAACTGAAACTAACTCTTTGTTTTGGGGTGATGGCCAGGTCGCCTGGGTTGATGAAAACAATCTGTATTTATTCCGGGATGTGGATTTTTATTACGGATTGTGGCGTTGGGACAGAACTGCCAGAGAATATCATCAGATTGAGACGTCACCCATACAGGGATGCCAGAAAAGCAAAATGGTTGAGGGTGTTGCATTTAAAGGCAACCTTTATTTTTCTCGGTGGGGGGATGTAATGCGTTACAACCCAGAAACCGAGGATTTTGAGCAGCTAGGATGTGGTCATCACCTGTTACCAGCAGAGTCACAATTGCTTGTAGTAAAAGAAGAAGGTTTTGTGGACGGATTTCGCCGCACCAGCCTCTGGCAGGTAAATAATGAGCAAAATCAGCTGCAGCAAGTGAGTCCCGTGCGATTTAAAGACGACTGGGCATGGCTCAATGGCAAATTTTATTATGCCGGGCAAGATGAAGAAAGTAACTATGGGGTTTGGCAGTACAATCCAGCTGAAGAGCAATTAACCCTTTTGAACCATCTGGCGACGCTTGAGAGTGACGATGACGCAGATGATGCCACTGTACCTGCTTTGTTTAAAATCGCAGAGCTGAGTGGTGAGGTTTATTTTATCAGTTATAGGCAGTCGACTTATCAGGGGCAGATTAGCGACATGCAGCTTTGGCAAGGCGGGGTTGCTCAGCCACTAGTGAAATTTGGTTATAGTACATTTGTACCGACTGACGTTCATTATATGCTGTTTCTGGAAGCCTTTGCCGGAGATCTGTTCTTACCGGGCACAGTGAATCAGCAGGGACAGCATGTAGAATCTGCCTTAATTCGACTGGAGATTAATGGTGCCAGAGAGGCAATTAATCAGGATTTTGACGGGGATGGAGTGGCCGACATTGCGCTACGAGACCCCTATCAACGCTCGTGGACGATTTATCAATCGTCAGAAGAACAAATTCGCGACGTTCAGTTTGGTTTGCGGGAGACCGATATTCCGGTGCCTGCTGATTATGACGGTGATGGTATCGTTGATATTGCGGTTAGAAGGCCCGCCACAAAAATGTGGTACATTTTAAATTCCAGCGGCAGTAATTTTGGCAGTGAACGTCTGGATGGTATTCAGCGCATTCGCTTTGGTCTCGCAGAAGAAGATATTCCGGTGGTTGCCGACTATGATGGTGACGGTATTGCCGATTTAGCCGTGAGAAGACCTTCACTTCGCCTCTGGATCATTCGCCAGTCCAGTAATGGTGAAATAATCGAAGTGAAATTTGGGCTGCGCAGCACGGATATACCTGTTACCGGAGATTTTGATGGCGACGGTAAAGACGATGTCGCGTTTCGTCGTCCTGAAGATAAAACCTGGTACGTGAACAATTCCAGCGGTAGCAATTACAATAGTGACCGCGATGATAATATCCAGCGGATCCGTCTGGGGTTAGCGGAAGAGGACCTTCCGGTACCAGCAGATTTTGATGGAGATGGTATTGCTGATCTGGCTGTTTGGCGAGCAAGTGCGAGCCGGTTCATTATAAGATTGTCAGACACGGGCGAGGTTGTTGAAAAGCTTTTTGACAATGCTTCAGATGCTCTACCTATCGTCGCTGATTACAATGGCGACGGGCTAAGCGACCCGGCTGTGTACCACGAAAATACGGGCGCCATTGATATCATGTATTCCAGTGCTCAAGGAGACGACTCAGTGTTGCAGCTTACCGTTGCACCTTGGCTATTTCCGGTGGCATCACCCGTATCGGAACTAATGCGATTGGTTGATGGATTATGTGACTGTTAAGTATGAAACTGCGCTACAAAACCCCTTGATTAATCGTTGCTGATTGCTCATTTAGCGGATGATATCATCCAGGCACTGCATGATTTCCCGGCTGGCGTCTTCCATTTTTTGCATATGGGCTGAGGCGCCCTGTTTATCGTCTTTTTTAAGATATTCAAGGGCTTTTACGCCGTTTTCATGCAGCTCGCGGTGCGGACGGTCCAGTCGCTGAAATGCCTGAACATTCCCGTACTTTTCTCGTCCCATGCCCGTCATCCAGCGCCCCAGCCGACAGGAGGCCTGATCAGCCATATCAGTGCTGGTTTTGTTGCTGGTACCGAAGGCGATGGCATAGATATCTCCCTTCCAGACGATATGATCTAACTTTACGGTTTGGATAAAAGAGCGAATAGCTGCATCCTGAATCGCATTTTTCATTTGGTTGGTTTGCTCAACTATGGTGCCGTAAAACTCATTGAGCTTTTCCACGCCTTCAGCCAGAGATTGATTGTTACTCTGAATATCATCAACCGTAGTAACGGTCTCATTCGTCGAGCTGATGATTTGTCTTACTAAATCGGCAACTTCATTGGCTGATTCGCTGGTATTGTTGGCAAGTGAGCGTACCTCATCCGCTACCACGCTGAATCCTCTACCTGCATCTCCGGCTCTGGCGGCTTCGATCGCGGCATTGAGGGCCAACAGATTGGTTTGATCAGAGATAGAGGATATTGTCGTAACAAAGGAGTTTATGTTGTCGGCCATTTCTGACAGGCCGCTAATGTTGGTAGTCATATTCGACATCTTGCCAGTGAGCCCTGCCATGCCTGATACGATATTATTCAGAGCACCGCTGGCGACATCGAATAGGTCATTGATTTCAGTAACCGATTGGCTCTCAGTGTCGATTCGCTCAAACGAAGCTAACACTGTTTCTCTGATCCCCTCTACCTGACCGATGCAATCAAGCGCTGAGCGCAGCATACTGTCTTGATGATTTTCCTGGGTTTGAATAGCTCCAGTAGCAAGATCTGATTTAAGTTCCTCCAGCTCTCGACGCAGTGACTCGTTTTCATCCAGCGCTGCCGTCAGGTCTTTATTCAGGCGCGCTTTGTCATGGGCAAGTTCGTCATAGGAGGATTTGAGTACCAGCATTAAAAAATCTCGATTGTTGCGAAAGTATTTAAAGATAGCTCAATTTAGCCAGATTTGTATAAACACAATTTTATGTGGTGCCTAAAATCATTGGATCAGATCATAGATTTTTAATTTTTTGATTTAACTCCCATTTGTGGTCGATAACAATTTTCTCCAGATTTTCAATGCGCGTTTTTAGTTGCTGATAGTCGTCAGAGGGTTTGTGCGCTGTTTCTTTGAAGGGCGAGGAAACTTCCATATTCATCCATTTCACAATTTGCATATTGTATCTTCTGTCCAACCAGTAACCGAAAATACACAGGACTAATATGCCAACAAATAACAGGGTAAAAATTAATAAGTCCATGATTAACTCCAGGGTTGTTTAGGATTTTGAAGTTAATAGTGTTCACCCCGCTTGATTTGTTACAAACAAAACAAAAAAATTTATTTTTTGAGTTTTGTAATAAAATTGCTGCCTTGCATACTAAGGCCTGTATCTGAAACAAATTAAGCGCGGCATGGACCAAGTACATATCGAACAAGTATTGCAGGATTATGGTCCGCTGTTTAGCCGATTAGCGGGAAGCTATGAGAGCAACCTGGCAATGCGCCAGGAGTTGACCCAGGAAATTGCGCTCCACGTATGGCAGGCGCTGGCGAGTTTTCGTGGCGATGCTCAGTTAAAAACTTACGTGCTTAAAATTGCCCACAATCGCTGTGTTCAGCACGTACTGGCAGAGAGTAAACGGCCCAAAGCAGATTCATTAATTGAAGACGCTATGCCAATTGCCTCAAAGCCTCTTGAGGCAGAACAGCAATTGATGCTGGATACTTTGCTGGCGGAAGTGCGCAAATTGCCTTTGAAACACAGACAACTGATTACCCTCTATCTCGAAGGTATGCAATACAACGAAATTGCTGAAATATGTGGTGTCAGCCAGTCCAACGTTGGTGTGACTATTAACCGCATCAGAAAACACTTATCTGAGGTGTTACACAATGAATAATCAAAACGATCCATTATCCAATTTGTGGCAAAGCCAGCCGGTGCAAAGCATCGATCTCAAAGAGTTAAAAGTACTGTGGAAGAAAAACCGTCGCAAGCAGTGGTTGTGGGCCTTGTCAGATGTCATTGGTTTATTAGCCGGTGTCATTATGTGTGGCTATTTCCTGCAAACCGAAGACAATTTGTTTCGTCAGATCTGGCTGGGGGTGTTTTTAGTGCTGATTATCGTGGTAACACCTTGGAGCTTGCGTTTACGTGTGGCCAGCTTGCGCTCAAACGTGCCCACTAACGAATACCTGAGTCGTTTAATACAACAGAAAATTAATAATATCTGTATTGCCAGAATGTGTATCTGGATGGGGATATTTATTGCTCTGTTTTTCTCAGTATGGTCAATCGCTTATTACTTTTATTATCAACCTGTGCCTTTTGAGTACCTGATAAAGGTACTCAAAGGAACCGGCCTGATTGCAGTTATGTCGTTGTTAATGGGTTGGTGGGCGCATTATGAAATTAACAAGAATGGTAAGTTGCTGAAGCGCTATCAGTCGGTAAAAGAAGAGGGCTAAACTTTAGACTGTTGTTGCGAAGAGACCGGATGAGCTTCAATCTTCGGGTATCTTTAGCTTCCGCAGCTTTAACCGTATTTTTAATGAGCGAGTCGTAAGCAATATTTCCCTGAGAGAAAACAACAGGGCTAGTATTAACACTGCTAATGCGCAGATAAAGGTGATGGATATCATCAGTGACAGCTGAATGGTGTAGATGTGACTGACAAACAGGGTGGTTATCACTACACACAATAAAAGTGCGGTTAGGGTATAGAGGCTAAATGCTTTATTGATCAATGAGATGCGTTTCCACAGGTAACGCAGCTCTTCCGATTGGACCTTTTTCAGCGCGACATCTTTGGCATCTTGTAAGCTGTTTTCTAATTCGCGTGCCCTGTCCATGACACGCATTAAGCGATTAGACGCGACGCCCAGTAACGCCGCGATGCCGGTGATCAGAAATACAGGCGCAACAGCGGCCTGGATGACTTGGCCTATGTGGATGATTTCTAATACTTGACCTGACATTGTCTCTCTTTGTTTATCTTAAAATTGGCATTTGCTCAGTTATTGTTCGGCTCCCAATGCTTTCGCACGCTCCTGACGTTTCGTTAAATCTTGTGGAGGTTTAGGGCGCCAGGTTTCCAGTTCTGACTCTATCATTTGTGCAAGTAACTGAATATGAACGTCATCGCTATTGAGACAAGGGATGTATTCATAGCGCTTGCCGCCCGCTTCGAGGAAGTAGTCACGATTTTCCTCACCAATTTCTTCAATGGTTTCCAGGCAATCTGAAGAAAAGCCGGGGCACACTACCTGCACCGACTCTACCCCTTCTTTGGGTAGGGCTT
The DNA here is from genome assembly GCF_056160305.1 of Planctobacterium sp. AWM4_229. Classification (NCBI taxonomy): domain Bacteria; kingdom Pseudomonadati; phylum Pseudomonadota; class Gammaproteobacteria; order Alteromonadales; family Alteromonadaceae; genus Planctobacterium; species Planctobacterium sp. AWM4_229. The sequence continues at coordinate 40,433 of NZ_JBSWWX010000002.1, read as the reverse complement.
GAAGCGTGTGATCTGTGTAGGGTTTAAGCCACTCTTCCCGGCCAAAACGAGACTGAAAGGTGGTCATGTACTGATCTTTATCTAACTCCAGGTACTCTGCGATTAAACGTGAGGTTTTGTAGCATTCACAGTGATAAGGATCACCGTTAGTAAGATAGCGTTTCGGGATACCATGGTAAGAAAACAACAATTTGTCAGCCTTACCGTGCTTTTGCCAGTGGGCCTTGATCTTTTCCGCCACGGCAGCGATATAGTCAGGGTTATCGTGATAATGACTGATAAATTTGAAATCCGGGAGCCAGCGCCGTTGGGTAAAGTCTTGTGCAATGGCGTCAAAGGTACTGCCTGTAGTGGAAGCGCAGTACTGTGGGTAGAGTGGTAGTACCAGGAGTTTACGCACCCCTTGCTGGAACATTTTGTCCATTACCGAGGAAATTGAAGGGTTGCCGTAACGCATGGCATAGTCAATAACAACGTTATCACCGTATTTTTCGCCTAGCACTTTTTCCAATGCGGCACATTGATTTTGGGTGTGTTGCATCAGTGGCGAACCCTGCTCAGTCCAGACCGTCTCATAGGCTTTGGCACTTCGGGCAGGACGAATATTGAGAATGACGAGATTCAATATACTCCACCAGATCAGGCGGGGTACTTCCACCACTCTTGGGTCGGATAAGAACTCTTTTAGATAAGGTTTGAGCGCTTTTTTAGTGGGTGCATCAGGTGTTCCAAGGTTGGTGATCAATACACCTGTTTTATCTTGTTGGGCGTGGTTAAAGTGCTGGCTGTTTTTATACTTCATTTCAGATTCATAACTAACGGTCTAAAAGCGATACGCAATCGGCAGCGCTTTGGTTTTGCCTTTTATGAAAAAAGACGAAGGCATTGCCTTCGTCTTTGTCGTTTATGGATTGTAGTAGGTGGCGGCGCCTGGTCCCACCGGCATACCTAGTAAGAATACCCAAATATAAAACAGGGCGGTCCAGCCAACGATGTAAACTAAGGAGTAGGGCAGCATAGTGGCGATCAATGTCCCCATCCCCAGGTCTTTTTTGTAGCGAGCTGCAACGGCTAATATCAAACCAAAATAACTCATCATCGGTGTAATGAGGTTGGTAGTGGAATCACCGATGCGATAAGCCGCCTGGATAACTTCTGGTGCATAACCAACGAGCATCAACATGGGGACAAAAATCGGTGCAGTTACCGCCCATTGTGCCGAAGCACTGCCCAAAGACAGGTTTACTAGGCCACACATTAAGATAAACAGAATGAAAATAGACGGGCCGTCTAATCCAGCTGCCTGCAAGAAGGCTGCGCCTTTAACTGCCAGTACAGTTCCTAAGTTTGTCCATTTGAAGAAGGCCACAAATTGCGCCGCAAAAAATACCAGGGTGATATACAAACCTAGTGAACTCATGCTTTTGGCCATGGCATTGATCACATCTTTATCGTTTTTCATGGTACCGGCGACACGGCCATAAACAAAACCAGGGACGGCAAATGTGATAAAGATAAAGGCAACAATGCCTTTTAAAAATGGTGAACCTGCCACCGCACCCGTTTCAGGATGGCGCAATATACCGTCTTCCGGAACGATAGTTAGCGCTAACAAAACGCACAGACCCAAAAATGCCAATCCTGCCATTTTTAAGGCTTTCTTTTCTTGTGCTGTTGGCTTTTCAATCTTCGGTTGTTCAAGTTCTACAGCCGCTTCACTGGGATCGTATTTACCCAAACGTGGTTCAACAATTTTTTCGGTGACGAAGGCGCCCATGAAAGCCACCACAAAGGTGGAGACAAACATAAAGTACCAGTTCACTTCAGGGCCTACAGTATACTCGGGATCTATCATGTGGGCCGCGGCTTCGGTTATCCCCGACAGCAGCGGGTCCACCGTGCCTAACAACAGATTGGCACTGTATCCACCTGATACACCCGCAAAGGCGGCCGCCAGTCCAGCCAAGGGGTGTCGGCCCAAAGAGTGGAATATCATGGCGGCTAATGGGATCAGCACCACGTAACCTAATTCAGAAGCGGTGTTGGAAATAATACCGGCAAAAACCACCACCACAGTAACCATTCTGGGTGAGGCATTGACTACCATGGAACGCATCGCCGTTTGCAGTAGACCACTGTGCTCTGCAACTGATACGCCAAGAAGCGCAACCAATACGGTGCCCAATGGCGCAAACCCGGTAAAGTTAGTAACAAGGCCGGTGACAATACGCTGCAGGCCTTCGGCATTCATCAGTGAAATAACTTCGATGACGCCATCGGCTTCACGGCCTTTGGCTCCCTCAGGACGGGGATCCAAAACGCTGACATCGAAATAGCCCAATATACCGCTCAACAACACGATAAACAGGGCGAACATGGCGAATAACGTAACAGGGTGGGGGAGCAGGTTCCCCAGCCATTCAACAGTGGCTAAAAATCGGGAAAACAAGCCCGATTGTGACTCAGCGGCGATGCCTGACGGCTTTTGATTATTATTTTCCGCTTGAGTGGTGTCGTTAGATGTACTCAAAACTCATCCTCGTAGCTGGTCACGCCGATGGGCGTGATCGTTACTCTTTTAATTTTAGGCAACGAGAGTAAGCATTTTTGCAAGCTGAGTCCAGTTTCCATAGTTTTTCCGCCATGGAAACTGGCGATTTGTTTACACTTTAGGTTGTTGTTCCAGCAATTCTTGCACGGCCTCTCTATCGCAGAGAGTAAAGAGCAATACCACAGTGCCGGGAGTGGCCATCTCCAGCGCCATTTGGGCACCGGCTAATGGTGAGGCGCAAAACAGAACTTTCTCTTCCTTGATACCCGTTTGCATCAGAAAGTGTTTTGACAGCCCAGGCACTTCGCCGGGCTCTCTACCACGCAAGTACTTACCCACTTCAGAAGTGATGTAAATATCAGCGTCTAGCCCGGCAACGGCTTCTGTTAAATGCTGTATTTCGGCATCGCTACGATCACCGGCATGACCAAACATTACGATGCGCTGCGTCGCCGGGATTTTACTGGCCATGGCCACTACCGCTTTCATGCTGTGCTCATTATGGGCAAAATCAACGATGTATTTTGCCTCATTGATGTCGTACAGATTGCCGCGTCCCGGATTATCTTGGGCATCACTGGCAAATTGCTGTAAGCCTGCAATGATATGTTGGCGCTCAAAACCCAAAGCAAAACACAAACCGATTACGCCAAGGGCATTTTGGACGTTGTGGTGAGCGTGTCCGCCAAATGTCATGGGGATACTGTCAATGGCACACAATCTGTCCAGGGTTTTACCATTAAAGTACACAAGATCGCCGCGATGACTGAATACCGCAGGTTCACCCTTACTTAAGTTTTCCTGCACCAGATAGTTATTTTCTGACTCGCTAAACCAGCAGATAGTGCTCTTGTGGTGTTGCGATTGTGCTACTGATAATTCGTTGTCGGCGTTGAGCACCAATGTGCCTGTAGTATCCAGACCTTTGGCCACGACAAATTTGGCCTCGGATAATTCCTCTACGGTATCGATACCGTATTGTCCCAAATGATCGGCGGCCACATTGGTGATAAGTGCCGCATCGACACGGTTTACTGGTAAGCCGCGGCGCAAAATACCGCCACGGGCCACTTCTAAAAAGGCGATTTCAGTGCGGGAGTCTCGCACCAGCATGCGTGCACCACCGGGGCCAGAATAATCTCCAGTGTCAATGATATGCTCGCCTACTTTAATAAAGTCAGTAGAAGTGACGCCGGCACTGAGTCCGGCACATTTTGCGATTTGAGCGGCAAGTCGCACGCTGGTGGACTTACCATTGGTACCAGTAATAAAAGCCAGTGGCACATCCTGATATTTTAACCAAGAGATGGAATCGATATCGGGTAAGTCTCTCACTCCCCAGGTATCCACGGTATGACCCATGCCCAAGGACAGATAGTCGTCATCAGTGATGCAGGTGACCCCTTTTTCCTGAGCGGCCTGCATTATCTGCAACAGTTTGGGGTTCACTTCACGCTGTAATTCTTCTTTGAGCTTGGCGATGATTGCATCTTTGTCAGGGGACTCTTCTTTGCGCAACTCAGCCACCACCATTTCCCAAGCGTGCTGTGCCAATTCACAGGCGCTATACAATGCGTCCATCGGGGCGCTTATGGCCATGCTGATGCCATGGGTATGAACACGGTAGGTGCTTTGTGCGTCTGCCCAACCTAATTCATCACACAGGGATTTTGCCTGGTTTTGCCAGGTTTGCGCCACCTGATGTTTGTCCACATCATCTACAAACACATCAATAATCGCGCCGGGATAGTCCCAGAGTAAATTGGGACCTGTTAAACGGCGTGATTCGTCCAGTTCCAGTTTCATAGTCTGTTCGTCCGGTTCAAGTCAACGAAGGGCTAGTCAGCCTCTTCGTCATGCTCCATAACAATACGCACACCGCGCTCATCCGACACCATTTTTTGTCCGGCGGTGAGCTCGTACTTGTGTTCTTTGGGCTCAAATAACTTTTCCGGGAAGTCTTGGGAAGGCGCACTGCTTTGTGTGACTTCGGTTTTGTTGACATCATTAAAGTGCACAATCTGCTTCCAACAGCGAGATATGTTGTCACCCAATACAATCAACAAATCGCCCTCTTGGCTCATTTGCAAACCGGTTTCAATGGCAGTTTGTTCATCCGGGATAATCTGAATGGCCTGCTCCGGAATACCCTCGGCTTTGAGCTGTGTAGCCAGTAGCGTGGGAATTTCATCAGGACCACGACCACGACGGTCGTCATCGGCCTTACAGATAAACTCATCAAAACCTTGCGCGGCAATCTTCGCCGCTTCGATTACATCTTCATCTCTCCTGTCGCCCGGCATGGCCATAACGATGCGGCGTTTGCCTTTAATTTCCAGACGCATGGCCAGGTCGGTGATGGTTTGAATGGCCGCTGGGTTATGAGCATAATCCAGTACCACTTTGAATGGGTGTTCATCAAATACGTTCAGACGACCCGGTGCCTGGAAGAAGGAGGTGTTGAAGGTTCTCAGTCCCTGGCGAATATCGTCCAGGGAGGTGTCAAAAGCGTAGGCCATACCCGCCGCAAACATAGCGTTTTGCACATTGTGCATGGCTTTACCTTCGATGGTTGCCGGGATCAGGTGGGTCCAAAGTAGTGGAATGTGCGCGCCTTTGTCATAAATGGTGATCATATCGCCATTGATGCCTTTTTCCAGCACTACCGCCATACCACCAGAGCGAATGTGCTCTCTCACCAAGCCGTGGCCTGAATCGGTGGTGATGTAGCAGAAGCGCTTTGCCTGACAATAGTCAGCCATTTGCAAAACCAAGGGATCGTCGGCATTCAGCACGGCACAATCTTTGGCAACTTCCACCACAACACGTTTAATCTGCGCCAAATCATCAAGGGTGTTGACGCCGCGCTGCCCAAGGTGATCAGCACTAATATTGAGGCATGCCCCAACATCACACCAGTTGTAGCCTAAGCCGCGTTTTACAATACCGCCACGGGCGGTTTCCATAATGGCGAAATCTACGTTTGGATCGCGCAAAACGATTTGTGCCGATGTGGGACCGGTCATATCCCCCTTAACGGTTAAATGGCCATCAATATAGACCCCGTCGGTGGAGGTCATGCCGGTGGTAAAGTTGGCGGCTTTCATGATACTGGCCAGCATTCTGGATGTGGTGGTTTTACCATTGGTACCAGTAATTGCTGCGATGGGAATTTTTGCCTGACTGCCCGCCGGGAACAGCATATCCATTACTTTACCCGCCACATCCCGCGATTGTCCCTCACTGGGTGCGACGTGCATTCTGAAACCCGGAGCGGCGTTACACTCGCAGATACCACCGCCAATTTCTTTGTAAGACTTACTAATGTCATCGGTGAGAAAGTCCACACCACCCACGTCTAAACCAATGGCTTTGATAGCCCGTACCGCCATATCCCGATTGTCGGGATGCACTATATCGGTGACATCAATTGCCGTACCACCAGTGGACAGGTTCGCGGTAGAGCGCAAATAAAATACTCTGCCGTCCTCTAATACCGATTCTGCTGTTAACTCTGCCTCTTCTAACAGGCGCTGAGCTTGATTATCCAGCTCCAGACGAGTCAGCACCTTTTCATGACCGATACCGCGACGAGGATCTTCGTTAACGATATCCACCAACTCGCTGATTGTATGTTTGCCATCACCCACCACATGACCGGGGACTCTTTTCGCCACGGCTACCAGTTCGTTGTTCACTACCAGCATGCGGTGATCAAAACCAGTAAGATAACTTTCTACTAAGACAGCACGACTGGAGCCAAACTTTTGCGCTTCGGCAAAGGCCGCTTCTACTTGCTCATCAGAGTCCAAATTAATGCTCACCCCGCGACCGTGATTGGCGTTAAGGGGCTTCACCACCACCGGGTAGCCAATGCGCCTGGCGGCTCTTACTGCCTGGCGCTCACTGTAAATCATGTGTTGAACGGGAACGGGCAAACCCAGATCACTCAACAAATTATGGGTGTCTTCTTTATCGCAGGAGATTTCTACCGCGATATGACGGGTTTCGCTGGTGACTGTGGCCTGGATGCGCTGCTGGTATTTTCCGTGACCAAATTGCACCAGGCTGTATTTGTTCAGGCGCAACCAGGGGATATCACGCTCTTCTGCGGCTTTAACCAAAGAGCCGGTACTGGGACCAAATTCTTTACGCTGGGCAGCCCGCACAAAAGACTGAAGTTCGTCGCTGAAATCAAAATCATCTTCGTAATCAAATGGCACTTGCTGTTTGACGGGCTCAGGTAATAAGTGCATAAGCAGTTTCATGGCCAATTCACCTGCTGCCAAGCCGACATCCCGCTGTTTGTATTCGTAAACCACGTTGTAGCAACCATGCTCTCCGGTACCACGGGTCTTACCAAAGGTAACCTTGGAGCCTGCCAGGTCTTGTAATTCAAGGGCGACGTGCTCCCAGATGTGCCCCATCCAGGTACCTTCATCTTCCCGCAGACGGCGCACCAGGCCACCTTCCACACCATAAGAGCAACCGTGGCTGTGTAAACTCGGCACTGCTTCCAGCAAACCATTGATAAATTCTTCGCCTAATTTTGCCGAAGGCCAGTTTTCTAATTCACCCAAGTCTATCTGGTGACGAATAACGGGAAAGTTGGCATAGACATTAGGGCCAACATAGACATTAGAAGTGGTAATTTTCATTGAGTCGTACGTCCTTATTTTCCGCATGTTGGAAAAGTGCGAAGGTGTGCAAAGATGATGATTTTTTGGTTACAGAAAAAAGTCTGTTACAGCACTAGGTATAAACAAAAAAAGTGGCGAATGCCACTTTTTTCTGAGGATTATTGCGCTCTGCCTGCTAAGTAATCAATCGATATGGGCGATGCGATTACTGATATCATATCGGGCACCAGAAGCCAGAATGTGTACCTTTAGATTGAGCAAGGTCAGGGCTTCACCGCGGCGCGCTTCAGCCATGGAGGAATACTCTATGTCCGATGGATCTACTACGGTAATAGCGCCACTACCTACAACGGTGAAAATATTGTTGTCATCAATGAATGCTGCGGTATTTTCGTCAAGGCCAACACCCACTAAAAAGGGATTGTAAGATACGGCACTAAGTAGCCTTGCCAGGCGATTGCGTTCGTTAAAGTGCTGATCTACCACAACGGTATTGATAAGGCCCATGCCGGGAGCCAGGTTCACACCATCTTCGGTGGGTACGATACCCACGTTACCGCCTGCGATCATGTGTTGGGAAATGATGGCTGCACCAGCCGAGGTTCCGCCAACATGGGCTCCTCGAGCATTGGCCTGGCGAATCGCTTTCGCCACTGGAGTGCCACCTAAAATGGTAGATAATCGCAGTTGATTGCCGCCAGTAATGAAAATAGCGGTGGCATTTTCAATGATATCCAGATGGGTTTCATCCTGTGCATCTGAGCGCTCGGCGATAGGCAAAGAGTCAGCTTGTCCAGCGCCTAAGTCTCGGAATAACGTCTCATAACGGGAGCCTGTGTCTTCTAATCTGGAAGCAGTGGGAATAACACAAATTTTTGCTTCACGGCCGCCGGCCAGTTCCACAAACTTGCTGAGAATTTCTGGGTTATCGATTTTTTCTTCCGCGCCGCCAATCGGAATTACATAGCCGCGCTTTTGTCCGTCTATTGCTGGTGATGGCATATTCAAACCTCAAATGTACCTTTTTTAATTTGTTCGCCATTGAACTTGTGCCAGCGCCCTAGCGCCATTACATGGTCAATATCGTCTTGTTTGCTATTGAGCACTATCAGGTCGGCATCGCCGTTTACTGTCAGTTGCCCTTTGTTAGGAAGTTGCAAAAGATTTGCAACGTTTTGACTGAAAAAGGGCGAAATCTTCTCAATAGATTGCCCTTGCTGGAGTAACTGAAAAAATACCGCAGTCATGGCTTTCGAGGTGGCAAAGTCCATCTTGGTGAGCTCACCCTGCTGATTAAAACAAGGCAGACAACCGCCACCATCAGAACTAATGGTGAGTTTATCTGTAGGAAAGCCTTGCTCAAGAAAGTGCAGTATGGCTTCATCAGGCTCATAGCCTTCGGGGCCTGTTTCAAAGGCGGTGATGTCTATCCAACAACCTTTTTGGGTTAATTCGCAGGCCTCTTCAAACAATGCGCGGCGGCGGTTAACGTGAGTTGGGTTAAAGGTTCGCGCCGGAATTTCAGTTTCCTGCAACGCTCTTCTAACCAGACTTAAACCCCGCTCACCATCGCCAAGGTGTAAGTGCAATACCCCGGCTTTGCCTGTCATTAAACGTGCCACATGGCACTCTGCTGCAACCTTTATCAGCTCGTCAAATGTTGGTTGGCTGGAGCGATGATCACTAATTGCTAGTTCGCCCACCGCAATAACGGGCTCGATAAATACGATATCCGATTTCACTGAGCCGGTAAGTGTCGTGGGCGGTAGGTGATAACCACCGGTGTAACACCAGGCGGACAATCCTTCTTCTCGCAAGGCATATACCTGCGCCACTACCGACTGGGTATTGCGAGTAACATCATCTGTGCCCAATAAGCCCACCACAGAGGTGACCCCGGCACTGGTAAAATGACTTAAGGGAACGGGAGGGACGCGCGTAGCAAAACCCGCTTCGCCGCCACCACCGGTAATGTGAGTATGGGCATCGATAAATCCGGGTAGCACGGCTTTTCCGGCCAAATCAATTTCTTGCACCGTCAAGCAGTCTGATAGTTGCGGCAAATCATCGCCGATATACAGAACCTTTTTGCCGCAAATTAGTATGTTTTTTAAGCCCAATGCAGCAGGAGCAAAAACGTTAGCGTTGCGTAACAATGTGAATTGACTGGATGTAGACATGCTTGGGCCTTATTTTACGGGGCTGCAATCGTAAATCAGTTATTTTTGGTTGCAAGTACTTTCGTGCACAAAATATGCATAACAAAAAGGCATGACACTATTTTGTCACTTTTGCGGAACACATACCATTTAGATTGTAGTGCAAAGTTTCAGGCATTGGTGAAGTTTTAGTTTGGCACGCGGCTGACCAGGAGAGACATTTGAGTTTTGGGCAGAGCTGCCGATAGACAAGCTAACGAATTGAAGAGAAATACCATGAAAAGATTACTGTTGTTACTTTTGGGATTTTGGGTGGGTGCGGTTAATGCCCAGTCTCAAATTAAAGCGGTGCAACTTTACTCTCAGGATGAATTATTACGGCTGATCAATCGCAACGAGCATCTATCGCGTGTGGTATTAGATGATTGTCAGTTGGTGCAAGATATAGAAGCTCGCGCTGAGACATTAAAAGTGCCAGCTTACCAGTTCCTTTGGGGGGACATGTTGGCGTGGGGAGTCTGTGTTGAAGCGGATCCTGAACGCGGCGTACCCTTGATGGAAGAGGCGGCAATGCAAGGCCTCGCACCTGCAATGGAACAGTTGGGGCGGTATTACGCTGCTGGCAAACTTGTTCAAAAAGACATTCCACGGGGGATTGTGTATTTGCGTGAAGCAGGCTCTTTAGGCAATCTCAAAGCGCAAATCCAGTTGGCAGAGCTATTCATTGAAGGTCATGGTAGTCCTTACGACTATGAAGACACCTATCACTGGTTATACAATGCCATTACCAATGATGACGAGCTGCACCAAAAGATTGCCGACTGCATGGCGTCGCTGGAAGAGCTCATGCACCCCAAAAGTGTACGTCGTGCCAGACGGCCTTTGGAGTCTTAACAGCGCACAGCCCATTGAATCTGCAAAATTTTATTCCTATGTAGCAATGCAATCTTTGGGCATGTTGATATACTGAGAGGCATTACACAGTCAGGGAGCTGCCGCTCCGTCGAGAGATATGCAAGACGATCCATACTACGCCAGGGAAAAGGCCAAATACGAACAACCCGTAGCTTCCAGAGAATACATTCTTCAGCTCATTAATGACGCCGAGCGCGCGCTGTCGTTTCTCGATATTTGCCACAAAGTTAATGCCAATGACGAAACCAGCCGCATTGCGGTGCAGAGACGATTACGGGCTATGGAGCGAGAAGGCCAGGTCATCTTTAATCGCCAAAAACGATACGAAGTCGGCTCTGTTATTACCCACGTTACCGGTTCGGTGATTGGTCATCGCGATGGCTTTGGTTTTTTAAAGCGTGATGATGGTGAACGGGATCTGTACATCTCCGGTGGCCAGATGCAATTTTTGTTGCACGGCGATAAGGTGGCTGCCGTTGCCGGTAAGAAAGATGCCAAAGGTCGTATCGAAGCCAGAAACATTGAGATAGTTGAACCTCGTGATGAACCTATCGTTGGTCGCTTTTTTATGGAAAGCGGTGTGGGCATTGTCATTCCCGACGACAGCCGGTTGCGCTTTGAACTAATCATTCCACCTGAGCGCGTTAATGGCGCTAAACAAGGTCATGTGGTTGTTGCCGAAATGACCCAGCGGCCGCGCAAGCGGGTATCGCCGATTGGCCGTATCATTGAAGTCTTAGGCGAACACATGGCACCGGGCATGGAAATCGAAATGGCGCTGCGCAATTTTGATATTCCCCATGCATGGCCACTGAAAGTAACCAATGAAATCAGTGGCTTGGGGGAGGAAGTCAACGAAGCCGCCAAAAAAGGTCGCATTGATTTGCGTCAACTTCCTCTGGTCACCATTGACGGCGAAGATGCACGAGATTTTGATGATGCGGTATTCTGCGAGCCGCAAGAAGATGGCGGCTGGCAGTTGTGGGTAGCCATTGCCGATGTGAGTTATTACGTGCGCCCTAAAAAGGCGCTGGATGATGAAGCGCAAAATCGCGGCACCTCAGTGTATTTTCCCGAACAAGTGGTACCCATGTTACCCGAGGTGCTGTCTAACGGCTTGTGCTCATTAAATCCTAATGTAGACAGACTTTGCATGGTGTGCGAGATGAGCATAAGCTCATCTGGTAAACTGCAAGGCTATCAGTTTTACGAAGCGGTGATGAACTCCCACGCCAGGCTTACCTACAACAAAGTGTGGGCTATTTTGGAAGGCGACCCGGAGCTATATAAACGCTATTTTGATCATGTACCTCATCTGCAAAATCTTTATAAGCTGTACAAAGCACTGAAGAAATCCCGTGCCGAGCGCGGTGCCATTGAGTTTGAAACTCAAGAAACCAAGTTTGTATTTAATGCCGAACGCAAAATAGATCATATAGTGCCCGTTGTGCGCAACGATGCCCACAAGATCATCGAAGAGTGCATGATCATGGCCAATGTGGCTGCGGCCGATATGTTGCAAAGCAACAAAGCCGAGGGCTTGTACCGCATTCATGAGGAGCCCAGCGAGGAGCGCCTGAAGTCGTTTTTGAGTTACCTCTCAGAAGTAGGGATATCCCATGGCCTGACGGGCAAAGCGACACCCAAACAGTTTTGTGATGTAGTGAAGAAAATCCAAGGGCGACCGGACCAGGAACTCATCCAGACCATGTTACTGCGCTCTATGCAACAGGCCATTTACGACCCGGACAACGTCGGCCACTTTGGCTTAGCACTGGAGGCCTATGCGCATTTTACTTCGCCCATTCGTCGCTATCCCGATTTAGTGGTACATCGCGCTATTAAAGCCATTTTAGACAAACAGGCACAGCGCAAGAGTAAAACCGGCGGCTATGCCTACAACGAAGATGAAGTCGGCATGTTGGGCGAACATTGCTCCATGACCGAACGCCGGGCCGATGATGCCACGAGAGATGTATCTGACTGGTTGAAATGTGAGTTTATGCAAGCCCATGTAGGGGACTCATTTGAAGGTGTTATTGCTTCGGTAACTAACTTTGGCTTTTTTGTGCGCTTATCCGAATTCCACATCGATGGTCTGGTGCATATCACCACATTGACTAATGACTATTATCAATACGATGAAACCCGTCAGTATTTAATTGGCGAATCTGGAGGCACGATCTTCCGGCTGGGTGATCAGGTAGAAGTCAAAGTTATCGCTGTGAACCTGGACGAGCGAAAAATCGATTTTGTTTTGGATATGCCATTACCAACGCGCAAATCTCGCCGGGCTTCTAAGGCGAAATCTGGTAAATCTGACCAGGTGAAAGCGAAGCGCATTGCTGCCAAAAGCAGTCGTAAAAAGCCCGGTAAAAAAGCGACCAGTGGCGCTAAACCGTCCAGCAGTAAAAGTAAAAAACGAGGAAAATAGATGGCACAGCAAGAATGGTTGTACGGACTTCATGCACTGGAGGCTGTGGTAGCCAGAGAGCCAGAACGCCTGATTGAACTGTATGTTCTGAAAGGCCGCGATGACGAAAAATTACGTAACATTATTAATCAAGCCAGACGCTTTGGTGTTGCGGTACAATTTTGTCAGCGTAAGGTATTGGATGACAAAGTTAAGGGCGAGCAACATCAGGGGATTGTTGCCAAGGCCAAGCCGGGACGAGTGCTGGACGAAAAAGATCTCGATGAGATCCTGGAAAAACAAGACAACCCTTTTATTCTGGTGCTCGATGGAGTGACGGATCCGCACAACCTGGGAGCTTGTTTGCGCAGTGCTGATGCCGCTGGCGTGCATGCCATGGTGGTGCCGAAAGACAAATCGGCCAACTTGACCCCTACGGCGCGAAAAGTAGCCTGTGGAGCAGCTGAGACCACACCGCTAATTCAGGTGACAAATCTGGCTCGCACATTGCGTCAGATGCAAGAATCAGGTGTTTGGGTCATCGGTACCACTGGTGAGGCTGAACAACTGATTTATGACGTAAAACTGTCTGGGCCAATGGCGCTGGTGATGGGAGCCGAAGGCAAAGGCATGCGCAGGTTAACTCGAGAAGTTTGTGATGAACTGATAAAACTGCCCATGGCAGGCTCGGTATCCAGTCTCAATGTATCAGTGGCGACGGGAATTTGTTTGTATGAGATTGTGCGACAACGCATAGCTAAATGATTGGCGAATTATCTGGAAGGTAGAGGGTAAAGTGAGATGAAAAGATTACTGCTAAGTCTGTTATTGATGAGTAGTTTCTTTGTCATGGCGCAAGAAGACATGCCTGACCACGATATAACTATGTTCGACCTTGTTAACACCGCAGACACTTTGGCTATAGCTAACCCCGTTGCCATCGCTCATCGCCAGGGCTATGAAAATCAACCGGTATTCATTGATAACAACTCTCTCTATTTTACGAGGATGGATGATGTCAACGCTGATGTCTGGCTGTGGCAAATGGGGCATGAAGTGGCCATTACAAAAACCCTAGAAAGTGAATACTCACCGACTCCTATTCCTACTCGACAAGGGGCATTGTCTACCGTCAGAGTGGAGCATGACGGTACGCAGCGCTTATGGCAAATAAACAGTGACGGTAGTTTTGAATTGCTATTCAGTAACGTTAAACCTGTGGGCTATCACGTTTGGCAAAAAGACAACGTCGCTTTGTTTGTACTGGGGCAACCCCATCGCCTCGAAGTAACGTCACTGGGGCAAGAAACCACTAAGTTGGTGGATGACAATATTGGCCGTTGTCTGGCCCTGGTACCGGGTAGTAGCAAGATTTCCTATACCACCGAAGAAGAGGGCTATCACCAGTTGCGAACCTGGGATTTTACCGACAGTTCTTCTGCTGAACTAATGAAATTACCAGAGCAATCCCAAGATTATGCCTGGCTTAATGCGGAGCAAATCATTACTTCTGACGGTAAGCAACTGCTTTGGTGGGACCAACAACAAAAAACCTGGTTCCCGGTTACCATGCCGGAGTCACTCAAATTACAGGGCATAACTCGCCTTGCGATCTCACCCAATAAACGCAAAATAGCGATAGTGCATCATAAGAATACAGCGCTGAATTAGCGTTTATTTGCAAAATCCTTACAGAACTGACGAATAGTCGCCCCCTCTCTATAAATCGTTACAAAAACGTCATGTTTAATTCAATGATTATTAATTTACTACTCGTAGAATAACCTCTCCAGGTGGCTGTGCCCGGAAGCAATATGCCACATTTATTCAACTTAAAGAGTAGAAAATCTATGAGAATATTGACGGCTGCTTTGTTCAGTACCGCGTTATTGCTGAGCGCTCAAACGCAAGCTAATCAGCGACAGACAGGGTGGGGTGTCGGTTTTGCGGTAATGGTGCAAGACCAGGGCTATCGCGGCGGAGATATCGAGACTCAGGTCTTCCCCATGGTGTTTTATCAGGGGCAAAACTTTTACTGGCAGGGACCTGAACTAGGCTATCGCATTGCGGATAACGTTACTGTTTTTGCCGAATATCGCTTTGATGGTTTTGAACTGGATGACTCTGATTTTTTTGCCGGTATGGAAGAACGTAAGGGTAGCCTGGATCTTGGCGCGGCCTACAAGTTTGAAAATAAGCTAGTAGATTTTACTTTATCGGGCCAGGCAGATGTATTGTCTGAGCATGAAGGTTATGAGTTTAGTGCCACACTCAGTAAAGGCTTTCCTGCTCTTGGCGGTCGATTGACGCCCTCTGTGGAAGTGAGTTATCTGAGTGATAATTTGGTGGATTATTATTATGGTGTTCGCACTTCAGAAGCGACGGTTTTACGTCCGGAATACATCGCTGAAAATACCGTAAATGTAAGTTTAGGCATTTCGGGTTTTTGGCCGGTAACAGACAATCAAAACATCATTGCTGCCCTAAACTATTCGTTTTTAGGCAGTGAAATTGAGGATAGTCCCCTAATGGAAGAGGGGCAGAGCAGCAGCTTTTTTGTAGGCTATGTATATCGTTTCTAGAACAGGGGCCAGATGGCCCCTTTAGGTATTTACTATACGCTGATTGAATTATAAGTTGTGTTCAATGCCGCTTCGTAGCTTTCGTAATAGTGCAAACTCGGTGCAGTGAAAATCATGCCGTAAAGCTTGCCTTCTTTTTCCCAAATAATCACATCGCTATTCTTTTTCAAACCATTTTGATTGAAAAACTCAAGCTCAAATCGGAAAGCGATTTGCTCACCTATTTGCTGAGGTCGAACATTTTTAGTGTTAATTTTTAGCTTACCGTCCTCTTGATTAATAATAGAGGTTTTAACCAGGTCTTCTAATTCATTGGGTAACATCCCCGCTCTGAACTTAGGCATAGGTAGCTCTTTGTTGGTTTCATTGAGAAGGGTTTCGCCTTCTTCAATTTCACCAAATACCAGCATTTGGTTCAGGCCATAACCATCAATTGTCCAAAGCTCAGTTTTCTTGCCTGGTTCAAAAGGAGACTTACTCCAGGTGGTAGCAGGGGTCACCGAAAAACCTTTAACACTCATTTGTGATGCTGGGATCAGCTTAAATTGAGCACAAGATGTGGTTAGCAGTATAGTGGTTAAAATGAGGGCGCGTTTGAATAAATTCATTTGTTAATAAGCTCCATGTAGTATTTTATCATCGCTTTGTCTTCTGCTTCGGGGTAATTCTCAAGGTAATTTCCGAAGTGTTTCATAGCGAGTTCATTATTTTTTTCTTTGATGTATAGATAACCCAATTGTTTATGGGCCTCTTTTGGGCAATTCTCGTGTTGCAAAGCACTTTCGTAAGCGGCGATTGATAGCTCCGCATCTCCCGGAGAGGAGCGCAGACGATACAACTCACCATAAAAGTATTGAATCAATGCCGGGTCATAGTTGATTTGACTATGACGTTCCAAAATCGATGAAGTTTGTTCGTACTCCTGCAAACTAAGGTGATTACTCATCGCTCTTTGATAAATACTCGCCACTTGTTTGCGATATTCGCTTTCACCCGTGGAATAGTGTTTTTCCCATTGATTCTGAAACTGAGTGGAATGTTGCTGCAAATTTTCCAGTCGTTCCTCTGAAGCAGGGTGTGTGGCCCAGAAAAGGCTTCTCTCTTCTTTGGACTGATCGGCATCTCGCTCAGATATGAGTAGCCCCCATACTTTACTGGATTCACTTGTGTCATATCCGGCATGCCCCATCATTTCCATACCGATTAAGTCTGCTTCTCTTTCTTGTTCGCGGCCAAATCCCGCCAAAGCAGAACCGCTCATTAAAGCGCCTAAGCCAACAACACCGGTTAGCGAGCCCACTGCAATATCGATTAATAAAGCAGTGTTGCTGGCGCTTTTTAGATTTCTGAACTGCTCGATTTGGTGAGTTTGCAAGTAATGACCAATTTCGTGTCCGAGAATAGAAGCCAACTGCGCTTCATTTTCCAGTCTGAGAAATAAGCCTGACCACACATGCATCATCCCATTGGGATACATCGACGCATTGAAGTGCGGGTTGTCAATGATATAGACCCTGATATTGTCACAATATTCAGGCGTCAACTTGCAAACCAGGCCTTGCACATAGTTATTGAGTTCTTCATCCTTAATTCGGTAAGGAGAGAGTTGTACATCCTTTTCAATTTTCTCCACCTGATACCAGAAGCCACCTTCGTCAGAAGAGGGATCTGGGCGATAATTCACATCTATCACCGGTGCAATGGACAGCGGACCTGCACTGGCTTGAGTTAAGGTCAGTATCGCAGCTACAACAAAAGTCGTACATTTTTTGAAAAATTTGTGTGGCAACATAGCGTTTTGTAAACCTAGGCTGAGGGTATGGAGTCCAGCAGATTTACAATAGTATCTTGTGCAGAATCACGCTCTCTAAGGTCACCTGTTGTACTTATCAGACGGTTAAACCAGACGATATCACCAGTATTGAGATCAACCAGCGATGAAAACCCTAGTTGTGAACCACCAACTATCCCGACACCCACTAATGCACCGAATACCTGCATTGCTTTTCTACCTGCACTGGCGTAGCTATCTCTCATAAATACGAAAAGAGCGTAGTCAGCGCCGGTTTCTTCTTTCAAAATTTTCGCTTTTTCACCTAGTGTCCAGGTGCCATTTTTAGGACGAGTAGGCAGTTTTACCACTCCAACCTCATGTACAAGGATACTGAAGCCAACAGCTTCGTGTAGTTTTTCAAGTTGAGCTTGTACGGTATCAACATCAGCGATTTCTGCTTTGTAAGGAGTGGCACTACTATTATTTTCAGCAAGATACTGGCTAATACCTTCTTCAAGGTGGGTGCGAGCGTTCTCTGTCCACTCTGCTTGTACTTCGGTTATGCCTGTAGCGCCCAAAATAGAGAGCTCTACATCAATTGGCATGATAAGTAATTTAGGTTTCTCATTGTCGCTGCTGGTGAGCTTATCGACAGAGTTGTAATTAGTCGTACTGGCACAGCCTGATAAAATTAGCAAAGCCGTACTGAGAATGATTAATTTAAGACGAGTGGCATGCCTGTGCATACGCTGATCCTCCATGATTTCATTGAATGTTGTTATGTATTAATGTCAATTTGTGTGGCTGTTACTCCACAAACGTGGCGATAATATCATTCCTGATACATTTGTTAACAAATATTTAAATTTTTTAACGATTCAACTGAACCTTGCTTTTAATGTTGTAATAGAATCGGTAAATCGGATACCCAACGGAGAGACTAATGCGCTGTCATGAAATTGATTACGAAATACTTGGGGCTTCCATGCAAATGGTGGAAGTCGAGTTAGATCCACAGGAAACTGTGATCGCGGAAGCCGGAGCCATGAATTACATGGAAGACGGCGTGGAGTTTGAAACAAAAATGGGTGACGGTTCTGAGGCTGAACAAGGCTTTATGGGTAAATTATTCAGTGCCGGCAAGCGCGTCATCACCGGCGAAAGTTTGTTTATGACCCACTTTACCAATCACGGATACGGTAAAAAGCGCGTTGCTTTCGCCTCGCCATTTCCCGGCACCATTATTCCCGTCAATATGGCGCAAGTGGGTGAGGAAATAACTTGCCAAAAGGATGCATTTCTTTGCGCAGCATTGGGAACCAAAATTGATATTGCCTTTAACAAGAAGTTAGGCGCAGGCTTCTTTGGTGGTGAAGGCTTTATTCTGGAACGCCTGCAGGGTGATGGCATGGCGTTTATTCATGCTGGTGGCACTGTAATAGAGAAAGAACTTAAAGGGGAAACTCTGCGGGTGGATACCGGTTGTATCGTCGGTTTTACTGGCGGTATCGAATACGATATTCAAATGACCAAAGGCTTACGCAGTATGTTTTTTGGTGGAGAAGGCCTGTTTTTGGCTACTTTAAGTGGCCATGGCAAAGTCTGGCTGCAGTCACTACCTTTTAGTCGCCTGGCCGACAGAATTATTCAGCATGCTCCGCAAATGGGAGGCAGCCGACAAGGCGAAGGCAGTGTTTTAGGGGGCATTGGTGATATGTTTGATGGTGACAACTAAATCACTGTTCGCCACCAATAATAAGTTATTGGCAGCGTCTATCTGAACTATTGAATCAAGTTGCCCGGACAAGTCCAGCCATGCTCCATATGTAAAAAAGTGAGCAGTCCTTTGCTCATACACGCAGAGGAAGTGCTTCTTTAGAAACGGTAACCCAAAGACAGGGTATAAACGTAAGGATCGATGTCTACATCTACAGTGCCCGTGTCAGCACCCAGTTTAAAAGTGGCTTCGGTGTCAATGTCAATCCAGCGCACTGAGGCGTTGAAGAACCATTGCTCGTTGATATCAACATCAACACCCAGTTGCGTAGAAAAACCAAATGAGTCGTCTAAATCCAGGTCAGAAAATCCGGCAGTTTCATTTGCTGCAGTGAACCCTTCGTCAAAAAATACGGTGTAGTTTACGCCCAAACCGATATAGGGGTGCACATTGCTGTCGCCCATATCAAAATAATAAAGCGCCGATACCGTAGGAGGCAGGTGTTTTGTTTCGCCTAAAGCTCCTACTGTATCCAAATCGATATCGTGGCTAAACGGTGTCGCTGCCAATACTTCTACCGCCCAGTTTTTGTTCAGGAAATAAGCCAGGTTCAAACCTAATTGTGCGTTGTTGTCGACGCTTACGCCAACACCTAAGTCTGCACCGGCAACAAATACATTGCTGCTGCTGTCGTCTGGGTTAACGCTTGTAATACCGCCTCTTACTAACCAGTCGCCTGCTTCAGCGGCGATGGTGCTCAAAGGTAATAGAGTCAGAGCAGCAGCCATTGCTAGTTTAGATAATTTCATGTGTTTCTCCGTCAAGTTGATGACATCATTATGGAGTTTGTTGCAGTGCTGTTTTTGATCTGGCGCAATATCTTGGGTGCAGTGCTATTGGATTTGATTATTTCTTTGATCCGCGTCAAATTAGGGGCTTATCAAAAGCTTGCTGAGAGAATGGAATGACAACAATAAAACCATTAAGGACCTTTATATTTAGTATTGCTATCGCACTGACAGGTAGTGTGCAAGCACAAACCTTGGTGACTAATATCAAGGGCTATTCGTTTCATCAAGATAGCCCGGCACGATTTTCTGCTTTGTCTTTTCAGGACGATAAGATCACTGGCGTGTATCACACTGTGCCCGACAAAAAACAGTTTGAAAAGGTTATAGATGGCAAGGGAGCGACGCTGGTTCCCGGTATGATTGATGCTCACGGCCATGTTTTGGGTTATGGCCAGGCACTTAATCGAGTGGTGCTTAACGGAGCAACGTCGGAAGATGAAGCCTTACAGCGAGTCGCACAGTTTATTGCCGGGCATAAAGACAACAAATGGATCCGGGGTAGGGGTTGGAACCAGGAGTTATGGTCCGATCGCGCATTTCCTGATGCCGAGGCTCTGAGCAAGATATCTTCAGGCAAGCTGGTGGCACTAGGCAGGATAGATGGCCATGCGCTTTGGGTAAATCAGGAGGTATTGCAACTCGCAGGAATCAACAGAGATACACCGTCCCCTGAGGGTGGAGAGATCATCAAAGATGCGCACGGCAATCCCACGGGGATCCTGATAGATAACGCCATGAACCTGGTGTATTCACTTATCCCCGAGCCGGGTTTACCGGAAGTAAAACAAGACTTGTTAACCAGCCTGAATAAACTCGCTTCATTGGGGCTAACTTCGGTGCACGATGCTGGGGTTGATTATTTAACCTGGCAAGCTTATCAAGAATTGAGTCTTGAGGGGAAACTACCCATTCGTGTCTATGTAATGTTGGATGTCACTGACCGCAATTATGCAAAGATGCTGCAAAAGGGTCATATCTATTCTAAAGATGGCAAGTTGGTGATCCGCAGTGTCAAAATATCTTCTGATGGCGCATTAGGTAGTCGAGGGGCGGCGTTACATGAAGAGTATAGCGACAAACCTGGACATTTCGGTTTGCTGCTACACGATATTCCCAATCTTAACAAGCTAACGCTACAGGCCATGCAGGCAGGATTTCAGGTAAATACCCACGCCATTGGTGATAAGGCGAATACGGTATCATTGGATGCATTCGCGCAAGCCATAAAGAAAACTCAAAGTCAGCATTTGCGGCATCGAATTGAACACGCCCAGGTAATTCACCCTGGTGACTTTAAGCGGTTTCAGGCATTCAATATTATTGCTTCAGTTCAACCCACTCATGCCACCAGTGATAAAAATATGGCGGAAGATCGCTTGGGTAGTGAACGCATCAAAGGTGCTTACGCCTGGCAACGGTTGCTCAGCAATAATGCATTATTAGCAGGCGGTTCGGACTTTCCTATTGAGCCAGCGGAACCCTTATACGGGATCCACGCCGCGGTAACCCGACAAGATCGCGATAACCAGCCTGAAGGTGGCTGGTATGCTAAAGAAGGGGTTTCTCTTCATCAGGCATTCAAGATGTTTACCCAAGGGGCTGCTTATGCAGCGCATCAGGAAAACAGTATTGGCTCTATTGAGTCAGGTAAAAAAGCCGACTTCGTTTTGTTGCAAAACGATCCGCTTGCCATTGCTCCCGAGCAACTATGGCAAATACCTGTTTTGCAAACCTGGGTGAATGGTGAGTTGGTTTGGCAGAAATAATCCACGTGCCGGGCTGACACTCCGGCACACTATACCCAAACCACCTCAAGATGCTTGCTTCAGAGCTATCACGGCGCTTTCAGTACAAGGCGCACTTGAGAAGGAATGTCGGCTACCTTTCAAACAAGTGCAACACAGTAATGGAAGCGCCGTGAAGCTCCCGAGGGGCGGGGCCTAAAAGCATTTATGCGGCGTCAAATTGTATCGACGTGAGAACAACCATGCCATCTCCAATTTACTTTGCCTAAATCCTTTTATCCTCCCGCTGAAGTCGAGTATCTTGAGGTAGTTTGGGTATGTATTTATGGCATTTGTGGTTCTGGGTAGGTGATCTCAGCATTTTTTTGAGTAATGTTGCGCAGCCATTTTTTACTGTGCATGCGCCATGCAAATAACAAGTATTTGGTAAACTCTTCACTGTAAGTGGCGATAAACACCCACAAAAGTGCGCCGGTGCTACCAGCCAGATACCAGGTCAGCGGTATGCCCACCATCCACATGCCTAACGTATCAGTCATTAAGCAAAATCGATTGTCGGCACCTGAGCGTAATACCCCCAGGGACATGGTCATATTGGCTGTTTTGATGGCGATGCCTAAACACATAATCAACAATATTTGTGCCGCCAGCTCCAATGTGTGTTGTTCATAGCTGGCAAATGGAGCGAGCAACCAATCCTGAAACAGCCATACAAGGCAACCTGTCAACAGCGCAATACCGGTGATGATATAAGTCAGGTTTCTACCGAGTCGGTAGGCGGACTCCATTTGGTTGTTACCCAATTTCTGACCGGTTAATACTGAGCATGCGGTTGAAAACCCGATAAACAATGAAATTAGCGTACCTTCAATCGGGGCCAGCATACTCATGATTGCCAATGCCTGAGTGCCCAGACTGCCAAAAATAATCTGATAGACGAAAGTCCCTAGCGACCAGACGGCGAAATTAATAGCTACCGGCAAACTTATTCTGATAATACTGGACCAGCCACATTCTGGATTTTTGAGTTTTATGGTTTTGTTGCGAGGTAAACAAATGTGCTTTTGTTGTACCAACCACACCAATAACAACAAGAGTAATATGCCCCTGGATAGGGTGGTGGCCCATGCAGCACCATCTGTGCCCATGGCGGCAATAAGAATATTGTCGGCCACTGTAAACCCATTGATTAGAAGATAGTTTAATAGCACATTGATAAGCATAGCCACTGCGCCCAACACCATTGGCACCAATACTTGAGCCAAGCCACGTAGTGCTCCTTCAAATACCTGATAGACCAACAAAACTAACAATGACGGTAGGGTAATAGTCAGATAGGAGCTACTGATAGCAATAACATCGGTATCGTTACTCCCCATCGATACCAGCGTGACACCAAAAATATTGCACAACAGAATGAGCGGAAGCATTAATCCAACGGCCACTATCAGGATTTGCGCGATAATTGAAGAAACCGCATGGGCTTTTTGGGCGCCAATGTATTGCGCCACTACAATGCCCGCTGTAACGCTGAAAGCGCCTCCAACCATCAGCAGTACAAACTGGATTCGACTCGCCAGGCCAATGCCAGCGACGGCACTCTCTCCGAGGTGACTAACCATAATAATATCTATCATTCCCAAGGCGGCCGCTAAAACACTTTGCAAGGAAACCGGCCAGGCAATTTGCAGGCACCTGAGTAGTGTTGATGGCGAACTAATACTGCCTTTGTTTATGTTTTCTGAGTTTAGCGTTGTCATTTCTACCTCACCACGGATGAATAATTATTGCCGGGCATTGTAGTCTTTGACATTTTAGATAGTAGCATTAGAGTTATCTTGCTTATGTTTAAAACTATCATTGTGTGGGGTGATACTTGTTTCAGGAAATTCAAAACATCCACGAAGACTGTAATGAGTTGTTTATCTGTCTCAGCGAATTTCACAGTCTGTCGCCCAATTCTGTGAAGCTGGCGGGTATTTCTGAGCTAAAAACCCGTTATGAGATAGGCCGTGTTGCCAATCAGACCCATCTGCTGCTGTTTACCCGAAGTGGCTTTGGCAGATTAACAACCGAAGAGGGCGTATTTGAAATCGGACCGCAAACCCTGACGGTATTGCCGGCAGGGAAGGGATTTTATTTTGAATTGGCGGATGAAAGCTGGCAAACCTGTTGGTTTATCTTGGGTGATAGCCCCCAATGGAAAGGCTTAAGATTGATGCCGCAAGATGTGTTTCACTGTAAGGAGGTGAATGTTGTGCACTCTACATTAAAGTTGTTGCACCAACAGCACGAACTGGCAAAAGATGCTCAGTCAGAAATTGAAAGCGAACTGATGGATATTTTGTATCGTTATCTCAAACAGGCGTTGGGCAACCGGCGAGCAATTATGGGAGCCGATAGTAGGGTTTGGGATTTCATCACTCGTCTTTCCGGTCGACTTCACATTCGTTGGACCACCGAAAAAATCGCACAAGAGTTGCACTTGTCTGAACCGCATCTGTTTCGGCTGTTTAAAGCCAATGTGGGCAAATCGCCGATGCAGTACCTCACTGAGCTGCGCATTCAGCATGCTCGGGAATTATTGAAGTACAGTCATTTGAGTATTGAGCAAATCGCGCATTGTGTGGGTTACAATGATGGCACCAGCTTTTCTCATCGCTTTCGCAAATCGGTTGGAGAATCACCGGGTATCTGGCGGCAAGGCCAACATTAATTGCTCTAAAAAATGCCTTCCATGGCAATCGTGCTAAATCTGTTGGTATGCCAGATTACTCAAAAGTTGTGTTTAGCGCTTGCTTGGCATCAGCGCGACGAAGACAGGCTTTTAAAGGGGCTGCTTCGAAATCCCTTTGCTGTGCTGTGATGGCCGCTGTTGTTGAAACTTGTCCTCGCAGATCAAACTCTACTTTGCACTGGATTTCATTGTTAGTGGTGTCTTCGGTGTAGTGGATTTTCACACTGTCATAGCGTTTCACCAGGTTTTCGTATGGGTAACCGCTGGTGACATACAAATCTGCATCCTGATTAACTTCAGCTAAAGACAAGTTGCTAAAGACAAGGTTGCAAAGTGAAATGATGGCAATTGCAGTTTTTTTCGAGATATTGTTCATGTTGCTTATCCTGTGTTGTTTACGGGGAATCTCTTGACAGGAATGTACGTTTAATAAACACTCTCAACAAACGATCAATAATTACTCACGGTTAAGAGAAACTTAAGTGAAAGGGCGTCGTCTTCCCTCCTTGGGAGCACTGAAATATTTTAAGGTTGCAGCAGAAACCTTGAGTTTTAAACTAGCTGCAGAGAGTTTGTTTGTTAGCCAGGCGGCTATTAGTCAACATATTAAAACTCTCGAAAGTCAGCTGGGGTGTAAGCTGTTTATCCGCAAAAATCGCGAAGTGAGCCTCACTGCGCAGGGGCAGTTATTACTGCCCTATGTGCAAAAGGGGTTTAGCGAGTTTCAAAAAGGCATTGCACAATTGGAAGAGGATAACCATCCCAATATATTGAAGATCAATGTATTGCCATCCATTGCCACATTTTGGCTAATTCCTCGCTTACACCTGTTTCGCAATGAATATCCTGATTTACAAGTAAAACTGATCCCCGATCCGGAAGTAGTGGCATACGAGGACTTTAACCTAGACTTGGCAATTCGTTTTGGGCCCGGAAAGTACGACAATTTAAGTAGCAGACTGCTTTACACTGATCGTGTGGTGATGGTGTGCCACCCCCATTTGATTCAGTCTGATGTGCAACCTGATGACTTGCGTCACCTTCCGGTGATTACTGAAAATTACAGTGATACCGATGATGCCTGGGAAGTGTTTTTACAGCGTTATCAGTTTAGTTTTGAGGATTTTAGCAATCGTTTTGAAATTCGAGATGCCACGCCTGCTTTAGTGGGGGCTGTCCTTGCGGGACAGGGAATTGCAATGGTTAAACAGTCTTTAGTGCAAGATTATATCGCCAGCAAACAGTTGGTGACATTGTTTGGTTTTTTCCATATTTGTGATTATGCCTGTTATCTGGTGGCACCGGATTTTCATTTCAACTTTCCTAAAGTACAGGCTTTTGAGTCTTGGTTGAAAGAGCAGGCCAGGCCAACTATCGCGGCATTAAGCGAGCCCTTAAACTAGCTGGGTGAAATGGTCTTTGACGTGTAATACGTGAGCTAAAGCGTATTCTTCGCGGCTTAACGGACCATAGGCGAAGTGCTCTGCCAGTTCGCCCTGATGGCTTTGAAAAGTATCGAATGCGGATAGCAGTCGAGTCATGCCATCCTCAGCGTTGATATTGGCTACCGATGGAGCGCCGGGAATATCCTCTTCCAGATTGTGCTTCATATGACCTTTAGAGGAAAACGCAGTAAAGGCGGCACGGCCCACTGTAGATTTGAACATCTCAGATTTGTGCACTGGATAACCCGTAATCGAGTATTCAATACTCTGTGCCATGTGGGCCAGGCTTTGCCCTACCGTCCAACCAGACTCAATAGAAAGGGCGGCGGTATCTATACTTTTCAGTTCCTTTAATAAGGTGGCAATGCTGAGATCTTCATTGTTGCGCGGGATCAAATTCCACGCAGTAAGCCCTGATACACCGAGAAACCCCAGTGATAATGATGATGCAATAAAGAAACGTCGCTTCATAACCATATACTTTTGCCTTAGTCATCCTAGTTTAACCGCAAATCACTGGATTCGCACTGTCAAATTTAAATCATCTGTTTCAGGATTTTTCCGTCAGTCCGGGCCTGACATCGGTAACTAAATGTCACTTTGTGCAACGCTATGTAATGAATGCAAAGTTAATGTAAAGGCCAGAACTAAAACGACTTAACGCGAGTCTGTGCTCCTATTCTGTTTATTATTTGCTTTTAAGGACATGTTAAATTGAACCTACGAGACTCTATATTAATATCTTTTGCGGCCACCACTTTATTGTCGGGGTGTGGTAGCAGCTCAGATTCTGCCTCCGATTCATACCCGAATGCGTATATCCAGTTTTACAATGTTTCGCCTGATAGTCCGGAAGTTCACTTAATGGTGGATGATACTTCCATCAGCTCCAGTTCCTACGGAGATGTGACGGCACTCTATAGTTACGATGCCGATAGTTATGACATTGGTCTTTCCTGGTATGATTCCGATGGTCAGGAATACAGCATCACTGAGTCAGAGATGCAGCTAGATAGTAGTTACAAAACCATAATGTTGTTGGGGGGCGAATTCGAAACTCCGGATGTGGTGGAGTTTTCATTTCAGCGTTCTGAATTAGAAGACGAGTTTTATTTATACGCCATGATGGGGGCTTCAGATGTGGGCAACTACGATCTGTATATGGCGGAGTCAGGTGTGCCTTTTGAGGATGCCAATTATATTGCCAATCTAAGTTATTTGCAGCCTGAAAAGGTGGGCTATTGGGCCCCCGATGATGATGACTTTGCCTGGCCAACGGAAGATTACAAAATCTTTCTGGTGGATCCCGATAGCGGAGAGATGGTGTTTGAAAGCCAGGAATTGGTTTTCAGCTATGCCTCTGATTATCTTTTGTCGGTACGTAAAACCTCCGGCGCCAACGAGAATAACATTGTGGTAGATATCATTCTCAACTCTACCAACATCAGTGCCGAACAAGATATTGCAGCAACGGCACAGTATCGGGTTTATAGTGCCATGCAGGATTCGGTGGAATTAACCGTTACCGTTGATGATGCCGACGAGCAGTTTACAACGGTTGTAGAAGGCGGAGAACTGTCTGCTTATACTTCAGTCGAGTTTGGTGATTATCAAATCAGTGCTGCTTCCTCTGAGGGGGACTACAGTTTTGATGGCCGATTAATGACGCTTAACCAAGGGGAGAGTAAAACTATCGTCATGTTCGAGGATGCCGATGTGGGCTTAACTTCTTTAACACTGGATGACAGCAACTTACCACAAGATTTTGAGCATCAGGTAGCAGTGGCTAATTTGTTACCAGAATTTAGTAATCTCGATATCTATTTTGTGCGAGACGATGAAACCAAAGATTCAGCTGACCACTTTATGACGGGCCTGGACTATGCGGACAGTCGCACTATCACAGTGCCCAATGACTATTATTCTATCGTGGTGGTTTATGAGGATAACCTGGGAATAGAGTCCTTACTTTATCGTTCTGAGCTTATCAGCTTTAATGAAGATGCTGTTTATTTGATTACTATTGAGCCGGAACAGGAAACCGGTGGCTATCAAGTGAATGTCTCCTGGTAATGACAATAGTCTCTGCAGTCGGTGCATGTGCACCGGCTGTTACTCTCTATTACCCTTGATACCCAAGCCACCTCAAGATACTCGACTTCAGCGGGAGAATAAAAGGGTTTAGGCAAGGCAAATTGGAGAAGGCATGGTTGTTCTCACGTCGAACCAATTTAACGCAGCATAAATGCTTTTAGGCCCCGCCCTTCGGGAGCTTCACAGCACTTCCATTACTGTGTTGCACTTGTTTGAAAGGTAGCCGACATTCCTTCTCAAGTGCGCCTTGTACTGAAAGCGCTGTGATAGCTCTGAAGCAGGCATCTTGAGGTGGTTTGGGTATATTAACCTAATGCATACGTTTTCATTACAACTTTGCTACCAGAAAAATCATTAATACTTATACTGATAACCAAGTCTTAGTTAATGTAGATAGGTTACCATCACATGAAGTCTCGTTATTTATCCACTGTCATAGCATCTGTACTTGCCTTGTCTGCCTGTTCAAAAGCACCGCAAGATACAGTGGTCTCAGCTCTGCCTGAGGCTGCCGAAGCCACAAAATCCTATAAACACATCACTTTGCAAAGCAGCTCATCAAACTGGTGGGAAAACGCCATTTTCTACGAAATCTGGCCGCGCTCGTTTTACGATGCCGACGGTGATGGCAGTGGTGATTTTGACGGTATGACTGCGAAACTGGACTATCTGCAAGATCTCGGAGTTAATGGTATCTGGCTAACGCCGGTTTTCGAGGCCCCCTCTTATCACGGTTACGACTTTCAAGACTTTTATAACGTTGAGTCTGACTATGGCACCATGGAGGACTTTGAAGAGTTTGTGGCGGCAGCTCACGAGAAAGATATCAAGATCATTCTGGATCTGGTGATCAATCACATCTCTGATGGTCACGAGTGGTTTAAAAAGTCGGCTGCCCGCGAGCCCGGTTACGAAGACTATTTTATCTGGCGCAAAGAAATGCCCACTTACTGGGGTAAAGCCTGGAGTGATGATGTTGATGATTCCGAAGCCGTTTGGCACTGGAATGAAACCCGTCAGGAATATTATTACGGCGCTTTTGCCTCCACTCAACCTGATGTCAATCTTGAAAACCCTAAAGTAGTGGAAGAGATGAATAAGATGGCGACTTTCTGGTTGGAAAAAGGTGTGGATGGTTTCCGCCTCGATGCCGTGCGTTACGCCATTGAAGATGTTTCAGAAGACTGGAATGATGCTGACCAAGGTGATACCCAAGCCACTATTGATTATTGGGCACAGTTCACGGCACACGTCGAGTCAATTAAACCCGATGCCATGCTGGTGGCCGAGGCGTGGTCTGACATGCCTACCATTGGTAAGTATTATGACAATGGTGAGGGGATGCATTCAGCCTTTGATTTTGATTTTGGCTATGTGGTGAGTGGTATTCTGAATGCTGGCGGAACACGCACCGCTGATTTTGGTACCGTGGATGAATCAAAAGATGACAATACTCGCGAAGCGTTATGGCAAAACTTACTAAGTCGTAAAGACAACGCGCCTATGTCTTTCTTTTCACCGTTCTTGACCAACCACGATCAAAATCGCATCATGCACACCTTGGGTGAAGACTGGACCAAGGCGAAAGCAGCTGCCACATTATTAATGACTACACCGGGCACACTCTATCTATATTATGGTGAGGAGATTGGTCTGTCGCAATATACCACGGGTGATGATCAATATCGTCGCGCCATTATGCAATGGGAGGATACCGACTCGGCAGGGTTTAACGACACGGGCGCGTTTTGGTTAGATCAAGGTAAGTGGTTCCCTTGGGTTAAAGAGCACAAGCCATGGTGGGGACCCTATTGGCAAAGCCAGAGATCTTCAGGAAAAGCATCAGTTGATGTTCAGGCGGAAAACCCTGATTCACTGCTCAACCACTATAAGAAGCTAATAGCCGTGCGCAAGGGCTCTATGGCATTACAGTTTCCACGAGAGATCCGCTACTACCCGGTAGATAATCAAAACGTCTGGTTGGTGCAGAGTCTCAACGGCGAAGAATCTCGCGTAGTTATGGTGAATCTTGCAAGCGCAGAGAGTTCGGAATTCTCCGTACCTGTGGAGTTAAAAGGACAACATACAAATAAACTAAACGACGCAACGTTGGTATTGGGTGATAAATACACCTTGAAACCGGGCGAGTCAGTCATATTTTAACAACTTAGAACCTCATAAAAAGCCAGTGTTCGCCACTGGCTTTTTTGTGCTCATACCAATTCCGATAAACATTTGCATACTCAGCGCAGTCTCAGGAATATTAGTTCGAGGCGTGCGAATGAAAGAATACTGGGGGTCTTATGAACTTCGCACAACAAAGAAATAATTTTCCTGAGGCGCGTCTTCGATGGGTTTGAAATGCATTTATACGGTGTTGGATGTTTTTGATTTATCCCTACATGGATGTAGGTGATTAGAATAACGCAGGAGCAGTTATCGAGCCCCACTAGACCTTCAAACATCCGCCTTGTCTAAATGCATTTCAACTCCCACTGAGCTGTGTAAATGCTTATTGGAATTGGTATCACATCAATTTGCCTATATTTTAAACTTTTTTTGAATTTAAGCTGTCGTTACAGAATCTTTTCTGTTACTATTGCGCGCCCTTTTTATGGGGGTATGTATAAAAGAGCGGCAAAAGCTGTTTTTTTACAACGATATAACGGCTCGGGAGAGCCTTAAATTAGCGGAGCACTAACATGATCCAAATGCAAACTAACCTGGATGTGGCGGACAATTCCGGCGCTCGCAGGGTTCAGTGTATTAAGGTCCTTGGTGGCTCGCATCGCCGTTATGCAGGCATTGGCGATATCATCAAAGTTACTGTTAAGGAAGCAATTCCTCGCGGTAAGGTGAAAAAAGGTGATGTTTTGAATGCGGTGGTGGTGCGTACTAGAAAAGGCGTTCGTCGTCCAGACGGTTCAATTATCCGTTTTGATAACAACGCAGCTGTTTTGTTAAATGCTAACAAGCAGCCAATAGGTACGCGTATCTTTGGTCCTGTGACCCGTGAGCTTCGTGCAGATAACATGAAGATCGTCTCATTGGCACCCGAGGTACTATAAGGAGTCGCGATTATGGCAAGTAAAATTCGTCGTGATGATGAAATCGTCGTTTTAGCAGGTAAAGACAAGGGTAAGCAAGGCAAAGTCCTTAAGGTTATCACTGGCAAAGACCGCGTAATCGTCGAAGGTGTGAATTTGGTTAAGAAACATCAGAAACCCAACCCACAGTTGAACGTTCCTGGTGGCATCGTAGAAAAAGAAGCATCTATTCATGTATCAAATGTAGCGATCGTTAACCCTCAAACGGGTAAAGCAGATCGTGTAGGTTTCCGTTTTGAAGATGGCAAAAAAGTCCGTATCTTCAAATCAAACGGTGAACAGATTTAATTAATTGGAGAATACGATGGCGAAACTGCATGATTTTTATAAAGAATCAGTCGTTCCTCAACTCGCTAAAGAGTTTGGTTACAAGAGCGTCATGCAAGTCCCTCGGATAGAAAAGATCACCCTGAACATGGGTCTGGGTGAAGCTTTAACAGACAAAAAGGTTTTAGAAAACGCAACTAATGACATGCAGCTTATTGCTGGTCAGAAGCCTGTAGTTACTAAAGCTCGTAAGTCTGTTGCTGGTTTTAAAATCCGTGAAGGCTACCCTATTGGTTGCAAAGTAACTCTGCGTGGCGATCGTATGTGGGAATTCTTTGAGCGTTTAGTCTCTATCGCAATTCCTCGTATCCGTGACTTCCGTGGCCTGAACCCTAAGTCGTTCGACGGCCGTGGTAACTACAGCATGGGTATCAAGGAGCAAATTATCTTCCCTGAAATCGATTTCGATAAGGTAGATAAAGTGCGCGGTATGGATATCGTTATCACCACATCAGCTAACACAAACGAAGAAGGTAAAGCACTGTTATCTGCTTTTAACTTCCCGTTCCGTAAATAAGGTGTAGGGTTATGGCAAAAGAATCAATGAAAGCGCGTGAAGTAAAGCGTGCAAAATTAGTAGCCAAATACGCAACTAAGCGTGCTGAACTTAAAGCAATCATCAGCGATGTTAACTCATCTGATGAAGAGCGTTGGGACGCAGTACTTAAGCTACAACAACTACCAAGAGATTCTGCTCGTTCACGTCAACAAAACCGTTGTCGTATCACTGGCCGTCCTCATGGTTTCCTACGCAAATTTGGCCTGAGCCGTAACAAGCTGCGTGAAGCAGCGATGCGCGGTGAAGTCCCTGGTCTGAAAAAAGCCAGCTGGTAAGGAGTAGCAAATATGAGTATGCAAGATCCTATCGCGGATATGTTCACACGTATTAGAAACGGTCAAATGGCAGGTAAAGTATCTGTTGTTATGCCTTGTTCTAAGATTCGTGTTGCAATCGCAAATGTATTAAAGCAAGAAGGTTACATTGAAGATTTCAGTAAAGAAGGCGACGTTAAGCCGACTTTAGAAGTTACTTTGAAATACTTCGAAGGCAAGAGCGTTATCGATACTATCGAACGCGCCAGCCGCCCTGGTCTGCGCATCTATAAGAAAAAAGATGAGCTGCCTAAAGTATTGGGTGGATTGGGTATTGCCATTGTGTCTACCTCTAAAGGTGTGATGACTGACCGTGCTGCGCGTAAAGCTGGCATGGGTGGTGAGATCATCGGCTACGTAGCGTAACGGAGGATTATTCAATGTCACGTGTAGCAAAAGCACCTGTAGAACTTCAATCGGGCGTTGAGATCACTATCAACGGTCAAGAAGTTACAGTAAAAGGTAAAAACGGCACGCTTACTCGTGTATTCAACGACGCAGTTGAAATCGTTCAGGAAGATAACGCAGCTAAGGTCCTTCCTCGTGAAGGCTTTGAAGATGCGTGGGCGCAAGCAGGTACTGCTCGTGCACTACTGAACAACATGGTAATCGGTGCAACTACTGGTTTTGAAAGAAAGTTAGAGCTAATCGGTGTTGGTTACCGTGCGCAAGCACAGGGTAACAAACTGAACCTGACTCTGGGTTTCTCTCACCCTGTTGTATATGAAATGCCGGCGGGTATTTCTGTTGAAACTCCTAGCCAGACTGAAGTCGTCGTTAAAGGCGCTGACAAGCAGGTAGTTGGCCAGGTTGCAGCAAACATTCGTGGATATCGTCCGCCAGAGCCTTACAAAGGTAAAGGTGTTCGTTATTCTGATGAAGCTGTACTTCGTAAAGAAGCTAAGAAGAAGTAAGGGGTAGGTACGATGGATAAGAAAACATCTCGTTTACGTCGCGCCGCTCGTGCACGTTTTAAGATGCGTGAGCTTGGCGTACACCGTTTGGTGATACACCGTACACCTCGCCACATTTATGCACAATTGATTGCGCCAACTGGATCAGAAGTTTTAGCTGCTGCATCTACAGTTGAAGCAGATGTGCGTAAAGATCTGAAGTCTACTGGTAATACTGACGCTGCAACTGCAGTAGGTAAAGCAATTGCAGAACGCGCAATTGAGAAAGGTATTAAAGAAGTAGCTTTCGATCGCAGTGGCTTCCAGTACCACGGTCGTGTTAAAGCACTGGCTGAAGCAGCTCGCGAAGCTGGCCTTCAGTTCTAGGAGTAGATTATGTCTAGAGTAGAACCTCAACAAAGTGGTGAGCTGTTAGAGAAATTAATCGCTGTTAACCGCGTAGCAAAGGTTGTTAAAGGTGGTCGTATTTTCAGCTTCACAGCATTGACTGTAGTTGGAGATGGTAACGGTCGCGTTGGCTTTGGTTACGGTAAAGCGCGTGAAGTTCCAGCTGCTATTCAAAAAGCAATGGAAAAAGCACGTCGCAACCTGGTAACAGTGGATCTTAACGGTCACACATTACAACACCCAATCAAGGGTCGTCACTCAGGCTCAAAAGTTTACATGCAGCCTGCTTCAGAAGGTACGGGTATCATCGCTGGTGGTGCAATGCGTGCAGTTCTTGAAGTAGCTGGTGTACAAAACGTATTGTCTAAGTGCTATGGCTCAACTAACCCAATCAACGTAGTTCGTGCAACGATCAAAGCGTTGACTGACATGAACTCACCAGAGCAAGTTGCTGCGAAGCGTGGCTTGTCTGTTGACGAGATTATGGGGTAATTGACAATGGCAACAGTTAAAGTCAAACAAACTAAGAGCTCTATTGGTCGTTTACCTAAGCACAAAGCTACTTTGAAAGGCTTAGGTTTACGTAAAATTGGCCATGTTCGTGAATTGGAAGATACACCTGCTGTACGCGGTATGATCAACCAAGTTTACTACATGGTAGAAGTGGTAGGGGAGTAAGTAATGTACTTAAACACTATTGCTCCTGCTCCAGGAGCCAAAAAATCTGGTAAGCGCGTAGGTCGCGGTATTGGTTCTGGCCTGGGTAAAACTGGTGGTCGTGGTCACAAGGGACAAAAGTCTCGTTCAGGTGGCAGCGTTAAGCCAGGTTTCGAAGGTGGTCAAATGCCAATCCAGCGTCGTCTACCTAAGTTTGGTTTCACGTCACGTGTATCTCTGGTTTCTGACCAGGTAACACTGACTGAAATCGCTAAAGTAGAAGGCGACACTGTATCTTTGGAAACTTTGAAAGCGGCTGGTCTTGTTAAGAAAGACATGCAGCACGTTAAAGTGATGAAGAGCGGTGAAGTTACTCGCGCAGTAACTGTTAAGGGCTTAAAGGTTTCTAAAGGCGCTCGAGAAGCAATCGAAGCGGCTGGCGGTAAAGTAGAGGAATAACCTAAATGGCGAAACCAGGATTGGATTCAGCAAAAGGTGGTTTGAGCGAGCTTAAAGCGAGATTGCTGTTCGTATTGGGCGCAATCATCGTTTTCAGACTAGGCTCTTATATCCCTATTCCTGGCATTGATTCTGCCGTTCTTGCTCAATTATTTGAGCAACAAAAGGGCACTATCGTAGAGATGTTCAACATGTTCTCCGGTGGTGCTTTGGAACGTGCTTCAGTTTTTGCACTGGGAATCATGCCTTACATTTCAGCATCTATCATCATTAACTTGATGACAGTAATCCATCCGCCAATGATGGAGCTGAAAAAAGAAGGCGAGGCAGGTCGTCGTAAGATCAGCCAATACACGCGTTATTTCACGCTGGTATTGTCAATCTTTCAAGCGATAGGAATTGCGACTGGTTTACCTAACCTGGTATCAGGTTTGGTAATAAATCCTGGATTTGGTTTCTACTTTACGGCAGTGGTAAGTCTGGTCACCGGTACCATGTTCTTGATGTGGTTGGGTGAGCAGATTACCGAAAGAGGGATTGGTAACGGAATTTCAATTCTTATCTTCGCTGGTATTGTTGCAGGTTTACCGACAGCTATAGGTCAAACCGCAGAACAAGCCAGAACCGGAGATTTGAACCTGTTGTTCTTGTTATTTATCGGTGTGATTGTCATGGCAGTGACTTACTTCGTCGTTTTCGTAGAGCGTGGTCAACGTCGTATTGTTGTTAACTATGCGAAGC
The DNA here is from genome assembly GCF_056160305.1 of Planctobacterium sp. AWM4_229. Classification (NCBI taxonomy): domain Bacteria; kingdom Pseudomonadati; phylum Pseudomonadota; class Gammaproteobacteria; order Alteromonadales; family Alteromonadaceae; genus Planctobacterium; species Planctobacterium sp. AWM4_229. The sequence continues at coordinate 5,345 of NZ_JBSWWX010000002.1, read as the reverse complement.
GTCAACAAGGTCGTAAGGTATTTGCTGCACAAAGCACTCACTTACCGCTGAAAGTGAATATGGCGGGTGTAATTCCACCTATATTCGCTTCCAGTATCATTTTGTTCCCGGGTACTATTGCGACCTGGTTTGGACAAAACGAGTCAATGACTTGGTTACAAGACATCTCTTTGATGTTGTCTCCAGGTCAACCTTTGTACGTAATGTTGTATGCAGCGGCTATCATTTTCTTCTGCTTCTTCTACACGGCGTTGGTATTCAACCCGCGTGAAACTGCAGATAATCTGAAAAAGTCTGGTGCTTTTGTTCCAGGGATTCGTCCTGGTGAGCAAACGTCTAAGTACATTGATAAGGTAATGACTCGCCTGACACTGGCCGGTGCTCTTTATATAACCTTTATCTGTTTAGTGCCTGAGTTCATGATGATCGCTTGGAATGTGCAGTTTTATTTCGGCGGTACGTCACTACTTATTATCGTAGTGGTAATCATGGATTTCATGGCGCAGGTACAAACTCATTTGATGTCTCATCAGTATGAGTCTGTATTGAAAAAAGCCAACTTAAAAGGCTACGGCCGCTAAGTGGCATAACGGAGTGATGAAATGAAAGTTCGTGCATCCGTAAAGAGAATTTGTCGTAATTGCAAAGTCATCAAGCGCAACGGTGTTGTGCGTGTGATTTGTAAAGAGCCAAAGCATAAGCAACGACAAGGTTAATCGTTTCTGACAAAAGTCAGAAATAGTTTGCAATTTTATGCCGGATAAGTATCCTTACGGGCTTTTTATCTGGCGACTAACTTAGAGGAGTGCTGTTAATGGCCCGTATAGCTGGCATTAACATTCCGGAACACAAGCACACTGTAATTGCATTACGCTCGATCTATGGTATCGGTGCGACTCGTGCAAAGCTGATTTGTGCTGAAGCAGGTATTCCGGAAAGTACAAAAATTAAAGAATTATCAGAAGCTGATTTGGACAAATTACGTGATCAGGTAGCTAAATTCTCTGTTGAGGGTGACCTGCGCCGTGAAGTTCAAATGAACATCAAACGTTTGATGGACCTTGGTTGCTTCCGTGGCATACGCCACCGTCGTAGCTTGCCCTTACGTGGTCAGCGCACTAAAACTAATGCGCGTACCCGTAAAGGTCCTCGTAAGCCAATTAAGAAGTAAGCGGGGGAGTAAGTTATGGCTAAAGCACCAACTCGTGCTCGTAAGCGCGTAAAACGTCAAGTTGCTGATGGTATGGCGCACATCCATGCGTCGTTCAACAACACAATCGTGACTATCACTGATCGTCAAGGTAACGCTCTTTCATGGGCAACTTCTGGAGGCTCAGGCTTCCGTGGTTCTCGTAAATCTACTCCTTTTGCTGCTCAGGTAGCTGCAGAAAGAGCTGGCGTTGCTGCTCAGGAATATGGTTTGAAAAACATTGAAGTGTTTGTAAAAGGTCCCGGTCCAGGTCGTGAATCTGCGATCCGCGCTTTAAATGCGGCAGGTTACCGCATTACAAACATTACAGATGTGACGCCTATTCCTCACAACGGTTGTCGTCCACCGAAAAAACGTCGCGTTTAATCGACGGATTGTTGGAGAAATATCATGGCAAGATACTTGGGTCCTAAACTCAAATTAAGCCGTCGCGAAGGAACAGATTTGTTCCTGAAAAGCGGTGTTCGTGCAATTGATTCAAAATGTAATATTGAAACTGCACCTGGTCAACACGGTGCACGTCGTGGTCGTTTATCAGACTACGGTGTTCAGTTGCGTGAGAAACAAAAAGTACGTCGTATGTACGGCGTTTTAGAGAAGCAATTCCGTAATTACTACGGTGAAGCGGCTCGCCGTAAAGGCAACACAGGTGAAAACCTGCTACAACTATTAGAACAGCGTCTAGATAACGTTGTATACAGAATGGGTTTTGCCAGCACTCGTGCTGAAGCTCGTCAGTTAGTAAGCCATAAAGCTATTATGGTTAACGGACAAGTAGTAAACATTCCTTCATTCAATGTATCTGCTGAAGACGTTGTATCAGTTCGTGAAAAAGCGAAAAAGCAAGCGCGTATTGCTGCTGCATTAGAGTTATCTGAGCAGCGTGAAAAGCCTACTTGGATTGAAGTAGATGCGAAAGCAATGGAAGGTACCTTTAAACGTGTACCTGAGCGTAGTGATTTGTCTGCTGAAATCAACGAACAACTTATCGTCGAACTTTACAGTAAGTAAAGGTTAAAAGTTAAAGAGAGGATATATGTCGGGTTCTGTAACTGAATTCCTAAGACCTAGACTGGTAGAAATCGAAAACGTTACTGGTACGCGCGCTAAAGTTACTTTAGAGCCTCTGGAGCGTGGTTTCGGTCATACTCTGGGTAATGCTTTACGCAGAATACTTTTATCTTCAATGCCTGGTTGTGCAGTAACCGAAGTCGAAATTGACGGCGTGTTACACGAATACAGCACTAAGGAAGGCGTTCAGGAAGACGTAATTGAAATTCTGTTAAACCTGAAAGGTTTGGCAGTGCGTCTTGAAGGTAAAACTGAAGCTACTTTAACGTTAGTGAAGTCAGGTGCAGGTCCTGTACTTGCTGGAGACATCCAGCATGACGGAGATGTAGAGATTGCTAACCCAGAACACCTGGTTTGTACACTAACTGGTGATTCTGAAATCAGCATGCGCATCAAAGTTGAAACAGGTCGTGGTTATGTACCTGCTTCTACTCGTCGTTCCTCTGAAGATGATGATAGACCAATTGGTCGTCTGTTGGTTGATGCTTCCTACAGTCCTGTAGATCGTATTGCCTACAATGTTGAGTCTGCTCGTGTTGAACAACGCACAGACTTAGACAAGTTGATCATCGATATGGAAACTAACGGTACTATCGACCCAGAAGAAGCGATTCGCCGCGCAGCTACAATTTTAGCTGAGCAATTAGAAGCGTTCGTTGATCTGCGCGATATGACTGAGCCAGAAGAAAAAGAAGAAAAACCAGAGTTTGATCCGATTCTTCTGCGTCCAGTTGATGATCTTGAATTGACAGTACGTTCTGCAAACTGCTTGAAAGCAGAAGCAATTCAGTACATTGGTGACCTGGTACAACGCACCGAAGTTGAGCTACTGAAAACCCCTAACTTGGGTAAGAAGTCGCTGACTGAAATTAAAGATGTGTTGGCCTCTCGTGGATTGTCTTTGGGTATGCGCCTTGAAAATTGGCCGCCTGAAAGCATCGTCGAGAAGGATTAATCAGGCAACTTTCTGATTAAAAGAGAAGGGTGATATTATGCGCCATCGTAAGAGTGGTCGTCAGTTAAATCGAAACAGCAGCCATCGTCAGGCAATGTTTCGTAACATGGCTAGCTCACTAGTTAAGCACGAAGTAATTAAAACTACTTTGCCAAAAGCTAAAGAGCTACGTCGCGTAATTGAACCTCTTATTACTCTTGCTAAGCAAGACAGCGTTGCAAACCGTCGTTTGGCTTTTGCTCGTACACGTGATAAAGAGGTAGTAGGTAAGTTATTCAATGAGTTGGGTCCTCGCTTTTCAGAGCGCCCAGGTGGTTACACTCGTATTTTGAAGTGTGGCTTCCGTACTGGTGATAACGCACCTATGGCTTTTGTTGAACTGGTAGATAGACCAGAAGCAGAAGTTGAAGCAGTTTCAGAAGAAGCTGTAGCAGAATAAAAAAACCGGGCGAAAGCCCGGTTTTTTGTTTTAAGTCTCAAAAATCTGTTCAGATTACTGTTTTTCTAAGTTTTCCATAATTGCTGCTAACTCAGCCTCATCTACTCCACCTTTAAGTGCGTAATCTTTTAAGGTATTTTCGCTTAAGCCTGCATTTTGAGCAGATTCAATTATCTTTTGTACGTATTCTTGTTTGCTCGAAGACTCTTGTAAGGCAGTCGTAACAACATCTTCTGCTTTAGCGGGGAAAACGGCCAATAGCGCATCAACGATATATTCACCAACAAAAGGTACTGCACCAACAGCAGTTTTAACAATATCGACCACATCGTTAGGATGAGTTTCTACCAAGGTTTGCACTATTCGATCTGCAGAGTCTGGTTCCGTAACGACAGCAACACGTACTATATCCTTCAATTCATCAGGTGTGGTATTCGCGGCAGCATGTACAACAAAATCTACATAACTGGGCTCCGCATTGATTGCTATCTCAACAATATTAGGGCAACTGGTAACACCTTTATCTATAGCTACCTCTACAATCTCTTTGGTTTGAGAGGGAGCGGCTGATACTGCTGCATAAACGATGTCTTTATATTTTTCAGGATATAAGTCTAATGTGGTATCGACGATTCTGGCAGCGTGCAAAGGATAGTGCTCAACCACACTTTTTACAGCGCGGCCCACGGACATGTTTTGTTGGACTTGTTTATGTATAAATTCTGACGTTACGTAAAAAGAGTCATTTGTATTCCCTTCAAATGCGTGTGTGCTTCCAGCCATGGATATTAATAACGCACTTATTATTCTGAGTTTCATTTGAAGATCTCTTTTAATTTTAACCTTTAGCCAATGTAAGACTGTTGTATCGGCTAAAAGTTCAAATTGTAAAAAAAAGTGTTCAAATTAAACAGTATGTTAACAATAAGATCAATAACAGATTAAAAACCCAGCAATTGAAATAAATACCTAATTAATTTGCAATAAAGTGTTGACGGTGAAGATGATGTCTGTAGAATGCGCGCTCGCTTCAGGGGCAAACGTTCTTTCTTAGTAAAGAGACAACTCAGAAGCAGCTTCTAAAGGCACAAAAACTGAATTGCGTAAAAACTCTACAGGCCTTTAGTTAAGCGGACTCCAACAAGTTACTTGAAAAAATAAATTCAAATAAAATGTTGACAGTCACAAAGGGAAGTGTAGAATGCGCATCCCGCTTGAGGAGAGACTCAAGCAAACGTTCTTTAACAATTAGCAATAAGACAATCTGTGTGGGCATCGATTGATTTTGATGTCGACCCAAAAAATTTATATTTTCGATTTTAATTGAAGAGTTTGATCATGGCTCAGATTGAACGCTGGCGGCAGGCCTAACACATGCAAGTCGAACGGTAACAGGATAGCTTGCTATCGCTGACGAGTGGCGGACGGGTGAGTAATACTTAGGGATCTGCCCTTGGGTGGGGGACAACCATTGGAAACGATGGCTAATACCGCATAACGTCTACGGACCAAAGGGGGCTTCGGCTCTCGCCCTGGGATGAACCTAAGCGAGATTAGCTTGTTGGTGAGGTAACGGCTTACCAAGGCGACGATCTCTAGCTGTTCTGAGAGGAAGATCAGCCACACTGGGACTGAGACACGGCCCAGACTCCTACGGGAGGCAGCAGTGG